>NZ_JBVJJE010000015.1:0-234362 GCF_055585925.1 Streptomyces sp. NPDC052064
GTACGACAGCGACGCGCTCCCCACGGACGACCCTTCCCAGGTTGATCAACCAGAAGATCATCCCACCGGTCAGCCAACGTGACAGTGCCTCCGCAAGTCCATCCAGGCCATGGCCTCTCGTCTGCCGGACGGCAACGAGCAGAACCTGCAGCAGTTCGTGAACCAGTCCACCTGGGATCCGGTGCCGGTGCGCCGGCGGATCGCCGAGCGGCTGGTGCCGCGGATCGCCCCGGACGCCTGGGCGATCGACGACGTGTCGTTCCCCAAGGACGGAAAAGCCGACACACCGGACTCACCCTCTAGCAGATCCTTGACGCTCTCCAAGACCTGCTGAACTGCTGGACCGGCATCTGTAGCACATGCCACCAACCTCTGACCAGCAGGAAGACACCAAGATCAAGACGGACCTAACGGAGTCCTACTAGTGGTCGGCTCCGGAAGTCCTTCGGGGGTTGACCCGAGTTCAGGCGGATGCTGCTTTGAGGAGGGTTTCGGCCGCAGTGGTGCGGGCGTAGAGGACGGAGCGGCTCGCGCGGTGGGCGCTGACCAGGCCCGCGTTGCGTAGCGCGGTGAGATTTTGGGATACCCCGGCTGGGGAAAGTCCGGTGCGGTGGGCCAACTGTGTGGTGGAGGCCGGGGTTTCGAGTTCGGTCAGCAGTAGGGTTCGCGAGCGGCCGAGTACGGCGGCGAGGGTGTGGGCCCGGGTGGCGGGCCGGACCTGCCATAGTGTGCCGACGCCGCGGGCCGGATAGACGAGTTGCGGTGGATCCGGCAGCGTCGTCCGGGTGCGCAGCCCCGGCCCAGTGAAGGCCGACGGGATCAGCAGCAGTCCTGTCCCTGCCGTCTTGCGGGTCAGCGGCTGCTTTCGGCGCGCCATCCGCAGCGCGTTGTCGTCCCAGCGCACCGAGGTGTGCAGGTCGTTGAAGAGGCGGCCCGCGCCGTGCTCGGCGACCATGCGGGCCCGGTAGAAAATGTCGGCGTCCAGCACTGTCCGCATTCGGTCCCAGTAGGGGGCGAGTGCCAGCTCCCAGTACGTTTCGATCTCTTCGGTGACCTTGGCCAGGCGGGTCTGCGGGTCGCCGTGCAGAGTCCGCAGCCGAGGACCGAGTTTGCCTTGGTGGCGGGCGAGGTGATCGAGGTCCTGGCGCACCCGGTCCACAGGCGAGGCCCGGACCGCATCACACTCTGCCGCCGGTGTGGGGGCCGGCCCTGCGGGGGCCGGGTTGAGGAAGTCGGGGACGTAGCCGGTGGGCGGAATCAGCTCGGACAGCCAGCCACGGTCCAGACCGGCGGCCACCACTCGCGGCCTGACCTGGTCGACCCAGGGCTGGTGGACCGGATGCGCGGCGGCGGACCTCAAGAGCCGAAAGCTGGGCGCCACCTCCCACATCGGGGAGACGGCGAACCGCACCTGCGCCAGATCACTCGCCGAGAACGACAGCTCCGCCAGGATGACCACTCCTCAATGGATTCAGGCATGTGTGAATCAATGGCGGGCCAGCCTACCGTGCCCAGATCATCCTGCCCATGACCTCACAGACGATCAACGCGGCGGCGTCGGGCATCTGGACGCTCGGCGACCGCACGGTCAACCGGATCGGTTTCGGCGCGATGCGCCTGCCCCAGACCGGCGAGGCGTTCGCGGCCGACGCCGTCCCACGCGATCGCGATCAGGCGATAGGGGTGCTGCGCCGGGCGGTCGAACTCGGCGTGAACCACATCGACACCGCCGCGTTCTACTTCTCCCCGCTGCGCAGTGCCAACGAGCTGATCAACCGGGCACTGGCCCCCTACCCAGACGACCTCGTCATCGCCACCAAGGTCGGCCCCGGCCGCGATCCCTCGGGTCAGTGGCTGCCGCACGCCACCCCCGAGCAGCTGCGCGGCCAGGTCGAGGAGAACCTGCGCCAGCTCGGCCGTGACCACCTCGACGTGGTGAACCTGCGCATCGTCGGCACCGATTCGATCGCCGAACGCTTCGGCGCACTCGCCGAACTGCGCGGCGCCGGACTCATCCGTCACCTGGGCCTGTCCAACGTCCGCCCCCACCACCTCGCCGAGGCCCAGGCCATCGCGCCCGTGGTCTGCGTCCAGAACATGTACGGAATCGGCGCATCACCTGAACAGAAAGAGTTCCTGGACCTCTGTGGTGAACAGCGCATCGCGTTCGTGCCGTTCTACTCGATCGCCGGCACCGGACGCACGGCTGGCGCGACCACCGATGACAGCGACGAGATCCTCGCCATCGCCCGCGCCCGCGGGGCGAGCACGGCCCAGATCCGGCTGGCCTGGACACTGCACCAGGGCCCCCACGTCCTGGCCATCCCCGGCACCGGCGACCCCGGCCACCTCGCCCAGAATGTGGCCGCTGGCTCCCTGCTTCTGTCCGAGTACGAACTCACCGCCCTGGACTCCCTTCGCCACGAAACGGTATGAACAAGCTCCTCGGCACTGTGATCCGCTTCCGCTGGTCGGATTGGCTGTCGTGTCTGTTCCTGCCGCGCGTCCAGTAGTGAAGTTTCCCCGTGATGTTGGACACTCGATGCTTACGCTGCGAGGGCGTGTTCTTGCTCGTGTCGCTGCCGGGTCTCCAGCGGGGTGAGGTAGCCCCCCAGACTGGATGCCTGCGCAGCCGCTAGCGGTTGTAGAAGGTCTCGATGAAGGTGAAGATCTCAGCGCGGGCAGTGGTCCGGTCGGGCCAGCGGCGGGTGCCGATCTCCGCTTTCAGCAGCGCGAAGAAGCTCTCGGCGGCGGCATTGTCGTAGCACGAGCCGGTTCGTCCCATGCTCTGCCGCAGCCCCAACCGGCGTATTTCCCGGCGGAGTTCGCCAGCGGTGTACTCCGCTCCGCGGTCCGAGTGCACGATGCATCCGAGCTGGAGGTCGCTGCGGCCGACGGCCATCGTCAGTGCGTCGACCACCAGGGATGCGTGGTGGTGGTCCGCCATCGAGTAGCCGACGATCTCGAGGGTCGCCAGATCCAGCCTGGTCACCAGATACAGCCAGCCCTCGTCGGTGGGGATGTAGGTGATGTCACCGACCAGTTTCCGCCCCGGGGCGGCGGCCGTGAGGTCGCGGCCGATCAGGTCGTGAGCGGGCACCGCCTTCTTCGCCGGACGGGTCAGCGACCGGCGCTTGCGCTGGGCGACCCCGGTGATGTCACGCTCACGCATGATCCGCTCCACTCGCTTGCGGTCGACCCGCCGGTCCAGTCTGCGTAGTTCGGCATGGATGCGCGGCACCCCGTAGGTGCACCGGGAGGCGATGTGCAAGACGGTGATCTCGTGGGCCAGTACGTCGTCGGCGGCCCGGCGGGCGGCGCGGTCCTGCTCGCCGGCCATCCAGGCGTAGAAGGAGGAGCGGGCCACCTTCAGCAGCCGGCACAACAGAGCGACTGGGTGGGTGGTCTTCTCCGCCTCGATGAACGCATACACGTCGCTCATCGATCGCTCTCCTTCACGAAGAAGACCGCCGCTTTCCGCAGCACCTCGATCGTCTCGGCCTGCTCACGGTTCTGCCGCCGCAGCCGACGCAGTTCCTCCCGCTCCGCGCTCGTGAGCCCGCCCGACGCCCCCTGCCCGCGGTCGATCGTGTCCTGCTTGACCCAGTTCCGCAGGCCCTCGGCGCTGACCCCGATCTCCCGGGCCACCTCGGTGACGGTCTTGCCGGAGGAGTTCAAGCGCGACCGCGTCGCGCTTGAACTCCTCCGAGTACCGCCTGCTGCGGTTGCTCTTGCTTCCCACCTGGCACTACTTCCTCTGGAACCTCACGTCCCAGTCTCCAGATGTCCAACATCAAGGGGAAGCTTCAATACCAGGAGTCCTCCGGTTCCAGGTGCAATGGCTGCTTCCCAACCCGCCGGACGTCGCCGAGGACAACTCCCCTGTCGAAGTCGGCGTTGTAGGCACAGATGACCTTCCCCTTGGTGACCTGGCGCAGCCGCGGGAGGATCTTCTGGGAGGGCCGGGCGTCGGCCACCATCGCGTCGGTGATGCCATGGACCCAGCGGGCACCGTCGCTGATCGGCTCGATCGGCTTGACCAGAGTGTCCATCAGCTTCTTCCCGGTGGCCCCGTCGATCACGGCCAGCTCGACGGTCTGCCCGGGCAGGTCGGTCGTCTCGGTGTCGAGGATGACCGCGGCGCCCGGCTCCAGGAGTTCGCGCGCCCGGCGGGTCACCTTGCCCCATGTCGGACACAGAGTGATGCGCGTACGTCGGCGAGCCGATACAGCGCCACGGTGACGGTGCGGTGCCGGCCGACCTCGCGCTCGTAGGTGGCCGCGGGCGTGATCCACCCGGCGGCCTCCACGTACTTCCAGTCGGCCGGGTGCCAAGCCGACGGGTTCGCGGATTCCTGGAGGGGAAATCCAGGAAACCGGAGGGTGGCTGGGCTCCTGGAGGCAGAGTAGCCCGCGGGTTCCGGGCCTCCAACTGGCCTCGACAGCGTGAGGTGATCCCAGCTGTCAGTGGGGTATCGCCGAGAATGGGTCAAAGGGGCGAGTTGCCGACGGGTCGACGCCTGGCTGCGCGAGCGGCGGGTTTGAGCGACCGAGGCAGTCAGGACAGGCGAAGAGGCCGTGACCCTGCCGGGGATGTAGCAGGGGCACGGCTCTCTCGCTGCGGGGGACGGCTGGTCCTGAGGCCGAATCAACCGGCGGGTGTCTCAAAGGAGACCGGTTCACTCCGCGCGTGGATCCCAGCGGAACCGCCGCACCGCCACCACCGCGCCGACCGCGCCCCACAGCAGCAGGACCCCGAGGTCCCGCCAGGGAAGGCCGGTGTGGTCGGTGGTGAACGCGCGGAGGAGGGCATCGTTGAACGGTTTCACCGGCAGCGCGTCGGCGATGCCCTTCAGCAGACCGGAGTGGATCGGCATGTAGGTGCCCGAGATGAACACCAGAGGGAACAGGACGAACTGCACGACCGACGGCGCGGCCTCCGCGTTGCGGATCAGCGATGCCACCGCGACCCCGAGGGCGCAGAAGGCGGCGGCGCCGAACACGAGCGTCAAAACCAGCGCGGGCAGCTGCGAGGAGGCGGGCAGCGAGACGCCGTAGAGCCGGCCGACCACGGTGATGAGCAGGACGTCGACGACGCTCACGACGACGCAGTGCGCCAGGAGTCCCACGAAGTACGCGGAAGCGGGCAGCGGCGTCGCCCGAACCCGTTTCAGGATCCCGTTCTGCCGCCGTGCCGCGAGCACGATCGCCAACTGGCTGTAGCAGGAGCCCAGGACTGACACCGCGGCGATCGTCGACACGTAGTACTGGAGCGCGGACCGGCCGTAGTAGAAATCGCTCTTGCCGATGCCGCCGAACAGACCCCCGAAGATCGCGATGACGACGACCGGGAAGACGAACGTGAAGAACGCGCTCTGCGGATTGCGCCAGAACGTCAGCTGCTCGTAGCGGGTCTGATGCCACAGCAGGGCGAGTCCGCGGCGCCGGACCTGCCGGCCCGCATCGCGGGGAACGGCGATGCTCATGAAGCGCTCCTTTCCAGCATGCGTTCGGGCGCACTCTGGTCCTGGGCGGTCAGGCGCAGATAGACATCCTCCAGGCTCGGCCGGCCGACCGTCAGCCCGGCGAGCACGGTGCCGCGCCTGAGCGCCCAGTCGGTGAGCTGGTGCAGGGTGCCGGTCGGCTCCGCGGACTCCACGGTGACCAGGCCGTCCTCGTCCGGCTCGGCGACCACCGGCAGGTCGGCGACCGTGCTGCCGGGCGGCAGTGCGAAGCGGATCCGGGCCCGCGCGGTGTTACGCCCCCCGAGGGTTGTGGGGGTGCCCTCGGCGACGATCCGTCCGGCGGAGATCACGGCCACCCGGTCGGCCAGCTCCTGCGCCTCCTCCATGTAGTGCGTGGTGAGCAGGATGGTGGTGCCCGCGTCGCGCAGATTCCGCACGAGCTGCCAGGCGCCGCGGCGCGCGTTCGGATCGAATCCGGTGGTCGGCTCGTCGAGGAACAGCAGGCTCGGGTTCCCGATCATCCCCAGCGCCAGGTCCAGGCGCCGCTTCTGGCCGCCGGAGAGCGTGCGGACCTTCTTCTTCTCCTGCCCGGCGAGGTCGACCAGGCCGATCACCTCGTCGACGTCGCGCGGCGCCGGGTAGTAGCCCGCGTTGCGGGCGATGGTCTCGCGGACGGTGAGGTAGGGCTCGACCGCGATGTCCTGCAGCACGAGCCCGATCCGCTCCCGCAGGGTACGTGCCGTGGACCGGTCGCCCGGGTCGAGGCCGAGGACGTCGACGTGCCCGCCGTCCCGGGTGCGGAACCCTTCGAGGATCTCCATCGTGGTGGTCTTGCCGGCGCCGTTGCGACCGAGCAGCGCGAAGATCTCCCCGTGCTCGACAGTGAAGCTCACCCCGCCCACGGCCCGCACCGCGCCGTAGGTCTTGTGCAGGTCTTCGACGACGACCGCGCTAGACATGGCGGTCACCCGCCGTCCGGTGCGCGTACGGCGGCGTCAGGCGTGGACGCACATGACCTCCAACGTCAGGTCGAGATGGCGCCCGGCCATCCCGCGGGCCGCGGTCACACCGAACTCGGTACGGTCGACGCGGGTCGTGGCACGGACGGTGAACGCGTTGGCAGTCACCTGCGCGTGCACGATGGACAGGCTCGCGGGCCGGGAGACCCCGCACGCGGTGAGCGTGCCGGAGACGGACGTGGCGTCCACCCGCTCGGAGACGAACGTGATCAGCGGGTTCCGGTCGGTGTCCAGGAACTTCGCCGACCGTACTTCGCCGTCCCGCTGATCGTTGCCGGAGCTGAAGCTCGCTGCGTCGATCTCCACGCGCAGACGCGACTCCGACAGCGGCTCGGCCACGTCGACCGTACCGCCCCGGATCGCGAACGTGCCGTGCACGGGCATGAGGCCGAAGAGGTGTCTGCTCTTGAACGAGATCGACGAGCGCTTCGTGTCGATCGTGTAGCGACCGAGCCGGGGAGATGTCGTGGTGGGGTTGCCTGTTGCATCCATGCCCTCATTCCACGGCAGCCGGCCCGCCGCGCGGCAGGGCGAGCGGTCGGTTCCCGGAGCGACGAACGGCGGGTCGTCGCGGGCCGCATGCGACTTTCGTAGGGTCCGCACCAGGCGGAGGTACGCGGTTGTCACGGCGCGGACGGGGGGGGTGGCCCAAATGGCCTACGGTAAGCGTCATGACTGACGGACCGTGGCACCGCCGGCACTGGGTGGCCGTGGACGTGGCGATCGCGGCCGGCTTCGCGCTGCTCGACACCGGCACCACGCTGATCGGCGCCAGCTGGTGGCCGGACCGCCCGGACACCCTCGCCTGGGTCATGCTGGGCGTGCAGGCGCTCGCCTGCGCCTCGCTGGCCTTCCGCCGCGTCGCCCCGCTCACCGTCGTCGGCGTGCTCGGCGCGTTCACGATCGCCGTGACGCTGCTGATCTCACCGGCCGGCGTGCTGACGCCCGCAAACGACACCAACGTATGGGCCCCCTACGCGACCCTGGTGGCCGCCTACGGCCCGTTCTTCTTCCAACAGAACCGCCGCACGGCGTTCCTCGTGCTCGCCGCCTTCACCCTCGTCATCATGCGGCCCTGGGAGCCGTCGGTCACCGTCATGACGATCGGGCTGCTGCGCACCGCGGTCGGCCCGCTGCTGGCGCTGTACTTCGACGCCCGCCGGCGCATGGTCTTCGCCCTCGTCGAACGGGTCGAGCGAGCCGAGCGGGAGCGCCACCTGCTCGCCGAACAGGCCCGTGCCGAAGAACGCGCGCGGCTCGCCGGGGAGATGCACGACGTCGTCACGCACCGGGTGAGCCTGATGGTGCTGCAGGCCGGAGCCCTGCGGGTGACGGCGCAGGACGAGGAGACCCGGCAGGCGGCGGAGGAACTGCGCGCCGCGGGCTGCCAGGCCCTGGAGGAACTCCGGGACCTGGTCGGCATCCTGCGCACCACGCCCGAGGGTGACCAGACGCCCTCGGTGGGGGGCTTCGCCGACCTGGTCGCCGAGTCGACGGCGGTGGGCACCCCGACCGAGCTGATCGAGAACGGCGACCCGGCCCTCGCCTCGCCGGTGGTCGGGCGCACCGCCTACCGCGTCCTGCGCGAGGCGCTGACCAACGTCCGCAAGCACGCGCCCGGCGCCCAGGTGACCGTGCGGGTGGAGTACGACGAGACCCAGGTGCGGATCACGGTCCGCAACAGTGCCCCGACCGGCAGAGCGAGCAGCGCCCTCGCGAGCACTGGCTCCGGCATGGGCATCGCGCATCTGCGCCGGCGCATCGAGCTCGTGCACGGCACCCTGCGTGCCGGACCCTGTTCCGACGGCGGGTTCAGCATCGAGGCGACGCTGCCCGCGTACGTCCCGACCGCGGAATCGGCGGTGTGAGCGTGGCCCGAGTAGTGGTGGTGGACGACGAGCCCATGGTGTGCGTGTTCCTGCGCACCATTCTCGACTCGGCCCAGGACTTGGAGGTCGTGGACGTGGCCCACGACGGCGCGGCCGGCATCGAGGCCGTCCGGCGCAGCAGCCCGGACGTCGTCCTGATGGACCTGCGCATGCCGGGCATGGACGGGCTGACCGCGATCGAACGCATCAACGAGCTCGCGGAGCCGCCGAACATCGTGGTGCTGACGACCTTCGACGCCGACCAGTACGTACTGCGTGCCCTGCGGGCCGGCGCGACCGGCTTCCTGGTCAAGTCGACCCCGCCGGAGGAACTGATCGGACTCGTGAGGACGGCCGCGCAGGGGCACACCGTCCTCTCGCCGTCCGCCGCCCGACGGCTCATCGCCGCGTCGACGGACAGCCTCTCCGCCCGCGACCGCGCACGCGACCTGGTCGCCGCGCTGACCGAGCGGGAGGTCCAGGTCCTGGCTGGCCTCGGCGAGGGCCTGTCCAACGCGCAGATCGCGGCCCGGCTCTTCCTCTCCGAGGCCACGATCAAGGGCTACGTCTCACGCATGCTGGACAAATTGAGCTGCGTCAACCGCACCCAAGCCGGCCTCCTCGCTCATGACGCGGGCATCGTCGGCACCCCGTAGGGGGCCCGGTGGCGCTGTCACGTTGGCTGACCGGTGGGATGATCTTCGGGTCGACAGGCTGGGAGGGGTCGTCCGTGGGGAGCGCGGCGCTGTCGTACAAGGGGCACCGGTACCCGGTCGAGGTCATCTCCCACTGCGTGTGGCTGTACCACCGCTTCCCACTGTCCTTCCGCGAGGTCGAGGAACTGATGCTCGAGCGCGGGATCGTCGTCTCCTACGAGACGGGGCGCCGCTGGTGCGCGAAGTTCGGGCAGACCTACGCAGGCGCGCTGCGCCGCCGGCAGCCTCGGCCTGGGGACAAGTGGCACCTGGACGAGGTCTTCATCAAGATCAACGGGCGGTTGCAGTACCTGTGGCGGGCCGTCGACCAGGACGGCAACGTGCTGGACGTCCTGGTGCAGAACCGGCGGGACAAGGCCGCGGCCAGGCGTTTCTTCCGCAGACTTTTGAAGAGGACCGGTGTGGTGCCGCGGGTGGTCGTCACCGACAAGCTCCGCTCATACGGCGCGGCCCACCGCGAGGTCATGCCCTGCGTCGAGCACCGACAGTCGAAGTACCTGAACAACCGGGCGGAGAACAGCCACCAGCCAACCAGGCAACGCGAACGGGCGATGGAAGGCTTCCGCTCCGTGGGCGGGGCCCAGCGGTTCCTCTCCGCGTTCAGCGGCATCTCGCCCCACTTCCGGACCCTCCGCCACCTGATGCCCGCACACGACTACCGCGCCGAGATGACCGTCCGCTTCGCAATCTGGGAGCAGATCACCGGCGTCGCCGGCGTCGCTGCTACGGCCTGAGCACAGCCCGGAACCGGGCTCCACCACGCCACGACGCACCATCAGACACCGCCCACCCAACAACGTGACAGCGCCCCACTGCCCCCTGCTGACCCAGCGCGAAGCCGCCGCGTGCGGCGAGGGCCGTACGATCCGGCGCCGCCGGGAGGCCGGCGAACTGCCCGGGGTCGAACCCCGACAACCCTCAAACGCCATTTACTGTACAGATCCGGAATAATCGCCGGACGCTTGGTCGGAGTCCGGGGCTGGTGCGGCAAGCCTGAGGGTGTCCTTGCGCATGTTGGCGTCGTCGAACTGTTGGATGAGTTCTGTGACACGCGGTTGTGTAGTGGCTTGCGTGCCGAGCTGGCTCTGTGCGCGGAGCAGTTCACCGTAGAGAGCTCCGTAGGTTCCGCAGAGCTTGATGGATTCCTCGACGCGGTCGTGCAGGCCGGTTGCGTAGGGCGCGGCGATGGCCACCGCGGCAAGACAAGACAGCGTGGAGATGACGATCTGGGCGGTGAGGCGGGAGGTGTCGGCCATGAGCGGCCAGACGAGCAGCCCTGTGATGATGCTGAGTGCGGCCGCGGCGATGTTGTACAGACGGGCCCTGTGCAGCAGATGAATTGCTTCTCTCGGGGTTCTTTTCACCCAGTAGCGAGCACGCGCGGCGTTGCCATCGAGCTGGCGCAGGATCGTACCGTCGATATGCGGTGCACCAGCAGGACTTTTCAGTCGCCTGACGAACGTCAACAGCACACCCATGGCGCTCCCACACTCGGCCGGTAGTGATTCCACAGTGACGTCAGTCGAACGCGTTTTTCCAATGCAACGCGCCCGATTCCCAGCCAAAGGACCTTGCAGGCCGCCAATCAGCTGCACGCCCGCGTGTCTTTGCGATCATTACCGGATGGGTGCATAGTGTGAAACACCCCGGCTGGGTGTTTCCAGCTGAAGGAAGTACTCTGCGCCGGAACCCCGGCCCGATTACGGCGGGCCGGGGTCCAGATGACGCATGGGCGGGACTGTCACATCCCACGGTGACTTCTTCGGGGTCGGTCGCTGCCGCGATTCCCTTAGTTGTCGATCACTCGGAAGCTGCCATCGACACCGGCGCCAACCCCGAAGGTGGAGCCCCCAGGCAGGACCACGGCGGCGGGATTGCCATCGTTGCAGTTGGTCCCGTTGAAGAACTCAACGACCCTGTCGGTGTCGTTGGAGATGTTGAAGGTGCCGGTGCCGAGGAAGTTGGTCACGCTGACGCACGCTCCCGGGTTGGCCGAGTACGTCCGCTCGTTGATCTGAATCTGGCCGCCGTCCTTCTTGTATCCGCGGTAGTCCTTGTCCGTCTTGTACTCGTGGTCGCTGTCGCCACCGAGGGGAGCCGAGGCGGGACGGACGGCTTCCCGGGCGGACTGAGCGGAGTCCGCGGAGGCGTAGGTCACGCCAGTGATGGTCATGGCCACGGCTGCCGCGGAGCCGGCGATCAGGGCGGCGGTACGCTTCTGCATTCCAGTCTTCTCCTTCTTTCAGAGAAATCGGCTGAACTGCCGATCTGGAAATGAACCTACTGAGGGAAATTTCCGACGGCACCTCAAAGATCACTAACGTGTGACACGCAGCGGCCAACCGGACGTATACGAGCGCATCGAGCAGGCACTATGGACTCCCCTGATGGGCTGTCAAATCACTGTAACCTCAGGGCGCTTGGCGAGGGGGTTAGGCCGGGCCGGTGAATAAATCGGCGGTCCTTCACCCCGTCGGACCGCCGGAAGCGTGTCGGACATTGACGCCACCCCCGAATCACCCCCTGAACTCTTGTCAAGGACCGCAAGCTGCCTCGTGGGTCGCACTGAAGCTGAGGGACCGGCCATCATCGGCCCGGCCACTACCTTCCGCCGTGCCTCATGACCTGGCCCCGTCCTGCCGTGTGGAGGTGAGTCCTGTGCTGCTCGATCCGCCCGGCAGGCACCAGCTGTGGCAGCACGGAGCGCCGCACTGGCCTTACGTCCAGGCCGTCGACCAGGCCCTTGCCGACCGTGGCATCCCGCCCGGCATCGTCCGGGCCGACGTCGCGCTGCGCGCGTACCACCAGACGGAGCGCCACGACACGATCTACATGACCCTGGTCTGGGATGTGAGCCGCACCGGCGCGCGGGGCGGCGTCCGGCTCGCCTGGGAGGTGGAGACCGGCTGGGTCTACGCCAAGCTGGGCCCCAGCATCAGTGACGTGCTCCTCGAAGCCCCCGTCACCCCGCTCCACCGCGTCTTCGCCCCCCCCGGGCGACGTCGCCGATGTGGCCGAAGGGCTCGTGCGTCACTGGCGCACGCCAGAGGGGGAGTGCGGAGCGGAGTGGGACCGGGCGCGCGAGGTACGCAGGGCGTGTGAGGCTTTCCGCCGCCACCGAGCGTGTTGGCCTTCACCCGAATCTCCCGCCGGCGGCGTCTGGCCCCGCACCGGTGTCATCTAGAGGGTGGGGCGAGTGTTCTGCGCTGCCATGCGGCGGCGCAGTGCGCGGCGCCGGACCGACAGTTCGGGTGAGGGGGCGAGGGTGCGCCCGTCGGGAGGCTGTCGCCGAAGGCGCTCAGTAGACGGTTGAGGCGGTTGGTGGGGGTCTCCGCGATCGCTGGCAGGGGTGGCGGGGAGGACTCGTGTGCTTCTTGCCGGTGCGGCCGGAAGAACGACGGCTCCCCGTCCAGAGCGCGGATGAGAGCACTGACCTCTTCCCAGCTTCCGGGCTTTTCACCGTGGAGGATCCGGCGGACGTCGTGGGCGCTGACGAGTTGTCCCGTGGCCACGGCGAGGCTGTGCGGGGAGGGGCAGGCTGCCCGTTGGTAGAGGGTGCGCAGTGCCGCGGCAAGTGTGGTGCCGGTGTCTGGTTCTTCTGGCGGCGATGGCTGGCGGGAGCGGCGGGGGCGGATGCCGTGGCGGTCGCGTTCGTCCTGCCAGACCTTTCGTATGTCGGCTCCGAGGACCAGGGCGATCTTCTCGGTGAGTACCCAGGTGGGGAACTTCTCGCCGCTGAGCACGCGGGAGAGGTAGGGGGCTGAACACCACGCACCGCGCCGGATCCCCTTCGCGTCCTGCGCGGGCGCGCTCGAGGACGGAGTTGATGAGGTAGGTGGCGTCAGCGGAGGAACGAGCGCGGACTCGCCTGCCATCCCTCGCGCAGCTGTGTCAGGGAGCGGGGCCGCGGCTTGGCGGGGGTGCAGCGCCCCGGCGAGTTCGGCGAAACACCCGCGTCGGCGGGGAGGACCACCGCTACTCAGAAGGCCAGGAAGAAGAACACCACTGAGCACAAGCAGAAGGTCCGTGAGCAGATGCCCGGAGTGCTGGAGCGATACCAGCGACGCACGGCCCGTCTGACCAGGCAAGTCAAGGCTGTGGTCAAGGAGTTAGCGGGCCGGGCGGGATCACGTCTGCTGGCGATACTCGCGGCAGGCCTGTCCCGTCACACAGCCTTGCGCACCCTGCTGCGCATCCCGCTGCCCACCGGGCGAACGCCCCGCGTGATCGGCGTCGACGACTTTGCTCTGCGTCGGCGGCACCGCTATGCCACCGTGGTGATCGATGCCGAGACCCATGAGCGGATCGACGTGCTGCCCGACCGCACCGCCGACACGTTGGAAGCCTGGCTGCGCGATCATCCGGGCGTCGAGGTCGTGTGCCGTGACGGCTCCGCAACCTACGCCGAGGCCATCCGCCGCGCCCTGCCGGACGCGGTGCAGGTCGCGGACAGGTGGCACCTGTGGCACAACCTGTGCGAAGCCGCCCTGAGTGAAGTGAAGGCACACAGCAGCTGCTGGGCCACCGTGCTGGACGCGCCCCTGTACGACGGACCACGCGCGCAGACGACCCTGGAACGCTGGCACCAGGTCCACAGCCTGCTCGAGAAGGGCGTGGGCCTGCTCGAGTGCGCCCGCCGCCTGCAACTGGCCCTGAACACCGTCAAACGCTACGCCCGCGCCGACCGGCCCGAGCGGATGCTCCGCGTCCCCAAATACCGTGCCAGCCTCGTCGATCCCTACCGCGAGCACCTGCGCAAACGCCGGGTTGAGGACCCTGGCATCACGGTCCAACACCTCTTCGAAGAGATCAAGGCCCTCGGCTTCACCGGCTGCCTGAACCTCCTGCACAAGTACATCAACCAGGGCCGCACGGATGCCGACCGCAGCCACATCTCCCCGCGCAGGTTCGCCCGGATGATCCTTACCAGGCCCGACAATCTCAAGACCGAACATCACGACCTCCTGGCCCGGCTCACCGCTGCCTGCCCCGAGATGACCCAACTGGCCGCCGGCATCAGAGGCTTCGCCGAACTCCTGACGCCTTGCGATGGAAATGCCGACGGACTCTCGCGCTGGATCGTCCAAGTCCGCGCAACCGATCTGCCCCATCTGCACTCTTTCACTCGGGGCCTGGAGCGGGACCGCGACGCCGTGATCGCCGCGGTCACGCTTCCGTACAGCAACGGCCCTACCGAGGGCGTCAACACCAAGACCAAGCGGATCGCGCGCCAGATGCACGGACGAGCAGGCTTCACCCTTCTTCGCCACCGCATCCTTCTCGGATGGCGGCACGCTCCGTCACCACCGAATATGAGACAGGGCCGTTCGTTTGACAGACCCACGCTGGCCGGGAGAGGTCGGGTGCTGGCTTGGGGTGTTCGCGGCCCTCGCGGCTCAGCCGCCCAGGAGAGCGCGCACGGCATGCCAGCGGCCCGGCGCACCCTGGAGGCCGCGCACCGAGCATCCGCCCTGGCTGCCGTGCCCCCGTTCACGGGCACTCGGAGGCGCGGTACTCGCTCCCGCTGACGTACTCCACCCGCACGGCTGCGTCCTGCTCTCGCAGCACGTACAGCGTGCCGTCCCAGGGCGCCCAGTACCGCGGCACGAGGAACAGCCGGTCACCGGAGACATGGAACAGCCGCAGTCCCGCGTACCGGTAGCGATAGGGGCTGCCCTTCTCGTCGACGACGGCGACACAGCTGCCGCCGCCGCGGATCAGCAGGTCACGCTCGCTGAACACCACGACTGCGGGGAAGCCGTCGGCCACGGTGGCGGCCGTCTTCTCGGCCCGGCCCCGGCCGACGATCCCGGCGTAGGCGTACACCGCCCAGAACAGCGCGACCACGGCTACCAGCAGGGCGGGCGCCCAGATCCGCGCGGTCGGTGGCCGGGCGGCGGATCCTTCCGGTTCCGGGCGGGTGCGCGCGTACGCACTGAGCAGCACGCCCGCCAGGATCGCCAGTGGGAGGACCAGCCCGAGCAGGCCCGGCGCGACGTAGGAGAGGGGCACGAGCAGCAGGGCCGGCAGCCACGCGTGCCGCAGCCCTCGCAGCACGCGCGCGGCACGCGCCGGTTCGCGCCGCACCCGTTGATGCAACGCCGACGCCGCCATCGAGACGGCGGCCGCCACGAGGACGGGGAGGTAGAGGGCGTCCACGCTGCGCAGCAGGTAGTCGGCTGTGGAGAACCGGAAGAGCGTGTCCCGCAGCCCGAGAGCCTGCGTTTCGGCGTCGGTGCTCGCCCAGCCGAGGTAGAAGAGGATGGCGGTGAAGAGGGAGAGGAACGAGCCGATGGCGCCGACGAGTTCCAGCCAGTTCCGGGGCTCGGGCGGAGGGTACGGGGCCGGTGGGGGAGCGGGCGGTGGGTCGGGTGGCGCCGGTGTGGGCGTGGGATCGGGCGCGGGCGTCGGTTGGGGTGTCGGGTCCGGCGCGCCCGGCGGGCGGCGGAGTCGCGCGCGGGCGCGGGTTAGCACCGTACGGAGGCGGCGCGTCGGGGTGGCGGGGGTCACGGGCTCGCCGACGTGGAACCGGTGGGGCCGGGCGTGCCAGGGGCTACGGCGGTGAAGGCGGCCTTCTTGATCGCGTCGGTTGTGTTGTAGTGGACGCGCACGTCCACCGCCTGGCCGTACTTGCCGTCGAGGGCCGGGACCACGGCGGCCAGCACCAGCTGGTCGCCCGATTCCGACAGGGGGTTCGGCGGTCCCTCCAGCCGCACGGCGCCTATGTACACGCTCCCGTCCCGCAGCAGCTCCGAGTGGTCGAAGTAAGTGCCGCGGACCTCGATCCAGATCGTGTCGCCGGGCGCGGCCTCGCCGTCGCCGCCCACATCCACGGAGCTGATCACGTACTCGCAGGCCCGCGTGCCGCCCGGGGAGTCGGCCAGCTCGACGGTGGCCGAGGGGTAGAGCCGGTGGAAGTCCAGCAGCCCGGCCAGCACGCGATGGGCCGCGCGGCTCTTGCAGGTGTTGACCCGGTTCGCGACGGCGGAATAGTCCTGCGCGGCCTGCGCCCAGCTGCCGCCCAGTCCCTCGACGGCCAGACAGGCGTTGGCCAGCCCGCGCAGCACCTGCCACTCGGTGTCGAGTTCTTGCCGCGAGATCGTGTCGAGGGCCTCCTGGCACCTGGCGGGCGTGCGCAGGACGTCGTAGACGCTCTCCGGGTCCGGCGCGTTCTCGGTGTTGGGCGAGTGCGGGCCGGGCGGGAGCCAGCCGGGACCCTCGATGCGCCCGCCGCCACCGCCGTTCTGCCCGCCCTCGTTGTCCCCACTACCGTTGTCGCCGCCCGCGTTCAGCCCGCCGACGTCGCCCGAACTCCCAGATGCACCGTTCCCGTTGGCCTTTCCTGAACCGTTCGATCCGCCGGACTCGGTCCCACCGGATCCGCTCCCGCCGCCGTCGGTGGGCCGCCAGGTGGGCGTGCTCTCTCCCGAACCGCCGGTCGCGTTACCCTGACCGCCGCCGTTTGAGCCTCCACCCGACGTGCTCGTGCCACTGCTGACCCCGGACGAACCGCCGCCCTCACCGCCCGCACATGCGGCCGCCGTCCCCACCGCCAGAAGCCCCGCGAGGAACAGCCCCGAGATGCGGAGCCCGCGCGATGCCGTCATGACGCCCCCCGATGTCATCGCTCCCGGGCATGCCCGGCCAGCAGCCGTGGCCGGCCCCCAGGAGGTCTCCTCATAATGGGGCCACCCGACACTGTCGGGAAGCGACTTCGCCCAGGCTGCGACAGCAGTCGCCAACCGGTGTGCAGGAGGCGAAGTCCAGCTGGAGGTCTGACGGGACAGCGAAGTGAGCGCCGCCCGTACGACACAGGACGGGCGGCGCCTCCGCATGCTCCGTCACTGGCTCTTCCATGCGAACGAGGGCTTCACAAGGACACGGATGGCGGCCACTTCACTGGCACAGCATGCGTTGCGTGGGGTGTGGCTGAGGCATCATGGGAGTGGTTGGCGCGCCGCTTTCCCCCGTAGCGGCGGGCCCCTTCCTTTTCAGCGGGCGAGGGTGACCTCGATGGGGTTGTTCGGGCAAACGCTGAGGATCTCGGTGAGCACGGTCTGCTCGGCCGGGTCGATCGCGAGTCGCCAGCGGGTTTTGACGGTCACCCAATCGGTGGCGTAGGTGGCTTTGTTCACCGGTTTCGACAGCAGTTGTTCAGTGCTTCGGGAGGCATCCGGGCCGCGGCGTGTTCGATGTTCACGAGAAGCGACAGCACCCGCGCACGCCGATGAGATGTTGCCGGTCCAGGCGGACCCTACGAGCTACTGGATGCTCCAGCGGTGCGGATGGTCGGGATCGGTGGGGCAAGCGAAGACGTTGAGCTCGCCGGAGCGGCCCACGGTGACCTCGGTGGGGGTTGCGGACCGAAAGGCGGGCAGGTCTCGGTCCTAGCGGCCGGCGGTCGGCGTGGCCGTCGGGTGCCACTCGCGGCGGAGGAGGCCGAAGACCCAGGAGTCGGAGACGTCGCCGTTGACGACGCAGTCCTCGCGGAGGGTGCCTTCGCGGACGAAGCCGAGCTTCTCCAGGACCCGGGCGGACGCCACGTTGCGGGTGTCGGTCTCGGCCTGGACGCGGTTCAGGTTCAGGGTGTCGAACGCCCACCGCAGGACGGCGTGCGCGGTCTCCGTGGCGTAGCCGTGGCCCCACGCGGCGGCGTCGAAGACGTAGCCCAGGGACGCGCTGCGGAAGTCCGGGTTCCAGCTGGTCAGGCCGCACCAGCCGATGAACGCGCCGTCGGAGACGCGGTCGACGGCCACCCGCGCTCCCGTGCCTTCCTCTTCGATCGTCCGGCAGGTCGCGATGAAGCGCTGGGCGCGGGCCGGTTCGGTCCACGGCGGGGAGTCCCAGTAACGCAGCACGTGGGCGCTGCTGTGCAGCGCGTAGAGCGGCGCCGCGTCGGCGTCGGTGAACGGCCGCAGTCGCAGGCGGGCGGTGTGCAGCTCGGGGGTAGGCAATGTCATGCGGAGCATCCTGCCGCGTCACGCTCGCCCCCGACCATCCGTTTATCCGGACGGTCGGGGGCGCGTACGTCCCCGGTGACTCCAGACGCGCCGCATGGGCGGTGAGTCCGCAGTACCGTGCCGGCATGGCGAGCAAACGGCGGCCGTACTGACGCACCCTCGGGACGCCGACCAGCCTCGTCCTGTACCGGACCCCGGACGGATGGAGGTACGCCGTCCACTTCACCGGGCCAGTTGCGTTGTTTGTAGGTCTCGCGGTCGAAGGCCGGTGGCCTGCCACCCCTGCTGCCGCGACGCAGCCGGTGGCTCCGCTGGTCCGCCGGGACGGGGATCACTGCCCGGATGCCGCGCTTGCGCAGGTGCTCGCGGATCGCCCGTGAGGGGTACGCCTTGTCGGCCAGGACCACGTCCGGTCTGGTCCGGGGCCGTCCTCTCCGACGGGGAACGCGCAGGCGGGCCATGACGTCGGCGAAGGCCGGTGCGTCGCCGGCCTGTCCTGCGGTGAGAACGGATGCGAGAGGCCGGCAGTTGCCGTCGGCCGCGAGGTGGATCTTCGTGGTCAGTCCGCCGCGGGAGCGGCCGATGGCGTGGTCGGCCGGCTCGCCGACGGAGGCCCCTTTTTGCGAGCCCCGGCCGCGTGCTGGTGAGCTCGCACGATCGTGGAGTCCACGGACACAGCCCAGGCCAGATCCTCCTCGGCATCGGCCTGGGCCATCAGTGCGGTGAACACCCGCTCCCAGGTGCCATCCGCAGCCCACATCCGCAGCCGGTTGTAGACGCCTCGCCAGTTGCCGTACCGCTCCGGCAGATGAACCCACTGCGTTCCGGTCTGGAACTTGAAGACGATCGCGTCGATCACCTCACGGTGATCCCGCCAGCGACCACCCCGCTTCGGCGTCCGGTCCGGGAGCAACGGCTCGATCCGCGCCCACTGCGCATCTGTTAACGGCACACCCGGACCAACCACCGACTGATCCAAACGAAACTGCCTAGCCGCGCGCACTCCGCGCAGCGGGCTGCGCGCACCGGTCGGGCAGCCCGGCCAGCCCTCTCCCCCACTCAACCGCGCCACGTACGGCGCCTTTGTTAGGACCTCTTAGAGGGCATCTGATCTATGTTCACGCCGTTGTGAGTGGGATGTCCGTTTCGATTCGCCAGGTTGATGCTGATTCCCCGGTGAGTTCGCGGGACATTTTGTTAGCCATCGCCCAGTGGATCATCGCCCGGGATCTCTGCGGGAGAGCTTCGTAGTCCCGCACCAGGCGGCGGTGCTGCATCAGCCAGCCGAAGGTCCGCTCGATCACCCACCGCTTCGGCAGCGGCGCGAACCCCTTCACCCTCGGCCGCTGCACCACCTCCACATTGATGCTCAGCCCGGCCCCGTGGTTGAAGATGCTGCTCTGGTAGCCGCCGTCGGCCCAAACCGTGGACACGCTGGGATGGGCAGTGGCCAGGTCCTCGAGCAGCAGCTTGCCGCCCACGGTGTCATGCACGGACGCGGCGGTGACGAGGACGGCCGACACCAGGCCGAGCGTGTCCGTGATCAGGTGCCGTTTGCACCCTTTGATCTTCTTGCCGGCGTCGATGCCCTGGCTGGTCCCAGCCACGTTTGCCGAGGTCTTCACGCTCTGCGCGTCGACCACGGCTGCGGTCGGCTCCGCGCTGCGGCCGTGCGCGCGGCGGGCCTTGTCTCGTAAGAGGTCGTGCACCTACCGGGTCGTACCGTCGGCTTCCCACTTTGCGTAGTAGTCGTAGACGGTCTTGTACGGCGGGAAGTCGTGGGGCAGGTACTCCCACGGAATGCCGGTGCGGTTGACGTAGAGAATCGCGTTGACGATCTCTCGCAGGTCATGCACCGAGCTGCAGTGCCGGGCCCGGTTCGTCTGGCCCGCCAGGTGGTGAAGATCGGTTCTATCAACGCCCACCGGGCATTGGACACGTCACTGCGATACGGACGACGAGCACTCACACACCGTGCAACGACCCTCATCGTCACCGGTCACAAAACCATCCCTAACTACCAACTACATAGATCAGATGCCCTCTAAGCGATCGCGCGGAGGGCGGCCTTGATCAGGCGGTGGTTCTCCGGGGCGCCACCGCCACCGCCCGGGACGAACTGGCGCATGGTGTAGCTGTAGGCGAGGCCGGTATCCGGGTCGGCGAACGACTGGGCTCCGACCGCGCCGCTGTGTCCGAACGCCCGTGGCCCGAGGACCGGGTAGCGCACGCCCTGGGCCTCGAACCCGAGCAGGAAGTGGTCCTCCTCGCCGGTCACCAAGTCGGTGCCCGTCCAGCGGGCCGTGGTGAACTCGGCGACGGTTCCCGGCTCGAGTAGCGGCGGCTGCCCGGCCACCTCGCCGATGGCCGCCGCGTACATCCGGGCCAGGCCACGCGCGTTGCCCACCCCTCCCGACGAGGCGGGACCGAGGGCCCTGGCCCGTCGCGTGTTGGCGAACGTCACCAAGTCGGCCGGCTGGGCAGCATGCTGGTTGAAGGCGATCCCGGCGAGGCTGTCCGGGTTCGGCATCACCTGGGGGCCGTGTGCCGGTCGCACGGGGACGTACCGCGGTTCGAGCGAAGAGGGCAGGCCGAGGTAGAAGTCCAGCCCGTGCGGTGCGCGGATCCGCTCCTCGTACAACTCCTGGATCGACAGTCCGGTCGCCCTGCGCACCACCTCGCCCGAGAGCGCGCCGATCACCCAGGCGTGGTACCCGTACGCGTCGCCGGGCCGCCAGAACGGGCGCTGGCCCGCGAGCCGTTCCGCGAGTGCCCGGTCGTCGGCCAGCTCGTCGAGGGTGAACCCGCCGTCCACCCCGATCACGCCGGACCGGTGCGCCAGCAGCTCGCGCAGGGTCAGTTCACCCTTGCCCTCGGCGGCGAACTCCGGCCAGTAACCGGCAACAGTGCGGTCGAGGTCCAGCACGCCTTCCTGCACCAGCAGCGCAACGACCAGGTGGGCCGCACCCTTGGCAGACGAGTACAGGGCGAGGAGCGAGTCGCCGGTCACCCCCTCGCCCGCCCACAGATCCACAACCTGGCGGCCGTGCCAGTACACCGTGAGCTGGGCGCCCTGGTCCGCCGGCAGGACGGCGGCGAACTCGTCCCGCACGTTCTCAAAGCCGTCGGCGGTGATCCCGTGCACAGGTGTCATCCGTGTCGTTGTCATTGGTCGGCCACGGTCCCCCGCTCGTCGCTGACCAGGTCGCCGAGCGTCACGAAGAAGGCCGCGATGCCCGGCGTATTGGCGCCCCTGGATCGGGAAGCGGCGAGGTCCTCCGGCGAACGCCAGCGGACAATGTCGAGCCACTCGTCACCCGGCAACCGCACCAGTTCAGCGCCCAGAAATCCCTCTCGGTCAGCACTGAAGTCCGCCACCATCCCGGCGCGGGCGGCCAGCATGGCCTGGGTTTTCTCGGACACCACCCGGAAACGGGTCAGTTCCACGGTCGCTGTCATCTTGTCCCCCTCATCTCCCCAACGACCGTACAGTCACCTTTGACGATAATCAAGATAGGTGACTATCATCTTTAGTGACCAATGGGAGGCATCATGAGGCGCAGTGAACGCAAGCGGACGGATCCCGACCTCGGCGTGCTCACCGGCAAGCTGCTCTTCGCCGTCCAGGACGAGCTGTTCGCCACCCTCGCCGAGCAGGACCACCCCCATCTGCGCCCGCAACACGGCGTGGTGCTCGCCTACCTGGATGCCGAAGGCAGCCGCGCCACCGACCTGGCCCGCCGGTCCGGGCAACACAAGCAAGTCGTCGGCAAGCTCATCGACGAGCTTGAGGCCCTCGGCTACGTCGAACGACGCCCCGACCCAGCCGACCGCCGGGCCAAGCTCGTCGTACCGACCGAGCGCGGCCTGGACCAGATGACTCGCTCCGACGCAATCCTGGCTGCCATCGAGCGCCGGCACACCAAGGCCGTCGGCTCCGACGCCTACACGGAGTTCAAGCGTCTCTTCCGCGAAATCACCGACCGCCAACGCGCTTGGCGGACCATCCCGTAGGGCGCTGCCCGCGCGGCGCATCAAGGTCCGCCCGCAGGCTCGCATCGTTCAATCTCAGCGCCGATATGGACGACCGTAGCCATCGCAACAGGTGTTGCGCTATCCCTCGATGGAGTGGCGCAAGCATCTCCTATGTGCGACACCCCGTGAGTTGTCCTGAGCCCCGCTGAGCCTCGGCCACTGTGGCCAGGGGGTACTTCCTTCCGGGTGTCTTGCTGCCGGGTGACGTAACGTCGGGATTCCTGAAGCGCTCTCATCTCCTCCGGCTGATCTGCGGTCGGGCTGAAGGCGAGGAGGCTCGGGTTGGCGCTGGGCTGGGCTGGCCGCCGACGGGAGGTCCCCGTCGTGGTCAGCCGATGAGGGCCTCGGTGATCTGTCGGGTGGTCTGCGCGGCGACGCGGGGGTTGACGGCAGCGTAGGAGGTGTAGGCGTTCAGAGCGGTGGTCAAGGCCCAGCCGCGCCCCCGGGTCCAGGTGGCGTCGTCCACCCCGAGCGCGGCCCGGAAGGCAGCCCGGCTCCCGGCCGACATCAAGGTGAAGGCAATGGTCAGGTCGCAGGCCGGGTCGCCGATGCCGAGCCCGCCGAAGTCGATGACCGCGCTGAGGCGGCCGTCGAGGATCAGCAGGTTGCCGGTGTGGAAGTCGCCGTGGAACCAGACCGGAGGGCGATCCCATCCGGGGGCGCCCAGCGCCGCGTCCCACAGGTCAGTCATGGCCACGGTGTCGAACACCCCGTCGACCTCCGTGATAGCGGCCCGCGTCGCGCGGTCCCGGTCGGCCAGTGGCCGACCGGTGAGGTCCTCGCGGACGTCCCCATCCAGGATGTCCTTGGGCGCGAACTGCTGAAGGGCGGTCAGGAACTCCGCCAGCTCGACGGCGGCCACGGACGAGTCGGCCAACGCCTCGACGGTCGCCACCTCTCCGTCCAGCCAGCGAGACACCGCCCACGGCCACGGACAGCCGAAGGCGGGCTCGCCCACCCCCACCGGTACTGGGATGGACAGCGGCAGGTGCGGAGCGAGCCGGGGCAGCCATTCGGACTCCTTCTTGGCCTGCCCAACGGCCCCGGCATGGCGGGGCATCCGGACGGACAGCTCCTCGCCCAGCCGGTAGATCACATGGTCCGAGCCAGCCGGGTCGAGCAGTTCCAAAGGCAGCTCGGCCCACTGTGGGAACTGCGCATCGACCAGGCGCCTGACCAGTGCCACATCGATCGCCGGATAGATGTCCGCGGTTCTCTCGGTTGCCAAGAGCAGCTCCTGCGGTCGGCCCCCTCCGTGCGACGGGCAGTCGGAGCCATCACAGTGCGCCGCGGGCTCGCCTGTCGACCGGATTTATCGGCTGGGCGTCATCCGCTGGGCGGATACCCGCGCCAGCTTCTCGAAGCCGAGCCCGATCCCGACCCAGTCGCACAGAAGAGCGTCGAGGTTCCACAGCGAGACACCCAGGCCCGCCACCGGGCCTGGGTGTCTCGCTGTGAGACGTCCTGTCAGGGCTTCAGGATCAACTCATTGCCCCTTTGACGCGTATCCGGGTCACACCCCGGGCCCGCTTTCCCCGGTCAGGCGCCCGGCGTGCGGAGGTAGTACCAGGTGTTCGGGCCGACCTTGCCGTCCCGGGCGATGCCCTTACGGCCCTGGAAGGTCTTCACGGCGCTCTCGGTGTCGGCGCCGAAGATGCCGTCGACGCCCGACGATCCGATGGACACGCCGTGGAACCTCAGCAGCGCCTGGATCTCTCGTACCTTGTCGCCCCGGTCCCCTCGGTCGCTGTACGGGTTGGAGACCTCGTAGCCGCAGTACCAGCCGATGAAGTCCCTGACCTGGCACCTCGCCGCGGCGGCCGAGACGGACGCCTCCTGGGCCGTGGCACCGGCCGGGGCCGCGGACGCGCTCGTGGCGCCGGCGAACAGGCCGGAGAGCAGGGCACCCGCCGTGAGTAAGCCGGCGGCCTTGGTGCGAACGTGCATGGAAATTCCCCCTGTACGTGAAGTTTGGCGCCCTCGCGGACGGACCACACCGGCCCCTCGATCGATGAGCGATATCTTGCTACTTCCAGTCGCTGCAGAACCTGTCGTACTTCCGACGTTGCAGAACTCCACCTTCAACCACTTGACGTCGACGTGGGAGTGCTGGGCGTTGGACTTGATCGTGCCTGCGCCGCCCGTCGCGCTGATGAACGTCTTCTCCGCCCAGTGCCATTCGCCCCGATCGTGCCACCAGTAACTCAGGGACACCTTTGGGTAGCGACCGTCGGCGGCTTCAGCGGACCCCCGCACCGGCGGCGCAGCCTCGGCCCCGCGTCGGCTGCGGTTCCCGCTCGAAGACGACCGGGCCCCGTGTGCCATGCCTATTTCCAGGCGCTGCAGTGGGAGGAGCCGCTGCCGATGCCACAGATGCGGACGTTGGCGTAGCGGATCTCGACCTCGTAGTTGGACCAGACCTTCTTTGTGTTCTGGCCGTTTCGCGGGGCGGAGACGAAGTCGCGGTAGGTCGTCTTCCAGGGATCGCCGCTGTACTTGATGCGGTACTGGTACCGGACCTCGATCTCGGCGCTGCGCGAACGGCTGCCGGCGGCCCGGCCATGGAGCTCCACCTCGTAGCCGGACCAGCTGATCGTGACGTCTCCCCATACCCCCGCCCGTTCCAAGTCCACGGACCGCCAGTGGTCCCAGTCCCTGTACTCATTGGTCTTGTACCAGTGGCGGATGGCTTGGGCTGAGGCTGCCTTCTGCGCCGTGATGTCCTGCCGTGCAGCCTGGCCCGCGGCGTTGCCAGGCTGGGTGCTTGCCATGGTCGGGCTCGCCGGCCCGAGGAGCGTAGCCGCCCCTAGGGCTGCTGCGGTGACGCCCATCGCGGCGTGCTTGTGCATGTACCCCATACCTCTCCTTCGACTCACGGGCACGGCTTGTGCCCACGGCCACAGGCTCCCGGATCCCGGGGGCGTGCCGTTCGGGTGGTTCGGCATCGAGTCCACTGGGTTTGGGGTTGTTGCGCAGCCGTGTCCCCGGCGTGAAACAAAGCAGATCACAGGCGTGGGTTGGCGAGATGGTGTCTTTCACGGTGGTGGGGCGCGTGTTGGGATGAGACGCCGCTGCTGGTCACGGAGGCGGTACGGGGGAGGAAGCGATATGGGGCGTCCGGAGGCGGCCCTCGATCCGGGGCGGGGGCCGGTTCAGCGGTTTGCGTTCGAGTTGCGCAAGCTGCGTCAGGAAGCGGGCGGCATCACCTACCGGCAGATGGCCCGGCAGGTGGAGGTCTCGGTCACCACCCTGTCGAGAGCGGCCAAAGGAGAGCAACTGCCCTCCCTGCCGGTGGCCTTGGCCTATGTGCGGGCGTGCGGCGGCGATGAGAAGGCGTGGGAGCGGCGCTGGCGCGAGGCAGTCACAGAACAGGCCCAGGCCGCCGACCTCGTGGCGGACGAGACCGTCCCTTCCCCCTACCGTGGCCTGGCCCGGTTCGACGTGGGCGATGCGGATCTCTTCTTCGGCCGCGACGAGATGACCGATGCGCTGGCCCGCGCGGTGACAGAGCACCGCGTGTTTGCGGTCTTCGGGCCGTCCGGTAGCGGCAAGTCATCCCTGCTGCGGGCGGGGCTGATTCCCCGCCTGCGCAGCCTCGACGGACCGCAGCGGCCGACGGCGGTGCGGATCCTCACTCCGGGCGAGCATCCGCTGCGCACCCACGACACCGTGTGCGCACCAGCCCCGGGCGAGGGGGACACCTGGCTGGTCGTGGACCAGTTCGAGGAGGTCTTCACCCTCTGCCGCGACACCGGCGAGCGGACGGGCTTCCTTGCCCGCCTGCTGGCCGCCGCCGAGCCCGCAAGTCGGCTGCGCGTCGTCCTCGGCGTACGCGCCGACTTCTACGGACGCTGCGCCGAGCACCGCGAGCTCGCCGACGCCCTGCGTGAGGCCAACCTGCTAGTGGGACCGATGAGCCCGGCCGAGCTTCGCGAGGCCGTCGTCAGGCCCGCGCAGTCGGCCGGACTGATCGTCGAGCGCGAGCTGACCGCCCGCCTGGTAGAGGAGGCGCACGGCGAACCGGGCGGACTGCCACTGCTCTCGCACGCCCTGCGGGAGACCTGGCGGCGCCGCCGCGGCCGGGCGCTCACCATGGAGGCATACGAGGCGGCGGGCGGTGTGCACGACGCGATCGCGCAGACCGCCGAGGAGATCTACACCCGCCTCTCCCCCGACCACGCGGAGCTCGCACGGCTGATCCTGCTGCGGCTGATCGCCCCCGGCGAGGGCTCCCAGGACACCCGGCGCCCCGTCGACCGCGCCGAACTGGGGTTCGCGCCCGCCGACGAGGTCACCGTGGTCCTCGACCGCCTCGCCCAGGCCCGTCTCCTCACCCTCGACAACGACACCGTCGACCTGGCCCACGAGGCCCTGATCACCGCCTGGCCCCGCCTGTCCGGCTGGATAGACGAGGCCCGCGAACGCCTGCGCACCCACCGCCGGCTGACCGAGGCGGCACACGCCTGGGACGAATTGGACCGGGACGCGGGGGCACTGTACCGGGGGACGCGGCTGGCGACGGCGGAGGAACACCTCGACGAGGAACAGGTCCTCACCCCTCTGGAACGGGCCTTCCTCACCGCGAGCCGCACCACGCATGCAGGCGAACTCCGTCGCAAGCGCGGCCTGCTCACCGGCCTCGCCGCTCTCCTCGTCCTCGTCCTCATCGCGGGCATCACCGCATGGCAGCAGTCACGGACGAGCGATCGGCGCCATACGGAGGCGGAGGCACGCCGGATCGCCGCGGTGGCGGACAGCGTCCGGTTCGCAGATCCCGTGCGGGCCATGCAACTGAGCGTCGCCGCCTGGCGGTTGGCCGAGACCACGGAGACACGGTCGGCGTTGCTGGGGGCGACGACCCAGCAACAGGAGGACAGGTTCTCCTTCCCCGACACCGCCTCCCAGCCCATCAAGCAGCGGCTGGCCGCCGACGGGCACACCCTGCTCGCCGTGTATCCCGACAGCATCCGTACCTGGGACCTGCGTACCCGCCGCCTCACCCACACTTACCGAGGGCTCGGCGAACTGCTCCACGAGGGTGAGGGGATCGACGAGTGGACCGACACCGTGGAGTTGTCCCCGGACGGCCGCACGCTCGCGCTCGTGCAGGAGAAGGGGGTACTGCTGTGGGACATACGGGCGGAGCGGATCGCGTGGCGCCTGGACGGCGAATCGCTGTCAGAGGTGCGTTTCGGTCCCAGCGGCCGCACCCTGGTGGCGGATGACATCGGCACGTCGCACCGCCTGCGCGTCTGGGATGTGCGCAATCACCGGCTCCGCATCACAGTGGACTTGGGATTCGACGATGCCATGACCACGGGGGAGACGGCGATCAGCCCGGACGACCGTCTGCTGTACGCCTGCAGCGACGACCGTCCGCCGGAGGTCTGGGACATCGCCGAGCGGCGGAAACTGGATCTGCCCCGCCTGGCCGCACTCGGCCGTGACGCCTGCCACGCCCAGGACTTCGCCTTCTCGCCCGACAGCCGCTCACTGGCCATGGCGACCGATACGGGTATCCGCCGCTGGGACCTCCGCTCCGGCCGCGAGCTCCCCCGCCTCGCGGCGGGCTCGCCGTACTGGCTGCGGTTCAGCCCGGACGGCAGGTTCCTCGCGGCCGTGGTCGACGGACACATCCTGGTGTGGCGGCTCTCGGTTCCCGACACCCCCGTGTACCGCCACGTCCTCGTCAACGAACAGCCCGAGGAGTTCGAGTTCGACCTGCCGACGCGTACCCTGCGCTACCGAACCGAGTACAGCACGACGGTGCGAACAGTGAGCCTGGGGCCCGCGGTGACCACACGCTGGCACGACACCGACAACGACTATCCCCTGTCGCAGTTGGCTCCGGACGGCCGCACCCTCGCCCTCTTCCAATCCCCGCTCGGCGGAACGACACGGCTGCGGTTGCAGGACACCCGCAGCGGCCGGGCCCTGGCCACCCCGCCCGTCGACCCGTGCGCCGCCGACGTGCTCGATCCGTCCGACCCGGAGGACATCGACTGCTACGACATGGTGGTCTGGAGCGCGAACAGCCGCTACGTCGCGGTCGGCAGGGTCGGAGAAGACTCCTCCGGCGTCCGCGCGGGACGACAGCGGATCATCGTGTGGGACGTGAGGGCCGGCCGCGCACACGCGACCGTCGACATCCGCCCCCAGGAGGAGGGCTTCTCCGACATCTTCGGCATCGCTCTCAGCCCGGACGGCGACACGCTCCTCGTCGCTCGTGAGCTGCCGCGGGCAGTGACCGAGGTGTGGGACCTGCGCGAGCAGTGCCAGGTCAGGAAGGCCAGGTCCATGACCGGCATCAGCGGACTGGGCATGGTCGTACGCCCCGACATGGGCAAGGTCGTGGACATGAGTGGTGCGGTCGCCGATCCGCGCTCGGGCCGAGTGGTCCAGCGCACGCTGACCGAGGACCAGACCGAGACGCTCGCCTTCAGCGCCGACGGCGCGTATCTCGCGGCCTCGGACAGCGGAGGGCGCGTGACCCTCTGGGACGGCGACGTACACACCCGCCACGACGTGCTCGCCGGCACCTACACCGGGGCTCCGTTCCCCGAGGCCGACAGCAACGTCACCGCGCTGGCCTTCTCACCAGACGGCCGCACCCTTGCGGTCGCCGGCCTCTCCGGCACCCTCCAACTCTGGGACACGGCCTCCCGCAGCCTCCTGGGCTCCGCCCTCCCCACACCGGGCGATCCCATCCTCTCCGTTGCCTTTACCGAGGACGGCGACACGCTCTACACCACGGGCAAGAACGTACGGCTCCAGCGCTACGAGATCGCCCCCGAACGTCTGGTCCGCCAGGCCTGCACCCGGGCCGGCTCCGGCCTCTCCCCGGGGGACTGGAAGACGTACCTCCCCGACATCCCGTACCGCATGACCTGCTGACCCGACGTCTGGCGCAGAGAGCCAATGGACAGTCCCGGGCAGCGGGCGAGGGGATCCGGCGCCGCGCGCCAGCTGATAGACGTCGGAAGCGGAGCGCGCGTCTTCATCTGGGGGCATGGTTGAGGGCACGGGTGAGCTCTCGGTTGGCGGCCCGCGCAGCCTCCAACTCCTCTACTTTCTCGCTGAGTTCACCCTGTTCATTCGCTAGTTCCTGCTCAAGCATGACGACCCGCCGCTGAAGCTGATCAAGGTCGGTTGAAGCCCCCATGCCCGATTCGCTCCAGGCGCTCTCACCCAGCTGCTCGGAGAGGCGCTTCTCGAGCTGGCGAACACGAGCCGCCAGACGCGTGTTCCTGGCGAGCGCGTTGGCGAGGTCGGCTTGGAGTGAGGCGCGACTGACGGCGGCCTGTCGGCTCCCGTCAACCGGCATGGTCGCCGCTGCATGGACGCGTTCGAGAAGGTCGCGGTGCCGGTAGAGGAAGGTGCGATCGACTCGGGCGGCCCTGGCCAGTCCGGAAACCGTAATGTCGTCGCTGGCTCTCAGGGCTGAGTCGAGCGCCTTGATCACACGCTCGCGACGCCGGACGGAATCGGCTCGTTTTCCGTCGATCTTGGTGGATGTCATGCGGGCCTCTCGAGACGGAAGTCGGGCAGGGGCTGGCCGACTCGTGGCATGCCGAGGGAGACGGTCTGCCGGGAACGGCGGATGATGCTCACGGCCTGTTGGATCTCGGCGCGGTCTTCTTCTGTGAGGCTGTCGAGGTCTTCGCGGACACGCTTGATCAGACGCCGGAGGCGAGTGATCTCCTGGTCTGAGGGCATCGCTTCGCTCTTGGCCCAGTCGTCCGCAGTGGCGAATGCGGCGAGTCGCTCACGGTTGCGGAGTAGGTCGGCCAAGTACGCCTCGAGGTCTGGCAGGTAGGACACGTCGGTGCGGAAGTGGCCGCAGCCGACGCAGCGGAAGCGCACCGGGCAGGCGTGTCCGCCGGCTGCAACGTTGGCCGGCTCGGTGCAGACGCCGTAGGGAACCTGGGTCTCGCCGACTGCGCGACGGGCATGCTCCGATTCGAGGACAAACTTCGCCTGCCGCCAGATACGATTCCCCGTGTCGGTCGAATTGCATTGCGGTGACTCGCTCAACTGCTTCGCGTTTCCGTCTTTCGCTGACGCGGTAATAGCGCTGGGTGGTGGCGAGCTGGCGGTGATCCATCAAATCTCTGAGGGCATCGACCGGGACCCCGGCATCCGCATGGCGCTGGGCGTATGTGTGCCGGTAGGCGTAGGGAAAGAGCTTTGTTTTGTCGAAGGGGATCATCTTCCCACATGCCACCGGCCATCGCGTCGAACGCCTCGGTGCGCACCGCATGGTCGCCGTCCGCACGGCCCTTGACGTACAGGGCGGGCCAGCGGGTCTCGGCTCCCGGCGGACAGGCCGCCACCAGAGCCTCGCTCGTGTCGCCGACGACGCGCAGAGCGTGCTCGCTCCACACGCGGCCGGAGCGGTGCACGTCGCGCCGTACCACCGTCTGTCCCGACTCGAAGCTGCGCACTCGTTCCTCCTCCTTCGCCGCGCCCGCCGGTGATCTCCTGCCCCGTCCCTCCGGACGGCTCCAGGTAGCGCTCCCGGCGGCGGTACGCGGCCGGCCTCTCCGTAGAACGGGAGGCGCGCCGCGGGTGACCAGCCGTGGTCGGGGCTGGACGCGGCACGGCCGAGCCGTGGTCGGCGCGGTGGTCCGGCTCACGGTCAGCGTCGTGGTCACGCCGACCCCGGCAGCATCTCAGCGTCGGGTCAGCTTCTGCGAGTTGCGGTCGTGCCAGAGGCCGGTGATGCGGGAGTTCTCAGAAGTCCCGCCGCGACGGTGGTGGCACGGCGCGCGCGCAGGCTGCTGGCCAGACACAGCACTGCACCGAGCGCGAGCCAGGTCACCAGGACGATGACTGGGTGAGTCGCTCCGTGGCCGTCGAAGAAGGCCGTGGAGCGCAGCAACTGGCCACCTGCCCCGGGCGGCAGCAGTTGGCCGAGCGTGCCGGACCAGCCGGGCAGCATCTCGGGTGCGGTCGAATTGCCTGACAGGGGATTGCCGATGAGCATCATGACGACGGCGCCGAGGCCGAATCCGGCGTAGCCGAGCAGTGACTGCAGCCCGATGATGCTCAGAGAGGTGGCCGCCATGGTCAGTGCGATGGCACCGGAGTTGGCAGGATAGGAGCCACCCAGGGAGCCGAGCCAGAACTGCAGGATCGCTGTCACGGCCAGGCCGGCGGTGATCGCGAAGGCGAGCGCCCCTGTGACTCGGCGTGCAGTGCCGCGGACGAGTCTGGTCAGCAGCAGCGCGGCCAGGAGGCTGCCCATGACCAGGGGCAGGGCTCCGGCGGCCAGGCCGGCGCCGCGGGGGTCGTCGGCCGGCGGGGTGACGAGGTCGCGTATGGGGGACGTCCCACTGGTGCCGTGTCCCTGCGCCTGGCTGAGCCCGATCGCGACGCTCTGCAGGGTCTGGGCGACCGCCGCGCCGGCGGCCGAGGCGGTGATGACCTGCGGGGTGCCGGAGCTGACGTCGATCGCCCCGTACACCTCCCGGTCGCGTATCAACTGTTCGGCGGCTGCGGTGCCGGCGACCTCGGTGATCGCGAAGCCGTCCGGCAGACGTTGGTCGAGGGCGGCGCTGACCTGCTCGACTGCGGCGGCCGGCCCGGCGACCGCGATCGGCACATCGTGTACGTACGACCGCACCGACGGCCAGGTAAAGGCCGTGAGCAGCACACTGATGATCAACGTGAGCAGAGCGACCGCCCTGGCCACCGTCGGCCAGGGCGACGGCCGTATGCCGGTTGCGCGCGGGACCGGAGTATCCATGCCTCTCCTCAGTCGAAGCCGACGGCGTCAGCGCAGGGTGAGCGGGGTCTCGGTAGTGACGTGGGTCAGCTTCTCGGGGTTGCGGATGAAGTAGAGCCCGGTGATGCGGGCGTCCTCGACACGAACAGCCATGACGCCGTCGAGCTGGCCGCCCACATATACGGCGAGTGCGGGGCTGCCGTTGACCACGGTGGGCTCCCAGGTGATGGTGGCCTCGACTTTGGCGGAGCCGCCGAGGTAGAAACGGACGATCTTCTCGGCGCCGATGACCGGATGCAGCGCGGCCCTCTTGAAGCCGCCGCCGTCGCTGAGCAGAACGACGTCGGGGGCGAGTACGTCGAGGAGGTCCTGCGGGTTCCCGGTCTCGATGGCGCGCTGGAAGGACTCCAGGGCCGCCCGGGTCTCGCTCAGGGAGGCCGTTCTGCGGGGGCGGCGAGCGCCGACGTGCCGGCGGGCGCGGTGCGCGATCTGGCGGACGGCATCGGGGCTCTTGCCGACAGCCTCGGCGATCTCGTCGTAGCCGACCTCGAAGACCTCGCGCAGTACGAACACCGCCCGCTCGGTCGGGGAAAGGCTTTCGAGGACGAGCATCATCGCCATCGACATGCTCTCGGCGAGTTCGATGTCCTCGGCCACGTCCGGCGTGGTGATCAGCGGTTCGGGCAGCCATTGGCCGACGTATGCCTCACGGCGGCGCTTCATGGTGCGCAGCCGGTTGAGCGCCTGCCGGGTTGTGATCCGCACGAGGTATGCCCGCTGGTCGCTCACCTGTCCCAGGTCGGCCCTGACCCAGCGTAGCCAGGTCTCCTGGAGGACGTCTTCGGCGTCGGCCGCCGATCCGAGCATCTCGTAGGCGACGGTGAACAGCAGGTTGCGGTGGGCGACGAACGCTTCGGTCGATAGGTCGGTGGTGTGGTCGGTCATATCTCGGTCTCTCTCGCTCGAATGCCAGGTCAGGCTGCCCGCCCCGCGTGGCCGACGCCCCGCCGTTTCTTGGCTGCGGCAGTTGCCGGCGGTGCTGTCCCTTGGGCCAGGCGCGCACGATGACATCGGTGTTCTCAGCTATGGACGGCTCCTCCGTTTTCCAGAGGGCGGACCGTCTTATCGATGGACGGAGCGGACCGTCTTATCGATGGACGGATCCGGCGCGGCGGCCAGGCGGCGCTTGCGCTTGGGCAGGCCGAAGGTCGGGTGCGAGGTGCCCCACAGCGCCCCCTTTTCGATGGCCGCCTTGATCCCCGCGGCCTTCCGTCCGCCCATGTACTTCGGCTTTGCCTGCCCTTCGTCGTCGACCGACTGCCAGAGCCCGTCTCGCCGCCCGAGGCTGATGGCGTTGTACAGGTAGACCAGCTTGACGTTCGCGATCTTGCGGCCGGTCAGGCGTCCCACGATCGCCTCGATGGCCTGTCGGCCGGTATAGCCGGCCGAGCCGCAGGACATCGGCAGCGGACGGCCGTTGTCGCCGAGGGCATGGACACTGTCGCCGATGGCGTAGACGTTCGGGTGCGAGACCGACCGCATGGTGCGGTCGACGACGATCCGGCCGTTCCCGGTGACCTCCAGTCCGCAGGCGGCGGCGATGGGGTTGACCGCGAACCCGGCCGTCCACACGGTTGCGTCGGAGGCCAGGGCGGTGCCGTCGGCGCACAGCACCCGCGTTGCTTCGACGGCTTCGACGCTGGTGTGCTCCAGGACGGTGATGCCCAATCGGTCGCACGCCTGGCGCAGGTGGCCGCGGGCTCCGGCGGAGAGCCGGGCGCCCAGCTCACCTCGGGCGATCAGCGCCACCGACAGGCCGGGCCGGGCTTCGGCGATCTCGGTGGCGGTCTCGATGCCGGTCAACCCGTCGCCGACGACCACCACACTCCCGCCTCCGCCCCGCCCGCCCCGCCCGCCCAGGCCGTCCAGGCGCTCGCGCAGACGCAGCGCCGAGGGCCTGGCGGCGACGTCGAAGGCGTGCTCGGCCACGCCGGGGACGCCGTGGTCGTCGCCGTGGCTGCCGAGCGCGTACACAAGCGTGTCGTAGCCGAGGTCGCCGCCGTCGGCGTCGGCCACGGCGACGACCTGGCGCTCGGGGTCGACGGCGGTGACACGGGCCACGCGCAGCCGGATCCCCGTGCCCGCGAAGACATCGGCGAGCTGCGGAGCCTCGATGTCCCGGCCGGCCGCCAGCTGGTTCAGCCGCAGCCGCTGGACGAAGTCCGGCACGGCGTTGACCACGGTGATCTCGGTGTCCGCCGGGGACAGCCGACGGGCCAGGTTCCCGGCCACGTAGGCCCCGGCGTAGCCGGCGCCGAGGACGACGATGCTGTGCTTCATGAGTTGCTCCTGTCGGCTCGCTTGCTTCCGGTGAGTTGAGTGGAACGGCGCCCCGATTGCTGACGGGAACTGACACCTGCGTATCCGCTGCCGATCACGACCGCCTCGATCCTCTCGGTCATGTTGTCTCCTCTGTCTCGAGGGGTTCGGCCTCAAGACACCGCGCGACCGATCGCTGTGACAGCCTGTGAGGCAGATCACTCCACGGGTGTGGGCTCGGCACGCGAAGTCCGCACTCACCTCCACACGGGCCCGCGGCCGGATCGGCAGGCACCGGCCGAAGCTCACCGCGGACCAGGCCGCACTCGCCCAACGGCTCTACGACGAGCGGGAGAAGACCGTCCATCAGATCGCGACATGTTCGGCGTGCCGAGGTCGATGGCGTACGGGCACCTCGGCAAAACCACGACCGCGCCGCGCCAAACGAAGAAGACTGCGGTGACGAAGCCCTGAAAGCTACCGGCGGGTTACCGGACGGTCGCTTCGTAGCGGACCGCGAGTTTGTCGGAGCATGTCGCCACGGCGCGGTGTCTTTTGAGGGCGGTTGATGCCGAAGCGGAAGCGGCCTGAAGGTCCCGGGAAGCCGGGGTAATTCGTAGGCGGCCGTGGTCCACGGCTTCCTACGCTTCCCCCATGCCATCAGAACTACAGCGGATCAACTCGTTCCTGTCGGTCTTCGCCCTCCGCCAGGCGGCGCGCACCGTCGGCCTCACCCATCCCCTCGCAAGGGAGTCGGGCCCTCGGAGCATCCCGGTGAATCCCGTCGCGCCGGAGTTCTTACCGACGGACATGATGAAGGGGCCCACCCAGAAACGACAGGACGAGATCATCGCGGACACTCCACCGCACCGCGGAGCGGGGTTCGTCACCAAGGCCATCCTCCCCGTGGACGGCAGTCTGGGCATGGAGCGTTGACGCGTGCGGAAACCGGGCCTTATCCCGTTGATGGTCAGCATCTTCACTGTCGACCTGGGAACGAGCATGACCGCGGTCGCACTTCCCCTGCTCCTGATCCGCGACTACGGAACCACTTTGGCCGCGGGCCTGACCCTGGCCATCAGGCTGGTTCCCAGCATTGTCGCCGGGCCGATCGTGGGCAGGCTCCTGGCCAGGCGGGATCCACGCCATATCGCCATGATCAGCTCGCTCCTCTCCGCACTGTTCGCCGCGCTCATCCCGGTGTGCGGGGCACTGTGGCAGGTCCAGATCCTCACGCTCGGCATCGGCCTCGCCGCGATGCTCGCGGGCCCGGCCCGGCTCGTCCTGCGTCCCGCGGTGGTGAGCGACGGCGAGGAGCGGCGCGGCAACGGCCTGCTCATGGCCGCTCAGCGGGTGTCCACCCTCTCCGGTCCCCCGCTGGTCGGCGTCATCATCGCCATCGGCTGGCCGCTGTGGATCGCCTTCCTCATCGAGGCAGCGACCGCACTCGTCGCGGCGGTCATGATGCTCCGGGTCCCACCCTTGCCGCCGACCGCAGGCGAGGAAGCCGAGTCCACGGGCGCCATGGACCGCAGGGTGCTCAGGACGGCGTACATCACCAGCACCCGGGCGCTCTTACGCGTCATCTCAGCCGACGCGTTCATCCGCGGCGCGACCCTCACCTCGTTCAGCTATCTCCTGGCCGTGACACTCGGCCGGATGATGCTGGTCGTCATGGGCACGCAGCACTACTCCGACATATCCGGGTTCTACGGCTGGATGCTGGCCGCGATGGGCGTGGGCGGTCTGTGCGGAAGCCTGCTCATAGGGCACTTCAAGCAGAGGAGCACGGGCACCCTCTACGTCGCCGCCATGCTGATCGAGGCAGGGGGGTGGCTGTCCCTGCCGTGGCTGCCGAACTTCTTCGCCGCGATGGCCGTGATGCTCACCATCGGGATCATGGAGTCGGCCGGCTACGTCCTGTACTACGCCGAGGTCCAGGTCCGGATCCCGCGCTCCGTCATGGGCTACTACTACGCCGCCTTGATCCCCGTGGGCGATGCCTGCATGTTCCTGGGGAGCGCCTTCGGCGCATGGCTCGCGGGCACGTCCGTCTCGGCCGCGGCAATGATCGTGGCCAGTGTGATGGGAATTCCGATCCTCCTCACCGCTCGCTGGTACTTCACGCCGCCGCCGGGCGACATCAGCGAGACCGTTTCGATGCGCGACAGCGCGAAATCCGCGGAGAGAAGGGAAGGATCGGCAGCGAGCCGGCCCAGGCCTCGGGAAGCGGGCAGGCCATAGCCGGACAGCATCCAGTAGCCGTGCAGCAGTCCGCGTTCGGCGCGGGTGGCGCCGGTGCGGTCGTGGCGGCGCATCTCCACCTCGCCGTAGTAGAAATCCGCCGCCCCGGCCCAAACAGGAAGCCATCCACACCGTGACACCCGGCGGCGGCACGGCCTGGGCCATGATCTTGGGGCTATCGCAGGCTCCTGAGCAGCTGGCGGACGCATGGCGAGCCGTCCCTCCCAAAGCCGGGCGCCTGCTGTCCGTTCTCTGAGCAACCGAGACCTGCCGACCGCTGCGGCGCCTCCCGAACTGCTGACGAATGCTGTTCCTCGTCGCATACAGGGCCACCTTCAGCGATGCCTCCGCCAGGCGCCGCGATCCGGCCCTGTCTGGCTCTCCGCGAGCTTGACCAGTTGCCTGCAGCGTGCTGCTGTGCTGCGCGAATCCGCCCGCGACCGGCTCAGCTTCGTTCTCGCCGCCGTGCACGACCTGAGCACCCACGACCAGCGCCATCTGCTGCTGGACGACCTCGATCACAGCCGCGCCACTCTCCTCGTGCGCCGCACCGGCAAGCCCGTCCACACTGTCTACCTGGACGAACTCACCTACCGCCTGGCACGGCAGTGGCTGGCGGAACGCCACCGGCGCTGGCCCGCCACCACCAGTCCCTATCTGCTGGTCACCGCCCATACCGCCGCCGACGACACTCAGCCACCGGTGTCACTCCAGGCGATCCACAAGCCCCTGCGCGCTCACGGCCACCAGGCCGGCTGCCTGCGCGTGGACCGCATCCTGGACGAGGCCCAGCAGACCGACGACCCGCTCCACCTCATCCGCCTCTCTCCCCGCACCGCCATGAAGTACATCCACGCCGCGCGCCCACACCGTAGGCAGCCCGACCCGATCACGTCCTGCACAGCACGAGTAGGAGTGTGAGGTACTTGGGCACTCCGACTTGGGACGTTGCGGTGGTTGAGCACGGCCCGACAGTCCTACGGTGCGGGTACTTGGGCAGCGGTCAGGCTGTCCGTCGGCACGAACTGCGCACTCCACTCGCGTGCCTGCGGCCTCGGCGAGTGAGTCGAGCGGCCACCGAGGGGCACTGGCCCTTGTTCCTGCCCACGGTGATGACACGATTCTGGGTGATCTGCGGTACGGGCACCCGGGCGCTCGCCGCGTAGGTTTACGCGGTCGGCCACGCAAGCGGTCGGAGCACCCCGAAGTGAGCCGAGGCGGCCACCTCCGCCCCCGCATCCGCGAATACTTGGCTAGCCACGCGATTACTGCTACGTTAATCATGTGGCCAGCCACATTTTCTCTTGGACTTCCCCCGCAGAACTGAGGAGACCCCATGGGTGTGCCATCAGAGGGGGCCATATTGACCGTGGAGGAGCGACCCCATGTCCCACGAGAACTCTCAAGTGAAGCCTCCGATCAATCAACGCGTGCTGACCCTCGGCATCACCCCTGATGCGCTTTCGCCGGACGATTTTCCGCCGGGTGTTGCGACGCTCGAGGAGCTGCTCGCCATGAGGAAGCGCAGCTGGGCTGCGCTCCAGGCCACAGGCATCGACGGCGAGGAGGGCTATGTCAGCCTGGACCCCGACGAGGCTGAGGCCGAGCTGCGCCGGCTGTTCGACGGGCATTTTTTCGGGGTGGTGCTCATCGGCGGCGGCATCAGGAATGTCCCGGAGTACACCGTCCTGTTCGAACGGATCGTCAACGTGCTCATCGACCTCCAGCCCGACATCCGGCTGAGCTTCAGCTCGCATCCAACGAACGTGCCCGAGGCGCTGCAACGCTGGCTCAAGAGGTCCTGACAAAGTCATCTCACGGAGCCAGGCGTTGGACGTGGCGGTGGGTGATTCTGGGGCGGCCGACGGCGCCGGCCACGGCCGGGACCTTGTCCAGCAGCGGCAGCAACTGCGTGGCGCCGTTGCGGTTTCCTCCGGTCAGCGACACCGCGAGCGGGTGCTCCACCTCTTTCCACTGCCCGTCCAGCAGTAGGCCCCGCAGGTGCACCCCCGCCCCGCCGACGCTGATTCGCCCGTGCGAGCGGCTCGAACACATCGTCGCGAAGTCCTCCAGTCCGCACCGGACTTCAGGTGTCACACACCGGTCAATGGCACAGCCCCGCGACCGGACACGCCACCGACAAACGAACCTCACCAAGCCCTGCCTCTCGTGCGCCAAGCCTTGAACAGGCGGGAGGGGTGTTGACGCATCAACGGTTGAAGTTCGGTGGCACCCCTCCCGCATGCGCCGCCCCGCACAGCGGGAGCTCCCACCACAGAAATGATCAGCCCGATCAGGAGCCACACATGCTTGAAGGATTCGAAGACCGTTATGCCGACGTGAACGGCACCCGGCTCCACTACGTCATCGGCGGCGAAGGCGAGCCACTGGTCCTCATGGACGGGTTTCCGCGCACCTGGCACGGCCTCCACAAGATCATGACCCCCTTGGCCAAACACTTCCGCGTCATCGCCGTGGACTACCGCGGTCAGGGAGAGTCGGACAAGCCCGAGAGCGGCTACGACAAGAAGAACATGGCCAAGGACGTCTACGAACTGGTCCGCGGCCTGGGCCACGAGGAGGTGAACATTGCCGGTGGTGACATCGGTGCGATGGTCGCCTACAGCTTCGCCGCCAACTATCCGCAGGCCACCAAGAAGCTCGCCCTGTGGGAAGGCGCACCCTTCTCGCAGATGTTCCAGGACTTCGCCAAGCCGTTCCCCAGGCCCGGTGATCTGAACCTGTGGATATACCCGTTGAGCCAGGTCGAGGGACTGCCCGCCAAACTTCTCGCGGGGCGGTTTCGGCACGTGATCGACTGGTCGGCCGAACACCTCGCGCTCCACCCGGAACGGATCAGCGAGGAGAGCCGGGCCATCTACGCCCAGGCCTACGACACACCCGAGGCGCTGACCGCGGGCTTCGGCGTATTCCACACCTTCCACCAGGATGTGGCCGAGAACGACTCATATCCCCCGCTGGAGATGCCCGCCTTGGCTATCGCCCATCAGGGCGCCGACTTCATGCGGCCAATGATGGAAGGCAAGGCCAACGACATCCGCTACAGCGGCATCGAGGACAGCGGCCACTTCGTCGCGGAGGAACAGCCGGAGGCCCTGGTAGCTGAACTGGAAAAGTTCTTCGGCTGACTCCCCACCCAGTGAGCGGCTCGAGTCGCAAGCTCCCAGAGCCGGCAAGCTCGTCACCAGCGCCACTGCCTATCCCCGCTCGAGCAGGCGGCCACGGCCCAGCAGGTCAGCGACGCCGGGCACGTGCGGGCAAGCTCGTCCTGACCGCCAACCCGGACCTCGTCGAGCGGCTCCGCGCCGGTGCGCCGCTGAACACCCCCGACCCGGCGACCTTCTACGGCGGCGGAGCGGCCGGCTACACCGACTACCCCACCCACACGGTCTCAGGAACCGAACCATGCCCACCCCCGAACCCCACATCCCCACGACTGCCGGCAGGACCGATGAGCTACGCGATCTTCCAGCTCGCGCGCGCTCACCGCGCCTCCGCCGCCGCCATGCTCCGCGAGATGGACCTGCATCCCGGACAGGAACTGCTCCTGATGCAACTCCTGGACCGGGACGGCCAGACCCAGTCCGAGCTTCTCGAAAGCGTCGGCCTGGCCGCCGGCTCGGCTCACCGGGCTCTTTCCGAAACCGGGGTGCAAGCCGAAGGGAGTTACTCAGACTCTTCCCGCGGTAGCGCGCGGCTGTTGAGCGCGTCGGCGATGGCGTAGGCGGTGCGGACGAAGGACTCCGCCTGCTGCGCCGACAGGTCCTGTGCGGAGGTCTCCTCCAGGGCCCGCCACATGGCCGCCAGGGGCTCGCGCATCGCCCGGCCCTTGTCGGTGAGGTGGACGACCATGACGCGCCGGTCGTGTTCGGCCGGATATGGCGCGCCGCCCCGCTCACTCCGGTACGTCAGGGCGAACGGGCTGAGCGGGGCCTCAGCGTCAGGGGCAAGCGCGAGCTGTCCCGGTGCAGGCAAGCGGAACTCGCCCGGGGGAAAGGGCAACACCCCTCCCACGGGGATGTCGAGCCCTTCCCCGTCGCCAGCCAGGCTCCACATCGAGGACGGCCGCATCACCCGCGTCCCGTCCACCGTCGGCCCCCGCAAGCTCCTGCGGGCCGGCGTTGACCCGCGCCGCGCACCCGCCCACCACAGGCCCGCCCCTTGAGCGCCCCGGGCCGACGGCACCCACGTACCCGGCCACCCCTGCCCCGCCCACCCAATCCCCCACCACTGACCTGATGGAAAGTGAGACCCCCATGACCACCACCTCCCCCGTCCTCGTCGTCGGCGCGACCGGCTCCCTCGGCGGCAAGGTCGTCGACGAACTGCTCAAGCGTGGCAAGAACGTCCGCGCCCTGGTCCGGCCGACCACCGACGCGAGCAGGCTCGAAAGCCGGGGTGTCGAGATCGCCCGCGGCGACATGCTCGACCTCGACTCGCTCGTCGCCGCCATGAACGGCGCCGACGCCGTCATCACCACCGCCGCCGGCTACACCCGCGGCGGCAAGAACGCCCATGACATCGACACCGTCGGCAACGCCAACCTCGCCGAGGCCGCCCACCGCACCGGCATCCGGCGGTTCGTCCTGACCAGCATCCTCACCAGCGACCAGACACCCCAAGTCCCGCACTTCTGGCACAAGAAGGTCGCCGAGGACAAGCTCGAACAGCTCGGCGTCCCCTTCGTCGCCCTGCGCCCGGGTGCCTTCCTCGACCAGATCGCAACCATGGCGGGCAACCCGCTCGACAAGGGCCGCCTGATCTGGATGGCCAAGGCCACCGTCCCGCTGACCTTCGTCCACACCTCCGATCTCGCGGCGTACCTGGCGGCCGCCGTCGACGCCGAGGCCGACAACGGTGAGCGCATCGACATCGGCTGGGACCGTCCGGTCAGCATGCGCGAGATGGCCGACCTGATGGGCAGCCGGGCCGGAAAGAAGATCAAGGTGTGGGCCGTCCCCTCCGCCGTCGTCCGCGCCGCAGGAACCGTCGCCGGCGGCTTCATGCCCCTGGTCAAGGACATGGCCGCGATGTTCGGCTGGTTCGACACCGGACGCTACGTCGCCGACCCCCGCCGCCAGGAGCAGCTGTTCGGCCCCGTCCCCACGGCCGATGACACCCTCCGCCGGTACACCGACGAGCTGGGCACGGCGCAGCACCGGTGACCGGCGCGCATCCCATCCCTCGCCGCCCGGCGGCCTGCCCAGGACGCCTCGGGCCTATCCCTTCTGGTCGAACCACTCCACAACCATTTCCGGCCGAGCCGAACGGGTGACGGGGCGCATGCTCAGGGCTCCCCCAGCCGGGACGAGGGGGCCCGAAGTCCTGCGATGGCGGGGCTTCGCCGAGTGTCCCCCATTGACGATCAGATGTCCGCAACTGACTGAACGATTCGCCGGATGTCGACGGAAGATCGAGAGGTGCTGCGGCGACCACCTCGCTGCGGACCGCAGTGTGGCGACTCTGCGGCTCGTACTCGATACGTAAGGAACTGACATGGACAAGCGTGCAGCGTCCACAGGCGCCCCCTCTGCGGCGATGCGAGCGGTCGTCGTCACTCAGCCCGGCGGCCTGGATGCCCTTCAGGTCACCACGGTGCCGATGCCCGAGCCGCAGCCCGGATGGGTGCGCATCAAGGTGAAGGCGTTCGGCGTCAATGAGTCCGAGGTCACCACCCGAAAGGGTGAGTCGGATGCGGAGGTTACCTACCCGCGGATCCCCGGCATCGAGGGCGTCGGTGTGGTCGATCAGGCCGACGAAGACAGCGGGCTGCGCCCGGGGCAGCAGGTGGCGACCATGATGGGCGGCATGGGCCGGTCCTTCGACGGCTCGTACGCGCAGTACGTGACCGTCCCCGCGGATCAGGTCATCCCGTTCGAGACCGGCCTCCCGTGGGAAGTGGCCGGCGCGCTGCCGGAGATGTTCCAGACCGCCTACGGCTCCCTCGTCACGGGCCTCGGTCTGCAGGCGGGGCAGACCCTGCTGATCCGCGGCGGCACCTCCACGGTCGGGCTGAGCGCGGCCACGATCGCGAAGGACCTCGGAGCCACCGTGCTGTCCACCACCCGCAGCCCGGACCGAGCCGGGGAACTGCGGGGCGTGGGTGTCGACCATCCACTGATCGACAACGGCACCATCGCCGACCAGGTGCGTGAGCTGATACCGGACGGCGTCGACGCCGTACTGGAACTGGTGGGCTGCTCGGTCCTCGCCGACACCTTCCGCATCGTCCGCCGCCACGGCACCGTCTGCTTCACCGGAGCCCTGGCGGGCCAGTGGACGATCCCCGACTTCACCCCGTTCATGATCCCCATCGGGGTACGGCTGACCAGCTACGCGGGCGGGGCCGCCGACCTGCCCGCTCAGGTGTTCCAGGAGCACCTGCAAGCCATCGCCGCCGGGCGGCTCAAAGCCCCGGTCGCGAAGGTCTACCACGGCCTGGAGCAGGTTCGCGAGGCCCAGGCCGACGTCGAGGCCAGCACCACGCCGGGCAAGCACGTGGTGCTGCTCGACGACTGAGAAACACACCCATCCGCGCCGGCCGGAGCCGGCCGACGGCGGCATACACGAAAAGGAGACTGTCATGGGCGTCAACAAGGAAGAAATCAGCAAGACCATCCTGGAACTGGAGAAGTCCTTCAACGAGCGGTTCAGCGTCGGCGACAACCGCGGCTACCTCGACAACTACGCCGAGGAGATCAGCTACTTCGACCCGATCGAAAAGGACCTGGTCGTCGGCCGTGACGCGACCGTCGCCCACATCGAGGCGATCTACTCCAACCCGCACATCGTGCGCAACGAGTACCTCAACCCCGTCGTGCACGTCAGCGACGGCGGTGACTTCGCCCTCCTGGCCTACAACCTGAACACCTACGTGCTCGACGACAGCGGCAACGAGCGCCAGCTGCGCGCCTGGAACGCCACCGAGGCGTACCGGCTGATCGACGGCGAGTGGCGCATCGTGCACTCCAACTGGGCGTTCGCCCAGACCGCGACAGGCGCGATCGCGTCCTGACCGGGGACCCAAGGTGACCACCCCCGGCCAGTGAGCGCGAACGAAGGAGGCGGTCGGCCCTGGCCCGTCCCCCGCTCCGGACGCGATCAAGGCCGAGGCGGCCATGGGGATGCCGGCTTGTGCCGCGCCCGCCTCACATGCCGATCCTGGTTTCGCGGGCCGCGAAGGCGGCCGGGGTGAGACCGGTGTGGCCACGGAAGAAGCGGCCGAAGTTCGCGGGATCGGTGAACCCGAGATGGACGGCCACAGCCCGGGCGTCCCAACCGCCACCTCTCAGCAGGCGCCGGGCTTCGAGCAGCCGCCGCTCGTCGATGACCTCACGCACCCCCTTGCCGGTGACGTCCCGGGCCGCGCGGCTGAGGGTGCGAACCGAACAGCCGAGCAGCCCGGCATAGTCCGCAGCCCGGTGCAGTTCCCGGAAGTGCAGCTCCAGGGCGTCCACGAACCGTGCGTACGTATCCCTGCGTCCCGTGCCGCCCGCCAACGCACCGTCGGAGGTGACGTCCGGGGAGCTGGCAAGGCGCAGCAGCAGCGATTCGAGCAGGCTGCGCCGCAGGGCGTGGTGGACATCGAGCCGGCGCCGCCCCAGTGCACGGTGCTCGTCCAGGAGCTGGAGCGCCGTCTGCCGCAGCCAGGCCGCGTCATCGGGGTGCGGGCTGAGAACGGCAGGGGCCTCGTGCGCGGTGAGCGGGGCGAGCAGGCGGGCGGCGTCGGATGTCAGCACGTCCGGCTCGAACAGGATGAACAAGCCGCGGGCGGCGCCCGGCGGATGCCAGCACTGCGCGTGCCCGGGACGCACCCACAGCCACTGGCCGCACGCGACGATCCGCGTGACGTGGTCGACGTCATGGAGCAGCTCCCCCTCGGTGACGAGGATCAGGTAGTGGAAGGTGGCGCGGCCTGGACGGGGCGGATTCCACGGCCAGTCGTCGTGCTCGGCGAAGAAGTCCTCGACGGTGCTCACCTCCAGGCCGTAGGGAGTGCCGACGGGGGGCTGGAAACCGTACAGCGGAACCGTGGCCTGCTCGGCCTGCCCGCTGCGTCCGACGCGCGGAGACCGCTTGGGGTGTCGCTTTCCGACCATCACGTGTCCGCAGTTTACCGCCCGTCTTGCCCGCGTCGATGGAAAGGATGGGGGCGCGCCCTACGCATCCTTGGCCGACGCCCCTGCCCGCCACCACCCGAGGAAGGAAAAACTCATGAACGGATCGACCCTGCAGACCTTCGCCGCCGAGTGCGCGGAGGAACTTCCCGGAGCCCAGCTGGAGCATCCCTTCGGCCCGGACTGGGAGGTCTTCAAGGTACGAGGCAAGGTGTTCATGCTGATGACCGAGGTCCCCGGGCGCCCCGTCGTGATCCTCAAGGCGGACCCCGGCGAGGCCCACGCTCTCCGAGAACACAACAGCCACATCACTCCCGGCTACCACATGAACAAGAAGCACTGGATCACGCTGGAGGGCGGGACAGACGTCGAAAAGAACCTCGTCAAGGAACTCGTCACCGACTCCTACCTGCTCGTCGTCGCCGGCCTGCCCAAGGCCGAGCAGCCCGTCGACCCGCACACCTACGGCACCAGCACGCGGGCGGCCCGGTGAGCGCGGCCGGTGACCGCCTCCAGGACACCGCCCGCAAGGCGGCCCTCGCCCTGCCCGACGTCAGTCGCGGCCGCCCCTTCACCCCCGGACTCGACGTGTACAAGGTCGCGGACAAGGTGTTCCTGATCGTCACCGACGACCCGGACGAACAGATCATCACGGTCAAGTGCGAGCCCGAGCACGCGCGGGCACTGAAGCGCGGCTACGCCTCGATCACCCCGGGCCGCTATCTCGACAAGAGGCACTGGATCTCGCTGGGGCCCGGGCGGGGCATCACGAAGCAGCTGACCAACGATGCGGTCGAACACTCCTACGACCTGGTCATCGACAGTCTGTCAAAGAGCGAGCGCCCGCAGCGAGCCGGGCCGCCCGGTCAGTCATCCGCACCACCACGGTGACCGAGCGCGCCGCCTGCTCACACGACCGCAGCCGGTCCGCGGCTCCGCGGCCAGCCACAGAGCCGCGGACCGGACCTCGAAGCCGTCGAGAACATCCTCGGCGAAGTCGGCCCGGGCACTGATGGTCGCCGCTGCACGGCCCGGCACGGCGATCCGCTGGTCCACTCCCTGCGCGCGTTCCCGCAGCGCACGGCCGGGCCGTCCCAGGATCCGCAGCACCGTGGCTCCGGGCAGCACGGTCAGCTGCCCGATCGTCCGCATTCCCAGGGCACGACGCGTCTTGGCCTGGGAATGCCGGATCCCGTACAACTCGCCGACCGGAAGTGGCCAAGGACGTCCGCGGTGTCGGACGCCGGCACGTGAAGGACGCCGCTCGCCCCCGTACGCGAGGACGCCATGGCGGCAACGCTCCAGGAAGAGCCGATCCCCACGACCATGCCCAGGCTGAACGAAGCAGCCGTCTGAAGCCCAGCCGCTGCGCCAGACCGACCGGGCCGACACCGAACAGCCACAGAGCGCCGCCTACCTGGGCAACGGCCGCCGACGGTGCCAACGACTGGGCGAGCGGGGTAACCCGCTCGATCACCTCCATGAGCTCCCCGAGCCCTTCGCCCTGGCGAAGCCTCACGTGGAAGAAGACCGCCTCCTTCACCACACCCTCCCGAGCACAGGCCGTACGAGTCCCTGCTGCCTACTGCTGGTGGCCCCAACGGCCGTGACGGTCTGACTTACCGCTCGTCAGGGTGATGGTGCTCCCGGTTCCAGGGCGCGCGGCAGCGAGGGCTCGCTACGAAGAGTCACGACCTGTTCGTGCTCTTCGCCAAGGAGCCGCCGTGCGCCCTGCCCTCAACGTCCTGGCCGCCGTCCTGCTCGCCGTACTGCCCGCAGCGATCGCTCCGGCCGCCCAGGCCGCGCCGGCTGCCGACACCCGCATGGAGCCCCTGCTCGAAGAAGCGATCGAACCGTCAACGGTCACCGGCCGGTGCACCCTGGCCGGGGGCCGCTGGTACTCCTGGTACGACGACACTTCATCGACGGCCCCCGCGGCATCGACGTCGACCACCTGGTCACACTGCCCGAAGCCTGGGACTCCGGAGCCTCCGCCTGGACCAAGCAGCGCCGTGTCACGTACGCCAACTACCTCGGCGACGAGCGGCACCTCGAGGCAGTCAGCGCCGGCTCCAACCGGCAAAAGGCCGACCAAGACCCGACCACGTGGCTCGTGCCCGACAACCCCGCCGAACGCTGCCACTACCTGCCAACTGGACCGCCGTGAAACTCCAGTGGGGCCTCACCGCGGACCCGGCCGAGCAGAACACGCTGACCTGGGGTGCCGCTGAGTGCGCTGGCACCGAGGTCACCGTCAACCCCGTCCCCTGACACGCCGGCGGCGGTTTCCCGCACCGGAAGAGCGCGGGAACCCGCCGCAAGCGTTTCAGCCGGCGCAGCAGCGCCCGGCCAGGGACCGGCGAGAGGCAGCCCACACGGCGCAGGAGCCGACTCGCAGCACAGTTCAGCTCAAAGACGTTGGCCGCCTAGGGGGCGGGACGGCCCGCAGCAGCTCCCACAACGGCCGTGAGCCCGACGCCCACACAGCCAGCGTCTGACGGTCCACCACGTGCAGCCGCTGCTGCTCGGCGAAGTCCACGGCCGGTGCGGTCACCCTGCCGTTCGTCACGATCACCGCGACGTCCGCCCCGTGCACAGGCCGGGCCGTCCCGTTGAGCACCTGCAGATCCGGCGTGCCCACCGCCGAGCCCCGCACCCCGTGACGGCGGTGCTTGCACTGGATCACCCAGCGCCGCCCGAGCGGGTCCGTGGCCTTCACGTCCGCGCCCAGGTCGCCGCCCCCGCCCACCCGCCGCGCGTCCCGGCAGCCGTCCCGGCGCATCAGGTCCCGGACCGCCTCTTCGAATTTGGCGTGATGCAGCGCGTCCAGTTCGTGCAGTCCGTAGCGCAGGGCCTGCGTGCGGACAGCTTCCCAGCGGGCCTGTTGCTGTCGGTTGTAGAGCCACCCGACGCCCGCGAGCACGGCGAGCACCAAGGCTACGAGGAGCATCCACCAGTGGGCCAGCAGCCAGTTGACCACCATCACCACCAGGCCGATGACCGCCGTCGCCACGACAGCAAAGGCGATCAGCTGGGCGTCCCTGTGCTGCTGCCGCCTGCTCGGGCGCCGCGTGCGCCGCCGCGCCGGTGGTCGTCGGCGCGTCACCGGTTCCCCTCCGTCTCCCCGAACCGGATCGGATATTGCACGGTCGACTGCGGCCGCGGAGCCGCCCCTCCGCTCCCCGCCGACGCGTTGCCGTTGCCTAACGCCACCACGGCTAACGCGAACCCGGCAAAGATCGTCATTTCTCGTCTCGCGCCCTGGGCCCACCGCGGGTGCCCCCGAACCGGCGTCCCATCAGAGCGCACATAGTCCCGTACCCAAGGCATACAAGCCTCCCCCTCGAAGCGAACACCAGGACCGCCCATGGTGACAGCAGGCACTGACAACCGGTCAGGACGGCACCACATGCGGTGATCAAGGAAGATCCGAACAGGACAGGCCCTACTCACGTAGCGGCGGTTGCGGCGGCATCACCGAGAGGTCGCGGTCCCACGACGCGGCATCCGTGCGCGTTATGCCCCGTACGCATAGCTCCAGCAGCAGGGCGCCACCGAGAGATCGAACAGTCGTGTCATTCAGGTCGTATCCTGCGGTCGAGGCGACCGGTGCCGACCGCCGCCCAGAACAGGACACGCCACGATGACGACTCCCGTGCCGCCGGTCACAGGGCCAGCCCCCTCCGCCCTGACCTGCCCGGGCGACCAGGTCGGCCCGTGCGCCACCTGCCAGCGCAAAACCCACAAGTACAGCCGCGGCGGCTGCCCTCTGTGCCAGTGACGAGGAAGCCGGCGTACCGTCCATCAGCACAGGGCTTGTTGTAGGCATGCTGATCTGATCCCCGTGAGCACTCCACAAGGGGCGCTCGGCTTGTTTTACAGCCTCCGTCGTTGACCGTCACGGGGCGCGGCTGCTCCGTCACCGGGCGACGCTGACATCATGCTGCATGCCGCTCGCACCGGTGTGGACGACCTGTCCACCCCGGTGGCGCTTCCCACCGCCCACCTTCAGAAAGGTTCGCGTGAGAAGAACGGCACGACCACCGGATTACCCCTCGTCATCGGCACCGTGATGCTCGGGTCCGCCTACTCGGGCGGCCTCGACCATGCTGATGAGGTCCTGGAGGCTGCGGCCGTAGCGGTCGAGCGAGGGGATCACGAGGGTGTCTCCGGCGTTGAGGAAGGCGTGGCACGCCTTCAGCTCCGGGGACAGGTCGGTCCTGCCGAACTTCTTGCCGGAGAAGATCTTGCGGGACCCGGCGGCGGTGAGGGCGTCGAGCTGCCGCTCGAGCTTCTGCCCGCCGGGGCCTGCGCGTATCCGATCTTGATCTCGGTACGGACGAGGTGTTCGGCGACGAGGAGTTCGGGGTGGCCGGCTGCCCCGGAAGGTCACTCATGACCCCGGTCCATGTCAGAAAACGGTGGTCCGGAGTTCTTGGACCACCCAGGTTTTTGAAGGGTTTTCTGAAGGCTCAGCGGGACCGCCCGGCCCCCTGCCCAGCGTCGGGCGGTGCGGCTGAGCTTCGGCGACAGGCGGAGCGAAGGCGCCCGGGTGCGGGTTGAGCAAGGTCGAGAAGGAGAGTGCAGGAGCGAAGGCCTCACGTGCTGGGCGCCCGATTCCAGAAGCCCTGACAAAACTCCCTTGCCAAATGGTCAAGAAGTGTTGACCATTTGGGCATGCCCACCGATGACATTCCCGAGACGTTCCACGTCACCACTGACGAGCAGCTACGCGCCGTTTCCAATCTCACGCGTCACCGGATCATGGCCGTGCTCCGCTTCGAGCCCGCCACGATTACGCAGATCGCCGAGCGAGTGGGCCTTGCGAAGGGGAGTTCCAGCTACCACGTACGGCTGCTGGAGCGGGCCGGCCTGGTGAAGGTGGTACGGACGCGGAAGGTCCGGGGGGTCACCGAGCGGTACTACGCAATGGCCGCGCGGGCGATCGTGCTGCCGGATCCGGGCGAGGGAGGGCCGGATGTGCTGATGCGGCATGCGGTGGCGGACCTGGAGGCAGCGCCGGCGGACGGCGAGCGACACGTACGAATGGCGCATCTGCGGCTCACCGAGGAGCAGTTCGCGGAGCTGGGGGCGCGGCTGCAAGCACTGGCGGACGAGTACCGGGAGCTGTCCGATCCGTCGCTGCCGGATGCGTCACTCGTCTTCGCACTGTTCCACCCGACACCACACGAGCAGGCCGAAGGGGACGCCAAGTGACCTCAGACGTTCGGAAGTTGCCGACCGGGTTCGGACGGCTGTGGACCGCGCAGACGGTGTCCTCGCTCGGTGACGGGGTGTCGCATGCCGCGCTGCCGCTGCTCGCGTTGACGTTGACGCGGGATCCGGTGGCGCTCGCCGTCGTCACGGCCGCCGGAACGTTGCCGTGGCTGCTCTTCGGGGTGCTCGGCGGTGCGCTGGTGGACCGCTGGGACCGCCGGCGCACGATGTGGGTCATGGACGCGGCGCGTGCGGTGCTGCTCGCGATACCGGCGGCAGCGGCCGCGCTCGACGCGCTGAGCATTCCACTGCTCGCGGCCGTCGCCTTCCTGCTCGGCCTCGGCGGACTCTTATTCGACACGGCCGCCACGGCCTATCTGCCGGATCTGCTCGGCCGCGACCCCGCGCTCCTGGAGCGCGCCAACGCCCGCCTGCGCGGCACCCAGACCGCCGCGTCCGGCTTCGCGGGGCCGCCTGCGGGCAGTGCCCTGCTCGCGCTCGGGCGGGCGGTTCCGCTGCTCGCCGACGCGGTGTCGTTCGCGCTCTCCGCACTGCTGGTACGGTCGCTGCCTGCTGCACCCCGGCCCGTACCGCAGACCCGTGAGTCGCTGCTGCGGCAGGCGCGGGCCGGCGCCTCGTACGTATTCCGGGATCAGTTGCTGCTCGGGCTCGCGCTGCGTCCGGCGGTCGGGAACATCGCCTTCCTCGCCGTGGAGACCATACTCGCCCTCTTCGCGCACGATCGTCTCGGCATCGACACCTTCGGCTTCGGCCTGCTCCTCACGGCGGAGGCCACCGGCGGTCTGCTCGGCGCGGGCATCGCCTCCTTCCTCGGCCGACGACTCGGCACCGGCACCGCGCTGACCTGCACGGCCGCAGTCGAGGGACTCGCCATCCTGGGCCTTGCCGCCGCCCCGAACCCGTACGTCGCCGGCCTCGCACTCGCCGTCTGCGGCGCGGGCATGGGCGCCACGATGGTGCTCGGCCCCTCCCTCCGACAAGCGATCGTCCCCGCCCACCTCATGGGCCGGGTCGCCTCCACCTCCCGCATGCTCGCCATGTGCGCCGCCCCGTTCGGCGCCTTCCTCGGCGGCTGGCTGGCCGCCGCCTACGACGTACGCACCCCGCTCTACACCGCCGCCGGCCTCCTCCTCACCATGACCACCGTCACCGCGACCATGACCAGCAACCGCCGGGTTGAGGCGGCGCTGCGTGCCGCCGCCCCGGCCGATGATCCAGATCACCCGGAATCCCGGGATCCCGTTCAGGAGCGTGCCACTTAGGGCTCCGCGAGGTCGACGCCGCTTCCCGGCTGGACTGGCCCCACTGCGTGGTCGACTCTTCCCACGTCAGGGCGTCAGAAGGAGGCAGCACACGGGCCCGTCGCCGGTCGACCGGGGCTGGGCCGGGTCGAAACACCACTTGATCACCGATGAACACGGCGCCCCCCCGCTGGCGGTCTTGCTGACCGGCGGCAACCGCAACGACGTCACGCAGCTCCTGCCGCTGCTCGACTCGATCCCGCCGATCCGCGGCCGTTGGGGAACTCCCGGGCGGCCAGCGCGATTACGTCGGTGGCCGAGCGTCGGCGGCCGGGTGCAAAGTGCTCAGTGACGGAAATCAGCTCCTGGTTGGGGCGTGCGGTCCAGCCCGGCTCAGATGCTCAAGCGCCAGATGTTCGGCCGTGCAGGTTTCGCCCTGCTCCGCAAACGTGTCCTGCTGTCCTGACGGTGCTGGGAAGTTCGGCTACAGCCCAGCCGCTCGACGGTTGGGCAGAGCGCATGCCGCAGTACCTCCTGGCATGCGGTGACGATTGTTCGCGACGAGTCGGTACACACCGTGGGCAGCCCACCGTATGGGAGGCAGCATGAGCAACGCACCCGCCAGCGCCCACCCTCCGCCTGCACTCAAGAGCGCCTTCGCAACAGCCTGGGCGCCTCCATACACAACGCCTCTGGGAGTCACCCACAAAACTTCATGCTCGGCTCGTGTTGAGGTGACACCCAGAGCTTCCAAGTCCGCGAACTGCCAAGGAATGGTCTCGCAACGAGGCTGTAGGCGTCGCTCAGCGAACCTCACCGACGTAGAGCAAAAGCCGCAATCTCCATCAAAAACAAGTACAGGCTGATTCCGCATGACCGCATCATGCCGTGCCTACCGCAGGGTGGCCGCTTCACCGACGGACACAGGCCACGGAGCGTCATCGAGCACGGAAGCTGTGCCAGAACCCGAGTTCGGGAGGCGGCCCTGACTGAGTTCGGCATGACACCTCAAACCTGCGACCTCACTAGCCGCCCCCCCCGGGCCGGACCGAACGCCAAGCCTCACCCCGTGCGATTCTCCGCATCGCCACCAGCGCTGGGAGCGTTGCGCTCCACCCGGTCCAGCGCAAGCGCCAAACCGCCAGCGATGCTGGCAACGGCAAGTGCGGCCGCCGCGCGAACATTGCTCCCGCCAGCCCAGTCATCGCCTATGTAAACGAGGGCCCAGAGGACCAGGAACAGGGCGGAAATGGAGCCGCGACCGGCGGCGGCCAGATCGCCACGCAGTAGTGGGCGGATCGCCGCAGCGGGCATCACCACGAAGAAGGCGGCGAGCACCAACGAGAAGGTCGCGACGCCGAAGACCGCGGAACCGGTGCGCGAGAACGATGGGAGGGACCACGTCAACAGCGAGGTCACCGCGGCCCACAGCAGGGAGATCACTCCGAGGCACCAAGCGCCTCGCCGGAGGGTTGTCGGCGCCGACGGAGGCGTCGCCGCATCGTCGCCAGACGCGGAATGATCTCGCTCGCGCCGATCCGCGAGGAGACGCTGTATCCCACTCGCCGCCAGCGCGCCGACGGCCAGGCCCGCCACGAGCCAGGGCCATCCGTCCGCGTCGCCGGCTACCACAGCATGGCCGCCACCGGCGACCATCATGATCCCTAACGGAGCGGATAATGCACGGGTTTTGGAGTTGATCATGCGTCCCCCCGTATCCCAAAGGCCGTGACTACGAGTGTGCTGTACCGGCACGGCCTGGTCCATGCTCTTGGCCTGACGCAGGCTCTTGAGTAGCCGGCGGGCGCATGGCGAACCGCCCCTCGCGCCAGCAGTGCGAGCCAGGGCCCAGAATTTGCCCCGAACATCGGCCGCCAGGCCCGTGATCCGCCAGCTGGTGATCACTGCACGAATCGAGTCCCCCACCGCCCGTTCATGATCAACGATCAAGGAGCTCGACGTCTTAACGCAAACGATGCACGAGCTCGTCAGGCGGCATCGTGGATGACGAGCTTGAACTCGGCGAGGGTCAAAAGACGCGGGCTGGCGTCGTTGTGCGTGACACGGAGCGCAACCGGGGTGCCAGGGTCGACGAAGACGCCGTGGTTCTTGACGTAGAACTGGCCGCCGGGCGTCGGCGTGCGGTGCTCGGTGGCCGTGGTGTCGTTGGGGTTGGGCGTCAGGCCCAGCGGGTCACGTACGTACTGGTCGCGCAGCTCGCTGTAGCCGCCCGTGCCGCTGGCGGCCTCCCACTGGATCATCGCGTGCAGGTGGCCCCAGCCGGCTTTGGACGGCCAGATCAGGCCGCTACGGTCGTCTGTCGCCCAGTCACTCACCACGTAGCCGTCCGGCTGGACGGCCTGGTGCATCTCGAATCGGTCCGTCGGCTCCGCCACGCCGAAGGGGAAACGGACGATCTTGTACGCGGTCCCCGGCGCGATCAGCTGCGGCGTATCAACCTTGAGAGAGCAGATCTGCACGCCGGGCGCAACGCCACCATCCGTAGCCATGGTTCAGAACTGCCCACTGCCGGCCGGCGACATGCCCACGCCGGAACGCCGCGATGCGCCACGCGCCCTCCTCAAGCCCCTGGCACTGATCAGCACCGCATGGTCCACCTGGTCAAGCCATAGCGGACCTGAGGGATAGATCGCTTCGGCCCGATTCAGGAGCCCGGCCAGCGGCGCAGCAGCTCGGCAGGCGTGGTCGCGCCCTCGTCATGGTGCGGGTCCCTTCCATGGTGGTGTGCCTGGAGAACCGGGTGCTCTTCAGGGCGGCGTCATCGTGGGGGCAGGCCGAACAGGGCCGGGCCCCAGGCTTCGGCGGTCCGGTGGAGCAGTCCAGGTCGGTGGTGCCGAAGGCGGCGCGGAGCCGGTTGCGTGCCCAGTGCTTGAGGTCGCCGACGCGGTAGAGGAGTACGACGCCACACTTGACGACCGAGACCGGGAAGCTCGGGGCGTTGGCGCGGGCCCAACGCAACGCTTCGAGGCCGTGAACCCCCTGCAAGTGCTGCTCGAACGCACAGCCCCACGGGTGATCGTCGTCAACCGGGGCCGAGTTCGCCCGCGACATCGCCGTGGCGGTGTCGGCGGGGTCGGCGGCCTGGGGTGTGATGTTCCAGGCGTCGGTGAGGAAATCGCTGGCATCGGCCCCCGGGGCCTGCTTCGGGGACAGCCCTGGACGGGAAGGCCGGGGTTTTGTTCCAGGCGTCGGTGAGGAAGTCGGCGGCCGGGAGGTGGGGCGGGCGGCTTCTGCAACTGCACCAGGCCTGGTTGGGGCAGTACACCGGCGCGGTCCTTCTCGACGATGCCCGGGCCGATGACCGGCCAGTCTTCCCGGCCCGGCGAGCCGTAGCGGCAGACGCCGCAGCACTGCGGCTTCAGTCCTCGCCCCTCCATCCAGGTACTGCCCAGGCCAGCACATAGCCGAAGCCGTTGACGGCCCAGTGCAGCGCCGCAGGCGCCAGCAGACTTCCGGACCGGCGCCGCAGCTCGCACAGGACGACCCCTGCTGCGGTCGTGGCGACAACGGCGGCCGCGACCGACAGCGCGCTGCCTGCCGGTCCCGTGCCCAGGACCGCTGCGGCCGCGTTGGCCCGGCTCAGCCCGCGCGAGGGAAGTACATGCCAGAGCCCGAACAGCAACGACGACACAGCCGTGGCCCACGCAGCACCACGCCGACGCCGCACCATGGCCCACAAGACACCGCGGAAGGCGACCTCCTCCAGCAGCACGGTGCCGACCGGCACCCGGATCAGCACCCGCCACAGCAGCTGCCCAAGGGTCAGGCCCGCGGCGCGCTCGTCCTCGAACGCCTCCCTCGTAGCCGGCAGAGCAAGCCCGACCAAGAGGACGGCAAGAACCGCGCCCACCAGGACCGATGCCCACCGCAGCCCCCGGTACAAGGCGACCGTGTCGAGCCCGAGATCGGCGCGGGTGAGACCGTCCCACCGGGCGATCAGCAGCAGCGCGGCAGCCGCGACCACGCAGGTGGGTACGTAGGCGCCGGGCGCGAGCCAATTGTTGAGCAGGTTCGCGCTCACCAGGACCGCGAGGACACAGAACATTCGCATGGTGTCACCAGCATCCCTCGATCCACCCCACGAACCGGGATGACGGGACGAACGCGCTACTGCTGAGGAGTAATCCAGTCCAGGCGCTCGCGACGAAGGTGCGCCCCGGTTTGAACTGGGGTGCGGTCTGCCTGCTGGCCTGGCGTGCCGACCAGGGACAGCGAGCGGCAGCGGCCGTCCGCGCTCAGGGGGAGCTTACTGAAGGGGTGCCGGCGGCGGATCCGTGCGTGCGCCGGCCGCGTGCTGATGCGCCCGCACGATGGTGGAATCGGCGCGACTACATCTTCGATCGGCGCTCCATCCTGTACTCAGTACCGGTCAGCGATTTTGATCGTGAGGAGGCGGCGCTCATCGGCTTCCGGGGGCACCGTGCACTGCAGCCGCTGCTGGATCGCTCGCACAGCGTTCGCGTAGGCGTCGGCGCGATCACCGGTGTTGATGGCCGCCACATGCCCGGTGAGTCGCTCGAGCACTTCAGGCCGCGTACCGTAGTCGCTGTCCGGGAACAGCGGATCGAACGACGAGAGGATCTCGCCGTCCTCAGCGTAGGAGATCCAGCACGAGCCCGACTCGCTGTCCCGCAGCGAGAGAGCCACCGTCTGCCTGGACACCGACTTCACAATGTCATCTGCCGCCAAGTAGGAGCCCTCGGGCTCGATCACGAATGACCAACCGTCGTGTTCGCCAGCCCGGAGGACGGGGCCGTCACTGGCGAAGACTCCGCTGTCTTGCAGCTGCTCGAAGTCCACGTCGGACACATCATTCTCGTCGGTGTCCTCGCCGAGGGCCTCGATGCACGCTGCCTCTGTGCGGGTCAAGGCAACAGGGTGGAGATCTTTGCCTCCTGCCCGTGCGAGAAGTTCAGCGGGGGCGATGCCTCTCGCGAACACGGCGCAGTAGCCGAACTGGTAGAGCTCACGGTTCGGGAAGGTGTCACTGGTCACTGTGCCACCCCGTCGGATTCCTCCGGGCCTCTGTGCGCCGGCGCAGCCGCAGCGCGATGATGACCGCTGGCAGAACTGCCACGTTGATCGTCACCGACACCAGGTCAGCCCTCCCCCGTCAGGCACACTCCGATGACCTGTGTAGCCCGAACGCCTGCCTGGGGCAGCCGGATTGCTGATGGTTGGCGGCATAACACTTCTCTCCGACAGGATTCGCGGCGTTGACCAGCGAGTACAGCCGCAAACGTGCCCGGACCACGGTGCCGTGCATCCTTCGGGGTGTCACGACGAATTGACTCCCGTGCTGAGACAGGTGGCCGCGTCAGTGTCGAGACATCGTCTTGCGAGAGCGGCTTCTCTGCTGTGAGCGGTCAGCCGTTGGTGCTGTGTGCGCCTTCGCTCGGTTCGGGACGTATCGCTCAAAGTATTGCCCTTCCCGACCCGCCACGCTTAAGGTCACCCCGTTTGTCGAATCGATTCGACTGATGCGAGAAAGCCGACGGGCCCCAAGACGGGCCGGGTGGAGGTGGAGATGACCACGATCAAGGATGTCGCCGAGCGGGCAGGCGTCGCGCCGAGCACCGTGTCGTACGTCCTGAGCGGATCGCGCAAGATCTCCGAGGACACCCGGCGCGCGGTGCAGGCCGCGATCGACGAACTCGGATACCACCCGCGCGCGAGTGCCCGTACGCTGCGCAGCGCACGGACCCGGGTGCTCGCGCTGGCCGCGCCGCGCGTGCCCGGGGCCTACCGGGCGATCGACGGACGGTTCGCGATCGACGTCACCGACGCCGCCCGTGTGCACGGGTACGACGTGCTGCTGATGACGGACAGCGACGGCGTCGCTGGGCTGCGCCGGGTGGCCCGCAGCAGGCTCGCGGACGCCGCGGTGCTGATGGCGGTCGAGGACCGCGACCCCCGTGTCGAGGTCCTGCGCGAACTGGGCTTCCCCGGGGCGCTGCTCGGTCACGACGATCACGCGGCGCTGCCCTGGACCGACCTCGACTGGGAGGCCGCCGTCGCCCTCGCCGTGCGCGAGACCGCCGCAGCCGGCCACCGGCGGATCCTCTTCCTCTCGTCGGCCGAGCACGAGGTAGCCGCACGCCGCGGCTATGCCCTGCACGGCCTCGACGGCGCCCGGCGAGCGGCCGTCGAGACCGGGGCCGACGTCCGCGTGATCCCGTCCCACCGCGACCCGGACGTCCTCGCGCGGCGGCTGAGCGAGGCGCTGGCCGCGCGGCCCGTCCCGACCGCGCTGGTCGTCCAGCACTTGATCCTCCTCCCCCGCCTGCTGGACGCGGTGGCGGCGGCCGGGCTGCGGGTCCCCCACGATGTGACCGTCGTGCTCGTCGGCAGTCTCCCGGACGAGCTGGGCATCCGGCATCTGCCGCGGATCGATCTGCCCGTCGCGGAGATGTCCACGGCCGTGGCCCGGCTCGCCATCGACGCGATCGGCCCCGGCCGCGACGACCAGTCATCGACTTCGCAGGAGCCCCTCGCGGCACCTGCCTCGAGCATGCCCTCCGACGCGCCGCACCACCTGATCCAGCCGCGGATGACCGGGCCCGTCATCGCCCAGCCGTCGCCCGGCTGACCACTCGGACCGCCCGTACGGCACGGCCGGCCACGCCCCATCGCCGGACCACCGCATGTCCAGAGCCGCACCTGCAACAGAGGATCGATCTTGCCGTTCACAGCAGGACGCATCGGAACAAGACGTGGACACCTTCCCGCGTTCGCCGCCACCCTTGCCTGTGCCCTCGTCGCGCCAGGGCTGACCGGCTGTGCCGCGGAGCCCGACCCGGGCACCGTCACCGTGCTCAACTCGGCGACCGACACCGCCGAGCACACCGCCAACCAGCGGTTCTTCGACCGCTGCGGCAGGCCGCTCGGCCTGAAGGTCGAGCAGATCAGTGTGCCCGCCGACCAGATCGCCTCCAAGGCGCTTCGAATGGCGTCGTCCGGCTCGCTCACCGACATCCTGGAGCTCGACGGCTCGGAGCTGCCCCAGTTCGCGCAGACCGAGGGCCTGCGGCCGCTCGACGAGGTCGGGGTCGACGCCTCCGGCCTCTCCACGAGCGCGAAGTCCCTCGGCTCGTACAACGGCACGCAGTACGGCATCGCCCGTTCCGTCAACTCCCTCGCGCTGATCTACAACACCAAGCTCCTCAAGGACGCGGGCGTCGCCCCGCCCACCACCTGGGAGGAGTTACGGGCCGCCGCGAAGGGGCTGACCGCGGGCGACACGTACGGGATGGCTTTCAGCGCGAGCCCGAACGCGGACGGTGTCTACCAGTTCCTTCCGTTCTTCTGGTCCGCCGGCGGCGACGAAACCAAGATCGACAACGGCAAGGGCGAGGCCGCGCTCCAGCTCTGGAAGGACCTGGTCGCGGACGGCTCCGCCTCCAAGTCCGTCGTCAACTGGAACCAGCAGGACGTCAACGACCAGTTCGTCGCCGGCCGCGCCGCCATGATGATCAACGGGCCGTGGCAGGTGCCGGTCCTCAGCGCCCAGGAGAACGTGGACTGGGCGGTCGCGAGCATTCCGGTGCCCGAGGCGGGCAAGTCGGCGGTGCCGCCCATCGGCGGCACCGTCATGGCCGTACCGAAGAACGACGAGGACCCGGCCCGCGAGAAGAACGCCGGCAAGGTCCTGAACTGCCTCAACTCCGAGAAGAATCAGCTCCAGTGGGGTGAGTCGGTCAACAACGTGCCCACCCGCGACACGGCCGCACAGGCGTACGCGAAGCAGAACCCGAAGCTCGCCGCCTTCGCCGAGCTCGTCACCACCGCCCGCTCCCGTACCGCGAAGGTCGGCACCGGCTGGCCGGTCGTCGGCGATGCGCTCGCGGGTGCCTTCCAGTCCGTGCTGACGGGCCGGACCAGTCCCGAACAGGCCCTGCACCGGGCCCAGCAGCAGGCTTCGGCGGGGAAGTGAGGAACCGGCCATGACCACCATCACCTCCCCCGCGCCCGCCACCGGCGCCGCCCCAATGAAGTCCGCCACCGGCCGTGCTCCGCTGCGCCGCGGGCTGCTGCGCTGGCTCTTCGTCGCTCCCGCGCTCGGCTACATGGCGCTCTTCTTCGGCTACCCCCTCGTCCGCAACATCGTGATGAGCTTCCAGCACTACACGCCGAAGACGTACTTCACCGGCGAGGCGCCGTTCAACGGCCTCGACAACTGGCGGGCCGTCTTCGCCAACCAGCTGTTCACCGACGCCCTGTGGCACACGGCCCTGTTCACTGTGGGCTCGCTGCTCGGCCAGTTCACCATCGGGCTGGCCCTCGCCGTCTTCTTCTCCCGCCGCTTCCGGCTCTCCGGCTTCGTGCGCGCCATCCTGCTGCTGCCGTGGCTCGTGCCCATGGTCGTCTCCGCCGTCGTCTGGCGGCGCATCCTCGACCAGGACCACGGCATGCTGAACACCGCCCTCCACGCGGTCGGCCTGGTCCCGCAGGACGGCGTGCCGTGGCTGAGCAGCCCCGGCGTGGCACTGCTGTCGGCGATCCTGGTCAACATCTGGATCGGCATCCCGTTCAACATGGTCATCCTCTACGGCGGTCTCCAGGAGATCCCGCGCGACCTGTACGAGGCGGCGTCGCTCGACGGCTCCGGCCCATGGCGGACGTTCCGCAGCATCACGCTGCCGATGCTGCGCCCGGTGATCACCGTCGTGCTCGTGCTGGGCTTCATGTCGACGGTGAAGATCCTCGACCTGATCCTGGCGCTGACCTCGGGCGGGCCCGCGGACTCCACCCAGACGCTGGGCACGGTCACGTACCAGCTCTCCTTCCTTCAGCTGGACTTCGGCCAGGGCGCCGTGGTGGGCAATGTACTGATCCTCATCAGCGCGGTCTTCGCCGTGCTGTACCTGCGGGCCAACCGCGCCGACTTCGGCAAGGGGAAGTGACCGACGATGAACCGACCGACGAAACGACCGGCGCACCTTCTCCGCATTCGTTCGGTGTGGAACTCCGCCGCCGCGCTGCTGATCCTCGCCGTGCTGCTCTTCCCCGTGTACTGGATGCTCAACACCGCCCTCCAGCCCGAGTCGAGCATCGCCGCCACGGAGTGGTTCCCCGTCTCACCGTCCTTGAGGAACTTCGACACGGCGATCAGCACCCAGGCCGGCTCGCTGCTCACCAGCCTCGTCGTCGCACTCGGCGCCGTCGTCGTCTGTCTCGCGCTCGCCGCGCCCGCCGCGTACGGGCTCGCCCAGTTCGGACTCCGCGGCGGGCAGGGCATCGTCTTCGCGACGCTCATCACGCAGATGGTCCCGGGCATCGTCATCGCCAACGCCCTCTACAGCGCATACGCGCAGCTCGACCTCGTCAACTCCCATCTGGGGCTGATCCTGGCGGACGCCTCGCTCGGTCTGCCGTTCGCGGTCGTGCTGCTGCGGGCGTTCATGATGTCGATCCCGAGCGAGGTCGTCGAAGCCGCGATGGTGGACGGGGCGAACCGCTTCACCGCGTTCGTGCGGATCGTGCTGCCCATGAGCCGCAACGCCCTGATCACGGCGGGACTGTTCACCTTCCTCTTCGCCTGGTCGGACTTCATGTTCGCGCTCACCCTCAACACCACGGAAGACGTCAAGCCCATCACGCTCGGCATCTACCAGTTCGTCGGCGCACATGTCAGCGACTGGGGCGCGGTCATGGCGACCGCGGTGCTCTCCGCCGTGCCGGCCGCGATCCTGCTCGTCGTCGCCCAGAAGTACATCGCCGCCGGGATCACCGGCGGGTCGGTCAAGTAGGGCGGTTCCTTGCTGTGAGTTTCTCCGAGTTCCCCGAGTTCCCGGCCGGCTTCTTCTTCGGTGCCGCCACGGCCAGTTACCAGATCGAGGGCGCGTACGACGAGGACGGCAGAGGCCCGTCCATCTGGGACACCTTCTGCCGCGAACCCGGGCGCGTCGCGGACGGCGCCACCGGTGACGTCGCCTGCGACCACTACCACCGCTACCGCGAGGACACCGCGCTGCTGCGCGAGCTGGGCGTGGACAGCTACCGCTTCTCCATCGCCTGGCCGCGTATCCAGCCGACCGGCTCCGGCCCGGCCAACGCGGCCGGGCTCGACTTCTACGACCGGCTCGTCGACGAGCTGCTGGCCTCCGGCATCTCCCCCGCCGCCACCCTCTACCACTGGGACCTCCCCCAGGCCCTGGAGGACCAGGGCGGCTGGCGGACACGCGAGACTGCGGAGCGGTTCGCCGAGTACACCGGGCTGGTCGCCACCCGCCTCGGCGACCGGGTTGACCGCTGGATCACGCTCAACGAGCCCTTCTGCAGCGCCTTCGTCGGCTACGCGGCGGGCGGCCATGCCCCGGGAGCCCGCGAGGGCCGCGGCGCGCTCGCCGCCGCACACCATCTGCTCGTCGGCCACGGTCTGGCCGTGCACGCCCTGCGCGCGGCGGGGGCGCGGGAGGTCGGGATCACGCTCAACCCCGACCGGCTGCTGCCGGCGACGGACTCTCCCGCCGATCTGGCCGCCGTCCGCCGCGTCGAGACGCTCCACAACGACGTGTGGTTCGAGCCGCTGTTCGCCGGGCGCTACCCGGAGCACGAAGCAGAGACCTGGGGCGAGCTGCTGCCCTCCGGCGACGGCTCGTACCGCCTCGACGGCGACCTCGATCTCATCGGCGCGCCGCTCGACTTCGTCGGCATCAACTACTACCGGCCGATTACCGTCGCCGACGCCCCGCACCGCGCCCCGGACCCGGCCACCCGCACCGCGGTCGACGTCCGGGCCGAGGAGACCTGGCGCGACGACGTCCGCCACACCACCATGGGCTGGCCCGTCGTCCCGCACACCTTCACGGACCTGCTGGTCGACCTGGCCGAGCGCTACCCCGCGCTGCCGCCGATCCTGATCACCGAGAACGGCTCGGCGGAGGCGGACACCCTCGACGCCGACGGCCGGGTCCGCGACGTGGAGCGGATCGACTACCTCGACAGCCATCTGGACGCGCTCGCCGCCGCCCTGCGTGCGGGCGTCGACGTGCGCGGCTACTACGTGTGGTCGCTGCTGGACAACTTCGAGTGGGCCCGCGGCTACGGCCAGCGCTTCGGGATCGTCCGGGTCGACTACGACACGCAGACACGCACACCCAAGGACAGCTACCGCTGGTACCAGCGGCTGATCGCCGCCCACCGCGCCCGTACCACCCCTGGTGAGGAACCCCGATGAAGTTCACCGACGGCTACTGGCTGATGCGCGAAGGCGTCCAGGCGTACGTTCCGGGCCTCGCCGTTCCGTGCGTTCAGCCGCAGGCACTTACCTTGAGTTTCAACCTCAGACCCAGCCTCTGGTGTTCGTTGTGGGCGCATTGCTCCTGATGAGCAACGGCTCGATGTGCCGTGAACCAGGGGCGGTTTGAGTTCTGAGACACCGGCCTACGCGGCGCCCGCCCCATTGGGGTTCCGGAACCTGCGGGCCCCTGTGTGAGTCAGCCTGGTCCAGAACCGAGGTGGAGCGCAGCCAGCCGAGGCAGACGCCGGCGCATCTGCTGGGCATCGCCGAAGTCGAACGACTCGCCCATGCCCTCGCTGCCCTCCTCTTCGGTCGTGGCGCGAGCGTCGGTATACGCCTCCCATGCCTCCCAGAAGGCGTCTGCGTCACCGGTCAGCCGCTTATACGCCCTGGACGATACGAAGTTGAAGTCTTCGTCGAAGATGACGTCCTGTTCCCGGAGGCTGCCGCGGTACGCACGGCAGGATGCTCGGCGAGGTCGTCCGGGCAGGCAGCCGCTCGTTCATACCACTCGCGTCCAAGCGCCACCAGGCCCGCTGTGAAGTCGCTGAATCGGTCATCGGAGCAGCCCCCACCGATGAGGTAGGCGGCATCGAGCACGCGCCAGAACGCTTCGGTGTCCATGACGGGCAGTCTGCCAGGGGGCTACGAAAGCCTCCTCTGCACGGGCCCGGAGGTCAAAACTCAAGCTTGCTGATCGTTTCAGCGCTGCTACTTGCTGGGCGACACACTTTCGCGTGTGATGAGGCAGAAGGGGTGTCCTACTGGGTCGGCGTACACGCGGTAGCCGATTGGCTTGTCCGATCCTTCAAGCAACGTGGCGCCCAGGGCGAGTACCTTCGCCTCTGCCACATCCAGGTCATCGACCATCACATCAACATGCATCTGGGCCGGACGATCGGGATCGGGCCACCGGGGCGGCCGGAAACCGCCGACACGCTGGAAGGTCACGGTCTCCGTGCCCGTCGTGTTCGCGAGCACCACATAGTCAGACGAGTCCGCCACCCGCGGCAGCGACAGCAGGCTCTCGTAGAAGCTCGCGAGCTCAGATGGGGCAGGACAGTCAATGACGAGAGAGAACAAGCGTCCGATCATGTTGATCACACTATGCCGCGCTCGGAGGAAGAGGGATACGCGCATGCACGATTCACTGGGCTTTCCGTAGCCTTCGCTGGGCGGTGATCGAGCAGGCAAGTTCGGGCAGCAGGCCGTCGTCGACAACCAGGTCATCAACGTGATCAAGGACATCGCGATCGGGAACAACCCGATCGCCACTATCTGAGCCCCACTCCTGGCGTCCCCGGTACGACGACGCGATCGCGGAAAGCAGACGCGGCCGCTTCGGACTGGCACAGGCGCCTGACCCGGCTGATCGCGGCCAATCCCCATCTGACCACCACGGGCAGCACCTCCCCCGCGCTCCTGACCCGCGACCTGGGGGCCATGTGGTGCGCAGCATTGCCGAGCCCGAGGGGCTGGACGAAGAGTTCTGTACCTGGTTCTTCCAGAGCGGAGCGAAGGGCTGGGCGTTCGTGGCACCTGCCATCCCGAACGCGCTCGGTCACGGCTGTCCCACCCGGCATCATCTTGAGCACGACGTAGAAGTCCTCGCAGAAGTCCTGCGAGTAATCCAGGCCGTCGTCGAGCTCCGGCTGCTCGTCGAGGCAGGCCTCCCCCGCGGCAACGCACTCAAGTCTCTTGTCGGGCGAGAACACCGAGCGCTAGTGTCCGGGTGCAGCGAGTTGACCCACGAGGAGTTGCAGACATGGTCGGTCGTCCGAGCGCGCGTTGACGTTGTAGGCCGTGATCGGCCTGTCATCGCGTGCTGCCCTTGATGTTGCGGCACAGCGAGCCTTCCCCTGCCCGAATCGCAGGCGCACTTGGTGTGCGCCGGGTGATGGGCCTCGTCGTCGGCAATCCGAGGGATCTTCGTGCCGTCCACTTCCACCGCTGTATCCGATTCCAGTCGATCTGTTCCGCCGAGTCTGTGGCGGGATCGCGACTTCCGCAGACTCTGGGTGGGGCAGACTGCCTCCCAACTCGGCGAACACACCGCTCTGATCGTTCTCCCGCTCTTCGCCGTCCTGACGCTCAACGCCGGCGCCGGCGAGTTGGGCGTCCTGCGCGCGGTGGGCCAGGCGCCGCTCCTGTTGCTCTCGCTCTTCGTCGGCGCGTGGGTGGACCGGTGGCGGACCCGCACGGTGATGGTCGTGACGGACGCCGGCCGGACCTTGATACTGGGCGCCGCCGCCGTGACCGGTCTCCTCGGTTGGCTCGGTCTGCCCGCGCTGCTCGTGGTCGCCTTCACCGTCGGGGCGCTGTCCGTGTTCTTCGACGTGGCCTATCAGGCGTCTCTCGTACGGCTGGTGCAACGCGATCGGTTGCTGCAGGGCAACAGCGCGCTCGAGGGGAGCCGGTCGGCGGCGCAGATCGGCGGGCCCGCCCTCGGCGGTGCGTTGGTGTCCCTGCTGTCGGCGCCGATCGCTGCTGCCTCCAGCGCGGTGTCTTTCGCGCTGTCGTTCCTGTCGATCCGGCGGATCCGTCGGACCGAATCGATCCCGCAGCGCGCTGAACGTCCCGCTCGGGTATGGCGACGGATCCATGAGGGCCTCCGCTTTGTCGTCGGCGATACCTCGCTGCGGACCGTGTGCCTCGCCTCGGCCGCCTTCCAGTTCTCCCTGGCGGCCATGATGACCGTCTATCTGCTCTTCCTGCCGCGGGAACTGCACTTGTCCGGCACCACCGTCGGGCTGGCGCTCGCGGCGACGGGGCCGGGCGCGCTGCTGGGCTCGATACTGGCCGCTCGCCTGCCGAGCCGGTTCGGTTACGGCACGGTGCTCGTGTGCGCGGCGGCACTCGGCGACGGCGTGTTCCTGTCTGTGCCCGCACTGCACGGCTCCTCGGCGGTGACGGTTTCCGCGCTCCTGGCGATCAACTTCGTGTTCGGGACCGCCGGCCAGTTGGTGAATGTCACGGTGATGGCGGTGCGGCAGGCCGTCACTCCGGACGGGATGCAGGGTCGCGTGGCCGCGACGATCACGTTTGTCGGCATGGGAATGGCCCCGCTCGGCTCCCTGCTCGGCGGGTTCCTCGCGATGGAGTGGGGGGTGCGCACCAGCCTCTGGGCGACGGCCGCGGGCATGATGCTGTCCCCTGTGGTGATGGCTTTGTCCCCGCTCGCACGCCTGGGACGAACGCTTCCGGCCGCGCAGAATGCGCCGCCGACGGCTGGCCGCCTCGAAGCCCACGAGTCCAGCAGCCGCCCTTCAGCTGACGTCGAGTGACATCGAAACCCTGCGCTGATCACGGATACGGCGTTGACGCGGCTCCCGAAGCCATCGTGGAACGAATATGCAGGGCGTACGACCCAACGCCGACGCCCACGTCCCATTCCAACCGTCCAGACCGTCCCGAACACACCCACGCTCCCGGACGAACCCGGCCGAAGCCGGCGGTGATTGCCGTCAGAGGCCGATGTCGGCCAGCCACTGGCTCGTGGTCCGAGGGGTGACGCCCAGCAGCTTCTGGGCGGAGGTCTCCGGCGCGATCGAGCGGCCCGGCATGGCACTCATCGCCTGGTAGGCGCCAGCGATATCGGCAGCCGCGCCCTCCCCGATCAGGGGCGCGACCGAGGTACGGAACTCCTCGGGGGTGATCGGCTCGAAGACCACGTCCCGCCCGAGCCGGGCGCCGAACGCCTCGGCCAGGTCCGGCCCCGTGATCGCCGGGTACTGTCCGACGGAGACCACACCGGTGACGTCCGGGCGCTCGAACAGGGCGACGGCGGCGTCGGCGATGTCCAGGTGGGACGCCCAGGAGACGGGGAAGTCGGCCCGGATCGGGTAAGGCAGAACACCGCGCTCCCGGACCGAGTCGATGACGTAGGGCATGAGCAGGTTCTCCAGGTACAGCTCGGGCGCGATCACCGCGTGGGACACGCCGCTGTCGGCCAGGCCGGCCGCCAGTGTCGCGGCGGCACCGCCGATGGCGGGGTCGATCGGGAAACCGCTGGTGGAGAACACCACGCGGGCCGGCCGGGCCGCGCGGACGGCGGTGAGGATGTTGCCCGCGAAGATCTGGCGGTCCTCTTCCGCGGTCACCGGCAGGTGGACGAACACTCCGTCGGCACCACGGTAGGCGTCGGTCAGGTCAGCGGCGGAGGAGTAGGCGGCGGCCACCACGCTCGCACCGTCCACGACGGTGTGCTCGTTGCGGGTCACAGCGGTCACGGGCTTGCCCGCTGCAGCGAGAGCGGAGACGACAGGGGCACCCTGGGCGCCGGTGGCGCCATGGATCACGTAGGTCATGGAGTCATTAGTGCACACACTGCACCAGTTACATCAACTGCACTAATGGGCTACTCTCGAAAAGTGACCAATCCCTGCCTTCCTGAGTGCGGTGTCGCCCGGTTCCTCACCCTCCTCAACGGCCCCTGGGCCACCCTGATCGTGCGCGAACTCCTGCGCGGCCCCCACCGCTTCACCGAGCTGCGCGACGCTCTGCCCGGCATCAGCCCGCACACCCTGACCAGTCGGCTGCGCCAGTTCGAGACCCACGGCATCGTCACCCGCACCACCTACGCGGAGATCCCCCCACGCGTCGAATACCAGATCACCCCCCTCGGCGAAGGGCTGCGCGACGTCCTGGAGGCCATGGCCACCTGGGCTCAGGCGGTCCCCGACCCCGCGACCGACACCACTGCCTGACTCTCCGACAGCCCTTCACGGTCACGCGGAGCGCGCCAGCCTCTGCCGCAAGGCGTCGTTGTCGTCGTGATGGACGACCTCGTCGAAGCGCAGCCGCAGACCGTGCCTGGCGAGGAGGCCGGCCACGATCGCGTCGAGCCGTTCGCGGTGTTCCTTGGTTCGGGCCTGTACGTACGCCTCGCGCACGTCGTCGGGTTCGTCGGCGAGGACCTGGTCCATGCGCTCGCGGATGTAGCGCTTGAGGTTGATGTGCTCCATGAACACCTCGGTGATTCCCGCCTCGGCGAGCTGCCCGAAGAGGTGGTCGAGGAGTTCGGGCCGGGCGGCGAAGTGGGGAAGGAGCGGGCCGACGAAGGCGAAGGTGGGGATGCCGGCCTCGTGGAGTTCCGCGAGGGTGCGCAGGCGGCGGGAGGCGAGCGGGGCACGCACCTCCAGCCAGCGGCTGAGCTTGTCGTCCGCGGTGGTCACGGTCATGCCGACCTCCGCCCGCGGCAGACTGGTGAGCAGGTCGATGTCGCGGCTGACGATCGGCGACTTGGTCAGAATGCGCACCAGGCCCGGGTAGGCGACGGCGTCGAGCTCGCGCAGGATGCCGCGGGTGAGCCGGTACTTCGTCTCGTGGCCCTGGTAGGGGTCGGTGACCGAGCTGAGCAGCATCGTCCCGCGGCGCTTGTGCTCAGGCATCTGGGCCAGCTCCTTGCGGGCCAGGTCGACGGCGTTCTTCTTCACGTACAGGTAGTCGCCCCACTCCTTCACCGACCGGCCGAACTGCCGTCCCGCGAAAGACGCGAAGCAGTACGAACAGCCCAGCACACAGCCGGTGTAGGGGTTGATCACGTAGTCGTTCGACGGGGTCTTCGACTTCTGGATCAAAGTCTTCGCCTCGATCTCGACCAGTTCCATGACGGGCTCCCTCTCTGCTGACGGCCGCCCCTACCCGGGGTGGCCTCGTCCCTCTGCTGTCCGCGGGGCCGGGCGACTGGGCGCCGGCAAACCCGCATCACATGGAACAATAATCCTTGGAAGTTGATTCCATGGAATCTAAATGATTGGCTGGACGGCAGCTGATCCAGCCCCCTGGCCGCTTGCCCCAGCGGGTCGGCCTGCGGAGCCATCCCACCGGAAAGAAGCCGTCACCCTGCAAGGAGTGAGTGTCATGACCGTTCCCGCCCTCAACTCGGTCGCCTGGTTCGAGTTCGGCACCGACCAGCCGGAGAAGGTCAAGGAGTTCTACGGCGAGCTCTTCGACTGGAAGTACTCCCTCAACACCAACACCCCGGGCGTCACCTACCACTCGGTGATGACGCCGGGCGCCCAGCAGCCGACGGGCGGCGTGTGGGAGTCGGAGGGCAACTTCCCCAACTACGGGATCTTCTACGTCCTCGTCCAGGACGTCGCCGCGACCGTCGAGCGCGCCGAGGAACTGGGCGCCGAGGTGCTCATGGAGCCGGCCTCCGACTCCGCGGGCTTCACCTTCGCCCGGCTGCAGGACACGGCCGGAAACCACTTCGGCGTGTTCTCCGTACCCGCCCCGTGACCGGAACCGCAGGCCGCCGCGCGGCACGCGCCGGATGGCTGGTCCCGTGACGGGGCCAGCGGCCCGTCACCTTTCGCCCTGACTCCTTCCGGAGCCACCCGCAGGGCCACGTCCTCACTGTTCCCCGACCCGGAGGTCCCCGATGTCCGGCGCCAGCGCCATCAGCGAAAAGATCCCCGTCCGCGTCTACGGCGGCCCGACCACTCTGATCGAGTACGGCGGGCTCAGGTTCGTCACCGACCCCACCTTCGATCCGCCCGGCGAGTACCTCATGCCACTCCCCGGCGACCACAAGCTCGTCAAGACCGACCCGTCGCCCGTCATCGCCGCCGACCTGGGCCGCGTCGACGCCGTCCTGCTCTCCCACGACGAGCACGACGACAACCTCGACAACGCCGGCCGCGCCTTCCTGCCCGAGGTCTCCGTCGTCTTCACCACCGAGAGCGGCGCCGGCCGTCTCGGGGGCAACGCCCGTGGTCTCGCCTTCTGGCAGACCGCCGAGCTCCAGCGGCCCGACGGCGGCACCGCGACCGTCACGGGCGTGCCCGCCCGGCACGGCCCCGTCGGCTGCGAACCGATCTCCGGCGACGTCGTCGGCTTCATGCTCACCTCCGACGACCTGCCCTCGGTCTACGTCAGTGGCGACAACGCCGCCCTGCACCACGTCAGGGAGATCGCCGAGAAGTTCGCTCCCGTCGACACCGCGATCCTCTTCCTGGGCGGTGCCCGCATGGCCTTCGCCTTCGACAACGCCCTGCTCACCCTCGACAGCGCCCAGGGCGCCGAGGCCGCCAGGATCCTCGGTGCGCGCCGGGTCGTGCCCGCCCACTTCGACAGCTGGGCCCACTTCAAGGAGGGCCGAAACGAGATCAAGGCTGCCTTCGCCGAGGCCGGCCTGGCCGACCGCCTCGACTTCGCCCGATGACCACCACCCCAGTACAGCGAACTCCTCGAAGCAGGAACGTGGGGGCTGCCATCGGCACGGACGGTCGACAGTTCTGTCTGATTCCCCTCGCCCGCGGCGGCATCGGCACAGTCATCGCCTTCGACGGCATCGCCGACGGAACCGTGGGGGGATGGCCCGGGGCCGGGGGCTGTCTGCGCCCGGCCCCGGCCCATCAGCCCACGGGCCCTGTGGAGTAGTGGTCGCTCACGATGCCGGTCGGCCGGGCGGCTTCGGCGCCCGCGTGCCCGGCACCGGCGTCTGCCCGGCCGCCTTCCGCTCCGCATCCAGAGCACGTCCGGCTGCCCGCAGCGTGCTGAGGACGCCAGCCACCTCGCGTACGGACTTCCGGGGAATGACCGACCCGATACGCAGCTCCAGCTCGTCCTCGAAGACCTTCAGCGCGTCGTCCACGAGCTTCCGCCCCTCAGGCGTCAGCTCGACGATCGAGGAGCGGCGGTCGTTCGGATTGGCCCGCCGCTCACACAGGCCCGCCGCCTCCAGACGGTCGACCACCTTGCTCGTGCCGCCCACCGTGATCGAGAACTCCTCAGCGATGTCCTGGATCCGCGACCCGGGCCGCCGCAGCAGCAGGTGCAGCACCTCGAACGATGTCAGCGGCAGGTCGCACTCGGCCCGCAACCGCCCCTCGATGCCATTCCACAGCTCGATCTCCAGCGAGACCAGCTCCCGGTACAGCAGCTTCAGGTCAGCGTCAGCCATCACTCATCTTCCGAAGAATTATCTTCCGTGGATGTTTAATTGTAGGTCATTGCGGTGTCTGCCCGCGGGCGCGGTCCTTCTCGTAGAAGTCGTTCTTCAGGTCGGATGCCCGACCAGCGCGCAGTGCCTCGGGGAGGCGGGCCCAGTCGGAGGCACTGTCGGCGAGCAGCGGGGCGAGCGACCAGATCTCGTCGGCGTAGATCGAGACAGGGCGGGGTGAGGGCCAAGGCCAGGGCCCCTTCAACGTCAACCCGAGTGTGACGGCCGAGCTCGGCCACGAACGTTGCCGGCCTGGTCGCGTATCCCTGACCCGGGCTAGCGGCTCCCGCAGCCGAGGCTTTTCAGATCGGCGGCCTCGGCCATCGCCCGCATCCCCTTGTCGTTGGGGTGCAGATGGTCGCCGCCGTCGAAGGCGGGGAGGATCCGCTCGGGGTCGTAGGGGCTGCGCAGGACGCGGTCGAAGTCGGTGACCGCGTCGAACTCGCCGCTGGTGCGGATGAATGCGTTCACTTCCCGGCGCACGGCTTCCCCGGCGGGGTCCCATTCCTGCCAGCCCTTGTAGGGGGCGATCGTGGCGGCGACGACGCACTTCCCGGCCGCGTGCACCCGGTCGGCCAGCGTGCGGTACCCGGCGATGAGTTCGTCGGCCGTGACGCCGGGCTCGGCCTTGATGTCGTTGACGCCCTGGAAGAGGAACACCGTGCGCAGGCCCGGCAGTGAGAGCACGTCCCGCGACAGGCGGTTCAGGGCGCTCTGTCCGGGGCCGTCGGCGATGACCTTGTTGCCGGCGATGCCTGCGTTGGCCACTCCCTTGACAGTCGCCGTAGGGGATGTGCGCAGCCGGCGGGCGAGGTAGTCGGGCCAGCGGCGGTTGAGGTCCGTCGTGGACTCCCAGCCGTCGGTGATCGAGTCGCCGAGGGCGGCCACGGCACCCGCCGCGGGCCTGGGCCGCACGGTGACGGCGTCGAGGTAGAACCAGGAGCCGGTCCGCTGCGCCCAGTTGGCGCCGCTCTCCTCCGCGGTGTGGTCGCCGTCGGTGGTGTACGACGTCTGCATCGCCATCCAGTGCCCGGTGAGTACGCCTCCCGCCCGGGGGACGTAGAGGCTGACGACGAGAGCACTCGCGGCGGGGATGTGGACGGGCAGCGGGTCGCTGTAGACGATGCCGCCGGCGGGGACCGTGACGGACCGGGCGCCGCCGAAGGTCAAGCGCCGGTTGCTGCCGGGGACGAGTGCGGCTCCGTCGCGCTGGAGACCCGCGTGTACGTTGCCGAACGTCACCGGCTGGTCCCCGAAGGCGTTGGACAGCCGCACCCTGAGGCCGGTACCGCCGACGCTGGTGTGCACGACCAGCCGGTAGCCGCGGCCGTCCACCGCCGCGCCGATGCGGTCGGCGGAGGAGGCCCAGGTGACCACGCCGTACCCGGTCCCCGTCGGGGCGCTGGGCGGTGGGGCCGGCTTGTCCCCCTGGGGTGTCCCGCCCGCAGCGCAGCCCAGCATGAGGCAGCAGAAGAGGGCGGCCAGTGCGGTGCGGCCGCGGGGGCGTGCGGTGCGTGGCATCGTTGGCGCTCCTTCGGCCGGTGTGCACGGTCGGTGTCAGGGTGCGGGATCCCGCAGGGTCGCGGAGCCACCGGGAGCGAGTCGGATGCTCCGTGCCGCCCCGGCGTACGACACGGTAGTGGTGCGACCTGCCCCGACGCTGTGCAGGGTGGCCTCGGTGGGTCTGCCGCGCCGCCGACGGTGTGGAGCCGTCGGGGCGGATCCGGTCGCCGGGGAAGGTGCCGACGAGGGGCGGGAGATGGCGGTGGGTGGGAGATGGCGGTCGGTGGGGTCGCCGACGATGTCCGGGGACCGCCGCAGCTCGGCCGACGCCGTGTGCCTTTCTCTCCGCACTGCTCCGCGGCCGGCTGGTGTTCGCCTCACGGTCCGCCAAGATGCGGCGATGGGTGCCGGCGGCGTCGTGGACCGGGGCTGCCGTGGGAACCCTCGCGCCACCACGGCCGTTGTCCGGGCATCCGCGTCCCCACGGGGAGGCCGGTGCGACGACAGCAGGGCGGCGTGATGAACGAGTTGGTCCCCGGTGGCAATCTGCCGCTTCCGGGCGGGGCGGTGACCGTCCGGGTGCCCGGCCCGTTCGACGTGTCCGCGCTCGTCACGGACGACGGCGGAAAAGTGCGGGACGACGGCGACTTCGTCTTCTACAACCAGCCGGCCGCGCCGGGAGCGAGGCTGCGGGGCGACACGCTCACCGTGGACCCGGCGAGGCTGCGTACCGGAGCCACCCGGGTCACCGTCGCCGTCAGCCCCGCCGAGCCCGTAACCGCCCTCGGCCGCCTGCCTTCCCCCACGCTGCACGTCACCGACGCGGGAGGCCGCCCGCTCGCCCGGTTCACTCCCCCGCGCCCCCGCCAGGAGACGGTCCTGCTGCTCGCGGAGCTCTACCGGCGCGGCGACCGCTGGAAGCTGCGCGCCCTGGGCCAGGGGTATGCCGACGGACTGGCGGGACTCGCCAGGGACTTCGGCGTCGACGTCGTGGACGACACGCCCGCGCCGACGGCCGCCCCGGCCCCGCGGCGCCTGACCGGGAGCGCGACCGACGCGGGCCCCTCCCCCGGTCCCCCGCCTCGGCACAGTCCGCCCCCGGCCCGGACGGCTTCGCCGCACTGGTCAACTCCGCTCGTACCGCCGCCGGTTCACCACCGGTCTCGCTCGACCCGCGGCTCGGGTCCGCGGCGCGGGACCACGCCGCCGCCATGGCCGCGTCCGGGCGCCTCGGCGTCGAGAGCCGGGACGGCGTCTCCGTATACCAACGGGTCGTCGGCGCCGGATACGCGTACCTCACCGTCGGCGAGCACCTGGTGTCCGGCCCGCGCACCATCGCCGAGTTCGTCGCGTACTGTCTGCGCCCGGACGGGGCCCGCCGCGCCCTGCACGACCCGGCGTTCACCCACGCCGGAGTGGCCCACGTCCACGACGGTCCCACCGACGACACGTACTGGACCGCGCTCTGGGCCAGGCCCCTCACGGCGGAGGGACTGGCCGGCACGGCGGCGGCCGTCACCGACCTCACCAACCGGGAGCGCGCCCGGGCCGGACTCCCGCCCCTGGCCGCCGATCCCCTGCTCACCGCCGCCGCCCAGGCGCACAGCGCGGACATGGTGGCCCGCGCCTTCTACGCGCACACCGCGCCCGGCGGCAGCCGGCCCTGGGACAGGGCCGCCGCCGCGGGCTCCACCCGGCGTTCCATCGGCGAGAACATAGCCTGCGGCCAGCGCTCCCCCGGCGAAGTGGTGGAGGGCTGGATGAACAGCCCCGGCCACCGGGCCAACATCCTCAAGCCCGGTTTCACGCACCTCGGGGTCGGCTTCGCGGGCGGCGGCCGGGCGGGCACGTACTGGACTCAGCTCTTCGGCGGCTGACACCACGCCACCGCGCGCCCTGCCCGTCACCCGCCCCGATCTTGGCGGAGGGGAACGCTCCGGGTGAGGATGCGCGTATGAAGGGTGACCTCTTTTCCAGTCGGCACATGGCACAACCGTCCGTCGCACCGGGCATGTCGGTCGAGAACGCCAAGTGCCTCCGCTACACGGTGAACGGCGAGATGCTCGCCCGACAGGGCGCGATGATCGCCTACCGCGGCAACCTCCAGTTCGAGCGCAAGAGCCAGGGAGTGGGCGGCATGCTCAAGCGCGCGGTCACCGGGGAGGGACTTCCGCTGATGGCGGTGCGCGGGCAGGGCGAGGCCTGGTTCGCCCACGAAGCGCAGAACTGCTTCATCGTCGACGTGGAGCCCGGCGACGAGTTCACGGTCAACGGCCGCAACGTCCTGTGCTTCGACGCCACGTTGTCGTACCGCATCGCCACCGTGAAGGGCGCCGGCATCACCGGCGGCGGCCTGTTCAACAGCGTCTTCACGGGGCACGGCGAACTCGGTCTGGTGTGCGAGGGCAACCCGCTGGTCATTCCGGTCTCGCCGCAGTATCCGGTGTACGTCGACACCGACGCGATCGTCGGCTGGACGGCGGGCCTCCAGACCTCTCTGCAACGCTCCCAGTCCATCGGCTCGATGCTGCGCGGCGGCTCCGGCGAGGCCGTGCAACTGATGCTCCAGGGCGAGGGGTACGCCGTCGTGCGGCCGAGCGAGGCGACTCCGCAGAAGGCCGGTCAGCACTGAGGTCCCCCCCTTGAGCTCTCGGCTTCGCTCGAGCAGGGGGGACCCCACGGTGATCTGCGCCTCACAGGCAACCCCGCCCATACAGTCGGCGTCTTGATCCGCAACAGGTGATGCCCTGGCCCTTGTGGCCAGGGCGGGTTTCCACCCTTCTATACACGCCATGCATACGCTCTGTGTATACATGGCGTGTATACGGACCGAAAGGCATCGATGTACGGCAAGGCATTCGCCCCGGAGTACCAGGGCGCGCTCACCACCCTGTCCGTCAACTCCTCACTGACCGACGTCCTGGCCGCCGGCACCGAGCAGTTGAGGGCGGCGGAGCGCGCGGGGAAGCCTCGGGAGGCGGCGCGTTCCGGACTCGCGGTGGCCGAGGCGCACCGTCGGCTGGGCCGGGTCGAGGACGCGGACCGGGCGTGGAAGGCGAGCTACCGCGCCGCCCGCCGGGCCGAGGACGTCGCGGCGATGGCCTGGGCGCTGTGGAGCGGCGGCACGCTGGCCCGGCAACGCGGGGCGTTCCGGCTGGCCCGCCGACTGCTCCAGCTCGCGGCGGACCTGGGCGAACGGGGCGGGGACATCGTCGTACGCGGCTACTCGCTGGCGGGCCTGGCCGAGACCGGCCGCATCCAGGGCGACTACGAGGCCGTCGGCCTGCTGCACGAGCAGCTGCTCGCCGAGGCCCGGAGGCGCGGGGAGGCACGGCACACGGTGTGGGCGCTGGAGGGCATCGCGCAGATGCACCGCAACACCGGGGATTACGACACCGCGTACGCCCTGTTCGAGGAGTCCGCCGAGATCGCCGCGCGTGCCGACGACCGGCGCGGTCACGCCTGGGCGTTGCGCGGTCTGGCCGACGTGGTGTCGGTGCGTGACGGGGACACCGAGCGGGCCCTGGAGCTGCTGAGCGAGGCAGAGGCGACGTGCCGCGCGATGCGGCTGTCCAGCGCGCTGGCCTACAACCACAAGATGCGCGGCAACGTCCTGTACCGGGCCGGGCGTTACGCCGAGGCGCGCGCCCTGTACGAGCAGGCACTCGCGGAGTTCCGCGAGATGAGCGAGCCGCGCGGGGAGGCGCTGTCGCGGCTGGGCCTCGCCAAGTCCCTGGCCCGGCTGGGCCGCGACCGCGTCGAGACGGCGGCCGAACTGTCCGAGCTCGCCGGCACGCTGGAGCGGATCGGCCTCCAGCATGCCCGCAAGATGGTGGCTCGCGCGTATGACGAACTCGGCATATCGGATGCCGGGCTCGTCGAGGCGAGGGTGGCGGAGGTGGCACGGTGACGGCGTTCTCCATGGCGGTACAGGCGGCGCGGCGGGACGGGGTCGCGCACGACGAGTGGCAGGAGCACGCGGACGGTCTCCATGCGGGCGGCGTCGAGCACGCGGGCGGCCTCGACGACTCGGACGATGTCGACCACGCGGCCTGCCACGGCCATGCAGGCGACTCCAGCCACACCGGCGCCTCCAGGCACCAAGGCGTCCTCGACCAGGCGGGCGCCTCCAGCCATTCGGGCGCTCCCGACCACGCACGCGGCTCCAGCCACTCGGGCAGCGCCGAGCACTCGGTCGCGCCCGGCCCCCTTGCCGACCCCCACCAGATCCTCCACCGCTGCCGCACACTCGTACGCCCCGCCCTCGCCGACGCCGTCAGTCGACTGCACCCCTGGATCGGTGAGATGGCCGCGTACTCCTTCGGCTGGTGTGAGGTGGGCGGTGCCCCGGCCGTCGCCTCGGGCGGCAAGGGCTTACGGCAGGCGCTCGCCGTGCTCGGCGCCGAGGCGGCCGGCGCGCCCGGGCGGGACGGGGTGGCCGCGGCCGTCGCGGTGGAGCTGGTGCACGCCTTCTCCCTGATGCACGACGACATCATGGACGGCGACGCGGACCGGCGCCGTCGCCCGGCCGTATGGAAGGCCTACGGCACGGGCCCCGCGGTCCTCGCGGGCGACGCCCTGTTCGCGCTGGCCGTCGAGACGCTCGCCGCGCAGCCGGGCGGTTCCGCGGCAGTGCGGACGCTGTCCGTCGCGCTGGCCGACCTGGTGCGCGGGCAGGCGGACGACCTGCTGTTCGCCGACCGCCCCTGGACGGGAGCGGAGCGGGTCCGGCCGGAGGAGTACCGGGCGATGGCGGAGCACAAGACGGGCTCACTGCTGGGCTGCGCGGCAGCGCTGGGTGCCGTGCTGGGCGGTGCCGCCCCCGAGACGGCCGCCGCTCTCGACCGGGTGGGCCGGCACCTCGGGATCGCCTTCCAGATCGTCGACGACGTGTTGGGGATATGGGGCGATCCGCGGGTCACCGGCAAACCGGTCCACGGTGATCTGCGGGAGCGGAAGAAGACGTTCCCGGTGCTGGTCGCGCTCGGCTCCGCGAGTGGCGACCGGCTCGCCGCGCTTCTGGAGGCAGGCGACGACCCCGGTGCGGCAACGGAGCTGATCGAGCGGGCGGGCGGCCGTGCCGCGGCCATGGCGGAGGCCCGGCGTCACCTCGCCGCCGTCGAGACGACGCTCGCCGGGGTGCCGCTGGCGGCGAGGGCCCGTGATGAACTGCGGTCACTGCTCGGCTTCCTGGTGCGGCGCGACCTCTGACCCGACCACCCCGCGGAGAATCGGTCACCGAATTCGTCGGAGGGGTGTCGAGTTCAGCCGTCGGACACCTTCGCATTTACCGTCGGTTACCAGCAGGCCAGCCGGGGATTCGGGAATCCGCGGGCCGCGGGACGAATTCTCCGCGCCCGTGGCGACACCCTCGACGGTCCCGGGGCGGCCGAGGTGAGCCGCTCCTGATCCCGCGAAAGACCGTTTTCTCTCGCACGCTTGATCCCCTCTCTTGAATAAAAGACAAGAATGAACGCGGAGTTGCGATCCGTTTGAACACAGCACGGCTCATCCCCCGTACTTCTGGAAAAGGTGAGAGCCAGTTTTCCAGCGAGGGATGGCCATGGGCAGGGCGCACGTCTCCACACACCAGTTGGTCGCCGGCCGGTACCGGCTGCTCGAGATCATCCAGCGCGAGACCAACCGCATCTGCTGGTACGCCGAGGACATCGGTGCCGGCGAGGTCTCCCGCCCATGTCTCGTCACGCAGATCGGACTCCCGGACGACGCGTACGAGACCGAGCGCCGGGCCGCCGGCCGGCTGCTGCGCACGTCCGAACGCATGGCGCTGCTGTGCCCCGGCCGGATCGCCACGGTCGTCGACGCCGTCGAGGAGGCCGGCACCCTGTGGACCGTCACCGAGTGGATCGACGGCACCCCGCTCGGCGAACTCCTCTCGGAACAGGGCACGTTCAACTATGTGCGGGCCGCCCGTATCGGCCTGGAGCTGCTCGACGTGCTGGACGCCGCGCACGCCGAGGGCATCACCCACGGCGAGTTCAGCCCCGGCCAGGTGTTCGTACGAGAGGACCATTCGGTCGTCGTCACCGGCTACGGCCTGGTCGGCGCGACCCTCGCGCCCCGGCTCACGGCACCCGCGTTCGCCTCCCCGGAACAGGCCCGCGACCAGCGCATCGGGCCCGCGGCCGACCTGTGGGCGCTCGGCGCGATCCTCTACACGATGGTCGAGGGCCGCCCGCCCTTCCGGGACCGGGGCCGGCCGGAGAACACCCTGAAGGGCGTGGACCGGCTGCCGCTGCGCACGCCGGTGCGTGCCGGGCCGCTCACACAGGTCGTGCAGGGACTCCTCCGCAAGGACGCGCGGGAACGGCTGACACGCCCGGTGGTCCGGGAGGCGCTGACCCGCGCGCTCAGCGAGGATCCGGAAGCGGCCATGGGGGCGGTGCCCGCCCCTCGGCTGCGCGGCGCGTACGCCGCGATGCGGCCGGGGGGCCCGGCATGGAGCAGACGGACCATGGTCGCAGGGACCACCCTGGCCGTGGTCACCGTCGCGGTCGCCGTGCTCGCGGCGACCCAGGGCCTGCCCGGCAGCGACACGGGCAGCGACGCGGCGGACTCCCCGGCCCGGCCGCCGGCCTCCGCCGCCACTCCGGGCGAGGGCACCGGCGGCAGCAGCCCCGAGCCGTCCGAGCCACCCGGCCGGACCGCCTCCCCCTCCCCCACGCCCTCTCCGTCGTCCCCCGACCCCACGCCCACGCCCACCCCCACCCCTACGCCCACGCCGTCCGACCCGGCGGCGGCCCTGCCGCCCGGTTTCCACACCTACCGCGCACCGGAGGGCTTCTCCGTCGCGCTCCCCGAGGGCTGGGAGCGGCTTGACACCGATCGCCAGGGGGATCTGCGGTACCGCGTGGTCTTCGGTGCCGACGGTGACGACCGCACGTTGGCCGTCACCTACAGCGAACGCGTGGGCCCGGATCCCGTGGCCGTGTGGCGGGACGAAGTCGAGCCCAACCTGGAGCGGTCCGGCGACTACCGGCGGATCGGTGAGATCCGCGCGACGACGTACCAGGGGCGCGAGGCCGCCGACATGGAGTGGACGGCGGACGTCGACGGCACCCGGGTGCACACCTTCGGCCGGGGCTTCCTGCTGGGCGAGGGCCGGAGCTTCTCGCTGCGCTGGACGACCGCGGACGACGACTGGGAGGAGAAGGCGAACCAGGAGGCGTTGCGAACCTTCCTGAAGACGTTCCGGCCGGGCTCAGACTGAGCCGCGCGGGGCACGCAGGGAGGTGAGCGGGGCGGGGCGGTAGGGCTGCGTGCGCCAGCTCGCGCTGAGCGTACGGTCCGCGAGGGAGCACGTCAGCGCCAAGCGGTGCGGGGTCTCCAGGAAGGCCACCTCCACGGCCAGCGTGCCGGAATCCGTCCAGCCGCCGCTCACCGCGGTCGGGAGCGGCTTCTCCGCCACAGTCCAGCCCTCCGCTCCGATCCGCAGGTCCAGCCGGTTCTCGCCCTCGGTGAGCCGGAGCGTCCAGCCGTCCGCGTCCGGCACGAGCCCGGCCGACAGAGTGGGTCCGTCCCCCTTGGAGGACCTGAATTCGGCGGCCGGCCATTCCTCCGTCCGGTCCGGCGGTGCCGGCCTGCCCGGGGCGGGCGGCAGTGCGAGCTGGGCGAGGCGCTCCCGCAGGGCCTCGTCGGCGGCGTCCCGGCCCGGCAGCGGCTCGGCGCCGAAGGCGGGCAGCAGATGCTGCCAGACGAGGTTCAGGTAGTCCTGCATCCGTTCGGTCGCCGCTGTCGCCGCGATCACCGCGTCGTGCTCGGGCAGCACCAGGCAGAACTGGCCGTACGCGCCGTCGCCCCGGTAGCCGTGCCGGGAGATCCAGAACTGGTAGCCGTAACCCCGGTCCCAGTCCTGCCGGTCCAGGTCTCCCATGGCCCCGGCGGTCGGTATGCGCGGGCGCGTGGCCCGGGCCACCCACCCTTCGGGCAGCAGCCGCTCGCCCTCCCAGACCCCGTCGCGCAGATACAGCTCGCCGAGCCGGGCGACGGCGTCGGTGGTGGCGTGCAGACCGCTGTAGCCGATCTCGCGGCCGGCGCGATCCCGCTGCCAGAACACCTCGCCGATGCCCAGCGGATCCAGCAGCCGCGGGCGCAGATACGCGCTGATCGGCTGCCCGGTCACGCGCTGGACGATCGCGGCGAGGGTGTAGGTGGTGGGCTGGTTGTAGGCGAAGACGGTGCCCGGTTCGCGGTCCGGCTGCAGCAGCAGGAACCCGCGCACGGGCTCCGCCCTGTCCAGCGCGTAGACCTCCTCGACGGTCTCCCGCTCGTGGCCGCTCGACATGGACGCCACGTGCCGGACGAGCATGGCCCGGCTGCGCGGGTCGGTGATCTCGGCCTCGAGCTCCGGGAAGTACGAGATCACCGGCGCGTCGAAGTCGAGCAGCCCCTCGGCCTCGGCCAGGGCGGCGGCGGTCCCGGTGAAGCTCTTGCTGAGCGAGTACAGCAGGTGGGGGCGGTCGGAGGTGTACGGCGCCCACCAGCCGGAGGCGACCAACCGGCCGTGCCGCATGATCATCAGGCTGTGCGGCTCAATCTCCGGGGCCGCTTCGAGGGCGTCGAGGAAGGCGTGGACGCCGGACCCGTCGACGCCTTGGGCGGCGGGGCTGCTCACGGGCAGAGCGGAGGCACTCATGGGGGCATCCTGCCTCTGTCGGGGGACCTTGATCGAGCAGTTTTCACGTCGGTTGTCAGGGGACTCGGCGGTTATGGTGCAAATCGGATACACGATGATGACCGAACAGGCCGGCCCCCGAGAGCTCGTCGACCATGTGGTGCGGGCCGAGGAGGCGGGTTTCGACTTCTCGGTGACCTCCGACCACTACTTCCCGTGGCTGCGCTCGCAGGGTCACTCGCCCTACGCGTGGGCGGTGCTCGGTGCGGCCGCCCAGGCCACGTCACGTATCCCGCTGATGACGTACGTGACGTGCCCGACGTTCCGCTACCACCCGGCGGTGGTGGCGCAGAAGGCGGCGACGGTCCAGCTGCTGTCCGAGGGCCGGTTCCGGCTGGGGCTCGGCTCCGGCGAGAACCTCAACGAGCACGTGGTGGGCGGCGGCTGGCCGTCCGTCGACGTACGCCACGAGATGTTCGAGGAGGCCGTGGAGATCATCCGCGCCCTCTTCAAGGGCGGTCACGTCAACCATCGCGGCACGCACTTCGACGTGGAGTCGGCCCGGCTGTGGGACCTGCCGGACGAGGCGCCCCCCATCGGCATCGCCGTCTCCGGGGAGCAGTCGTGCGAGCTCGCGGGCCGGCTGGGCGATCTGGTGATCGCCACGGAGCCCAAGGCCGGGCTGCTGGAGGCGTTCGACCGGCACGGCGGCCAGGGCAAGCCCCGCGTGGGCCAGCTGCCGGTCTGCTACGACCCCGACCGGGACACGGCCGTCAAGCGCGCCCACTCCCAGTTCCGCTGGTTCGGCAGCGGCTGGAAGGTCAACTCGGAGCTGCCGCACCCGGATTCCTTCGAGGCGGCGACCCAGTTCGTCACGCCCGACGACGTCGCCGACTCCATCCCGTGCGGGGACGACCCGGACGCGTTCGTCGAAGCCGTCCGCCCGTACGCCGAGGCCGGTTTCACCGAGATCGCCCTGGTCCAGATCGGTGGCGAGTCGCAGCCGGCGTATCTGGACTGGTCGGAGAAGACCCTGTTGCCCGCCCTGCGCGACGCGTTCGGCTGAGGTCCTCCACCAGGGCCTCGACGGCCTGTTCCGCGAGTCGAGCCCTCCGCTCCGGAGGGCTCCTTCTCACGAGCGCGCTCACTCGCTGCGCCTCGTCGGTGGCGGGCCGGAACCCGACCAGGAGCAGGGGCAGTACCAGGCGCCGGAGCAAGACCTCGGTCTCGGAGGTGCCCTGCGGCCTGCGCACCACCGAGACATTGACCCGGATCGCGTGTTCGTTGCCCGGCGGAACACCCGGCCGGTCGGTCTCGATCGCGGCGTAGCGGAAGCCATGCGCCAGGTCGCAGGCCGGGCAGCCGGCCGGGCCGCGTGCGAGCCGGTCGCCGCAGTCGGGGCACACCAGCCGGTCGAGGGCGGCGTCCACCACCCGCCAGTCGTGGCGGTCGGGTTCGGCCGCGACCATCTCGGCCAGCGCCCTCTCCTGCTCGCCGTCGGCTGCGTCCCAGTGCCGCAGGAAGGCCGCCCACTCGTCCTCGACGATGCCGTCCACCAGTGCACGGCACACGACACAGGCGGGGGCACCGCCGTACTCGTATCCGCCGCACCGGGCGCAGCGGCACGGCGCCGCACCGACCTCGGGTCGTGTCATGCCGTGCATCTTCGCGCACCCGCGACCGGCGGGGAAACCCGTTTACGGCCCCCGGCCTGCGCAGACGGTGAACGGCGAGGCCGGCGGGTGCCGATAGGCTGCCGTCCGCACAGCGTGCAGCCCGATCCGTACCGCCCCCAGGAGAGTCGTCCGTGACCGTCGCCCTCACCCCGCCCGAGACGTCCCCCGCGCCGTCGGCGCCCGTCTCCGACCTGATCGCGCGGGACGCGCGGGAGTTCGGGGCGTACGCCCGGACCGGAGGATGGGCCTTCGGGCTGAAGGTGGCGCGCAGCGTGCGGCCCGGCGGGCAGGGTTCGGACGAGACGCCGAAGGTGTCGGCGAAGGAGTTCGCGGAGCTCGCCGGGTGCTCCCCCGAGCGCGTCATGCGCTACTACAAGGCGTGGGACCGGGCGGCCGACGACGGGATGGTCCCGCACTTCGAGGCCCTGACGCCGGGTCAGGAGGTGGAACTGCCGGACGCCGACGTGTGGCTGAGCTACTACGTCTCCCGCTCCGGTGCCACGTCCGAGCGCGGCACCGCCATCGCCGAGGCCGCCGAGGCGGAGGGCATCCGGCCCACGAAGGCGCTGGAGGTCGCGGAGAACCCCACCGCTCTGCGCGCCGCGATCCTCGCCGACCCCGCCACCGCCCGCGCGGCCCGCCAGGCCCTCCTGGACCGGGTCCGGGAGGACCCCGAACTCCAGTCCGAGCTGGCCCGTGACGTCGTACGCACGGACGAGCTCAAGAAGGCCGTCGCCGGCGAGAGCAGGGCGGCCGACCGGATCGGCTACGTGCGCCAGATCGCCGAGTCGGGGCAGATCAGGACGCCCGCCGGGCAGACCGTGGACGCACCGGCCGACCTCCGCCAGGAGGCCGAGCGGCACCTGTCGCTCATCGACGAGCTGGACGAGGGCGAGGACGCCGGCGAGTGGGCCGCCGAGGCGTACGACACCATGAAGTCCCTCGTCGTCGAGACCGTCGAGACCGACCCGGGGCTGCGGGTGCGGGAGCGGCGCACGAAGTTCTACAGCAGCCTCCAGAAGGCGACCAAGGTCTTCGAGGAACTGACCTTCGACGACGCCGGGGAGTTCTACGAGGACGACATGGTCCAGCGTCTGGAGGAGCTCCAGCGGGCTGTGGCCGTGTGCATCGAGTCCCTGCGCGGTGCCCGCGGGAATCACCCGGAGGGCTGAGCATCTTGTGCGTATGGGGGGTACTAGAGGGCTCTACGTCGGCTGGTTCTTCCCGGAGGCCCTCTCGTGAACTCCTTCGTGCACAAGACCCTGGTGGTGCAGCTCCAGGCGGGTGACACGGACCGTTTCTCCGTGCTCGCCCACCTGAGCTACGACGCCGCGGACCCGTTCGCCGTCACCGTCGTCTTCAGCCACGACGGCCGTGTCCTCGCCCGCTGGCAGCTGGACCGCGAGATGCTCGGCGAGGCGCTGCGGCGTCCGGTCGGGGTGGGGGACGTGCGGATGCGTCCCGAGTCGCTGGGCATGTGGCAGGAGCTGCGCATGGAGTTCCTCGGTGACGCCCGCCCCGACGGCGGCCGCCACCACGCGGTGGTGTTCGCATGGGCCCCGGCGTTCTCGGCGTTCCTGCGGGAGACCCACGAGGTGGTCCCGCCGGGCCGCGAGGAGGTCCGCGTCGACGACTTCCTGGCGGACGTCATCGCCGGGGGCTGATCCGGGGACGAGCCGTGCCGGCCGCCGGGCCGTCCACGCCGTGGTGCTGATCGTGGGCGGCGACTGCACGTACGCCGAGGGACCGGCGGCCGGCGACGGTACGGCCGGCCGTCACTTGGCCGTGTGGCGGTGCCGGGTCCACAGAGGCAGGGCGAACCAGCACAGCAGGTACCAGCCGACCACGCCGGCGACGAGGTAGGGCACGAAGTCGTCGTGCGTCGCCACGCGCAGGATCAGCAGCAGTGAGGCGGTCGTCGTGGCGAGCAGCAGCACGAGGCCGAGCAGCGTCAGCCGGGAGGCCAGCCTCACCGCCTGGGGCTTGACGCGCCGCCCCGAGACGAGGCGGTGCAGGGACACCGGCCCGATGAGCGCCCCTGTCGCGCACGCGCCGAGGACGACCGTCACGAGGTAGATCGTCTGGTCCGTGTCGGTCAGGTCGTCGTACTTCTCGGTGAACACCACGGTGAGCAGAAAGCCGAACAGGATCTGCACGCCCATCTGGGCCACGCGGACCTCCTGGATGAGCTCCTGCCACATCCGGTCGGCTCTCTCCTCCTCCGTCTCGTTGCGCCCCCGGCGCCTGGGCGCGCCCTCTGCCGTGTCCGCCACTGTTCCTCCCCGGTGTGAGACGTGAGTGCTTCTCTCACGCGGGTTCCCCGTAAGCGGCCGTCGTCCCCGCCCGCACGGCGGTTTGAGCGATCAGGAGACGGTTACACGGACGGCGACTGACGCACAGCCCGAGGAGGTCGTGGACGCATGTCCGGTACGCAGCTCACCGTCACGCTCAGCGGCGGGGGCGCCGACGACGCACGAGCGGTCGTACGGGTCCTGGAAGGCACGTTCGGAGCGCCGGACGAGCTGCCCGCCGACGAGAACGCGACGGTACACATGGCGACCTTCGACGGCGGCACGGACGCGAGTCCCGCCGGGAGCGCCGGGGAGGGCACCGAGCGCCTGTCCGCCCCGGTGACCGTCAATGTGCAGGGCGCCCCGGAGGCGGTGCGGCGGGCGAGCGACACGCTCACCCGGGCCTTCACGGCCCGCGACGACGGTGCCGCCTCCGGCGACCAGGAGCAGGAGAGGCAGCTGCTCCTGGTGCCGTGAGGGCGCGCCTCACCAGCGGGATCCCACCTGGCCCTTGATCCGCCGGTCGTAGAGGTCGCGGATCGCCGTCAGCGTCTTGCCGGACAGCTCCGGCAGGCGGGCGGCGGCCGCGTTGGCGCGGGCCTGCTCGGGTGAGCGGGCGCCGGGGATCACGGTCGTGACGCCCGGCTGGTCGATGATCCAGCGCAGGGCCAGCTGGGCCGGGGTGCAGCCCTCGGGGGCGAGCGCGGCGAACTCGGCGGCCGCCTCGACACCGGTGACGTAGTCGACGCCGGAGAAGGTCTCGCCCACGTCGAAGGACTCGCCGTGCCGGTTGTAGGTGCGGTGGTCGTTCTCGGGGAAGACCGTGTCCCGCGTGTACTTGCCCGACAGCAGGCCGGAGGCCAGCGGGACGCGGGCGATGATGCCGACGCCCGCCTCGCGGGCGGCCGGGAGTACCTCGCTCAGGGGCTTCATGCGGAACGGGTTGAGGATGATCTGCACGCTCGCCACGTTCGGCCGGGCGATCGCGGTCAGCGCCTCCGCACAGGTCTCGACGCTGACGCCGTACGCGGCGACGCGCTCCTCCTCGACCAGGGTGTCGAGGGCGTCGAACACCTCGTCCGTGGAGTAGACGGGCGTCGGCGGGCAGTGCAGCTGCACCAGATCGATGCGGTCGACGCCGAGGTTGCGCCGGGAGCGGTCGTTCCAGGCGCGGAAGTTGTCGAGGACGTAGTTCTCGGGGATCTGGTCGACGCGGCGGCCCATCTTGGTGGCGACCAGGACGTGCAGGTCCGGCCTGCCGCTGAGGAACGCGGCGATGGTCTGCTCGCTGCGGCCGTCGCCGTACACGTCGGCGGTGTCGAAGAAGGTCACCCCTGCCTCGGCCGCCGCCTCCAGCACCGCGAGGGCTTCCTTGTCGTCGACGTCCCCCCAGTCGGCACCCAGCTGCCACGTACCGAGACCGACGACGGAAGCGTGCTGACCCGACCTGTCGAATGTGCGCTCGTCCATGGGTGTCAGTCTGTCATCCGTCACGGCCGCGCGCGGAGTATCTCGCTCCGGGCCGCCATCCCTGCCCGATTCACTCACACGAGTGAATAGAGTCGGCAGGGATATGTCACGTGTCAACGGGCCCCTAGCGTGGCTTGACGTGACAACTGGTTCAGGGAGCAACTTCCCCTCGGACGAGGCGCGTTGGACGCGCCGGGGTTTCCTCCTCACCGCGGCCGCGCTGGCCGCGGTGCCGGGGCTGCCGGCGGATCCGGCCGCCGCCGCGGCGGAGTTGCCGGACTTCCCGGCGGACGTCGCGCTGTACCGCTCGGCGTATCGGAACTGGGTCGGCGAGATCACCGCCGACGGCCTGTGGGCCTGCGCGCCGGGAAGCCCGGGCCAGGTGGTCGACGTCGTCAACTGGGCCTGGCGGCACGGGTGGCGGGTGCGCGCCCGGGGCGCCTCGCACGGCTGGTCGCCCCTGACGGTGACGGAGGGGACACCGTCCGGAGCGCCCGTTCTCCTCGTCGACACCGCGCTCCACCTCACCGGCCTCGCCCTGGACTCGCCGGTCGTCGTGCGCGCCGGCACCGGCGTGACCATGGAGGCTCTGCTCACCTTCCTGGAGGAGCACGGCCTCGGTGTCACGGCGGCACCCGCTCCCGGTGTCCTCACCCTGGGCGGCGCCCTGGCGATCGACGCGCACGGCACCGCCGTTCCCGCGCGGGGCGAGCGACGCCTGCCGGGGCACACGTACGGCTCACTGAGCAACCTGATCCTGTCCCTGACGGCCGTGGTGTGGGACTCCCGGTCCGGCGAGTACGCGCTGCGCACGTTCCACCGTGACGAAGCGGACTGTGCCGCACTGCTGGCCCATCTCGGGCGGTCCCTGGTGACCGAGGTGGTGCTGCAGGCGGGCGCCGACACCAACCTGCGGTGCGTGAGCCGTACGGACATCCCGGCCGGCGAACTGTTCGCCGCGCCCGGTTCCGGGAACGGGCGCACGTTCGCGAGTTTCCTGGAGGAGGCCGGGCGGGTCGAGGCGATCTGGTTCGCCTTCACCGAGCATCCCTGGCTCAAGGTGTGGAGCGTCTCCCCCACCCGGCCGCTGACCTCACGGCACGTGAGGCGGCCGTACAACTACCCGTTCTCCGACAACGTCCCGACCCCCGTGGCGGAGCTGGTGGGCCGTATGACGTCGGAAGCGGCCTGGTATCTGGCGCCGGTGCTCGGCACCGCGCAGTACGACGCGGCCGCGCTCGGGCTGGTGGCGACGCTGTCCGGCGACATCTGGGGGCCGTCCAAGAACACGCTGCTGTATCTGAAACCGACCACTCTGCGTGTCCACGCGAACGGCTATGCCGTGCTCACGTCCAGGGACCAGGTGCAGAAGGTCCTCTCCGAGTTCGCCGCGTTCTACCGGGAGCGGCTGACGGCGTACGCGGCCCGGGGCAGCTTCCCGGTCAACGGGTCGGTGGAGATCCGGGTGACCGGACTGGACGAGCCGGGCGACTCCGGGGTGGCCGGGGCCCGTCCGCCGCTGCTGTCCGCGCTCCGGCCGCGCGAGGACCACCCCGAGTGGGACACGGCCGTGTGGCTGGACATCCTGACGCTGCCGGGCACGCCGGACGCGGAGGCGTTCCTGCGCGAGATCGAGCGGTTCCTGCTGCGCGCGTACGACGGCAGGTCCGCCCTGACCCGGGTGGAGTGGTCCAAGGGGTGGGCGTACACGGACGACGGGGTGTGGAGCGACGAGGAGGTGCTGGGCTCGGTGGTGCCGGCCGCGGTCGGTTCGGCCGAGTGGGCCGAGGCGGACGCGGTGCTGGACCGGCTGGACCCGCACCGCGTCTACGGCAATGCCTTCCTGGACCGGCTGTTCGGCCAGGCCGCCGAGGAGTGAGGGGCGCCTGCACGGCCCGGCGCGTAGCGGTCCACCAGGGCGTCGGCGGTGCTCGCCCGCACCTCCCTGCAGCATGCTCGCGCGGGCGCCTATTCGCGGGCGGCCAGCGCCCGCGCGTGCACCGTCCGCGCGACCTTCGGGCCCAGCCAGCGCTTGAACCGGCGCAGCGGCTCCAGCTGCCCGGCCGCCCGGTCGAGCCGGTAGTACAGCTGCGGCGGGACGTGGGGCAGCAGGGGTGAGTGCCGCTGGCCGAGCAGGGCGAACATCCGCTCCGGTGGCAGTCGCATGTAGCGCGGGAGGTTCTCGTACCACTGGGCGCTGTAGCGGGCCGCGCTCTGCACGGGCAGGAGGGCAGCCTTGCGTTCCCGCTCGTAGCGGGCGAGAGCCTGAGGGAGTGCCGAGTGCTCGCGCAGCGCGGCGGCCAGGGCGATCGCGTCCTCCAGGGCGAGAGTGGTGCCGGCGCCGATGGAGTAGTGCGTGGTGTGGGCGGCGTCGCCGAGCAGGACGAGGTTGTCGCGGTACCAGGTGCGGTTCGTGAGGGTGCGGAAGGTCTGCCAGGGCGTGCCGCCGGTGCGGCCGAGCAGGGGATGGCCGTCCAGGACGCCGGCGAAGATCTTCTCCAGCAGCGCCCGCCCGTCGTCCTCGCCCGCCCGGTCCAGTCCCAGTCCGGTCCAGGTCTCGGGTGCGCACTCGATGACGCAGGTGCTGCGGTCGGGGCCGTATCCGTAGCCGTAGCACCAGATCCAGCCGTGATCGGTCTCGGCGAAGGCGAAGGTGAAGGCGCCGAAGACCTTCGTGGTGCCGAGCCAGACGTACGGGTTGCGCCCGGTCGTGACCTCCGTGCCGAAGTGTGCGGCGTGGTGGGTGCGCAGGGCGCTGCGGACACCGTCGGCCGCCACGACCAGGTCGGCGTCGGGCAGGTCGGCGGCGGTGATCTCGCGCTCATGCTCCAGGCGTACGCCGAGCTCGCGGGCCCGGGCGGCGAGGATCTCCAGCAGCCGGTGGCGGCCGATGCCGTGCCCTTGGTCGCCGCTGTGCCTGGCCGTCAGGTCCCGGACGTGGGCGACGCCGTCACACCAGCGGACGGAGTCGCGGTCGAGGGCGCGCGCGGACTCGGGGTCCTGCTCGTGGAGTCGGTCGTACAGTCCGCGCCAGTACGTCACGCCCCAGCCGTAGGTCGAGCCCTCCGGGTCGCGTTCGTGGACGGTGATGTCGTGGGACGGATCCTGCCTCTTCAGCAGGATCGAGAGATACAGACCGGCGGGCCCGCCGCCGACACAGGCGACCTTCACACACACCCCTGATGATTACCGAGAGCGGTCGATTGCGGACGCAGAGTAGCAGGACAAAAGCATCATCGGCCGGACCGCCGAATCGCGTCAGCTTCTCGGCGTGACGCGCCCCACGGACAACGGGCCACACGGGGAGAAACATCCGCCACGGCACTCGCCGCGTGCGGAACTTCCCCTTCCGCGCCTGCCCGGGGGCCCTTCACAGCAAGATCATCTTTGTTCAATCTTCTACGACATAAGGGCACTTGTCCGATTCATAGCCAACCGGCTCGGGTGGATTTCTCCCGGTACCGGACGGGCCGATAGGCATGTGGGGTCATCAGCCGAACGAACTCAGGAGGTCCGCATGCCGGAACTCAGCCGTCGCCATGCGCTCACCGCCGCGGCCGTCGTCGCCACGGCCGCGGGGACATGGTCGGCCGGCGCCCCGGCCATGGCCGCCGGGCACCACGACTCCCACGGGACCTTCGACGAGGTCTACAAGGGCCGCCGGATACAGGGCCGTCCGGCCGCCGGAGGCGGTCACCACCACGGCGCGGGATACGGGGTGTTCGTCGACGGCGTGGAACTGCACGTGATGCGCAACGCCGACGGCACCTGGATCAGCGTCGTCAGCCACTACGACCCCGTGCCCACCCCGCGCGCCGCCGCCCGCGCAGCCGTGGACGAGCTCCAGGGCGCGCCACTACTGCCCTTCCCCGCCAACTGACCTGCCCGCAAGATACCCGGAGCTCCCGCACATGACCGTCCGCAAGAACCAGTCCGCCCTGACCGCCGACGAGAAGCGGCGTTTCGTCGCCGCGCTCCTGGAGTTGAAGCGCAGCGGCCGCTACGACGACTTCGTCACGACGCACAACGCGTTCATCGTCTCCGACACCGACGACGGCGAGCGGACGGGGCACCGCTCACCGTCCTTCCTGCCCTGGCACCGAAGATTCCTCCTGGAATTCGAACGGGCGTTGCAGTCGGTGGACGCGTCGGTGGCCCTGCCGTACTGGGACTGGAGCGTCGACCGTTCGCCGCGCGCCTCGCTGTGGGCTCCCGACTTCCTCGGGGGCACCGGACGCGAGCGGGACGGCCGGGTCACGGACGGACCCTTCTCCGCGTCCTCAGGGAACTGGCCGATCAACGTGCGGGTCGACGGCCGTACGTTCCTGCGGCGGTCCCTCGGTGCCGGAGGGCGCGGGCTGCCGACGCCGGCCGAGGTCGAGTCGGTGCTGTCGATACCCACGTACGACATGGCGCCCTGGAACAGCGCCTCGGACGGTTTCCGCAATCACCTCGAAGGGTGGCGGGGCGTCAACCTGCACAACCGCGTCCACGTCTGGGTGGGCGGGCAGATGGCCACCGGGGTGTCCCCCAACGACCCGGTGTTCTGGCTGCACCACGCGTACATCGACAAGCTGTGGGCCGAGTGGCAGCGGCGGCACCCGGGCTCCGGCTATCTGCCGGCCGCGGGCACGCCGGACGTGATCGACCTGCGCGAGACCATGAGGCCGTGGCACGACACGAGCCCGGCGGATCTGCTGGACCACACGGCTCACTACACGTTCGACGGCTGACGCCCAGGCGTGTTGTCGGCTGTCAGCGGCCGATGGTGGCCAGGGCGGCGGTGTACTGGTCGTCGGTGACGGGCTCCAGCCAGGTGGTGCCGTCCCCGCTCTCGTCGCCGACGACCATGGCGATGTGGGCCATGAGGGTGGTGTCGGTGGCGCCGTGCCAGTGCTCCTCGCCGGCCGGGCACCTGACGGTCTCACCGGCGGTGATCCGCACCACGTCGCCGTCGCGGGTGCCGACCAGGCCGACACCGTCGGTGACGTACAGGACCTGGCCCTTGGCGTGGGAGTGCCAGTTCGTCCGGGCACCGGGGGTGAAGCGCACCAGCGCGGACGCCAGACGAGCCGGGTCGGCGGGCGCCTCGATCGGGTTCAGGTAGACCTCGCCGGTGAAGCGCTCGGCCGGGGCCTTGACGGTGGGGGTTTCCGTGATGTGTTCCACGACTTTTCTCCTCGGTCGCGAGTACGTTCCGGTAGATCCACGCGCGTTCCGGCAGATCCACTGTCTTCGAGGAAACCGCAGGTCAGTCGAGCGGGGAAGGCACGGTCGTTCCAGGTGCTGACAGGACCCCCCTCAGCCGGGCCGGCCGACCTGGCCTGGACGCGTGAGTACCGAGAGCGACATCCGCGAGTTCCTCACCTCCCGGCGCGCGAAGATCACCCCGCAGCAGGCCGGTCTGCCCGCCTACGGGGGCAACCGGCGCGTGCCGGGGCTGCGGCGTGAGGAGGTCGCGCTGCTCGCCGGGGTCAGCGTCGACTACTACGTCCGTCTGGAGCGCGGTCGCCTCGCCGGCGCTTCCGAGGAGGTCCTCGACTCCGTGCGGCTGGATGACGCCGAGCGTGCCCACCTGTACGACCTGGCCCGCGCCGTCGCCAGGCGTCCCGCCCGCCGCACGAAACGCGCCCCCGGCCCTCTGCCGGACAGTGTGCTGCGTGTGCTGGACTCCATGACGGACTCACCGGCCTTCATCCGCAACGGGCGCCTCGACATCCTCGCCGTCAACCACCTGCGGCGCGCGCTGTACGCGCCCCTGTTCGCCGATCACGGCGTTCAGACGGTCAACATCGCCCGCTTCCAGTTCCTGAACCCCGCGGGCAGGGACTTCTTCCCCGACTGGGAGGAGTCCCTGAACACCACGGTGTCCCTGCTGCGCACGGAGGCCGGACGGGCTCCCGGCGACATCAGCCTGACCGGGCTGATCGGGGAACTCGTCACCCGCAGCGAGGAGTTCCGCGCCGCCTGGGCCAAGCACAACGTGCGCCTGCACCACACCGGCCGCAAAGCCTTCCGCCACCCGGCCATCGGAGAGATGACCCTCGACTTCGACGCGATGGAACTGCCAGCGCAGCCGGGCCTGACCCTGACCGCCTGTTCCGCCGAGCCCGCCACCCCGGCCCACGACGCGCTGCAGCTGCTGGCCGCGTGGGCGTCCACCGAGAACGCGTCCGCTGCCGCCGGCCGCGGCTGAACGGCGGCCTCGGCGCGAACACATAACCGGTTGCCCATCGGTGATGGCGGTGGATGAATGTCCGGCATGATCACCCAAGTGCGGACTGACGGATCACCCGTCCGGATCGGCGCTCTCGTTCCGCTGACCCGGCCTGGCTGGGTCGAGGCAGGCAGACACCTGCTCGCCGGACTCGAGCTGGCCGTTCGCGACGTCAATGACGCCGGCGGGATCGTCGGAAGGCCACTGGAGCTGGCGGTCCGGGATACCGCGGCTGATCCGCAGAAGGCCGCGGCGGCCGTAGAGGAACTGGCTCGGCTGGGCGTGGCTGCCCTGGCAGGCGAGTATCACAGCGTCGTCGCTCGCGCCGCTGCCGGCAGGGCCGACGCCCTCGGCCTGCCGTTCCTCTGCTCGTCAGCGGTTCTCGACGCGCTCACCGAACAGCCGACGGAATGGGTCGCGCGCCTCTCCCCGCCTCAGTCCCGCGGCTGGCGGATCTACGCGGACTTCCTCCTCGGCGCGGGCCACAGCCGCATCGCCGTGGCAGCCCAGCCGAGTGTCTACTGGGCATCCGGGACCCGCATTCTGCGGGACTACCTCACGTCACGCGGCGGCGCCGTCATCGAACTCGACATGAGCGCGTTCACCCCGACGGCCGTGTGCGACGAACTCGTCGGCCACCGTGCGACGGCCCTTCTTCTTCTGGTCGGCCACCCGGAGCCGGCCGTGCCGGTCGTCCGGTCCGTCCGCCGCGACCAGCGCCTCGCCGAGATCATGATCGGCGCTCCGGCCGGGCAACCGGAGTTCGCCGAATGGGCGACACTGCTGGGCGACGACGGCGCCGCGATCCCGTTCCTGCGCTACCTGCCCGAACGCCTCAGCCCACTCGGTGCGGGAGTCGAGACGGCCCTGCGCGAACGGCTGGGCGAAGCGCCCTCTTTCGTGGCCTTCGAGGGCTACGACACGGTCGCCGTCCTCGCCGATGTGCTGCGTTCTCACGGCGTGGACCGGGCGCGCACGGCCGAATCCTGGCCACGCGTCGCCGTGGAGGGCACCCGCGGGCAGATCCGGTTCGCCCGCACGCCTGGCATCAGCGTGTGGCAATGGGCCTCGGCGCCGGTCCAAGTCGTTGATCGAGATCCGGCGGAACCCGATCGCTTTCGGGTCCTCCACACCGGCTGAGAGAGCGGAGAGGTCCGACCGACCAGATCTGTCGGCCGAGAGGCCGGTCAGACGGTCTCGGCCGTGCGGCACTCCGGGTGGCCCCAGCCGCGGTCGTTCTTGGCGATGGACTCACCGGCCGCGTAGGAGCGGCCGCACTGGCAACGGCCGGGGAACTTGGCCTTGATGGTGCGCGAGGAGGCCTTCGCGGTGCGGGCCGCGCCGCCGCGTGGCCGGGAGCGCGGGGACTTGGCCGGGGTGTCCGGCGCGGGCGGCGGCTCGGGGGAGCCGAGGCCGCTGCCCGCGGGCTCCTGGACGGTGGCTGCCTGGCTGGCGGCGCGGTCGGCGAAGTCGTTGAGCCGGTCGCCGTCGACCTGGTGGGCGGGCACGTAGCGGAACTCGACCGAGCGGCCGTCCAGGAGCTCGTCGATGCGCACGACGAGGTCCTGGTTGGCGACCGGCTTTCCGCCGGACGTCTTCCAGCCGTTGCGCTTCCAGCCGGGCAGCCAGGTGGTGACGGCCTTCATCGCGTACTGCGAGTCCATCCGGATCTCGAGCGGCACGTCCGGGTCGGTCGCCGTCAGCAGGCGCTCCAGCGCGGTGAGTTCCGCGACGTTGTTGGTGGCCTTGCCGAGCGGCCCCGCCTCCCAGCGCACCGGGCTCTCGGAAGCGTCGGCGACGACCCAGGCCCAGCCCGCGGGCCCGGGATTTCCCTTCGAAGCCCCGTCACACGCGGCCACAACACGTTCACGCATGGCCCCGATCATGCCATGGCCGCGTGGGCCGTCCGGCCGGAGGTCCTCAGCTCACGTCGGTCGTCTTCGGCATCTCGCCCTCGGTCCTGGTGATGTCGATGACCGAGAAGTTGGCGCCCTGCGGGTCGCTGATGGCCGCGAACCGGCCGAACGGGGTGTCCATGGGCCCGAACCGGAGGACGCCGCCGAGCTTGGTGGCCTTCGCGACGGCGTCGTCGCAGTCCTCGACGGCGAAGTAGACGTTGATGTACGGCGGCACCTCGGGCGGGAAGTCGTCCGTCATCTTCATCCGGCCCAGCACGCTGCGGTCGCCGAGGTCGTAGATCCGGAAGTCCATCGCCTCGTGCTCCATCTCCTTCTGCTTGTAGGAGAAGACGGCGGGGAAGAACGCGTCGGACTTCTCGGGCTCGCGCGTGAACACCTCCGCCCATGTGTAGGCACCCGGTTCGGCCATCGTGTCGAAGCCCTCGTGGGTGCCCGCCTGCCAGACACCGAAGACGACGCCGCTGGGGTCGCGGGCCAGGCACATGGTGCCGAAGTCGCCGACCTGCATCGGCTCCATCAGCACCTCACCGCCGTTGTCACGGATCCGGGCGGCGGTGGCGGAGGCGTCCCGGGCCGCGAAGTACAGGCACCACTGAGACTGGCCCTCCTGGCCGGGCATGGGCGGGACGACGGCGGCGACCGCCTTGCCGTTCGAATAGGCCTCGGTGTAGTTGCCGAACTCCGTGGACGCCTCGGCGAAGGTCCAGCCGAGGACGTCTCCGTAGAAGCTCTTGGCCCCTTCGAGGTCACCGAACATCGCGTCGGCCCAGCACGGGCTTCCTTCAGGTTGCACGGCCATGGCTGCGGCCCTCCGAATGGGTGGACGGTCCGTTTCCTCACGCTAGTCACCCGGCGGCCGACCCGCGCGCCGAACGGGCGGTTCCGTCGCAGACTGGGCGGGGGCCTTCGGCAGACGGGGAGCGGCGGCATGGCGAACGGGACGATGCGCGCGTGGTCGGTGGTACGCCCGGGCCCGGTCGTGGAGGGGTCTCTGCGACTGGTCGAGAAACCGGTGCCGGTGCCCGCGGACGACGAGCTGCTGGTGCGGGTGCGCGCCTGCGGTGTGTGCCGCACCGATCTGCACGTCGTCGAGGGCGACCTGCCCGTGCGCCTGGCGGGTGTCACGCCTGGTCACGAGGTCGTCGGGGTGGTGGCCGGGGCGGGCGGGGCGGTGCGCGGCTTCGCGGTGGGCGACCGGGTCGGTGTGGCCTGGCTGCGCCGCACCGACGGCAGCTGCGCGTACTGCGCGCGCGGCGCGGAGAACCTGTGTCCCCGCTCCGAGTACACGGGCTGGTATGCCGACGGCGGCTACGCGGAGTACACGACGGTGCCGGAGGCGTTCGCCTACCGGCTGCCGGACGGCGTGCTGGACGTGGCCCTCGCTCCCCTCCTGTGCGCGGGCATCATCGGCCACCGGGCGCTGCGGCGGGCGGGGCTGCCGCCCGGCGGACGGCTCGGGCTGTACGGCTTCGGGGGCAGCGCCCATCTGTGCGCGCAGGTGGCGCTCGCCGAGGGCGCCACCGTGCACGTCATGACGCGCGGTGCGGCCGCCCGGCGGCTGGCGCTGGAGCTGGGCGCCGCCTCCGCGCAGGACGCGTACGCGGGACCGCCGGAGCCGCTGGACAGCGCGATCCTGTTCGCTCCCGTCGGCGAGCTGGTCCCGGTCGCCCTCCGCGCCCTGGACCGCGGCGGTGTCCTGGCCATCGCCGGCATCCACCTCACCGACACGCCTCCCCTGCACTACGAGACCGAGCTCTTCCACGAGAAGCAGTTGCGCAGCGTCGCCTCCAGCACGCGGGAGGACGGCCGCGAGTTCCTGACCCTCGCGGCGAGGTACGGCGTACGCGCCACCACGCATCCGTATCCGCTGTCGCGGGCCGTGGAGGCGCTCGCGGATCTCAAGGCCGGGCGGTTCGACGGCGCGGCGGTGCTGGTGAACGACTTGTCGTGAAGTGAGCGGGGGGGGGACGGCAAGTACGGCAGCTTCCAGTACCTGCTGATCGCCGCCGACCAGGTCTGACCCGCCGTCACGTCGTCGGCCGCGGACGCGATCCGTGGCCGACGCGCGTCTTCCCCCAGGGGTCCGGCTGTGCTTGCCTGGGGAGCCGTTTCACCGGCCCGGGGCGGGAGTTGCCGTATGCGCAGACCGTGGATCGTGGGGGCGCTGGTGGCGGGGTTGCTGCTCGGTGCGTGCAGCGATCCGTCGTCCGGGCCCGAGACTCCCCCGCCGTCCGCTCCGGAGGCGTCCGCGACCACCCACCAGCGGGCCCCCGCCTCCCCGAGCGCCCGGCCCCCCGTGAAGGCGCCGACCGTTCTGTACCTCGGCGACTCGCTCGCCATGGAGAACCACAAGGTTCTCGGCCAGGAGCTGCGCCGGGACCTGCGCGCGAAGTACACGAGCGCCCCTTACTCGGGCACCACCCTGTGCGACTACCTGGAGGGCACGGCCGAGCGGTCCCTCGTACCGGCCCGGGACAAGGCGGCCGCCCTGGTGCGGTCGCTGCGTCCGGACTTCGTGGTGTTGCAGTTCTGGGGCAACGCCTGGGACTTCACCTGGTGCATGGACGGGATCACGTACGACGGTTCGCGGGAGCGGTACTTCAAACGGTACGAGGCCGACGCGCGCAGGCTCGTCGAGCAGATCGCGACAGCCGGCGGGTCCCACCGGCCGCGGATCGTGTGGGTGCTCCAGGGCCCGGATCCGATCACGCCCGACCGGGTGCGCCGGGTGAACGGACTGTACGAGCGGCTGGCCGCCACGTCGGGCGGCATCGTCGCCGACGCCGGGAAAGCGGTGAGTCCGGGCTCGGACCGCTACGCCTGGACGCAGTACCTGCCGTGCACCGCCTACGAGCGCGCCCATCCCGACTACTGCACTCAGCCGTCCCGCGACCGGACGGCCCTGCACCGGGACGACGACTACCTGCACTTCTGCCTGGCGCCCACGACGTCCACGCCGAAGCCCTGCCCGGTCCGCTCCCCCGGCATCCTGCGCATCGCCCGGGAGGTCACGAAAACCATTCGACAGTCGGCGAGTTGACCGCTCGAATGGCGCCATGTGCGCGGTGCGAATGCATGAGGACGAAGTGGACATCGACGTCTCGCTCGTCGGCCGGATGATCGCGGGACGGTTCCCGCGGTGGGCAGGACTGCCCCTACGGCGCCTGGAGTCCTCCGGGACGGAGAACGCCATGTTCCGCCTCGGTGCGGACAAGGTCGTACGGCTCCCCCGGCATCCCCGCGCCGTAGAGGGCATCACGCACGAACTGCGCTGGCTGCCCCGGCTGGCACCAGGGCTGCCCGCCGCCGCGCCCGATCCTCTCGGGCGGGGTGAGCCCGACGACGACTTCCCGTGGCCTTGGGCGGTGTACGGCTGGCTGGACGGTCACAACCCGGTGCCCGGTGCGCTGGAGGAACCCCGGCTGCTCGCCGAGGACCTCGGGGCGTACGTCGCGGCCCTGCGCCGGATCGACGCGGAGGAAGGCCCGATCGGGTACCGGGGCGTGCCTCTGGCGACCCGGGACCGGTTCGTGCGTGAGGCGCTCGCGCAGCTGGCGGGGCGGATCGACACCGCGAAGGTGACTGACCTGTGGGAGCAAGCCCTGCGCGCCCCGGAGTACGCCGGGCCGCCGGTCTGGGCGCACGGCGATCTGATGGCAGGGAACCTGCTGGTCAGCGGCGGACGGCTGACCGCCGTGATCGACTACGGCACGGTGGGGGTGGGCGACCCCGCCGCCGACCTCATCGGCGCCTGGTGTGTGCTGCCCGCCGAGGTCCGCGGTGTCTTCCGCGAGGCCGTGGGCGCGGACGAGGCCGAATGGGCGCGAGGGCGGGGCTGGGCCCTGTCGATCGCGGTCATCGCGCTGCCGTACTACTGGGAGACGAACCCGCCGGTCGCGGAGAACTCGCGGCATGTGATCAGAGAGATCCTGGCCGAGTCCCGGTAGGGGCGGAAAGGAAAGGGTTCCCGCCCCTGTCCGGGGGGCGTGTCATTCGCCCGCGTACGCCTTCTCCAGCACCGCGATGTCGAACTTGCTCATCGCCATGAACGCCTCGGTCACGCGGGCCGCCTTCGCCGGGTCCGGGTCGGTGATCATGTCGTCGAGCCGGTCGGGGACGACCTGCCAGGACACGCCGTACTGGTCCTTCAGCCAGCCACAGGGGCCGGGCTCGCCGCCGTTCTCGGTGAGCTTGGTCCAGTAGTAGTCGATCTCCTCCTGGTTCTCACAGAAGATCATGAAGGAGACCGCCTCGGTGAACGTGAACTGGGGGCCGCCGTTGAGCCCGATGAACCTGTGGCCGTTGGCCGTGAACTCGACGGTCATCACGCCGCCGGCGGGCTGGGGCGCTCCCTCGGGGTAGCGGGCGATCTTTCCGACGCTGGAGTTCTTGAAGATCGAGACGTAGAAGTGGGCAGCCTCCTCGGCCCGGCCGTCGAACCAGAGACACGTGGTGAAACCGTCGGATGCCATGAGTACCTCCTGGAGCGTGGATCGCTGTCATCTGTGTCGACCGGTCCACGCCGGGAAACTCATCGGCCGGGCCGCTGATTATTTCGCTGGGGCGGCGTCAGGCCCGCGTCCAGCGTCGCGGTCATGACGACGTCCCCGCCCTCCGACAGCGGCATCCGGCCTTCCGCCTCGACATACCGCAGAGCGACCTCGACGACCTCCACGACCGCACCGGCCGGCCTGACGAGCTGCCCGGCACGGGATGCGCGTACGGCGTACCTGCGCGAGCCGGTCCGGTACTGGCGGAACGAGTACGACCGGCGGACCGCCGAGACGCGGCTGAACGAATGGCCGCAGTTCACGACCAGGATCGACGGCGCGACCGTCCGCTTCGCCCACGTACGGTCCCCCGAGCCGGACGCCACCCCACTGATCCTCACCCAGGGCTGGCCCGGCCCGATCGTGGAGTTCCTCGACGTGGTCCGTCCGCTGACCGGTCCCGCCGCGCACGGGGGTGATCCGGCCGACGCGTTCCACGTGGTGGTACCGGGCATCCCGGGGTTCGGGCTGTCCGGTTCCACCCGGGAGACGGGCTGGGAGGCGGGCCGGGTCGCCGACGCGTGGGCCGAACTGATGCAGGCTCGGCTACGAGCGGTTCGGCGCACAGGGCGGCGACTGGGGTGCGGCGACCTTCCGCGAACTGGGGCGGGCTCGTCCCGACCGCGTCACCGACGTACATCTCGATCTGCTGCCGGGCGGCCGGCAGGCCACCGAGCCGGCCCCGGAGGAACCGGACGCGCTCGGCCCCGAGGAGCGGGAGCGCGCCCTCACGTCGTGGCGACGCCGGCGCGACTGGTCCCGCGAGGGCACCGGGTACGCCGTGCTCCAGTCGCCCCGGCCGCAGACCCTGGCGTACGCGCTCGTGGACTCGCCCGTGGGCCAACTCGCCTGGATCGTTGAGAAGTTCCGGGAGTGGACGGACTCGGACGAGCTGCCGGAGGGGCGGCTTCGTCCGCCGGATCCACTCCGAGCGGGCGCACGCCACGGAGTTCGACCGCGGCGGGCACTTCGCGGCGATGGAGGAGCCCGACCTGCTGGTCGGCGATGTGCGGGCGTTCTTCCGGGAGCTGCGCGAGAAGGGCTGAGACCGGCTGTACGAAGGGGCTCTGCCGGGAGCGGATCTGCCGAGGGCAGAGAAACGGTCTGCGGGCATCGTCCGAGGTCAAGAGTGGAGTCGACGGCACATCCGCGGCACGTCCGCGGCACTTCTGCCACGACGAGGAGAACCGATGACTCCACTCACGACACTCGCCCCGCGGGCGGAGGAGGGCGACACCCCTCCGACCCGGTTCGACGACCACCTTGCTGCCCAGCTGCTCGCGCAGCGCATCGTGCTGCTGGGCACGCAGGTGGACGAGGTCTCCGCGAACCGGGTCTGCGCCCAGTTGCTGATCCTGTCCGCGGAGGACCCGCGCACCGACATCAGTCTGTACATCAACAGCCCCGGCGGCTCGGTGCACGCGGGCCTGGCCATCTACGACACGATGCGGCTGATCCCCAACGACGTCTCCACCCTGGCCATGGGCTTCGCCGCCAGCATGGGCCAGTTCCTGCTCTGCGTCGGCACCCCGGGCAAGCGCTATTCCCTGCCGAACGCGCGCGTCATGATGCACCAGCCGTCGGGGGGCATCGGCGGCACCACCGCCGACATCGAGATCCAGGCGGAGAGTCTGGAGTTCACCAAGCGGACCATCGAGCGGATCACCGCCGAGCACACCGGACAGACTCCGGAGACCATCTCCCGGGACGGCGACCGGGACCGCTGGTTCACGGCCGAGGAGGCCAGGGAGTACGGCATGGTGGACCGGGTTCTGGAGTCCCTCGCGGACATCCGCCCGGCGGCCACCCGGCGCAGGATGGGGCTCCAGTGATGGGTACGTACACGATTCCGAACGTCGTCGAGCGCACCCCGCAGGGCGAGCGGTCCTACGACGTGTTCAGCCGGCTGCTGTCCGAGCGGATCATCTTCCTCGGCACCGAGATCGACGACGGCGTCGCCAACGTCGTCATCGCACAGCTCCTCCATCTGGAGTCGTCGTCCCCGGAGAGCGAGATCTCGATCTACCTCAACTCCCCCGGCGGCTCGTTCCCTTCGCTCATGGCCATCTACGACACCATGACGTACGTACAGGCGCCGATCTCGACGTTCTGCGTCGGGCAGGCGGCCTCCACGGCGGCCGTGCTGCTGGCCGGCGGGGATGCCGGACGGCGGTTCGTGCTGGAGCACGCGCGCGTGCTGCTCGGGCAGCCGGCCTCGAGCGGAGCGCGTGGCACGGCGTCCGACCTGTCGCTCCAGGCCAAGGAGATGGTGCGGATCCGCTCCCAGGTGGAGGAGGTGCTGTCCCGGCACACCCACCACGACGTGGCGACCCTGCGGGCCGACATGGACCGCGACAAGGTGTTCACCGCGCAGGAGGCGGTGGACTACGGGCTGGCCGACGAGGTGCTCAGCCGGCGACTCGTGCGGGTCTGAGGCGCCGGCCGGCCCACCGGGCTCAGGCGGCCATGCACAGTCCCTCGGACGACGAGGGGGACGCCCCGCGGCGGCTGCCGCCCGTGTACCGCGAGGTGACACGGACCAGTTCGCCCTGCGCCCTCGAAAGCAGGTCGCCGAGGCTCAGTCCGAGGGCGTGGGCGGCGGCCGCGAGGACCTCCGAGGAGGCCTCCTTGCGGCCGCGCTCCACCTCCGACAGGTACGGCATGGAGATCCGTGCCTCGTCGGCGACGTCCTTCAAGGTCCGCTCCTGCGCGAGACGTTCGCGCCGCAGGACGTCACCGACCAGGTCACGCCACAGAGGCTCCTTGACCGCGGGAGCCGGCGGCCCCTGGCGTGCCGGAGCGCTGGCCGGACGGGCGGCCTGGGGGCGTGCGCCGGGCGGGCGCAGGGGGATGACGCGGGCTTCGTTCGGCACGTGGTTGCTCACTTCTCCAGCCTAGGAGTCGTGGTCGTCAGGGGAAGGGGCCGGCATTCCGCCCTGGGTGGAATCGCCGAACGGGCAGGTGGCCAGGCGGGGTTGGCAGAGTCTGACTCCGCCCGGCGGTCTGTCTGCTCCTCGATCACGTGCGCCGGCATGTCCCGCAGCGTGATCGTCTCGTCGCTCGGGTCCGGCGGCCCTGACGCGATGGAACCAGGTGTACTCGACGGCCCCGGCGGCCGCACGCCACCGACTTTTCCGCCGCTCGACCGATCGCCGGGCATGAGCAGCACATAACCGGGTACCCGCAACCCGGAAGAACCTAGGCAGATGTCCGCCGTGACGTTCATGGGAGAGGTAATGGAGACCGCCGTGATCCGGTCGCAGGCACAGGTCGTCGAAGAGAACGCGGAGGCCGGCACGGGTGACGGAGGACTGCCGGGAATCGTGGACCCGCGGTCCGTGGCTCCCCGGGACGCCAGGGAGCTGTCCCGCCAGTTCTTCCAGCGCCTGACGGAACTCGAAGAGGGCACGCACGAGTACCAGTACGCGCGCAACACGCTGATCGAGATGAACATGTCGCTCGTGCGGTTCGCGGCCGGCCGGTTCCGGGGCCGCGGCGACGACATGGAGGACATCGTCCAGACCGGCATGATCGGCCTGATCAAGGCCATCGACCGGTTCGAGCTGTCGCGCGAGGTCGAGTTCACCTCCTTCGCGCTGCCGTACATCGTCGGTGAGATCAAGCGGTTCTTCCGGGACACGACGTGGGCGGTGCACGTACCGCGGCGGCTTCAGGAACTGCGCGTGGAGCTGGCCAAGGCCCGCGAGGAACTCGCCAGCCGGCTGGACCGCGAACCCACGGTCACCGAGCTGGCCACGTTGATGAACATCTCCGAGAAGGAGGTCGTCGAGGGGCAGATCGCCGCCAACGGCTACAACTCTTCGTCGCTGGACGCCGCGCTCACCGGCGACGGCCCGGAGGGCGGCGAGGCGGTCCTGGCCGACTTCATCGGCGTGGAGGAGGACGGGCTGCGGCTCGTCGAGGACTTCCACTCGCTCGCCCCGCTGATGGCGGAGCTCACCGAGCGCGACCGGCAGATCCTCCACATGCGGTTCGTGGAGGAGGCCACACAGGCGGAGATCGGGGAGCGGCTGGGCTGCTCGCAGATGCACGTCTCCCGCCTGATCAAGCGGATCATCACGCGACTGCGCGAGGGCATGCTGGGCGAACTGGGCTGCGCCTGACGCGGTCGGGACCAGCGGGTGCCGTCCCCACACGCGGGAGTGGGACGGCACCCGCCACTGCTCCGGTGGTCCGGGGCCCCGGACGGACGGCTCACCCCTCGGTGGGGGGCTCAGCGGTGGAGGGCTCAGCCATCGGTTTCGTCGGTGAGCGGCAGCACGGCGCGCACCCGCTTGCCCACCGGCACCCGCTCCACGCTGACCCGCTCCGCGAGCGCGTGGACGATCTCCAGGCCGTGCCGCCCGACGCGCTCGGGGTTGCGGGGGAAGATGCGGGGCAGTGCGGAGCTGCTGTCGTAGACCGACACCGTCACCGCGGTGTCCGTGCCGACGAGCTCCAGGATGTACGGCCCGTTGCTGTGCCGGTCCGCGTTGGTGACCAGCTCGCTCACGACGAGCTGCACCGCGCCGTCGACCCGGTTGTCGATGCGCGCGCACCACTCGGTCCTGAGCTGGTCGAGAAAGAGCGCGGCGAAGGAACGCGCCTCGGCGATGCAGCCCTGCTCGCCGGTGTAGTGTGCCGCCCGCCTCAGCGGTTCCACGGGCACGTCGAAACCAGTCGGTATCACTGCCCCGTCCAGGTGGTCGATCATTCGTTTCTCTCCGGGAAGCCGGGCTGGCCGGACGCTCTGCACAGTGCTCGTACCCCGAGCCGGGCTTCGCAGTCCTGACAGGTTTTCGGCCCGTCCGGTGCCCTGGGCATTGTCCCCTGTCCGCGGGGCACCCGGGGAGGAATCGGGACCGGCCGAGGGCGGCCGGTCCGGTCGCCGGAGGTGCGCGGTGGTCTGGTGGATGTGGCTGGTCGTGGTGGTCGCGGCGCTCGCCGCCGTCGCCGTGGTGACGCTCGCCGTGCAGGCCGGCCGGCGGTCGGGGACGGTCATCGCGGTACGGCGCCGGCCCGACGGGAAGGGCCAGCGATGAACGAGCTGATGGCGGCACGGAGCCTGACGACGCTGCCGGTGGTCACCCTGGGCGGCGAGGCCGTCGCGCAGGTCAAGGACACGGTCTTCGACGCCGCCGCCGGGCGTGTCACCGGCTTCACACTCAGCGGCCGGGGGCTGCTGTCGGGTCCGCTGAAGAAGAGCCTGCCCTGGGCGGCCGTGCACTCGCTGGGTCGTGACGCGGTCATGATCGTCGACGCCGGTGCCCTGGCGGACATGCCCGTCGTGGTGGCCCGCCGGGAGGCCCAGCAGGGCCGGGTGCTGCACGCGAAGGTGCTGACCGACGAGGGCGCCGAGGTGGGCACGGTGCTCGACGTGGTCGTCGAAGGCGGCACCAGCGGCCGGGTCGTGGGCTTTCGGATCGCCGCCGGCAAGGCGCTGGTGCAGGGCTCCAGGCGGCGTCGGCACCGGGTGTACGTGCCGCGCGGCGAGACGCTCGCGGTCTCCGGCCGGGCGCTGGTGATCCCGGCGGACGCCACCCGCTACGTGGCCGACGACCTGCCGGCCTTCGCCTCCCGGGTCGGCGCCTTCCACGAAGGGCGGGAAGGTACGCCGTCATGATGCTGTTCTCGCAGGCGCGGGGGCTTCCGGTCCTGACACTGACCGATGCGGACGAGATCGGCGTCCTGAAATCCCTGACGGTCGACGCCCCGTCCGGTGTGGTCACCCACGTCCGGGTGCGCGGCAGGCACTCCCGCAAGGAGTCCGTGCTGGCCTGGGGTGCCCTGCACGCGATCGGCCCGGACGCCGTCCTGGTCCGCTCGGACGCCGCCCCGGCCGAGGTGCCGCCTCACCACGAACTGCCGGGCCTCAGGATCCTCACCGAGACGGGCGACGAGCTCGGCACGGTCCAGGACGTCGTGTTCGAACCGGAGACCGGCCGCGTCGAGGCGGTCCGCACCGCCCATGGCGACCTGCCGGCCGATCGCCTGCTGGGCCTCGGCGACTACGCCCTGGTGGTCCGTGCCGGGTGAGTCAGGCCGGGTCAGGAGGCCGGGGCCTGGTCCGTCGTGCCGTTCCCGGTGTCGTTCCCGGGCGGAGGCTGCTGGGGCTCCGACGTCGGCGGCTCGCTCGTCGGCGGCTCCGGCGACGTCTCCGGATCCGACGTCGGCGGTTCGCTCGTGGGAGGCTCCGACGAGGTCGGGTCGGACGGTGACGTCGGCGTGGTGACGCTCACCGACGGGGAGGGCTTGTCGGGCTTCTCGGTCTTGCGGTCCTTCGTGCCGGTGTCGCCCTTGTGGCGCTCGAACCACTCGCCGTCGGGCTGGCACATGACGAAGAGGTCGACCGGCTTCGGAGCGGGCGTGACCGCGACGACGTTCGACGGCTTGTATCCCGGCCACGCGTCGCCGGTCGTCTTGGGCGCGGTCTGCTGGGCGACCGGCGCGGACAGCGGGTTGCCGCACGCGCAGCGCACCCGGGGCACGCCGCGGTCGTCGACGAGGACGGCTGTGCCGACCTGGAGGACGGCCTGGTAGCTGGTCGCGCGGCCGTCGCTGTAGCCGTGGTTGGTGACGCGGGTGTCCGTGCGCAGCACCACGGGCGTGAGCGAGCGCAGGTAGGCGGGAACGTCGGGCGGGTCGACGCGGGCGACGGAGGCGAACGCCCGCTGCTTGTCCGGAGTCCCCTTGAAGTACGTGATCTGCTTCTCCACGTCGCAGCTGGCCACGTTGCGGGTGCCGCCGTACAGGCCGGGCGCTCCGCCCTGCACGCCCTGGACGGCGTTCTGCGTGGCCAACTCGGTGGGCGAGGGCGAGACCGGTGAGGCCGAGCTCTCCTTCGCCGTGGACTCGGTGAACGGGTCCGGGCCGGTGTCGGCCGCGGGCTGGAGGAAGACCTCGCCCTCGGACGTGCTGGTGCCGCCGTCGGACGCGCCGGTGCCGCCACCGTCGGGCCGGGTGAACACCACGGCCAGGATCACGGCGGCCACGACGGCGGCGGCGATCAGCGTGACGCGGGGTACCGACCCCCACCACGGTCGGCGGGGCTCCGGCGCCTGCCCTTCCCCACTCGGCGGCTCGGAGGGCGGCCCCCCTCCCGACGGCGGCTGGGAGGGACCCGACAGCGGGCCCGAGGGAGGTCCTGTGGGGCGGCCGGACGACGGCGGTTCGACGCTCACGAGCTCTTCTTCCCGCGTGGGTTCTCTGCGGCCTTCTCACACCTGAGGCGATTGATCCAGGTTTATGCCGCTTTCGCCATTACGCGTTCATTGTGTGCTCCGATCCCGTACGGCTCGCAAGCCGACGCGGACGGACCTCCCGACGGGCGTCCGGCGCGGGTGCTGCTTAGCGTGGCAGCGTGAGTTCGCGCACCTCCTCCGGCCAGGCACGCACCTCCGGCGAGCGGGCCGCCGCCCGCCACGGCTGGGCGCATGCCCTCGTCACGGTGCTCGGCGGGCTGCTCGCCATGGCGGTGGTGTCCGCGCTGGGCCTGTGGGCGGCCGGGGCGGCGGACCTCCCGGACGGCGCGTTCGCACCGGTCGTCGTGGCGACCATGGTCACCGCCGTCGGGGGCATCGTGAAGCTCTCCGGGAGCGCCGGAGACCTGGCCGACACGCAGGCGGGCCTGACCGTCATCCCGCTGTCCGTCACGCTCACCGGGGCGCTGGTGATCGCCTGGGGTTTCCTGCGGCCCCTGCGGCACCGCGCGGTCGCCGGTGCCGCGGAGCTGGCCGGCTGGGCCGCCAGGATCGCGGCCCTGTGGCTGCTCGCGCTGATCGGCCTGACGCTCGCCGCCCGCCACACGTTCGACATCTCCCTCGGGAACGACGCGCTGGGCGAACTCGGCGATCTGTTCGGCGCCTCACCGGAGATCGGCTTCACCACCGACGTTCCGCTGTCCGTGTTCGTCGGCGTGGTGTGGCTGGCCGGTGTGCTGGTGCTGGCCCTGCTGGTGTCGCGCGGCGCCCCCTTGCCGGCCGGGCTGCTGCGCTTCCAGACGTCGGTGCGGCCGGCCGCGTACGTGATGGTCGCGCTGCTGCTCGCCTACGTCGTCATCGGCGTGGTCGTCGCCCTGGTCGTCGCGGCGACCCGGGGGCACGCGGCGGAGACGTTCGCCGTGATCCTGCTCGGCATGCCCAACCTGGTGTGGCTGGCACTGACGATCGGCCTCGGCGCCACCTGGAACGGCCGGGTGGAGGGGCCGTTCGGGCTGCCCATGCCCCATGTGCTCGACGAGGTGCTGCGCACCCCGGACATCTCCGAGCTGAACCTGCGGACGCTCTCCGAGCACGACGGCAGGGTGTGGTGGCTACTGGTCATCGACGTGGTGCTGCTGACCGCCGCCGCGTTCGTGATGGCGGCCCGGTCGCCGGCCCGGGTACGGGCCTGGCAGCACGCCGTGCACATGGCGGTCGCGCTCATGCTCACGGTGTTCATGATCTGCCTGGTCGGGCGCATCTCCGCGCACTACGGACTGTCCGTACTCGGCATCGGCGACCTGGGCGGCAGCCTCGCGGGCGAGTTGTTCCTCAGACCCCGGCTGTGGGGAGCCGTGGGCCTGGCCGTCCCGTGGGGGCTGGTGACCGGGTTCGCCGGGGCGCTGCTGGCACGGCACGTACGGCGGCGGGGCGAGGTGCGCGCCGAGCAGGCGGGCTGACGCCGGGCCCACCGACTGCTCTGCGTCCGCTGCTCTACGTCCGCTCCACGAAGACCGGTTCGGCCCAGCGCGGGGGCGGCTTCGGCCGCTCCTCCCCCGGCTGCCGGCCCGCCCGGGCGGGGACGGGCCCGGCGACGGCCCCGCCACCGGCCGTCGCGGCGCGCAGTGCGGCGACGAAGGTGAGGCATGAGGGGTAGCGGTCGTCGGGTCTCTTCGCGAGGGCCTTGGCGAGCACCGGGTCCACCTGGGGTGGGAGGTCGGGCCGGGCCTCGGTCAGCGGCGGCGGGTCGTCGTACTGGTGAGCCCACAGCAGGGCCATGTCGTCGTCCCGGAGGAAGGGCGGGTGACCGGCGAGGATCTCGTAGACGACACAGGCGAAGCCGTACACGTCACAGCGGGCGTCGACCGGGCGGCCCGAGATCTGTTCGGGGGCGACGTAGTCGAGTGTGCCGACGAACTGGCCGACCGTGGTGAATCCGGTCAGCGACAGCGACTTCTTCGTCAGACCGAAGTCGGTGAGGTAGACGTGCTCGGGGTGGTCGCTGTCGGTGCCGCGGGATACCAGGATGTTGCCGGGCTTGACGTCCCGGTGCACCAGCCCGTGGTCGTGGGCCGCGTCGAGCGCGGAGGCGACCTGGGCGGCGATGCGTACGGCGGTGGCGGGCGGCAACGGCCCCTCCCGGTCCAGGAGATGACGCAGGTCGCTGCCGGCGACGAACCGCATCGCGATGTACAGCACTCCGTCCGTCTCTCCGGCCTCGAAGACCGGCACGATGTGCGGGTGGTCGATCGCGGCGGCGGCCCGGGACTCGTGGGTGAAGCGACGCCGGAAGGTGTCGTTGCGGGCGAGTTCCGGGGCGAGCAGCTTGAGCGCGACGGTGCGCTCCAGACGCAGGTCCCGGGCCCGGTAGACCACGGCCATGCCGCCGCGCCCGATCTCCTGCTCGATCCGGTACCCGGCGATCTGCTGCCCGACCAGCTCGGAGGGCCGCCCCGAGAACAGACTCGTCTCGCGGTTCAACGGGCGTCACCCTCGGGTGACACGATCCGGGTGGGCGGCGCCTCACCGGGCCCGGAGGCCTCCTCGTCCGGAGCCGACTCGCCGTCCCTCTCGGGGGCCACGACCCGCGTGGGCGGCGCCTCGGGGGCCACGACCTGTGTGGGCTCCGAAGTCTCGGGAGGCACGCCCCGTGGCGGCTGGGGAGCTTCGGGAGGCACGCCCCGAGGGGGCTGCGGTGACACCACCCGCGTGGGCTCGGGGGCCCCGGGAGGCACGAACCGCGTCGGCTCGGGCACCTCACGAGGCACGACCCGAGGGGGCTCGGACACCTCCGGCGACACCACCCGCGTCGGCTCGGGGGCCTCAGGAGGCACGAACCGCGTCGGCTCGGCAGCCTCGGGAGACACGGCCCGAGGGGACTCGGCAACCTCCGGCGACACCACCCGTGACGGCTCCGGTGCCGCAGGAGGCACGGCCCGTGTCGGCTCCGGCGCCTCACGAGACACGGCCCGAGGGGGCTCTGGCGGTACGACCCGGGTGGGCGGCGCCTCGGGCGGCGGGGTCGGCTGCACCGGCCGGCCCGGCTGCTCGGCCCGGGGTATCCCCTCGACGGCCTCCGCGGGTACGACCCGGGTGGGCGTGCGCGCCGGGGCCGGGTGGGATTCCGGGTCGGACCGGGGTGTCTCGTCCGTCGCGTACGTGGTCGCCCGGGTGCCCTCGGCGTACACCCAGTGCCCGTGGGCGGCGTCGTAGAGCCACACGGACTCGCCGTCGACGACGACGCCGATCCGCAGCCCGTGGGTGCGGGCGTGGAAGGACTCCCGGTCCGAACCGGCCGCGAGGTCCTCGACCGCGGACCGGTAGCGCGCCAGGGCCTCCTGCGCCCGGCTCAGCAGTGGACGCGGGTCGGCGCTGCGGGTGAGCGGTCCGTCCGCGGCGGGCGGGTCCTGCGGTACGGCGACCAGGCGGCGGCCGTCGACCCAGGCCGACCAGCCGTTGAAGCACAGCACATGCCCCCAGTCGCCCTGCCGCTCGACGAGCTGCACCGGCAGCAGGGGGTCGAGGTCCACGGTGGGCCGGGCCGGGTCGGGCGCCTCCCAGGCGGGCATCCCGTGCTGCGGGACGACGTGGGTGGGCCGGAAACCGGGAGTCGTCATAGGGGCTCCCTACTTCCGCATCACGGCCGGTTCGTGGCGGCGCAGCAGCCGGGACACCAGGAAGCCGAAGAACGCCGACAGTACGAGCAGCATTCCGACGTCGAGCAGCCACGTGCCCGCCGAGTGCTCGAAGAGCGGGTCCTTGGTCAGCTCGTCGGGCACGATCCGGGCCAGCCCGACGGTGCCGGCCATCGCAGCCAGCGCCCAGCGCGCGGGCACCAGCCAGCCCAGTTGCTCGAGCCCGGGCACACCGTCCAGCTTCAGCAGGGCACCGCAGAAGACGACCTGGACGATGGCGATGAGCACGAGCAGCGGCATCGTCACCTCCTCCTTGCGCACCAGCGCGGAGATGAACAGGCCGAGCATCATGGCCGTGAACGCCAGCAGGGCGACGGCGACCGCGATCTCCACCAGGGGCGGCATCAGCACGCCTTCGCCACCGGGCGCGTTGAGGTCCACGCCGAGCAGGGCGACCAGGGTCAGCACCACCGCCTGGAGCACGGTGATGACACCCAGCACGACGACCTTGGACATCAAGTACGCCGATCTGGACAGGCCCACCGCCCGCTCACGCTGGTAGATCACCCGTTCCTTGACGAGTTCGCGCACGGCGTTGGCGGCCCCGGTGAGCACCGCGCCGACGCACAGGATGAGCAGTGCGTTCATCGCCGTGTCGAGCGTCAGCTTGCCGCCCGCCAGGGCCCGCGCCATCACGCCCATCACGAACGGCAGGGCGATCATGATGATCAGGAAGGTGCGGTCGGCGCTGAGCGCGGCCGCGTACCGGCGCACCAGCGTGCCGAGCTGGGCGGCCCGGCTGCGCGGCCGGGGCGGCGCGGTGATGACGACGGGCCCGGACCGGGGCTGCTGGGGCTGGGCGCTGGCGTCGGCGACGTACCGGCCGTGGAAGGGCGAGGCGCTGTAGTCCCCGGCCCAGTCCCGGCCCGCGTCCCGGTCGAACGCCTCGAAGGCCTCCGGCCACTGCTCGAACCCGAAGTACGCCAGGGCGTCCTCGGGCGGCCCGTAGTAGGCGATCTTCCCGCCGGGTGCGAGCACGAGCAGCCGGTCGCACACGTCGAGGCTGAGCACACTGTGGGTGACCACGATGACGGTCCGGCCGTCGTCGGCGAGGCCGCGCAGCATGTGCATCACCGAGCGGTCCATGCCGGGGTCGAGTCCGGAGGTCGGCTCGTCGAGGAACAGCAGCGACGGCTTCGTCAGCAGCTCCAAAGCCACGCTGACGCGCTTGCGCTGGCCGCCGGACAGGCTGTGCACGGGCTGGGCGGCGCGCTGTTCCAGGCCCAGTTCACGGATCACCTCGTCGACCCGGGCTCGCCGCTCGGCCTTGGCGGTGTCCTGCGGGAAGCGCAGCTCGGCGGCGTAGGAGAGGGCTTTGCGGACGGTCAGCTGGGCGTGCAGGATGTCGTCCTGCGGGACGAGGCCGATGCGCTGGCGCAGCTCGGCGTAGTCGCGGTAGAGGTCGCGGCCGTCGTAGAGGACGGTGCCGTGGTCGGCGGGCCGCTGGCCGGTGAGGGCGTTGAGGAGCGTGGACTTCCCGGCGCCGCTCGGGCCGACGACGGCGAGCAGGCACTTCTCCCCCACCGGGAACGACACGTGGTCGAGCAGCGTCTTGCGCCCCCGGTCGACGGACACCGCGAGGTTCTGCACGTCGAGGGAGATCTCACCGGTGTCGACATACTCCTGGAGTTCGTCGCCGACGAGGCAGAACGCCGAGTGGCCGATGCCGACGATGTCGCCCTGGCCGATCGGGGCGCTGGTGACCCGGCTGCCGTTGAGGTACGTGCCGTTGTGGCTGCCGAGATCGGTGATCTCGTAGGTCCCGTCGGGCAGGGCGCGCAGTTCGGCGTGCCGGCGGGAGACCACCAGGTCGTCGATGACCAGGTCGTTGTCGGTGGCCCGGCCGATGCGGATGGTGCGGGCGGGCAGCGGCCGTACGGTCGTGGGCTGCCGGTAGGTGCCGGTCATGGCCGGCACGGAGACGGCGGAGGGGCGTTCCGGGGCCGGCACGGGGCGGCCCGTCAGGACCACGCGCGGTCCGTCGGCAGGGTTCCCGAAGCGGATGACGCTGCCGGGGCCGACGTCCCACTCGTGGATGCGGTGGCCGTCGGCGTAGGTGCCGTTGGTGCTGTTCTCGTCCTCGATGGTCCAGTGCCCGTCGTGGGGCCGCAGCACCGCGTGGTGCCATGAGACCCGGTCGTCGTCGATGACGATGTCGCTCAACGGGTCGCGCCCGACGTGGTAAGCGTGGCCCGGAATCATCACTGTGGAGCCCGTCTCGGTCTCCAGGACGAGTTCTGGTGCTACCGACGGCTGCGCCATGACCAAGATTCTACCGATTTGCCTGATGTATGACCCGGTGAGCCGCTCAGGCCACGGGTACGCCCAGGACGGGAGCCGCCCGCTGCATCCGCAGGGCGTCCACGGACTCGGCGAGCAGTTCGTACTCGGTGGTGTCGTCACTGGTGGCTATGCGCACCAGCCGTCCGGCCGCCAACTCCTCGGCGACCCGCTCCTGCTGACCGGGATCGGCGCACCAGGCGCGCAGCAGGGTGGGCACGTCGGGCACGGTCTCGGCGACCGGCACAAGCGCGCCCGGCGGTAAGTGCTCGGCGTCGGGCTGGGGGTCGAGGCGCTGGGCGATCCAGGAGGCGCGGTCGCGCAGCCACCACAGGGCGAGGGCGAGGGTCGGCGCCCGGTAGGTGCCCAGGGGGACGCCGATGCGGCGGCCGTCACAGGCTCCGTAGGCCGTGACATGGCACAGAAACTCGTCGTGCACGTGACCCTCCCCCGCTGCCCGGCCCGCCTGCCGGCCCGGCCTTGCCTGTTCTGCGGCTCGCGTGCTGTGCGTGAGGGCGCCGTCGCTCGAGGTGAAGCGCTCTCGCTGGTCAGTATGTTCACTACTGAATCACTGTCACCATGTCTTTCCGGCCACTCTCCTGGCATATTCACACCCCGAGTTGGCCGAAACGCTGTGGGCGGGCGCCAGGGGGCATGGCTCCGGAGGTGATCGACGGTCCCGCCGGGTCCGGGCAGGGTGGTCCGTGCCGGTTCGCCGCGAGCGGTGATCCGGGACCTGACCAGCAGAGACGACCTTTCGGAGGCTGATCGCCCATGCCCGCACCCGCCCACCGTTACGAGGAGCTGGTGAGCGAGACCGACGGCTCGGCTCCCTTGGCCGGGTCGGATGTGATCACGCTGGACGAGCAGGGACGGATCAGGGCCGTGCTCGGATTTCTGGACCGGGTGCCCGCCGGGGCGTGAGACCGGCGATGAGTTTCCCGGTGTCCCGCGGTCTGGTGTGTGAGAGGCGACCGAACACCGGAGGACACCATGACCACGACCGGGAAACTGGACGCGGAATTCACCGCGGTCCTGCGCAAGAGCCCCGCCGAGGGCGGCTGGACCTATCTGGTCTGGCCCCGGTCCGTCGAGTTCTTCGGCACCCGCGGCCTGGTCAAGGTGCGCGGGACGATCGACGGGCACCCGTTCCGCGGCTCGTTCATGGCACTGGGCGACGGCACGCACAAGCTGCCCGTGAAGGCCGACGTCCGCAAGACCATCGGCAAGGAGGAGGGCGACACGGTGACGGTGCGGCTGGAGGAGCGGATCGGCTCCTAGAACCTGTCCCGGGGGCGGCCGCCGCCCCCGGGACAGCCGGGGTCGGCTACTGCTTGACGACCGCGTCGATACGGGCCAGCTCGTCCGCGTCGAAGTCCAGGTTGCCGATGGCTCCCACGCTGTCCTCCAGCTGCTGCGGGCTGCTCGCGCCGACCAGCGCGGAGGTGACCCGGCCGCCGCGCAGCACCCAGGCCAGCGCCATCTGGGCCAGGGTCTGGCCGCGCGACTTGGCGATGTCGTTCAGGTCGCGCAGCCGGCCCACCAGCTCCTCGGTGACCGCGTCGGACTTCAGGAACGGGCTGTCGCTCGCGGCCCGGGAGCCCTCCGGGATGCCGTCGAGGTAGCGGGCGGAGAGGAGGCCCTGCTCCAGCGGGGAGAAGACGATGGAGCCGACCTGGAGTTCGTCGAGGGCGTCCAGCAGGCCCTCGTCCTCGGGGCGGCGGTCCAGCATCGAGTAGCGCGGCTGGTGGATGAGGAGCGGGGTGCCCAGCTCGCCCAGGATGCGGGCGGCCTCGCGGGTCTGCTCCGCGGAGTAGTTGGAGATCCCGACGTACAGCGCCTTGCCCTGCTGCACCGCCGAGTGCAGGGCGCCCATCGTCTCCTCGAGCGGGGTGTCCGGGTCGGGGCGGTGCGAGTAGAAGATGTCGACGTAGTCCAGTCCCATCCGCTTCAGGCTCTGGTCCAGCGAGGACAGCACGTACTTGCGCGAGCCCCACTCGCCGTACGGGCCGGGCCACATCAGATAGCCGGCCTTGGTGGAGATGACCAGTTCGTCGCGGTAGGCCGCGAAGTCCGACTTCAGGAACTCGCCCAGCGCGGACTCGGCGGCGCCGGGTGGCGGGCCGTAGTTGTTGGCGAGGTCGAAGTGGGTGACACCGAGGTCGAAGGCGCGGCGCAGGATGGCGCGCTGCGTCTCGACCGGCCGGTCCGGGCCGAAGTTGTGCCACAGGCCGAGCGAGAGCGCGGGGAGCTTCAGGCCGCTGCGTCCGGTGCGCCGGTAGGGCATGTCCGCGTAGCGGTCGGGGTGTGCGGTGTACAACGCGACTCCAGAGGGGTTGGCTCGGTCGGGAAGAAACCGGTGTCCACTCTGTCGTGACCTGCGCCCATGCGTCCAACAGAAGAATCCGATGGAATTCAGCGGATACGCTTCTCAGTCATGGAACTGCGTCACTTGCAGCACTTCGTCGCGGTCGCCGAGGACCAGCACTTCACCCGGGCGGCGGAACGACTCCTGGTGTCCCAGTCGGGCCTGTCGGCCTCGATCCGGGCGCTGGAGCGGGAGCTCCAGACGCCGCTGTTCGTGCGCACGACCCGCCGGGTGACGCTCACCCCGGCCGGGCGGGCGCTGCTCGGTGAGGCGGAGCGGATCCTGGCCCAGGTGCGGGCCGCCCACGAGGCGGTGGCGGCGGTGCAGGGCGTACTGCGCGGCATGCTCGCGCTCGGCAGTGAGCAGTGCATCGCCGGGGTACATGTCGCGGGGTTGCTCGCCACCTTCCGGCATCAGCATCCGGACGTGGAGATCTGTCTGCGGCAGGCCGGGTCGGGCGTGCTGGCGGAGGATGTCGCGGCCGGGCGGCTCGACCTGGCGTTCGCGGTACGGACGCAGGCGGACAGCGACCAGTTGCGGTCGGTGCCGCTGTCCAGCGAGCCGATGACGCTGCTGTGCCACGCCAGTCACCGGCTGGCCGCCGCCGGTGCGGCCGTCACGCCGGAGGAACTGGGCGGGGAGGTGTTCGTCGACTTCCACCCGGACTGGGGGCCGCGTCGCACCACCGACTCGGTGTTCGCCGCCGCCGGCGTGCGGCGGACCGTGGCCCTGGAGGTGAATGACGTGCACACCCTGCTCGACCTGGTCGACGAGAACCTCGGCGTCGCCGTGGTGCCGCGGCACTTCGCGCACAAGCGTGCCTCCCTGACCGCGCTGCAGGTGAAGGGCACCGGCGAGGCGGTCTACGAGACGGTGGCCCTGCTGCCGCCCCGGCAGGCCACCAGCCCGGCGGCCCGGGCGCTGATGGCGCTGCTTGAGGCCACGAGCGCGCCACTGGGAACCACAGGCGCGTCACCGGGGACGACAGGCGCGACACCGGAGAGCGCGGGCGCGCAAACGGAGGTCACCGGCGCGTGAACGGAGGCCACCGGCGCGTGAACCGGGGCGCACGAGGCGCGGCGATGCGCGATGGTGGATCCATGCATGCGAAGGACATCCTCATCGACGGCTACAACCGCATCCGGGAAGAAGTCCACGCCACCGTCGGGGGCCTCGGGCCCGACGAACTGAGCGCCCGCCCCTCCCCCGACACCAACTCCATCGCCTGGCTGGTCTGGCACCTCACCCGGGTCCAGGACGACCACGTCGCCGACGCCTTCGGCCTCGACCAGGTGTGGCTGTCCCAGGACTGGGAGAAACGCTTCGGCCTCGGTCTGCCCCGGCATGACACGGGCTACGGCCACAGCCCCGCCAAGGTCGCCAAGGTCCGGGTCGACTCCGGCGAGATGCTGACCGGCTACTACGACGCCGTGCACGACCAGACCCTTCAGGCCCTGCGCGGCCTGGCGGCCAAGGATCTGGAGCGCGTCGTCGACGAGCGCTGGGACCCGCCGGTCACCCTGGGCGTCCGGCTGGTCAGCGTCCTGTCCGACGATCTCCAGCACATCGGACAGGCCGCCTACCTGCGAGGAATCCTTCAGAGCGCGGCCTCGTAGCCGGGCAGGACCACGTCCCGGATCAGCGCGTTCCGCTCGTCGAACGGTAGGAACGCGCTCTTCAGCGCGTTCACCGTGACCGTGCGCAGGTCCTCGACGGTCCAGCCCGCCTGCTCGACCAGCAGCGACATCTCGCGGGTCATCGTGGTGCCCGACACGAGCCGGTTGTCGGTGTTGAGGGTGACGCGGAAGCCGAGGTCCTTCAGCGCGGTGATCGGGTGCTCGGCGATTGAGGTCGCGGCGCCGGTCTGGAGGTTGGAGGTCGGGCACATCTCCAGGGCGACACGCCGGTCGAGCACCCAGCCCGCGAGGCGGCCGAGCTTGCCCCCCGCGAGGTCGGGGATGTCGTCGGTGATGCGCACCCCGTGCCCGATGCGCTGAGCGCCGCACACCTGAAGGGCCTGGTGGATGCTGGGCAGGCCGTGGGCCTCCCCGGCGTGGATGGTGAACGGCACGTTCTCGCGGCGCAGGTGCTCGAAGGCCGCGAGGTGGTCGGCGGGCGGGAAGCCGTCCTCGGCGCCGGCGATGTCGAAGCCGACGACACCGGCGTCCCGGAACGCCACGACCAGGTCGGCGATCTCCCAGCTGCGGTCGAACATCCGCATCCCGCACAGCAGCGTCCCGACGCGCACGGGCGTCCCCGCGGCCGCCGCCTTGGCCATACCGGCCGCGAGCCCCTCCTGCACGGTCTCGACGACCTCGGGCAGGGCCAGCCCGCCCCGCACCATCAGCTCCGGGGCGTAGCGCACCTCGCCGTAGACGACACCGTCCGCGGCGAGGTCGAGCACGTACTCCTCGGCGGTGCGCAGCAGGCCCTCGCGGGTCTGCATGACGGCGAGGGTGTGCTCGAAGGTGGCTATGTAACGCACCAGGTCGCCGGAGTTCGCGGCCTCGTAGTACCAGGCGGCGAGTTCGGCGGGATCGGTGGTGGGCAAGGTGTGGCCCACCGCGTCCGCGAGCTCCACCACGGTGGCGGGGCGCAGGCCGCCGTCGAGGTGGTCGTGCAGCACGGCCTTGGGCAGCCGGCGGAGGGTGTCGGTGTCGATGCGGGGCGCGGTCATGTGCGTGTTCCTCGGCAGGTGCGTTCTCAGTCGGTGCGGTCAGTCGGTGCGGTCAGTCGGTGGCGGGCTGGAGCAGGTCCCAGCGGTTGCCGTACAGGTCCTGGAAGACGGCGACGGTCCCGTACGGCTCGTGCCGTGGCTCCTCCAGGAACGTGACGCCCGCGGCGGTCATCCGGGCATGGTCCCGGGCGAAGTCGTCGGTGTGCAGGAAGAACCCGACCCGCCCGCCGGTCTGGTCCCCGACCCGGCCGGCCTGCGTCTCCCCTTTGGCACGGGCGAGCAGCAGACCGCTGCCCGTTCCCTGGCTCCCCGGTTCGACGACGACCCAGCGCGACCCGTCGGGCCGGGGAGCGTCCTCGGCGAGCCGGAACCCGAGAGCGTCGGTGTAGAAGCGGATCGCCTCGTCGTAGTCGTCGACGACGAGGGTGACCAGGGCGATACGTCGCATCGGGGCCTTTCGGAGCACGGGGTTGACGGGAGAGGTTATACGTAACACTCAGGGGATGCAAACACCTGGCGCGAGTTCTGTACCTACTAGTATGTACGCTCCCCTTCAACGCCCCTACGGCTCCGAGGAGATCCCATGCCCTTCGTCCGCATAGACACGCTCCGGGCCGGCCCCGAGCGACTCGCCGCACTCGGCCGGGCCGTCCACGACGCCCTCATGGAGACGATCGGCATTCCGCCCGACGACCGGTTCCAGGTCCTGGTCGACCACGACGGCGCGAGCAGCACCCTCCACTACGACGACTACCTCGGCGTGCACCGCGACGACGGCATCGCCTACGTCGCGATCACGCTGCGCACCGGTCGCACGCCCGCGCGGAAGCAGGCGCTGTACCGGAGGATCACCGAGCTCGCGCACGCCTATGCGGGCACGGAGCCGCGGAACGTGTTCGTCGTCCTGACGGAGAACGGACCGGCCGACTGGTCACTCGGAGAGGGGCGAGCGCAGTATCTCGGCACTTCGAGGGCCTAGGTTCTGTCTGCTGGTCGGCACCGTGCCCAGATGAGGATGGCGGCGAGGTGGAGTGCGGCCTGGTAGGCGATCGCGGTCTGTCGGTTCGTGTGGCCAGGCCGCGCCACTGCTTGAGGCGGTCGGTGCGCCGCTCGACGGTGTTGCGCTGCTTGTAGGTATCCGCATCGAAGCCGGGCGGGCGCCCCCCTAGGCGGCCCTGCCGCAGACGGTCGCCGATCTGGTCCGACGGCTGTGGGATGACCACGCGAATCTGTCGGCGGCGCAGGTGGTCGCGGATCGCGCGGGACGAGTAGGCGCGGCCGGCCAGGGCCACGGTGGGGCGGTTCCGGGGCCGGCCGGGACCGGTTCTCGGCACCCGGATACGGGCCATGACCGTCTCGAAGGCGGGCGCGTCACCGGCCTGGCCCGCTGTGACGGCCAGAGCCAGGGGCCGTGCATGGCCGTCCGAGACCAGGTGGATCTTGATGCTCAGCCCGGCGGGAGCGTCCGAGTACATCGTCGGCCGACTCGTTTCGGCCTGCAGCCCCCTTCCAGCCGAGTTCGTCGAGGAGGCCCCGCCAGGGCGAGTTGCTGCGGTACTTCCACGCGATGGCCTCGAGCGCGCGACGGCGGTCGGCCCACCGCCGTCCGCGGACTGGATCGGCCGGCATCAGCGGCTCGATCCGGTCCCACATCGCATCAGTGATCACGAGCCGGACAGGCACATCCGATCCACTGACGGGCCCATCAAAGAGACACGCTCCAGGTCGGACTCCGCCCAACTGTGCGCCCGCACGTGCACGGCGAGGGCGAGAGCGGTACGGACAAACCCGCCCTGTGCTGCGGTCCCGACCGGCGGGTGGTCCGGCAGGTCGGGCCCCAACACCGTCTGTCTCTGCCGCGCGGGCAGGTCGAGAGCCGACGTCCGCCGAGCCGGGCCCGGAGGGGTCTCGCCGCAGCTCCTGGTGCGCTCCACAGACGGTCCTCAGCATCCCGCGGGCCATCTGGCTCGAGGTGTTCAGGTGACGTGGTGGTCCACTGTCGCGGTCCCGTACGGCCGTCGGCATCCGCACTGCTCCCCTTCCCCGGCGGGTCCGAGGGCGCGAGCGGGAAAGGCCGACAAGCCCAGGATGCTCTGTCTGACGCCGTTGTTCCAGGCGCAGTACCGAACGGGGCAGCGCGCCCCGGATCACGACCCCTGGGTTCTCTGAGTATCGCTCCAAAGGCGGCCGACCGCGCCAACCGTGACCGGCGCGGCGACGACACACCTCCCCTCCATGTCCTGTGCCAACGAACCTTGAGTGCGTGTCATCGAAGGTTGAGTTGGTCCGGTGGAGCCTGGGACAGGCCGATCGTCGGTCAGTAGTTGATCTGCCCCCACTCCCGGGCGGACAGAGGCCCGCGCCCCGGCTCTGCCGCGCAGGAGGGGAGCCGCCTGCCGAGGCCGGTCGGCCTGCGAGGCCGCTCCGGGTCAGTACCAGGTGTAGTCGGTGCAGTACCGGATCGGGTTGGGGTCGTCTCCCTCCCAGACCGCGGCCTGGACGGCGAATCCCGCGGTGGTGGCCGGGGAGTAGGCCGAGGTCGACCAGCCCTTCGAGGTGCCGTTACCGCCGTAGTGGGCACGCCACGGGAAGTAGACGTGAGGACCGGCAGCGCTGAGGGAGATGAAGCGGACCCGCACGTGGTGGTCGTCGGCTGCGGTGTCAGCCACCGAGAGGTACACGGACGGGTAGTTGTGGGAGCCTGCGGTGTAACCCTCGACGTTGACGGTCCCGCTGACGCCCGTGGTGGTGCACCCGGCGACCGCGGCATGCGCGGGACTGCTCGCCTGGCCCACCAGGATCAACCCGGTGAGCGCAGCGGTGGAGGCTAAGGCCCGGGAGCGGTTTCGCCATCTCATTGTCATTGCCTCACTCACGTTCGTGCCGCCGGTTGAGGCGACTGTTCCGTAGCACCATAAGGATCTTGAAATGTCTTGTACAGATCAATCCGAGCCGCCCGGGGCTTCATTAACGCACGCCCGCAGGCGTTCCCGTTGTCCAGGTACACCCTGTGGCCGCCCCGGTTGACCGAGACTAGGTCTCCGTCCTACGTCCACAGCCCGAGGCGGTCGGCCCGGCCACCCACTAGTGTCCCGGGCATGAAGATCACCGAGCCACCCCGTACGCCCGAGCAGCGCAAGGCGGACCTCCTGCACCGCCTGGAGCGGGAGATGGACATCTGGGTCGCCACGGCGGACACCGAAGGTGTGCCGTGCCTGGTCCCGCTCTGGTTCGTGTGGCACGACGAGGCCGTGTGGCTGTGCACGCGGCTGACCAATCCCACGGGCCGCAATCTGCGGGACGGCCGACGGACCCGGCTGGCCTTCGGGGACACCCGGGACGTCGTGCTCGCCGACGGTGACGTGGAGACCTTCACAACCTCCGAGGTGCCGCCGAAGGCGGCCGAGGCGTTCCGGGCGAAGACCGGCTGGGATCCGCGAGAGGACCACGCGTCGTACGCGTTCTTCCGGATGCGGCCGCGCGCGGTGCAGGCGTGGTGCGAGCAGCACGAGTTGCCGCGTCGGCATCTCATGCGCGACGGGGCCTGGGTGGTCTGACCGGTCAACCGTCCTTTCGGCGCAGCGCGTTCAGCCGGTCCAGTTCCCCGTCCGTGAGGCGGATCGCGCCCGCTGCCACGTTCTCCACGAGGTGGTCGGGGTTGCCGGTACCGGGGATGGCGAGCACATGTGGTCCCTGGTGCAGGGTCCAGGCGATGCGGATCTGCGCGGGGCTCGCGCCGTGATCACGGGCTACGGCGCGCACCTCCTCGTCGTGGGCGGTGGTGGCGCCCCGCTCCCCGCCCTCGCCGGCGACGGCGTAGAACGGCACGAACGCGATGCCCTGTTCTCCGCAGATCCGCAGCAGTTCGTCGGTGGCGGGGTCGGGGCGGTCGAGGGCGTACCGGTTCTGCACGCAGACCACGGGCGCGATGGCCTGCGCCTCGGCGAGGTGGCGGGGCTCGGCGTTGGAGATCCCCAGGTGGCGTATCAGGCCCGCCTCGCGCAGTTCCGCGAGGGCGCCGAAGTGCTCGGCGATCGAGTCGTACTTCGGCATCCGGCGCAGGTTGACCACATCCAGGTGGTCTCGGCCGAGCTGGCGCAGGTTCTCCTCGACGTGGGGGCGCAGGTCCTCGGGGCGGGCCGAGGTGCCCCACTCCCCCGACCAGGTCCGGTACGGACCCACCTTGGTGACGATGACCAGGTCGTCGGGGTACGGCGCCAGCGCGCTGTTGATGAGTTCGTTGGCGGAGCGCAGCGACGAGAAGTAGAAGGCGGCCGTGTCGATGTGGTTCACGCCGAGGTCGATCGCCTTGCGCAGGACGGCGATCGACCGGTCGCGGTCACTCGGAGTGCCGAGATGGAAGGCGGCACTGCCCGTCAGCCGCATCGCGCCGAAGCCGAGGCGGTGGACGGGCAGGTCGCCGAGTTTCCAGGTGCCCGCGGCGTCCGCGGTGATCGTCTGTGAGCTCATCGACGGAGTCTCACACACGCCCCACGCTCCGGCGTCAGCAGTAGAGGTTGCCGCCGGGTGACGTCCCGAGGGTCTGCGTGAACCGCTGGTAGTTGTTCACACGGCTCTGCACCTGCGCCGGGTTCTTGCCGTCGCACTCCAGGGAGCCGTTGATGCTGCGGATGGTCTGACCGAAGCCGGCGCCGTTCACCATGGCGTTGTGCGGGGTCATGGTGCCGGGGCCGGTCTGGGTGTTCCAGTACCACAGGGCCGTCTTCCAGGCGACGGCCGAGTCGTTCTGCACCAGCCAGGGGTTGTTCAGCAGGTCGATGCCGAGCGCGTCGCCCGCGGCCTTGTAGTTGAAGTTCCAGCTCAGCTGGATCGGGCCGCGTCCGTAGTAGGCGGCCTGGCCGGCCGGGCAGCCGTAGGGCCGGCTCCAGTCGCAGTAGTGCGGGTAGTTGGCGGTGTTCTGCTCCACCACGTGCACCAGGCCGCCGGTCTCGTGGCCGACGTTGGCGAGGAAGGCGGCGGCCTCCTGCCTCTTCACCGTGTCGCTGCCGGTGTCGGCGAAGCCGGGGTAGGCACTCAGCGCCGCGGTGAGACCGCTGTAGGTGTAGAAGGGATTCCGGTTCGGGAACATCTGGTTGAACTGCGCCTCGGTCACGACGAATCGGGCGGCCGGCGTGCCCGGCCCGCTGTCGCAGGCGTACGGCTCCCAGTACCAGGTGCTGATGGTCGGGTCGTAGCCCGGGTTGGCGTGTTCGGCGATGTACGCCTTGCCGTCGGTGTAGCGGACGATGTCGCCGGCGGCGTACGACTTGCCCGCCGTCCAGTTCGGGTAGCTGGAGCACGCGGCGGCGGAGGCGCTGGTGGCCGGCAGGAGCACCGGCGCGGTGCCCGCGAGGGCGAGGGCGGCCAGGACGGCGGAGACACGGCGTCTCGACACGGGGTCAACTCCTTTGCGGGGCACGGCCGCACCTGTCGGGGCAGGGCGGAGCAGAGCCTTCACCGCACGCACCGGTGGACCGGTCACGGCGTGGGCGCGGCCGTGGTGGGGGGTGGTGGAGGCACACTCAACCGCGTTGGTCTGTACCAGTCAAGGGTGTAGACCAGTCATCCGTGCACCGGGTCACCCCGGGCTCACGCGCGTGCCGACTCCGCCAGCGTCGCGGCCGGGCTGATGGCGAGCGGCCCGTCGGCGCCCGAGGACCTCTACAGCACGGCCGGGTTCTTCGCCTCGCCGGCCAACCGGGACACCCTCGACTTCCACGGGCGCTACGCGGCCCGCTACGGCGTCGAGGCACCCGCCCTCGGCAGCCTCGGTGAGTCCTGTTATCAGGGCGTGCTGTTGCTGACCGCGCTGCTGAAGCGGGCCGGGACGCTGGACGTGTCGGCGATCTGGGCGGCGGCGGGCCCGGTGTCGTACGCGGGCCGCGCGGGCTGCTGTACCTGCGGGACAGTCATGTGCGCCAGCGCATCTACCTGGCCCGCGCCGACGGCCTCGGCTTCGACATGCTGACGAACTGGACCTGCGCGGCGCGCGTCCTTGACGGGTCGGGCGAACGACACGGCCCCCCTGATCGACACCCCGCGCCACGCGACCGAGAATTTCTGCCATGAGCACCACGCCCCTCGCCTCCTCGTCCCACCCCCTGGTCATCCGCGCGCAGCGACTGGCGCACGATCTCCTCGTCCCGCACGCCGAGCGCGTCGACCAGGAGGGGGTGCCGACGAGCCACATCGAGGCGGTGAGGCGGTCGGGGCTGCTCGGACTGGGCGCGCCGAAAGAATACGGCGGGGCGGACGCGCCCGCCGCCGTGGCACGGGAGGTCGCGGAGATCCTGGCCGGGGCGTGCTGCTCCACATGGTTCGTGCAGACACAGCACCACACACCGGTGAAGCTGCTCGCCACATACGCCTCGCCGGTCCGGGAGAAGCTGCTGCGCCCGCTGGCGACCGGCGACTCTCTGGCCGGCATCGCGTTCGCGCACGTCCGTGCCTTCCCCCGCGTGCCGGTGCGGGCCGTGCCCGAGCGGGGCGGCTGGCGCTTCGAAGGCACGGTGCCCTGGTACACGGGCTGGGGTCTGAACGACGTGATGCTGCTGGCGGGTGTGACGGACTCGGCCGACGTGGTGTTCGTCGTCACCGAGGCCCGCGAACAGCCGGGGATGCGTCCGTCGGCGCCGATGCGGCTCGCCGCCCTCACCGCCGCCCGTACGGTCTCCCTGGAGCTGGACGGCCTGTGGGTGCCGGAGGACGCCGTCGTGCTGCGCACCTCGCAGGAGCAGTTCGCCCTGGCCGACCTGCCCAGGGCCGCCAACACCAGTCCGGCCGTGTTCGGGGTGGCGAGCGCGGCGCTGGACCTGGTGGCGGACGTCCCGGACGGTCAGGAGCCGGCCCGGTCGCTGCGGGCCCGGCTCGACGACGTCCGGCGGGAGGCCTACGCCCTGGCCGACCGCCCCGCCCCGCACGAGTGCGTCCCGGAACGGCTGGTGCTCAAGGCACGGGCGTACGACGTGCTGCGGGCGGCCACGACCGCGGCGATCGTGGCCGGGGGCGGCCGGTCCATGGCCCTGGGCAGCCGGGCGCAGCGGCTGGCACGCGAGGGGATGTTCCTGCTGGTGCAGGGCCAGACGGCCGAGGCACGCCGGACGCACCTCGGCGCGCTGGCGTCCGGCTAGTGGGCTGGGTTTGAGCAGGAGACCCCGAGGGGGCGACGCACTGGTCGAAGCGGGAGCCGGCCAGGGTCGTAGGGATGTCTCCGGACCCGCTGCTGATCGACAGGATCCGCGACCGGATCTGCCGTTACTGCTCACGCGTCTCCGGACCAGCTCACCAGCCGAGCTGCGGCAGGGACGGTTTGTCGGCCGGGGAGGACTCGTCAGTCAGGGACGGCTTGTCGGCAGGGGACGGGACCTTGCCGCAGAACTCCGCTTCGATCACATCGATGTAGCGCGACCCGTCCCCCAGCCAGTCGCCGTTGATGTTGAACGTCAGCTGGTGCTTCCCGTCCTGCGTGCCGACCATCGCGGACACGGATCCGTTGGTACGGCCGGTCTTGCCCACCACCTTCGCCCCGCAGGACAGCTTCGCGAACTCGACTCCGAGCCCGAACCCGAGCCCCTTCCCCGTCGGGACCTCGTCGAGCATCTCCTTCATCTGCGCCGGGGGCAGCAACTCGCCCCTCATCAGGGAGCGATGGAAGCGGTTGAGGTCGCCGGCGGTGGAGATGACATCGCCGGCCGCGCCCAGCCAGGTCATGTTCTGCTCGGTGGCATCGTGGATTCTCGCGTCGGGGGCTTCCTGGTGCAGCCGGGAGTAGCCGACGGGGTGGGGTTTCGGCATGTGGGGTGACGTGCCGGGGAACGACGTGCCGCGCAGCTTCAGCGGCCGGATGATGCGGCGGGTGATCTCCTGCGCGTACGAGCGGCCCGTCGCCTTCTCGACGACCATCCCGGCGATGACGAAGTTGGTGTTCGAGTACACCGGCGTAGTCTCCGGATCGGGCAGCGGCGGGTACTTCAGCGCGATCGCCACGAGTTGCTCGGGCGTGTGCGTGTCGTACCGGTGCTCCGGAAAGCCGGGACCGGCGGCGTCGTGGACGAAGGCGGGGTCGTCGGTGTAGTTGGCGATGCCGCTGGTGTGGTTGAGGAGCTGCCGCAGAGTGATCTTGCCGCCGTCGTAGCCGTTGCCCCGCACCAGGTCCGGCAGCCACGACTCGACCGTGTCGTCCAGGCTCAGTCTGCCTTCGGCCTCCAGCTGGAGCAGGACGGTCGCGACGAACGTCTTGGTGATGCTGGCCCCGCGGAAGTGGTCGCCGGGGGAACGCTCGCGGCCCGTGCCGGTGTCGGCGTAGCCGGCCTCCGCGAACCAACTTCCCTTGTCGTCATGGCCCTTGGCGGCCACTCCGGGCAGTCCGCCCTTCTCGACCAGATCACGCAGTGCGGTCCGGGTCGCCTCGTGGTCGCCCCGCGACTGTGCCGCGTGCGCGGACGGGGCGAGTGCCGCCGTTCCGGCGGACAACGCCACGGCCAGGCCGAATGAGACGGTGCGTGAAGCCCGCTGCTTCATGGGTGTGTGCCTCCCGTTCACCGAGGGGCAGAACTTGCCCCTCGGTGTGGATGACGCCCAACGCGGGCTCACGGGTTGATCGTTGGGGGCGGGAGGCCGAGGTCCTAGCTCGCGAACGGCGCGAGCACGGCGGGTTCGGCGGGCGCGGCGGGTGCGTCCTCCTCGACCGAGGGGTGCCGCCACAGTCCTTGTGCGGCGAGGCGCGGCAGCACACCCTCGCCGAACCAGTACGCCTCCTCCAGGTGGGGGTAGCCGGAGAGGACGAACTCGTCGATACCGAGGGCGTGGTACTCCTTGATGCGCTCGGCGACCTCGTCGTGGCTGCCGACCAGGGCGGTGCCCGCGCCACCGCGCACCAGGCCGACGCCGGCCCACAGGTTGGGGTGGATCTCCAGGCGGTCGCGCCGGCCGCCGTGCAGGGCGAGCATGCGCCGCTGGCCCTCGGACTCGCTGCGGGCGAGCCCCGCCTGCACCGACGCCACGGTCTCCGGGTCGAACCCGTCCAGCAGCCGGTTCGCCTCGGCCCAGGCCTGCTCGGCGGTGTCGCGGGTGATGACGTGCAGCCGGATACCGAAACGCAGGGTGCGGCCCTCGGCGGCTGCCAGCGTGCGGATCCGGTCGAGCTTCTCGGCGACCTGGGCGGGCGGCTCGCCCCAGGTGAGATAGACGTCGGCGTACCGGGCGGCGATCTCACCGGCGATGGGCGAGGAGCCACCGAAGTACACCTGGGGTACGGGGTCGGGCACGCGGGCGAGCGTCGCGTCCTGCACCCGGACGTGCTCACCGTGCAGGTCGACAGCCCCGCCCTGCCACAACTCCCTTACGACGTGCAGGAATTCCCCGGTCCGGCGGTACCGGCTGTCCTTGTCGAGGAAGTCGCCGAAGGCGCGCTGTTCCTGGTTCTCGCCGCCGGTGACGACGTTGAGCAGCAGCCGTCCGCCGGTCTGCCGCTGGTAGGTCGAAGCCATCTGCGCGGCGAGGGTGGGCGAGATCAGTCCGGGCCGGAAGGCGACGAGGAACTTCAGGCGTTCGGTGTGCTGGCTGACCATCGCGGTGGTGAGCCACGCGTCCTCGCACCAGGCGCCGGTGGGCGTGAGGGCCCCGGCGAAGCCCACTTGCTCGGCGGCGCGTGCGATCTGGCTCAGGTAGGCGACCGTCGGCGGCCGGTCTCGGCCGGATGCGGTGGCCGGGGTGCCGTGGCCGCCGCCGACGACATGGCGGCTGTCGCCGTTGGTGGGCAGGAACCAGTGGAAGGTGAGGGACACGGGGGTATCTCCGATCGATGTGGAACGTCCGTGGGGCGGTTGACGGGTGTCAGCCCGCCACGGCCAGCAGCGGGGTGCGACCGACCGCCGCGGCGAACTGGTCGACCACCTGGGTGAGCGCGTCGGCGGCGGCCGGCGCGACGGTCAGGGACCCGTCGTCGTGCACGGTGATGTCCTTGTCGAGGGTGAACCAGCCCTGCACCGTGTGGGCCGCGCCCATGGAGGTCAGCACCGGACGCAAGGCGTAGTCGATGGCCAGGACATGGGCGATGCTGCCGCCGGTGGCGAGCGGCAGCACTGTCTTGCCGGTGAGCGCGTACTGCGGGAGCAGGTCCAGCAGCGCTTTGAGGACACCGGAGTAGGACGCCTTGTAGACGGGGGTGCCGACGACGACACCGTCGGCGCGTGCGAACAGGTCGTGGGCCTCGACGATCGCGGGGTGCCGGAAGTCCGCGCCGAGCAGGGCCTCGGCGGGGATGGTGCGGACGTCGAGCGGGATCACGTCATGGCCCTGTGCGGCCAGCCGCTCATCCAGGTGGCGCAGCAGTCGGCTGGTGCGGGACGAGGCGGAGGGGCTGCCGGAGACGGACAGGACGGTGGCCATGGGGTCTCTTTCCGGGAGAAGGCGCGACTGCGCGTGGCAGCGCCGAATTCGGGGACGCCCGCATTCAACGGGCATGACGGACCACCGAATTCAGGCGTGAGGGAAATGCACCGCGCACGACGTGCCGTCGGCGCGACGGTGGTCAGCCGACGGCGAATGCGGTGGTGGGGAGAAGCGGCGAGCCGGGAGACTCAGGCTGCGGCGCGACAGGAAGCGCTGGAGACGCGTGCGAGGTCGACGTGGCGTCGCCGCGTGAGGTCCAGTCGCATGGTCATGCCGTGGATCGTGGCAGCGGGAGACGACGGCCGTCAAGGAGATCGCGGCTCATCTCGTATACCGGACCATGGATTTCGGAACCACGGATATCGGGACCGTGGATTTCAGGACCGTGGATTTCAGGACCAGGGATTCCAGTCGTCGACGCCATTCGGTCGACTCAGTCGTCGTCCGACGGAACCACGTCGACTCAGTCGTCGTCCGACGGAACCACCACGAGGAAGGCGTCCGACTCCAGGTCCATCACGACGGTGGCCGGCTCGCCCTCGGCGCGGCAGCGCGCCGCGTACTCCTCCGCCGGCCATGATCCGCGCGGAGCTCCCGCCGGGAACCGCTCCAACACCTTCGCGTCGATGGCCGCAGACACGTCCGCTGCCCTCCCCTGTCCCGCGCCGCCTCCCGGCGACGACGATCGGTCACTGTCGTACACATCCGGTTGCCCCGGATCCGCCTGGTCATGTACCGCCCGGTAGGAGTTCACGCCTCTACCAGCCACTACACATAAAGGAAAAATAAGAGCAGAATGAACTTACGCGGCGCTTACCGCACCCCCCACCAGACGCGGTCGCCCTGCAAGACGAAGGAGACGAGTCATGGCCAACGTCTCACCCGCCAGAGGTGACATAACCAGCCACCCTGATGCCTCCGAGATGCGGGATCGGTACGCCCGTGTGCTCGGTGGTCGCGATGTGGCGCTCGTGGACGGACCGGTGTTCCTGCTCGGTCTGTACTGCGCGGCCTCCCCGTGGATAGTCCACTACACGACCAGCCAGCCGCCGCTCGTGACACACAACCTGATCATGGGCATCGCGATCGGTCTGCTGGCGCTCGGGTTCACTCGCGCTCCGGAGCGTATGTACGGCCTGAGCTGGGCCATGTGCGCACTCGGGGTATGGATGATCATCTCGCCGTGGGTCGTCGGCGAAAGCCCGGACGCCGGCGTCGTGTGGAACAACATCATCATCGGTGCACTGGCCGTGGTTCTGGGTCTGGTGTGCGCCGGCACGGCGGCGAAAGCCTCTACGAGGTCCTAGGCCCACCGGAAGAAATCCGAAGGCCGGTCCGCGCCCCGGACCGGCCTCTTCATGTCCGCACCGGAGTGTCCCGGCCGTCAGGGGGCACATGCACCACAGCGGGGGGTCCTGAGGAGAAGGGGCGGAGATGGAGATCGACGGCATCATCAGTGCCATCGTCATCGGCATCGTCATCGGCGTCCTGGGCCGGCTCGTGGTCCCGGGCCGTCAGCGGATCGGAATCCTGTGGACGATCCTCGTCGGCGTCATCGCCGCGTTGATCGGATCCGCGGTCGCCGCCGCGCTCGGCGTCGCCGACACCAACGGCGTCGACTGGGTCGAGTGGCTCATCCAGATCGGCCTCGCCGCTCTCGGCGTCGCCGCACTGGACCGCTCGAAGGCACGCCGCTGACCGCGTAGGACAGCGACGGCGTCACGACAGCGACAGCACGGCGTGGCAACAGCACGTGCGCGACGCAAGGAGACACCCGGCGTGCCGTGGCCCGGCGGCCCGGCATGCCGGAGCCGTGTGTCTCCCGGCATCAGCGGCCCGCCGACCGCATCGCGGCGAGCCCCTCACGGCTGGACGGGTACAGCGGCGTCCAGCCCAGCTCGCGTTCCGCCTTGGCGCAGGACACCGCCAGCCGCGACGACATCACCGTGTGCGCGTACGACATGGGCTTCATCAGCCACAGCGGTACGGGCATCGGCTTCGTCAGCCCGAACGCCCCGGCCACACTCTCGAGGTGGGCGCGGAAGCCGAGCGGGGTGCGGTCGGCGATGTTGTACGCCTGCCCCGGCCGGCCGCGTTGCACGGCGGCGACAACCGCGCGGGCCGCGTCGGTGAGCTCCACCCACGGCAGCACCCGGCCGCGGTCGGCGGGCATGGGCAGTTGCCGCCTGCGCAGCAGGGGCAGCAGGGCGTCAGTGCCGCCGGGGCCGTAGAACAGGCCGAAGCGGAGCGCGATGCCCTCCAGCGCCTCGGTCTCGAAGGCGAGCCGCTCCTTGGTCCGCATGGCCGCGATGTGCCGCTCCAGCTGCGGGGTCCTGCCGCGCGGGCCGAAGGGGTCGCCCTCGGTGACCGGGCGGTCGCCGTGGTCCCCGTAGCCGTAGCCGAAGACCATCGACTCCACGACGAAGCGGCGGGCACCGGTGACGCGGGCGGCTTCGACGAGGTGGGCCGTGCCCTCGGTGCGCAGCGCGTCGGTGGCGAACATGTCGCGGTCACGCATGGGCGGCTTGCGCAGGGCGGTCGCGGCGTGGATCACGGTGTCGAAGCGGAGCCCGTCGACGGCGCGCAGCAGCGCGTCGCGGTCCATGAGGTCGGCGCGGATGCCGTTGTCGGGGCTCCGCCCGAGTCCGGTCACCTTGTGGCCCGCCTGGCTCAGGGCGCGGGTGACGTGCCGGCCGAGGACGCCGCTCGCGCCGGCGAGGAGGATGCTCTGGTTCTTGTGGATCGTCGTCATGACCATGCGACGGATAGGACGGGCGTGGATGTGACATCCGGGTGGGGACTGCCGGCCGGCTACGGCGCGTACACGTACGGCGTTGTAGTGGTAAGGGGTGTGAAGCCCAGGCGTTCCAGGATGGGTCGGCTCTGGCTGGCGGCGTCGACCTGGAGGTAGCGGTAGCCGCGTGCCGCGGCCTCGTGGGCGCGGTGGGCCACCAGGGCGCGGTAGATGCCGCGGCCGCGCCAGCTCTCGACGGTGCCGCCGCCCCACAGGCCGGCGAACCGCGTGCCGGGCACGAGTTCCATGCGGGCCGCACTCACCGCCTCGTCGCCGGCCATCGCCACGACGGCGACGACGGTGTCCGGGTCGGCGGAGAGCCGGGCGAGGAGCTGGTCGCGCAGCCAGGAGCTGTCCGCGCCGAACGCCTTCTCGTGGACGTCGGCCACGAGGTCCACGCCCGTCGGGTCGGTGACCGGCTCTACGCGGACGCCCGGCGGCGGTTCGGCGTCGAGAACCAGCTCGCCGATCTCGCCGATCATCAGTGTCTCCTCGGGCTCGGGGCTGAACCCGGCCGCACGCAGCCGCTGTCCGAGATCCGCCGGCCGGTCGTGTCCGTACAGCTTCCACTCGAAGTCCAGGCCGAGCCCGGTGTAGTGGGCGATCTGCTCGGCGATCGCCGCGTCCGCCGCCGCCTCGTCGAGGGCGGACCACAGGACGCCGTTCCAGCCCTGCGCGGTGGCGACCTGGCGCACCACCTCGCCGGTCCGCTCGACGCGGTCGCCAGGGCCGTCCGGCCGCGCCCCCTCACGCAGCTCACGGTCGAACAGGGCGAGCAGCGCGGTGTGATCCAGATGAGCCATGGGCACACCTCAGCATGCGCCAGGGAGCCGTGCAACGCGTTTTCCGGTGCGGACGTGCGCCCCGGCGGCCGTACAGTCCTGTCGATCACGTCATCACCAGGAAGGGCCCGGCACCATGGTCGTGAAAGACAAGGAACTGCCGTACCTGCGCCGCTGCGTGGAGCTCGCGGCCGAGGCGCTCGAGGCCGGGGACGAGCCGTTCGGTTCGGTCCTGGTCGGCGGGGACGGCACGGTCCTCGGCGAGGACCACAACCGGGTGGCCTCGGGCGATCGCACGCGGCACCCCGAGTTCGAGCTGGCGCGCTGGTCGGCGGCCCGTCTCACGCCCGAGGAGCGGGCCGCGGCCACGGTCTACACCTCCGGTGAGCACTGCCCGATGTGCGCGGCAGCGCACGCCTGGGTCGGTCTCGGGCGCATCGTCTACGTCACCTCGTCCGAACAATTAGCATCCTGGCTGAGCGAGTTGGGGGTCCCCGCGCCGCCCGTGCGGACACTCCCCGTCCAGGAGGTCGCACCGGGTGTGGTCGTGGACGGCCCGGTGCCCGAACTGACGGAAAAGGTGAGGGAGTTGCACGTGCGGTTCCATCGGGGACGCGTGTGAGGCACCCGGCCGATCCCCGCCCGTCAGGCCCTGTCCCCGGGGCCTGACGGGGTCGGCCGCCCGAGATGCGGGGCCGCGTGGGCGAACGTACGATCGAATTCAACGGACCAGGCGTATGCCTCGGTCTCCCCGACGGGGGGAGGCGCATGTCCTTGCTGTCAGCACGCCGGCTGATGGCCGCCCGCATCCCCCTCGTCACGCTCGCCACAGCCGTGAGCATGACCCTCCTGGCGGCGGCTCCCGCCCGGTGGGCCGTCATCGGGCTCGCCGGCGTCGTCGCCGTGGACGGTCCGGGTGCTCGATCACCTGGACGGCCTGGAGGTGAGCATCCTCGACACGGACCGGCTGCCCATCGTCGAGGTTCCGCCGGCGAACCCCGCCGGCCTGGACGCGGTCGCCGACGCACGCCGCCTGTCCGCTCATGCCCCGCGACCGCTCAGCTCCGAGGACGACATCGACCGCCTGAGCGGGACCCTGACCCGGCTGTCCGATCGCTTCCCGCTGCGACTGAAGGGCTGGACGGCCATGACGACGCACAACGACGACGTGGACTGGGACCGCTGGCCGGTCGCCGACTACCTCCGGGAGAACTACCGGGAGGTGCATCCCTCGGACGTGGCGGTCATCGCCCACCACAGCGCGTTCTACCGCCGCTTCCCGCGCGGCGCCATCGCCCGCTCGGTGGAGTTCGGGGCGGGTCCCAACCTCTTCCCGCTGATCCTCGCGTCCGGCGCGAGCCGCAGGATCGACGCCGTGGAGGCGGGCGCGGGCAACGTCGCCTACCTCCAGGAGCAGATCTGCCACCGCCTCGACGCTAGCTGGTTCCCCTTCCACTCGCTGTGCCGGCGGCTCAACCCCGACGTGCCGGCGACCCTGGCCGGGGCGCTGGCGCCGGTGAACGTCGTCCACGCCGATGTCCGGACCCTGCCACCCGGCTCGTACGAACTCGCCTCCATGCACTTCGTCGCCGAGGGCGCGACGGAGGACTTCGCCGAGTTCGCCGACTTCTGCCGCACCTTCGTCCGCACCGTCGAGCCGGGCGGCCACCTGGTCGCCGCGTTCATGGAGAACATGCCGACGCACAGCATCGGCCCGGCCTCCCGCTGGCCCGGCTGCCCGGTCAGCCCGGCAACCGTGACCGAGGTCTTCACGCCCCTGACCCGCGACCTGGACGTCACCCACATCGACACGGACCCGACGCTGCCGGACTACGGTGATTCCGGGATGGTGCTGCTGACGGGGGTGGCGGAGGCGGTTCGAGGACACCGGTCCGGCCGCCACTGACGGCCCACCGGCAACCGACCGGGGCCTGCGGCGGCTGCGGCTGCGGTCCGGGCGGGCGGCGTTTCGCCGTCGGCCATGGCCATGCGCGGAGCGGACGACCGCGCTGCGCCGACGACGCCGCCCTGCGCGGCCGCGGGGAGGGCGCGGCTCCCGGGCCCGAGAGCGGTGTCACGTGGCCGCCGCCCTGTGGGACGCCGGGGCTCCGCTGCATCAGCAGCGGCACGGGCACCGTGGAGTGTCCGTCAGGTGGAGCCGCGAGGGCTCCACCCTTCGGCACCCGGGCGGCAGAACCTCGGCGGCGGGCCCTCCGGAACCCCGGCGGCAGGGCCGTCTGCCCTGCCGTGGCCGCCTCCCCCGACGCGGCCGATGAACACGGCGAGCCGGCTCCCGGCCGCGCAGCGGAACGTCGCAAGCCGTCCGTTCAGTCGTCCGTCCCCGGGCGGAACCGCCGGCGCAGGACGACTCCTCCGGCCACCAGTGCCGCGCTCGCCGCGACGGCCTGAAGGGTGTGGTCCGTGCCTGTGTGGGCCAAGGCGCCGGTGGCATGTGGGGCGGTGTGGGGGGCCGCCGGTTCGGGGGCGAGGTGAGGCCGGGGTGGGGTGGACGGCTTCGGGACCGGCTTGGGTGGGTGGTGGGGGCGGACCGGGCGGTCGCCCGGGGTGTTGGAGGACTCGTTGCCGGTCGACGCGTTGCCGATACCGACCACGTTCACGGTGTTGCCGGTGACATTGACCGGCAGGTCGACGGGCAGGTGCACGACGTTGCCGGAGACCACGCCCGGTGAATCCTTTCCGCTGCCTTCGGCGACCGCGCCGCCGGGCTTGCCGGACCGGCCTGCCCGCGCGTCGTCCTGGTTCGCGCAGCTGTTGCCCGCGGCGGGATTGAGGAGCCCCACCACGTTCACGGTGTTCCCGCACACGTTCACCGGGACGTGCACCGGCACCTGAACGGTGTTGCCGGAGACCACCCCGGGCGAACCGGCCGCCGAGCCGTCCGCCCCGGATTGGGCGTACGCGGGGACGGTCAGGGCCATCGCGCCAGAGGCGGCGGCGACGGCGATCACACCGTTTCGGGTCACCCGTTTCATAGGTTCCCTGCCTTCCAGACATCGTCGCGGGCACTCACCCGCACGAGATAAAACGCGCACAGCCGAACCGAGTTATGGCTTATCTGCCTTTCACTCCATCGAGCGGCCTGGTTGTCGAACTAGCGGTAAAGCCCTTCGCATGCGCGACGCGGCCGTGCAGGGTAGGACACTCCGCCCCCGCCCGCTCGTCCGGAGGCGCGGCTTCCGGTGCCCGCTTATGGTGAGCGAGGGCGCCGGTCCCCGGTCCGCTGCGGGGCGCCCCCTGGAGGCATCGATGCTGGCCAAGCTGTCCACGCGCCCCTCGGTGAGGCGCTGCGCGGTCCCCTGTGCGGCCGGGCTGGCCCTGCTGGGTGGGGGGCTGCCGGCCGCGGACGGCCCCGAGCCCGGCCTGGCGCGCTTCTACGACCAGAAGGTCAAGTGGTCGGCATGCGAGGGCGAGGACATACCGAAGGGCCTCCAGTGCGGCAAGGTGACCGTCCCCCTCGACTACGCCGAACCCGGGAAGGGGACGCTCGATCTCGCCCTGGCCCGCTACCGGGCCACGGGCAAGTCCCGGGGCTCGCTGCTGCTGAACTTCGGCGGCCCGGGCGGTCAGGGCGTGGGCCAACTCGCCATGGCCGGCAAGGACTTCATGGGCCTGACGAACGGCTACGACGTGGTCGGCTTCGATCCCCGGGGCGTCGGCCGCTCCTCGCCGGTCAGCTGCGGCAACGCCTCGGACGGCGCACTGGACTCGACGGGCGGTGACGCCGCCGTGGCCGATCCCCAGGCCGTGCTCGAAAAGCTGCGTCACGCGGCGACCGAGTGCACCGAGCACTCCGGCCCCGTCCTGCCCCACATCGGCACGGTGAACGCCGCCCGCGACCTGGACGTCATGCGCGACGCGCTCGGCGACGGCAAGCTCAACTACCTGGGCTTCTCCTACGGCAGCAGGCTCGGCGCGGTGTACGCGGCCCAGTTCCCCGACAAGGTCGGCAGGATGGTGCTGGACGGTGTCGACACACTCACCGAACCGCTGTCCGAGCAGGGTGTGGCGAGCGCACAGGGGCAGCAGGCCGCGCTGGAGAACTTCCTCACCTGGTGCACCGCGGACATCGCCTGCCCCTTCGGACAGAACCCGCGGGAGGCCAGGGAGCACGTGGTCCAGGTGGTCGAGTCGCTCGACGAGGACCCGGTGCCGACCGACTTCGGCGAGGCGTTCTCCGGCCAGGACTTCGCGGGCGCCCTCGCGCAGGGGCTGTACAGCAGGGAGCTGTGGCCCTCGCTCCAGCGGGCGATCGCGCAGCTGCTCGAGGACGGCGACTCCAGCCGCCTGGAGGCCTTCGCGTCCGGGGGCGTCACCCTCCCCCCGTGGCGGGCGGCCCACGGCGGGCTCGTCGACCCGGAGGACGTGCCCCTGGACAACCTGTCGGCGGCGCTGATGGCGGTCAACTGCGCGGACGATCCCGACCGCCCCGCCGCCGAGCAGGTCGGCAGGGACCTCGGCCGGCTGCGCGCCCGGTACGAGCGGGCGTCGCCGGTCTTCGGCCGGTACCGGCTCACCCAGGTGCTGATGTGCTACGGCCGCCCCAAGGGCACCGATTTCATCCGTGACGAGGTCAAGGACCTCGACACGCCGAGGATGCTGCTCGTCGGCACCCGGGGCGACCCGGCCACGCCGTACCGCTGGACGGTGGAGACGGCCGAGCGGCTCGGTTCGTCAGCCGTGGTGCTCGACAACCGGGGCGAGGGCCACACCGGCTACGGCTCCTCCAAGTGCGTGCACCGCAAGGTCGACGCGTTCCTGCTGTACGGCACTCTCCCGCCGGACGGCAGTTCCTGCGGCTCCGACCACGACACCGAGTGAGCCGTTGCGGCCACGGACCCCTCTGTCAGCCGAGTGAGACCTCGGGTGCGTAGAGGTCCAGCCACATCGCCAGGTCGAGGGTCCGCTCCAGGCCCCGCCGCGCGGCCTGGCTGCTCACGGGCGTGTCGCGGTGTGCGGCCTGCCGGAGCCGTTCGCGGTCGACGAGGTCGAAGACCGGGTGGTCCGGCCGTGCCAGGAGGTCCTTCGCCTGGTGCCGGAGGGCCACCGCGTACTTCGGGTCCTGGGTGGACGGGTAGGGGCTCTTGACCCTGTCGTACACGGACCGGGGGATCAGGTCCGCGGTCGCCTCCCTGAGCAGGCTCTTCTCCCGGCCGTCGAAGGACTTCAGCGCCCAGGGCGCGTTGTAGACGTACTCGACGAGCCGGTGGTCGCAGAACGGCACCCGGACCTCCAGGCCGACGGCCATGCTGGCGCGGTCCTTGCGGTCGAGCAGGATCCGCACGAACCGGGTCAGGTGGAGGTGGCTGATCCGCCGCATCCGGAACTCGAAGTCGCTCTCGCCGTCGAGGCGCTGGACACCGGCGACGGCGGAGCGGTAGCTGTCGGCGACGTACGACTCCAGGTCCAGTGCCTTGACCAGCTCCGGGCGCAGGACGTCGGCGTCGTCGCCGAAGTGCCGGCCGAGGCGCACCAGCCAGGGGAAGGTGTCGGCCTGGCGGGCCTCCTCGTCGAAGAACTGCTGGTAGCCGCCGAAGACCTCGTCGGCGGACTCACCGGACAGGGCGACCGTGGACCGTTCACGGATGGCCCGGAAGAGCAGGCAGAGCGAGGCGTCCATGTCGCCGAGACCGGCCGGCAGGACACGGGCCCTGATCACCTTCTCGCGTACGCCGGGGTCGGCGAGGGCGTCCGCGTCCAGCACGATGTCCTGGTGATCGGTGCCGGCGTCCCGGGCCACGTCGTGCACGAAGGGGGTGTCGGGGGTGGCGCGCAGGTCGTCGGCGACGAAGTTGTCGGCCTGACCCGCGAAGTCGACGGCGAAGCTGCGGACCTGCTCGCCGTGTGTGGCGAGCTGCCGGGCCGCGAGCGCCGTCATGGCGGAGGAGTCGAGGCCGCCGGAGAGCAGGGTGCAGCGGGGCACGTCGGCGACGAGCTGGCGGCGCACGATGTCGTCGAGGAGCGAGCGGACGGTGGCGATGGTGGTGTCACGGTCGTCGGTGTGGGGCCGCGTCCGGAGCTCCCAGTAGACGCGGTGGCGCACGCCGGTGCGGTCGACGGTGACGACGGTGCCGGGCTCGACCTCGCGCATGCCCCCCACACGGCGTGCCCCGGTGTCTTGACCATGGTGAACAGCTCACGCAGGCCGTCGAGGCCGACGCGCCGGCGGGCCAGCGGGTTGGCGAGGATCGCCTTCGGCTCGGACCCGAACAGGACGCCGTCGGGAGTGGGGTGGTAGTAGAGGGGCTTGATGCCCATGCGGTCGCGGATCAGCAGGAGCCGGTCGGTGCGGCCGTCCCAGACGGCGAAGGCGTACATGCCGTTCAGGCGCTCGACGACGGCGTCGCCCCATTCGAGGTAGCCGCGCAGGACGACCTCGATGTCGGAGTCGGTGGTGAAGCGGTGGCCGCGGGCGGTGAGCTCGCCGCGCAGTTCGGTGAAGTTGTAGGCCTCGCCCGAGTGGACGAGGGCGACGGTGCCGTGCGGGGTGGCGGCGGTCATGGGCTGGCGGCCGCCGGGCAGGTCGATGATCGCGAGCCTGCGGTGTCCGAGACCGGCGGGCCCCTCGGCCCAGACGCCGCGTTCGTCCGGGCCGCGGCAGGCCATCGTCTCGGTCATCGCGTCCAGGGTCGCTGCCTCGGCACTCAGGTCGCGGTCGAAGGAGACCCAGCCGGTGACGCCGCACATACGCGTACCTTCCGCAAATCAATTGTATTAGCCATCTAGATTTCGAGCGTGTGACAGCGGTCGGCGTCCGTCAACTCACCCGTAACGTGAGCGCGACCCACCACCCCCTCGGTTCCAGCCGGACTTTGCATGCGCAATATCCGGGGATCCGCTCCCTGACGGGGCGACATCCGTCGGAAATCGGCCGGCGGCAAAAACTTCCCAAACTTCCGGGATGACACGGCCATGCCCCCGCTCCCCCGAACCGGCGGGCCGGTTGCCCCGAATGCCCCAATGGTGAATCGGTTCTATCGTGCTGTCATGGAGCACGTTCTGAGTCCCGCGACCCTTGCCGAGCTGCGGCGCCCGCGCCCCTACCCCGCGGTCTCCGTGCTGACGCCGACCCACCGGCGCGACCCCCACAAGCCCCAGGACCAGGTCCGGCTGCGCAATGCGGTGGCCGAGGCCAAGCGGCAGCTGGAGGCCGATCCGGCGGTCAGCCGCGAACGACGGACCGAGGTCGCCCGGCACCTCGACCAGGCCCTGTCCGAGGTCGACCTGACGCACGCCGAGGACGGCCTGGCGATCTTCGCCGCTTCCGGCGAGCACCGGGTGTGGTCGCTCGCCCGGTCCGTACCCGAACGCGTGGTGCTCTCGGACACCTTCCTCACCCGCAACCTCGTCTCCGCTCAGACGGCGGAGCGGCCTTTCTGGGTGCTGTCGCTCTCCGCCGACCGCGCGACCCTGTGGAACGGCGGCATCGACCGCGTCGTCGAGGAACGGGCCGACGGCTTCCCGCTGACCCGCCGTGTGGAGAACTTCGACCCGGAACGGCAGCAGCGGGTCGGCGACCTGCCGAGCGCCTTCCGGGAGGAGCGCACCCGCCAGTTCCTGCGCGAGGCCGACACCGCGATGAACACCGTCCTGCGCGAGCACCCGCGACCGCTGTACGTCACCGGCCCGCCGGCCGCCCTCGCCCTGCTGGACGAGGTCGGCAGCGCCACCAAGGGGGCGATGCACGTCCCGCACGGCGGCCTCGCGCACGGCACGCCCGAGTCCGTGTGGCAGGCCATTCGGCCGGTGATCGAGACGGAGGCCCGCAGGAACACGGACGCCGTGACCCGCGCCCTCGAAACCGCCCGCGGACGACGGGAGTTCGCCGCCGGTGTCGACGAGCTCTGGCAGAGCGCCCGGGACGGCCGCGTCCGGCTGCTGGCCGTCGAGGAGAACTACCGGGTGACGGTCCGCGACGCCGGGGACCATCTGATCCTCGCCGAGAGCGGCGAGCTCGAGGGCCGCGAGGACATCGTGGACGAGATCGTCGAGCAGTGCCTGGAGACCGGAGCCGACGTCCGCTTCGTACCGGACGGCACACTCGGCGAGGCGGACGGCATCGCCGGCGTTCTGCGGTACTGAAGCACTCGAACACAGGACCGTCGAACACTCGCGGCAACCGGGCGCCACCTTCCCGACGGACCGTCAAACTCCCTGTGTAATCTACGACTTGATCCTCCGGAGGACCTGCTCCGCACCTACCTCGGAGTAACTCCGTGAGACTGTGGCATATGCCAGAAGCACCACCGTATCGTGTGCTGCGAAATCCCTTACAGGCCGTCGCGGGCTGTGCAACAGTCGTAACGGTCCCTCCGTCCGCCTTGGTCGAACCGTCCCCGCATCGGAGTGCGTCATGCCGTCCCACCTCTCCGCGGACCGCCCAGCCGCCCAGCCGCCCGGACGCGGCTCGGTCGACGCGCTGATCTCGCAGACGCGACGGCTCAAGGGCGACGTGGACGCCGTACGGCGCGACGCCGAGGAGGACGGATCGGACCACGCCGCAGGACGCTGGCAGCGTGCCCTGTACGACCTGGCCCTGCACCAGCTCAACGACCTCGACGAGCACTTGGCCCAGCTGCGGGACGGGCCCCTGCCCACGGCGGCGCCGGAACCCGCCGCGCCCGCACCCGGCTCACTGCTCAGCCGGGTCGGCAGCGCCGAGTGGAACCTGCTGACGGACGAGGCCAGCTGGTCCGGGGAGCTCTACCAGATCCTGGGCCGCGACCCCGCCACTCCCCCGCTCACCCTCGACGAGCTGCCGTCCCTGGTGCTCGACGAGGACCGGCCGAAGCTGACCACGATGGTCACGAACTGCCTCGTCGACGCCCGGCCCATCGACGGCGAGTTCCGCATCGCGCGTCGGGACGGCGATGTACGGACCGTGCACATGATGGGCGAACCGGTCCTCGACACCGACGGAACCACCGCCTCGATGTGGGCCGTGCTGCGGGACGTCAGCGAACTGCGCCGCAGCCAGCGGGTGGTGAGCGAGACCCGTGACTCGCTCCCCGACCGGCGGCAGGACGCGCAGACCGAGCACCGGCTCGCGGTCGAGTTGCAGGAGGCCGTGCTGCCGCAGTGGCGCGGCACCCTGCGGCTCCCGCACCGGGGCCCCAGGACCCTCGACCTCGCGGCCCGGCGCCTGCCGGCGTCCACGAACACGCTGATCGGCAGCAACTGGTACGACGCGCTCGAACTGACCGACGGCGAGACCTTCCTCAGCGTCGGCGACCTCACCGGACACGGCGTCGGCGTCACGTCGAACATGACGATGCTCCTCGGTGCCGTACGCGGCATGGCCATGGCCGGCGCCCCGCCCGGCCGGCTGATGGCCTGGCTGAACCAGTTACTCGACGCCACCGTGCAACCCGCCCTCGGCAGCGCCGTCTGCTGCCGCTACCGCCCCGCGACCCGCACCCTGGTGTGGGCGCAGGCCGGACACCCCGCCCCGCTGCTGTTCCGCGACGGGACGGGTCGTGTGCTCGGCGCACCGGACGGCGTCCTGCTCGGCGCCACCTCGGGCGCCGTCTACGGGCAGGCCGAAGAGACCCTGGAGGTGGGCGACCTGCTGCTCCTGCACACCGACGGGCTGGTACCCGGGCACACGGGAACTGCGGCCGCGAACCTCCTCCTCGACCTGGCGCCGCGTCTGACCGGGACCTCCACCGCACAGGACTGCGTACGAACGGTGGTCCAGGAGTTCGGCCAGAGCGAGCGCGCGGACAACGCCTGCGTGCTCGTCGCCAAGGTCACGGCATAGGAAACTCAGGCCTGTGCGTTGTTGCCGCCCCTGCCCTTCGTCTTCGGCAGGGCGAGCTTGATCTCCTCCCGCAGCTCCTGGATCTTCGGGTAACCGGAGTACTGGGCGGTGAGCCGGTACATCTGGCGCAGCCGGTCCCAGGTGCGGTGGGAGGAGTTGGAGCCCATCGACACCAGGGCCAGTCGCGCGTACCGGTCCGCCTGTTCGGGGTCGTCCGCGATGAAGCACGCAGAGGCCATCGACAGATAGTCGAAGATCTTCGACCGCTGCCGGCCGTCGACCCGCAGGGCCAGCGCCTTCTCCGCGTAGTGCTGGGCATGCGCGGCCGCGCCCGGCTCGAACTCGGCGAGGGTGCGGTAGGCCAGGGCCTGCATGCCGTAGAGGTCCTCCTCCTTGAAGGTCTGCATCCAGTCCGGCGGCGGCACGTCGGCCTTGTCGGAGACGAACAGGTCTTCGGCCTGCCCGAGCGTGCGGCGCATGGCCTGGCCCTTGCCCATGGAGGCCTGTGCCCAGGCCTCGATGGTGCAGAGCATCGCCCGGGTGCGGGGCAGCACGTCGTCGCCGGAGCCGGACGTGGCGAGCTTCATCAGGTCCAGGGCCTCGTCCGGCTTGCCCAGGTGCACCATCTGGCGGGCCGCACGGGAGAGTGCCTCGCCCGCGCGTGGCCGGTCCCCGCCCTCTCTGGCCGCGTGCGCGGCGATGACGAAGTACTTCTGGGCCGTGGGCTCCAGGCCGACGTCGTGCGACATCCAGCCCGCGAGGACGGCCAGGTTGGCGGCGACGCCCCACAGGCGCCGCTGGAGATGGGGTGGGTGACGGTAGGCGAGCATGCCGCCGACCTCGTTGAGCTGGCCCACCACGGCCTTGCGCTGGAGCCCGCCGCCGCGGGCGGCGTCCCAGGCGCGGAACACCTCGACCGAGCGCTCCAGTTCCTCGATCTCCTGCGACCCGATGGGGGCGGCCTCGTAGCGGTCGAACCCAGCGGGGTCGGCGTGCAGGGGATGATCGAGGTCGGGAGCGTCGGCAGCCAGGGCCGGGTCGGTGTGCAGCCAGTCGTACATGGCGCTGCTGAGTGCGGATCCCGCGGCGAGCGCGGCGCCCGCGCCCACCAAGCCGCGTCGGTTGAGCATGAGGTCCATTCCCGTGAATTCGGTGAGGACCGCGGCGGTCCGCTCGGGCGCCCACGGCACTCCGTCGGGAGACTCCGCACTCCCGCCGCCCTGCCGTTTCCCCGCACGCCCGTGCCGGACCAGACCGAGGTCCTCGATGGTCACGACACGGCCGAGACGCTCGGTGAACAGAACCGCCAGCACCTGCGGCACCGGATCGCGCGGGATCTCTCCCATGCCGATCCAACGCCGCACCCGGGAGGTGTCGGTCGCCAGCTGGGGATGGCCCATGGCCGCCGCCTGCCGGTTGACCAGCCTCGCGAGTTCGCCCTTGGACCAGCCGGCCAGGCCGAACAGGTCCGCCAGCCGGGTGTTGGGTTGTCCGCTCACGTCAAGCCCCCAGGTTCTCGGCTGAGTTGACAGTAGCCCGGGGAGACTTGCCGGGCGACTATTCGCCAGGGTTCGCCAGGGTGCGCCAGATGGTGTGCCACTGGGCATCGGGTGTCAGGTAGGAACGCGCCACCCCGACCCGGTCGCCGCAGGGACATTCCCCAGGGTGCTCCCGGGAGTCCGGGCCGGGTGGTGCGCTGTCGTCGCAGGCACACGAAGGGATCTGTCTCGCCCATGTACGCAGCATCGTCCTCCGTGTCCGCACCGCCCCGGTCGCTGCACCCCCGTCCCACGGACAGCGGCCCCTACCTCGCCCCCGCGCGGCCGGTGGCCCCCGTGCTCGGTGCGGGCAGGGCACGGCGCGGCGCGGCACTCGGCACCCAACCCCTCAGCGGGAGACTCGACTTGTCCGGCCCCCAGGGCGCGCAGCTGCGCACGGCGATCACGTCGGTGCACCGCATCTGCCCGGAGTTCGCCCCGGTGCAGGTCCTGCGCCGCAACGGACGGGCTGTGCTCCTGGTCGGTACGACCGGTCGCAGCTCGGCCGTCGCCAAGTGTTTACTGGATCACTCCCCCGCCTGGTCCGAGCGGATCCGCCACGAGATAGCGGCGTACCGGTCGTTCGTCCGGCACCGCCCTCCCGTGCGGGTGCCGAGACTGATCGCGGCGGACCCGGACAACTGCACCCTGGTGATCGAGCGGATGCCGGGGCGGGTGGCGACGCTCCAGCGGCACCCGGCCGAGGCGCCGCCGCGGGCGGACATCAGGGCGGCACTCGGCGCGATCTGCCGGCTGAACGCCTGGCGACCGCCGGCGGGCACGTTCGACGCCCCGCTGGACTACGCGGCCCGGATCTCGCGGTACCACGAGCTCGGCCTGCTCACCGACCGGGACCTGGGTGATCTCCAGAAGCTGCTGCACGGCATCGCGCAGGCGTCCGGGCGGCAGGGCATGGGCCAGTTCTGCCACGGCGACGCACTGCTGTCGAACATCCTCCTGTCACCGGCCGGTCCAGTGCTGGTGGACTGGGAGCACGCGGGCTGGTATCTGCCGGGGTACGACCTGGCGACGCTGTGGTCGGTGCTCGGGGACGCACCGGTGGCCCGCCGCCAGATCAGCCAGATCGCCCAGTCGGCGGGCCCGGCGTCCAGGGATGCCTTCCTGGTGAACCTGATGCTGGTGCTGACCCGGGAGATCCGTACGTACGAGACGGCCGTGCAGCGTTCGATGCACGACACGACCCCGGCGGCACCGGGTACGGCCCATCCTGGTGCTGCGCCGTCCGGCGAGGAGCAGCGGCTGCTGCTGCGGCGGCTGCACGACGACTGTCAGCTGGCCCGGCGGGCCGTGCGCGCGGCGGTCGGCACTCGCTGACGGGGACGAAGAGGCCGCTGTGTGCCTGGACAGGCGCACAGCGGCCCTTTCGTGTGCGGGCTGCCGCCGGGTTCAGCCCTGCTGGAAGAGCTCCGCGGGCAGTGGCTTGAGGAGGGTGTACAGGTCGTCCGTGATGGGGCGGTCCCAGGCCGCGATGGTCACCAGGACGTTGTCGCTGCGGTCGAACTGCACGCAGGAGATGCGGCCCTCGGAGAGCTTGACGCGGCGCACGATCAGGAGGTTGTCGCCCTGCATCACCGGCACGTCCTCGGTGCCGACGACGGTGACCTCCTCGTCGTTCTCCAGTGCCAGCAGCAGCTGCGCCACCTCGAAGGGGACCTGTCCCTCGGGGACCTCGCGGGCCGGGGAGCCCTCCGGCAGGTTGCCGATGATCATCGCGGGGCCGCGGCCGCCGAACAGGTCGTAGCGCAGGAAGACGCCCTGGCAGGTGCCGTCGGGGGCGGGCAGCAGTCCCGCACCGAGGTTGCCGGGCCAGTCGCCCGGGTCCATGGCCAGTACGTCGAAGTCGGGCCCGGCGGGGGTGGCGCTGCGGCGGCGGAGGAACGACATGCCGCCATGGTACGTGGCCCGGCCTGCGAAGTGTCGGGAGGGCGGCGACCCGATCGGCCCTACGCCGTCGTCCGGTGCCGTTGGTGGTGGCGGGCCACCCGGGCGCGGTTGCCGCAGGACGGTTTGCACCACTCCTGGCGCGGGTGCTCCTTGAGGAAGTACCGCACGCAGCGGGGCGCGTGGCAGGCCCGCAGCCGGTCGCGGTCGGGGCTCTCGAGGAACGCGATCACGACGTGTGCGAGGACTGCCGTGAGATCGTCGCCGCCGCGTACGGGCTGCCGGCGGACGTCGGGTCCGGCACCCTCTGGCCAGTCCAGGACGGGCACGGTGGGGGTGCGGGCGGCAGCCTCGTTGAGGCGCCGTACGGCTTCGGGTACGGGCAGGAGACGGGCCGCGTCGGCGGGGCTCGGCTCGCCGGGGCGCACGGCGCGGGCGAAGAGCGCGCGGACGGCGGCCCGCAGGTCTCGGACGGCGGCGAGCTGCGCGGCGTCGGCGGTGAAACCGGCGTCGCCCCCGCCTTCGCCGTCGGCTCGCCGCTCCCTGTCGAGGACCTCGGGGTGTGCCCGGACCCAGGCGGTCAGGCCCGCCGGGTCGGTCAGGTCGTCGGCCACACCGCCGTTGCCGTCGTGCCGGAGGGTGAGGGCGAGGTCCAGGGCGAGCCGGGCGTCCCTGCTGATCGGTTCCCGCATGAGTCTAATGATAGGCATGCCGATATCCATTAAGCGGGGTCAGTCCTCCGGCGGTGCCGGCGGGACGACCGCGACGGGGCTCGCGGCGTGCAGCAGGACGGCGTGGGTGACCGAGCCCAGCATGCGGGCGGGTGCCAGCAGGTGCCGGCGGTGGCGACCCACGACGACGAGGTCGGCGCCCGGGGAGGCAGCCACGAGGTGTCCTGCGGCGTCGCCCGCCGCCGCGACGGGCTCGACCGGGACGTCGGGGTGCCGTTCGCGGTACGGGGCGAGGAAGCCATCGGCGAGGATCCGGGTCTCGTCCTCGATGACGTTCTGGTCGACGATCGGCGGGGGCAGTTCGCCGGGCGTCATCCAGGGCTGCGCGGGCCACGGGTAGGCGGCGACCGCCTGGAGCCGGGCGCCGCTCCGGGCGGCCTCGGCGAAGGCGAACTCGAGTGTGGCCTCGTCGGGGCCGTCCACCTTCAGGCCGACGACCACGCGCCGACCGGGGCCGGCCGGAGTCTCCTGAACGTCGCGTCCCGGCCGGGGCACCACCACGACGGGGCATTCGGCGTCGCGTGCGGCCGCCATGCCGTTGGAGCCGAGCAGCAGGCTGGCGAAGCCGCCACGGCCCCGGGAGCCCAGGACCAGCAGCTGGGCGGAGGCGCCCTGTTCGGGCAGGACGGCGCTGGGCGCGCCCTCCAGGCCGAGGTACTCCGTCTCCGGCAGGCCGTCGAGGCCCTCCAGCTGGGCGCGGACCCGGTCGAGCACCGGGTCGTCCTGCGGGTCCGGCGGTCCGGCTGCGAGCACCTCGGGCTGCGCCCAGTGGGCGTACTGGCGTACGTGCACCACACGCAGGGGCGCCGAACGCCGGCGCGCCGCGTCGAGGGCCCACTCCAGTGCGCGCAGGCTGTGGTCCGAACCGTCGACCGCCGCGATGACCGGCAGGGTGCTCATGGGTTCCTCGCCTTCCGGGATACGACCGTGCCCCCGGGGCCAGCCTGGCTCAGGCGCGGGCCCCGGGAGGACGTCTCAGGTCGCGTGTCCGGAAATGCGGACGGAACACCCCTGGATCGGCCGTCGGGTCACGGCCCTCAGGGACGGTTCACTTGGTGCCGCGCTCGAGGTCGCACGGCGTGGCGTCAGGTGAGGTCGAACTCCCCTTCCCGTGCTCCCGACACGAACGCGCCCCACTCGGCGGGCGTGAAGATCAGGGAGGGGCTCTCCGGGCGGGCACTGTTCCGCATGGCGATGAAGCCTTCCACGAAGGCGATCTGGACATCGCCCAGGCCGCGGCTGCTGGACTGCCACGCTGCGTTGGTGAGGTCCAGTTCCGGCTTGTCCCAGCCCGTGAGCGGGCGCTGCTGGGTGGTGGTCTCGGCCACGTCCGTGCTCCTCCCGGTTCGTCGTCCGCGGCCAGCCTAGCGATCGCGTCCCATGGCCAACAGGGCACGTGAGGGGGACCTTTCAGGAGTCCGGGGGTTCGGCTCCCACGAGCCACATCGAGAAGAACTGCGAACCGCCGCCGTAGGCGTGTCCGAGAACCCTGCGAGCGCCGTCCACCTGGTGTTCCCCGGCCTGTCCGCGCACCTGGAGCGCCGCCTCCGCGAAGCGGATCATGCCGGAGGCACCGATGGGGTTGGTGGACAGCACGCCGCCCGACATGTTGACGGGCAGGTCCCCGTCGAGTTCGGTCACGCCCGCCTCGGTGAGCTTCCACCCCTCGCCCTCGCCGGCGAAGCCGAGGTTCTCCAGCCACATCGGCTCGTACCAGGAGAACGGGACGTAGATCTCGGCTCCGTCGATCTCGCGGCGGGGGTCGGTGACACCGGCCTGCCGGTAGACATCGGCCGCGCAGTCCTGGCCGGCCTGCGGGGAGACGAAGTCCTTGCCGGCGAAGAGGGTCGGTTCGCTGCGCATCGCGCCGCCGAGCATCCAGGCGGGTGGTCGCGGCGCCCGGGCGGCTCCGGCGCGATCGGTGAGGACCATGGCGCAGGCGCCGTCGGAGGAGGGGCAGGTCTCCGAGTAGCGGATCGGGTCCCACAGCATGGGCGAGGCCATGACCTTGTCGAGGGTGATGTCGTGCTCGTGCAGGTGGGCGTAGGGGTTCTTCAGCGCGTTGCGCCGGTCCTTGTGGGCGACGAGGGCGCCGATGGTCTCGGGCGCGCCGCTGCGTCGCATGTACGCGCGAATGTGCGGGGCGAAGAACCCGCCGGCCCCGGCGAGCAGGGGCTGCTGGAAGGGGATGGGCAGGGACAGGCCCCACATGGCGTTCGACTCGGACTGTTTTTCGAAGGCGAGGGTGAGGACGGTGCCGTGGACGCGGGCCGCGACGAGGTTCGCTGCGACGAGCGCGGTGGATCCGCCGACCGAGCCCGCCGTGTGCACCCGGAGCATCGGTTTGCCGACGGCGCCGAGCGCGTCGGCTAGGTAGAGCTCCGGCATCATGACGCCCTCGAAGAAGTCGGGCGCCTTGCCGATCACGACGGCGTCGATGTCGGCCCACGTCAGCTCTGCGTCGTCCAGAGCCCGTCGGGCCGCCTCCCGGACGAGTCCCGCGATGGACACGTCCCGGCGTGCCGCGACGTGCTTGGTCTGGCCGATGCCGACGACGGCCACGGGCTCCTTGCTCATCGGGGCTCCCCTTCGAGTACGGCGACCAGGTTCTGCTGGAGGCAGGGGCCGGACGTGGCGTGGGCAAGGGCGCGGTCGGACTCGCCACGGTGGATGCGGGCGGCGGCTTCTCCGACGCGGATGAGACCGGCGGCCATGATCGGGTTGGCGGCGAGGGCACCGCCGGAGGGGTTGACGACGACGCCGTCGTCGAGGCGGAGGGCCTTGCGCAGGACGACCTCCTGCGCGGTGAAGGGCGCGTGCAGCTCGGCGGTGTCGACGGGCCGCTCGAAGGCGCCGGCCCGCTCGGCGGCCAGGCGGGTGGAGGGCGAGTCGGTCAGGTCGCGCACGCCGAGGCCGTGTGCCTCGATGCGGTGGTCGACGCCGCGGATCCAGGCGGGGCGGGCGCACAGTTCACGGGCCCGGTCGCCCGCCGCGAGGATGACGGCGGCGGCCCCGTCACCGATGGGCGGGCAGTCGCCGGTGCGCAGGGGCCGTACCAGGTACTCCCCCTGTGCCACGGGCTCCTTGAGTTGCGCGTGCGGGTTGGCGGACGCCGCCTCACGGTCGCGGGCGGCGACGGCCGCGAGGGCGGGTTCGTCGGTGTCGCCGGCGTCGATGAGGGCCTGGGCCTGAAGGGCGGCGAGCGCCACGGAGTCGGGCCACAGGGGTGCCACGTAGTACGGGTCGAGCTGGCGGGTGAGGACGTCGCGGACCGAGCCGGGCGAGGACTTGCCGTACGAGTAGACCAGGGCGGTGTCGGCGTCAGCGGTGAGGAGTTTGGTCCAGGCCTCGTACAGGGCCCAGGCGCCGTCCATCTCGACGTGCGACTCGGAGATCGGGGGCCACGCGCCGACGCCGTCGAGAGCGAGGGTGAAGGAGAAGGCGCGGCCGGCGAGGTAGTCGCTGGAGCCGGAGCAGGTGAAGTCGATGTCGGCGGTCTTCAGGCCGGTCCGGTCGAGAACCTCGTGCAGCACCGGCATGAGCATCTCCACCTCGGAGAGCTCCTCGCTGGTGCGCCGGTGGACGGTCTGGGCGAAGGCGACGACGGCGATCCGGCGGTCCCCCCGTGCGCTCGTCACAGCAACTCCTTGTAGGTGTCGTAGTCCGCGTCCGGTTCGCCCGTCGGCCGGTAGTGGTCGGGATAGCGGGCGCCTTCCGTCCACACCGGTTCGACCCGCAGCCCCATGCGGACCTCGTCGTACGGGATGCCGCCGATCCGGCCGTGCAGGGCGAGGTCGGCGCCGTCGAGGGCGATGTGGGCGTAGACGTAGGGCACCTCGATGTCGAGATTCGCTGTATGTGAAGCCTTGATGTTGACGATGCAGAACGTGGTCACTGTGCCGCGCGGTCCCACCTCGACCTGTTCGGATGTGGCCACCCCACATGTGGGGCACGCACCCCTCGGCGGGACGTAGACCTTGCGGCAGGCGGGGCAGCGCTCGCCGACGGTCCGGCGACCGGAGAGGGCGTTGATGTAGGCGGTCTGGGCGCGGCCGGGCGAGTAGGTGTAGTCGAGGCGGGCGGCGGCGACGATGCCGGTGACCGGGTCTTCGAACTCGCCCGTGTGCCCTGCTGGTTCGGCCCGGGCGCCGTCGTACGGCTCGAAGCAGGCGATGTCCGTGATGGCGCCGGTGCGTTCCTCCGCCCAGCGGATGCGGACGCGCATGCCGGTGTGCACGGCGTCGTGGCCCGGGGCGTCGAGGGCGTGCAGCAGGGCGGTGTCGGCGCCGTCGAGGCGGACCAGGGCCCAGGCGAAGGGGGTGGTGAGGGGCTGGCCGCGGCGGGGGGCGTGGTTCCAGGCCCAGGTGGTGACCGTGCCGGTGGGGGCGACCTCGACGAGGTCGCGGATCTCCTCGGCGGTGACGGGGTCGTACTCGACGGGCGGGACGAGGGTGCGGCCGTCGACGGTGCGCACCCCGAGGACGACGCGTTCGCGCAGGCCGGTCAGGAAGGCGCTCTGGACGGGACCGAGCGAGCGGGTGAAGGGGAACTCGACGACGAGAGGGGCTTTGAGGACTTCGGGCATGCCGGAGGGCTCCTTCGGTCAAGCGCGCTTGTAGACGGGCGGTCGCTTCTCCGCGAAGGCGCGGGCGCCCTCCTTGGCGTCGGCGGTGTCGAAGACCGGCCAGCCGCGGGTGAGTTCGGCCACGAGGCCGTCGGACTCGGTCATCTCGGCGGTCTCGTAGACGGAGGCCTTGACGGCCTCGACCGCCAGCGGGCCGCAGGAGTTGATCCGTTCGGCGATCTCCAGCGCCTTCGCGAGCGCCGTGCCGTCGGGGACGACGTGTCCCACCAGGCCGATGGCGGCGGCCTCGCGGGCGCTGTAGGGGCGGCCGGTGAGGAGCATCTCCAGGGCGTGGGTGCGCGGGATCTGGCGTTGCAGCCGGACCGTGGAGCCGCCGATGGGAAACAGGCCGCGCTTCACCTCGAACAGGCCGAAGGTCGCGGACTCGCCGGCGACGCGGATGTCGGTGCCCTGGAGCATCTCGGTGCCGCCCGCGACGCAGTACCCCTCGACGGCCGCGATCACCGGCTTGCGCGGGCGGTGGTGGCGCAGCATCGCCTTCCAGTGCAGGTCGGGGTCGGCCTTGAGCCGGTCGCGGTACTCCTCGCCGGCCATGCCGTCGCCGGCGAGGGCCTTGAGGTCCATGCCCGAGCAGAACGAGCCGCCCGCGCCGGTGAACACGATCGAGCGGACCGAGTCGTCCGCGTCGGCCTCCAGCCAGCCGTCGTGGAGGCCGACGAGCATCGGCAGCGAGAGCGCGTTCCTGGCTTCGGGCCTGTTGAGCGTGAGCACCAGTGTGGCGCCTTCGCGCTGCACGGTGAGGTGTTCCGTCCCACCCATGGCCAACTCCCCTCTCGTGGAACGAGAACAGGTTGCAGTAGGGCGGGAGGCACTTCAAGGGTTTTCTGACAGTCAGTCAGATTTCTTCGCGCGAGCCCTTCACAGTTGGACCGCCCTTTGCTCTGATGACCGGCGAACCGTCCGATGCCAGGCACGTCCCGGGGTCAGGAGGAGCGGTGGAGTACAACCTTGCCGACCTGTTCGAGTCGGTCGTCGACGTGGTTCCCGACCGTGAGGCGCTGGTGTACGTCGACCATCCGGGCACGGGCGCGGAACGCCGCCTGACGTACGGCAAGCTGGACGCGGCGGCCAACCGCGTCGGCCACCATCTGCTCGACAGCGGGATACGGCCCGGGGAGCACCTCGGGCTCCACCTCTACAACGGCGTGGAGTACCTCCAGACGGTGCTGGGCTGCCTGAAGGCGAGGATTGTCCCGGTCAACGTCAACTACCGTTATGTGGAAGAGGAGTTGGCGTACCTCTACCGGGACGCTGATCTGGTGGCGCTGGTCTTCGACGCGGAGTTCACGGACCGGGTGGCGGCGGCGCGGCCCCGGGCGGAGGGGTTGCGGCATCTGGTCCGGGTGGGTGCGCCGGCGCCGAGGGCCGCCGCGGTGCCCTGTGTGGAGTTCGCACAGGTGGAGGCCGCTGGGTCACCCGAGCGCGGCTTCCCGGCCCGCTCGCCCGATGACCAGTTCGTCATCTACACCGGTGGTACGACCGGGATGCCCAAGGGTGTGATGTGGCGGCAGGAGGATCTGTTCTTCGCGGGGCTCGGCGGGGGCGCGCCGACCGGTGAACCGGTGAAGAAGCCTGAGGAGCTGGCCGAGCGGGTCGCGGCCGGCGGCGCGGGAATCACCTTCTTCCCCACGGCGCCACTGATGCACGGCACCTCCACCCTCACGGCGTTCATCGGCTTCAACTTCGGGCAACGGGTCGTGATCCACCGCAAGTTCGTGCCCGACGAGGTGCTGCGGACGGTGGAGAAGGAGAAGGTCAGCAGCATCTCACTGGTGGGGGACGCGATGCTGCGGCCGCTGATCGACGCGCTGAGCGGTCCGCTGCGGGACATCGACCGCTCGTCGCTGTTCAGCGTGTCGTCGTCCGGCGCGATCATGTCGGACACGGTGCGCCGGCAGTTCCAGGAGCTGGTGCCGAACGCCATGCTGCTGAACAACTTCGGCTCGTCGGAGTCCGGTTTCAACGGGACGGCGACCGAGGACTCGGGCCCCGAGCGGGGCTTCCGGGTCCGGGTCAACGCCCGCACGCAGGTGGTGGACCCGGCCACGTACGAACCGGTGGCGGCCGGTGAGCTGGGCCGGATCGCCCAGTGCGGACATGTGCCGCTCGGCTACTACAACGACCCGGCCAAGACCGCCGAGACGTTCTTCGAGAAGGACGGCGAGCGGTGGGTGTTGCTCGGCGACATGGCCACCGTCGACGAGGAAGGTGTGGTCACCGTTCTCGGCCGCGGCTCGCAGTGCATCAACACCGGCGGCGAGAAGGTGTACCCGGAGGAGGTCGAGCAGGCCCTCAAGTCCCACCCGGACGTCTACGACGCGTTGGTGGCCGGGGTTCCGGACCCCCAGTGGGGCCACCATGTGGCGGCCGTGGTGCAGTTGCGCGAGGGTGCGGCGCGCCCGTCGCTGGAGGACATCCAGACACACTGCCGTGACAGGCTCGCCGGTTACAAGATCCCGCGCCAGTTGGTGATCACTGAGTCGGTCCAGCGGTCGCCCAGCGGCAAGGCGGACTATCGCTGGGCGCGGGAGGTGGCCGTGGCGGCGGACGGGTGATTCTCCGGCCGGTCGATTGAACCTAAGGTGACGTGCGGACGTACTGGTGGTGGCAGGCCCGGTCACCGGGCTCTGTTTGCCATGCCTAGCAAGACCGCACGGAAGGACCACCGGGTGTCGCTCTTCACTCGCTCCCAACAGCAAACGGGCACGACCGGGAGCGGGGCGGAACCGGATGATGCCACCGGCGCGGCGGGGTCGGAGGGTGACACGGCCGGAGTGGATTCCGACAGCGACATCGCCGCGGCGGAGTCGGACGGGGACGCGGACGCGGCGGAGCGGAACGGAGGCGACGCGGTCCCTGCGGAACCGGAGGGCGACGTCGGCACGGCAAGCCCGGAAGACGACGCCGACACGACGGAACCGAACAGGGGCACGCCCCTGGCGGACGCAGACGGCGACACAGTTGCGGTGGAGTCGGACAGCGACGCAGCCCCGACGGAGCCGGACGGCGACGCCGGCAGGACGAAACCCGACAGCAGTACAGACGCGGCAGGCCCGGGGGGCGACGCCGGCACGGCAAGCCCGGACGGCGACGCCAGCACGACGGAACCAGACAGCGACACGGCCACGACAGGCACGGACGGCGACACAGCCGTGGCAGAGTCGGACAGCGACGCCGGCACGGCGGAACCGAACAGCGGCACGACCCCGGCGGACAAGGACGGCTGCACAGCCGCGGCGGACGCGGACAGTGGCACCGCCGCGACGCACCCCGACCATGCCCCTGCCGCGCGCGAAGAAGGCGACGACGCCGGCGTGCAGGAAGCAGACGTCGAGGAGGAGCCGCCTGCGGCGGCCGTCGCGGCGTCGGACCGGGACAGGCCCGGCTGGTTCGGATGGCGGCGTCGCCATCCGCGTGCGGCGCGCGGCGTCAGCGTGGGGACGACCGTGCTGGCCGGTGCGCTCGTGGTGTTCGCGCTGCTGCTGCCGAACCGGATCGAGCGGATCGAGTTCGCCTCGTTCGTCCGTATCCCCGCCGAGGGCGTGCTGCTCGCGGGTCTGCTGCTCGCGCTGCCGCCGAGGTACCGGCGGATCATGGCGGTCGTCTCGGGCGTGTTCCTCGGGCTGGTCACGGTCCTGAAGTTCGTCGACATGGGCTTCTACCAGGTGCTGGCCCGGCCCTTCGACCTGGTCCTGGACTGGATTCTCATCGAGAACGCCACGGACTTCCTGAGGGAGACGTTCGGCCGTACCGGCCAGGTGCTGTCCGTGATCGGGGTGATCGTGCTGCTCGTCGCGGTGCTGGTCCTCACGACGCTCGCCGTGGTACGGCTGACGAACCTGATGGTCCGGCACCGTCCCGTCGCCGCCCGTACGACGCTGATCCTCGGCACGGCGTGGATCACCTGTATGACTCTGGGCGTGCAGATCGGCACCGTGCCGATCGCCACCAAGGGCAACGCGGAGTTCCTCGGCAATCGCGTGGACCAGGTGCGCGCCGGTCTGAAGGACGCGCGGGTCTTCCAGAAGCAAGCTGCCGTGGACGCCTTCGCGAAGACGCCGCCGGACCAGTTGCTCACGGGGCTGCGCGGCAAGGACGTCCTGTTCACCTTCATCGAGAGCTACGGCCGGGTCGCGATCGACGACCCGGCGATGGCGAAGCAGACCGACGCCGTGCTGAAGGAGGGCACCGCTTCGCTCAAGTCGGCCGGGTTCGAGTCGCGCAGCGGCTGGTTGCAGTCGCCGGTGACCGGCGCGGGCAGCTGGCTCGCCCACTCGACCTTCCTGTCCGGTCTGTGGATCAAGAATCAGCAGCGGTACCGCAGCCTGACCACCAGCGACCGCATGACGCTGACCAACTACTTCCGCAAGACCGGTGCCTGGCGGACCGTCGGCATCGTCCCCGGCGTGCGCCGGGCCTGGCCGGAGGGGAAGTACTTCGGCCTGGACCACATCTACGACTCCGAGCACCTCGGCTACCACGGCCCGTACTTCAGCTGGACGCCCGTGCCCGACCAGTTCAGCATGGAGGCCTTCCAGCGGCTGGAGCACGGCAAGAAGGACCGTGAGCCGATCATGGCGGAGGTCATCCTGGCCTCCAGCCACAACCCCTGGTCGCCCATCGCCCGCATGATCGACTGGGAGGACCTCGGCGACGGTTCGGTGTTCCACCGGATCAAGAAGGAGGGCACCAACCCCACGGAGGTCTGGAAGGACCCGGAGAAGGTGCGCACCGAGTACCGCCGAGCCATCGAGTACTCGATCCGGAGCCTGACCGAGTGGGTCGAGCGCTACGGCGACGAGGACACGGTGCTGGTCTTCCTCGGCGACCACCAGCCGGTGCCGACGGTCACCGCCGGGGACACCGGCAAGGACGTGCCGGTCACGATCGTCGCCCGCGACAAGAAGGTGCTGGACCGGGTCGCCGACTGGGGCTGGACCGACGGCCTCAAGCCGGCCCCGGACGCGCCCCGTTGGGGCATGGACAAGTTCCGCGACCGTTTCATGACAGCGTACGGTCCGCAGGGCTGAGGAACTCCCCCACGGCTGCGAGGAACTCCTCGGGCCGTGCCTCGTGCACGAGATGCCCGGCGTCGATGGTGACGCGCCGGGCATCGGGAAGCAGCTCGGCGAGGGCGGTGATCTGATCCTGGGGGATCAGGCTGGTCGCCCCGCCACCGATCAGCAGTGTGGGCATGGTGATCCGCCCCATGTGGTCGCACCACATGGGATCCGGGGCGTTGCGCTGTTCGTCGGTGGCGAGGATCATCGCCCAGTCGTACGGCAGGTCCCCGCCGGGCCGTTCGGCGGGCGGGCGCGGCGGGTCCAGCGGGAAGGGCGCGGGTACGTCCTCCAGAACGAGCCGCCGTACGAGCCGCGGGCAGTGCTGGGCGAGCAGGCAGGCGACAGCGCCGCCGAGCGAGTGGCCCACGACATCGGTGCGGGTGACGCCGAGCGCACCGAGGAAGGCGAGCACGTCGTCGCGCATGACCTCGTAGGCGTATCCGCCGGGCCAGTCGCTGCGGCCGTGCCCGCGCAGGTCGGGGGCGTACACCCGGCGGGGCCCGGCGGCCAGCGCGGGGGCGATCTCCGCCCAGTCGGCACCGTCGGCCCCGCGGGCGTGCAGGAGTACGACGGGCGGCGCGTCCCCTGGTCCCCAGACGCGGTAGGCCAGGGTGATGCCGTTCGCCCGCACGGTGCGCGGTTCGGTGTCCATGCCGGACACCGTAGTGAGGGCTCCTCGTCAGGAGGGTCCGGCTCTGCCGAGAGCAGAAGGACGTCTCACTCCGGTCCGGAGAAGAAGGCGGCCACGCGCCGCACGAACCACTCCGGGTCGTCCAGCCACGGGTAGTGTCCCGCCCCCGGCTGCACCGCGAACTCGGCCACTGGGAACACCTCGGCCGCACGCCGGGCCAGGGCGGGACTCGGGCCGCCGTCCATCTTCCCGGCCAGGACGAGCACCGGGGCGGTGACACGGGCGAGCGCGGAGCGTGTCGCGTCCGGGTCGTAGGCGCCGTCCGCCCCGTAGCGGTCCGCCGCGTCCTCGTTGGTCTCGTCCTCCTCGCGGTCGGCGTGGGCCCGGGCGGTGTCGTCCCAACGGCCGTAGAAGAAGGGGAGGAACACGGGGTCGAAGTCACCGGTGCCGGACAGCCAGGCCTCGAACGCCGGGAACGCGTCGGCGAACCAGGGTTCCGACGCGCGCAGCCGGGCCGCGGCCAGCCGGTCCTCGGCCGTCGCGGGCAGGCCCAGCGCCCACGGGGTGGCGGTGATGAGCGCCAGCCGCCCCAGCCGGTCCGGATACCGGGCCGCGTACAGCATGGCGAGGCTGCCTCCCGCCGAGTGTGCGAGCACGTCCATCCGCTCCAGGCCCAGGTGGCGGCGCAGCGCCTCGACGTCGTCCACGAGCCGGTCGCAGCGGTACGTGGCCGGATCCGCAGGCACCTCGGACTCCCCCGTGCCGCGCAGGTCGAGGAGCGCCAACTGCCGGTGCTCGTGCAGTCCGCCCAGGTTTCCGAGGTACGCCGAGGCTCGCATGGGGCCTCCCGGAAGCACGACGAGCGGCCTGCCCTCGCCGCTCATGTGACAGGCGAGTCGGACACCGTCCGGAGCGCGGAAGATCGGCATGGCGCCGATCCTCGTCCCGAAAGGCACAGGGCCGCAACAGAGTCCTCGCCTCGGGCGCATCCATCGGCATCCGCGTCAGAAGGAGTGCATGGAGGGGAGGTCGTGCAGGCCCGCCGGAGCGCCGAGCCATGCGGCCAGTGCCACGGGGTCCGGCTGCTCGCCCCGCTGTACGGCGATGCGGGCGAAGGTGGCGCGAACCACCTCCGGACAGTGGACCAGGGCCCGTGCCGCCACGGCGTCGGCGGTGTCCAAAGACGCCGTCCCGGCGTCCCGGCGCAAGGTGAGAGCGAGCCGGGCCCAGTGTTCAGGCTGCTGAGGTTGCCGTGTCACCTGGTCGGTGGCGAGGCGGCGGGACTCGTGCCGACGGCCCTGGATGCGGGCCAAGTCGGCGGGGTCGTCGACGGTGTCCTCGTCCGGGGCGGTCGCCCACTGGCACAGCATCTTCGTGTAGTGGTTCAAGGAGGGGACGGCAGTGTCGGGCAGCAGTACGCCGGCGACCCTCCTCCTGGGTTCTTCCGCACCGGAGCGACACGCCTCGGCCAGCTGCGACACCGCGTGCGGGTCGGGGGTCACATGGTGCAGTCGCCAGCGGACGCGGTGGGCGACGGCGGCTTCCGTTGCGAGCGCGGTGATTTCCTCCGGCACGGCCGCGGGGACGGTCCACCTGGCCAAGCGGTCGCCCAGTCCGGCGATGAGCTCCCGCCCGGAACCGGTGAGACGTGCTGTCGAGGACAGGGTCTCGAAGGCGTGCCCCGTCTGTATGCGCCAGTACGCGTACTGGAACTGGGCCCGCCGCCGCAGGTGCCGGTCGCGGGCCCAGTGAGTGAGTTCCCGCCAGAAGTCGACCACCGCGAAGAAGGCGAAGACGCCGTGCAGGAATCCCGGCAGCGGGCGCGGGGTGTCGCGCCACGGCGCGTAGTAGAGCTCCCCATCGGGCCCCTCGCGCTCCGTTTCGTAGAGGTCGAGGGAGTCCAGGACGGTGTCGAGTTCCATGTGGCGGAACTCGTGGACCAGGGTGGCGGCGAGTTCCACCGCGTCGGGGGGCGTGCTGAGCACGACGCCGCCGAACGCATCGCTCGACGACACAGACGTCATCGTGCCGGCGGTCGGCTCCGCCTCCGTCCGGGGGGTGAGGGCCGTGAGGGTCACCGCGAGGGCGTCGGCCTGCCCGGGCGTGAGATCGGAGAGCAGCTTTCCCGCATCGCGGATCGTCCGCCGCCATCGGGTCAGCGCCACCGGCCCCAGCGGGTCGGGCGGCACAGGCTCGTCACTCTCGCGGTAGGGGTCCACGTCTTCCAGGACGAGGTCGAAGCCGCGCCGCCCGACGGGTGTGCGCACCCGGTGGACGGGGACCCAGCCCGGCGGGTTCGGATCGCTCCGGCTCGGCAGCCGCACCTCCACGCCCTCGCCTTTGACGACGGCCGCGCCCCCCAGGCAGACGACCTGGGCTACGGCGGTCCCGGACGCACGCAGATCGGCGGCTCCCAGGCCGGGCAGGTGGACGTGACCGGCATGCACGGGGACGGGCAGGGTGAAAAACAGTCGGGCCCGGACGCCGACCGCCGCCGCGACCGAGTGGAGACGGAGGAGGTCGGCCGGCGGTGCCCCGGCCCAGGTGCGCGGTCCGCCCGGCGGTGTGTGCAGGGCGCGTAGGGCCCGGCTCAGCCAGCGGCCCACGGACGGGTGGAGCAGCACGGCCGTCACCGCACTCGGGTCGGCCCGTTTCGCCCGCACAAGGAGCTCCCGTACGTCCGAGGCCCTGAGTGACTCGGTCTCGCCGGAGGGTGTGACCACGGCTGTCAGGTCGATGAGTTCGTCCAGAACCACCGCTCGGGCCTCGCGTTGCTGGGCTCGCATCCGTTGGGCCAGGGCGCCGTCCTCGGCGCCCGCGGCCATCGTGCGTAGATCGGCGGATGTGGGAAACGGCTGCCCGAGCGTGTCCTGGGCGAGGTCCCGTTGTGGGACACGGTCCGCGGGCACCGGTGTGTAGCTCACCGGCCGCTCGGCGGACCCTGAGTAGCTGCTCCCCGAGTAGCCACCCCCTCCGCCTCCCTCTCCGCTCCGGTTCACCCGGGGCCGGATGTACCGTCCGACGAGGCGTGCGGCGGCAGTGTGGGAGGGGCTGGCCAGGGCCTGTTCGAGGGGGAGGTTCGCCAGGTCAGGGGCGGCGGGTGCACGTACGTCCTGGTCGGCGGGGCGGATGTCGTCCATCGGTTGGCCTCCTCGAAGTGCCGCGTCATCGCCGTCGCCGTCCGTTTCCCCACCGGGGGCGACCGTGCGCTCCGCGAGTTCCGCTCGTACTCCGGCGAGGTTGCGGGCGCAGCACAGGACGTCGGGATGCTGGTCGCCCAGCCGCCGCCTGCCGGCTTCGAGGACGGCCTCGAAGTGCTCCACCGCCAGGTCCGGCCGGCCGAGCAGGTGCCAGGTCGTGGCGAGTTCGTGCCGGGCGGCGAGGGTGTCGGGGTGGTCGGAGCCCAGGTGGCGTTCGTTGAATCGCCAGATGTCGTCGAACTCGTCCCGCGCCCGCTTCAGGCATTCGGGGTCCGACTCGTGGTCGCGGATCAGCCGGGCGCGTTCGTGGCGGGCCATCGGCACGTCGGGGTGCTCGGGCCCCAGCACCGTCAGATATCCACGTACGGCGTTCTCGATGGCCTCTTCCGCTTCCCTGGCGTGACCGGCCTCGCGCAGGGCACGGGCGAGTGTCACCCAGTTGGCCAGGGTGTCCAGGTCGTTCTCACCGACGAGCTCTGTGAACTCCCGTGAGAGGCTGCGCAGTTCGGCGACGGCCTCCTCATGGCGGTCGCGCTTGTGGGCCAGGATCGCCAACTCGTGCCGGATGCGCAGAATGCCGCGCGGGTAGGTCGGGGCCTTCAGGCGCATGGCCAGGGCCACGCGTAACTCCTCCTCGGCGGATTCGTACCGTCCCAGCTCCCGCAGTACCCGGGCCCGGCCCGTCTTGGCCGACTGAAGGTAGGCGTGGCCGTCCGGCAGGGCGCGTGCGCAGGCCCGGCCCACGTCCTGGTACAACTGGTCCGCCTCGACGAGGGCGCCGGTTTGGCGTACCGCCCAGGCGCGGTGGAGGGCGGCGGCGATGGTGGCCGGGTGGTCGTCGCCGAGCAGCCGGGCCCGGAGCGAGCCGAGTGCGTCGAGTTCGGCGCTGGCTTCGCGGTACATGCCGAGGTCGGTGCGGTACTGCGCGGTCCGCACAGCGGGCTCGGTGGTCGCCACGGCCAGGTCCGGGTCCACCCGGTCGTCCTCGGGCAGCAGGGACAGGACCGCGGCACAGTGCGGGGCGATGGCCTGCCAGCGGGGCCAGTCCTTGGTGTCGAAGGGGTCGAGGGGGCCCGTGTGCCTCTCCAGCAACGCGGTGACGAGGCGCAGCAGCAGGGGCTTCTGGGCGGTGAAGTCGGCGTGGGCGCGGCAGGCGGCCCGGACCATCGGATGAATGGTGATCCAGCGCTGGGGGCGGCCCTTCGCTCCGGCGGACTCGCGGGTTGTCTCGATGGTGATCAACTGGAGTCCGGCGAGGCCCTTCACCGCCTCCTGGAGCCGCTCTTCCGTGGGTACGGTGAACAGTTCGCTTTCGGCGAGGAGTTCCGACGCGATGAGTTCCCGGTACGGAACGGGTGCCGGGCCCAGGGCCGAGAGCAACCGCAGGAGGGGGCGAGCCAGGTCGGTGCCCTGCCGGTGCAACAGGTCGAGGGAGAGCTCCCAGGTGCTGACGATCGCGCGGCGGTTGCGCTCGTCGGGGCCCAGATCCGTGTCGGGGTCGAACGCCATGTCGGCCAGACGGGAGTCGAAGCTGGCGCGGTACTCGTCGAATGTCTCGGGTGTCGAGGGCATCGGCCAGGGGTCATCCAGCGCCCGTGCCAGATAGGAGCCGGCGAGATTGAGGGCGAGGGGCAGACCTCCGAGGTGTTCGGCGAGTTCCCGGGCCTCCTCCGGCTCACCGGCACCCGGAGCGAGATCGTGGAGGACTTCGGCTCCGTCGGAACCGGAGAGGTTGCCGACGTCGACCATGTGCACCCAGTCGCCCCAGCGTTCACGGCGGGATTCCCGGCTGGTGAGCAGTACCGTCCCCCAAGGGTGCGCGGGTGGGCGCAGCCAGCCGACGCCCTCGGCCGTACGGGCCGGCTCGGCCGCCAGCACCGAGGGGTCGTCGACGTTGTCCAGGACCAGCAGCCAGGGCGTGGTGAGGGCGTTGAGGAACCTCCACAGCACGTCAGCGGGATGGGATGGTCCGGCGAAGTCGGCGACCCGGGCGCCCGCGTCGAAGGCGACCGCGCGCAACGCCAGGGAGAGGGCCTCGGCGTCCGCTGCCGACACCCACCACACTCCCGTCATGGTGGCGGCCAGCCGGTGTGCCGTCTCCAGGGCGAGGGTCGTCTTGCCGCATCCCCCCATGCCGGACAACAGCCACACACCCCGCTCGGAGCCGTCGCCGTGGGCCCGCCGGGTGATCGCGGCGGTCAGTTCGCCCACCTGCCCGTCGCGCCCGCGCAGCCGGTCCGATGCGATCCTGCGCTGCGGGACGGCCAGTGGCACGGCGGCCGGGCCGGACGCCGGCGGGGCGAACCGGCCGAGCGGTCCGCCGATCCGGTCCGCGGGTGTCATGCCGTGGACGGTCGTTTCGGTGACGTCGGGCAATTCCTCGGGCGTCAGCCTGCGGCCCAGCACATGCTCCAGGTCGACGAGTTCGCGCCTGCTCAGGGTCTCGGCCCAGCGGTCCACCCGGCATGCGGCGATCCGGCCCGGCCCGTCGCTGCGGTGGTGGCGGGAGACGACTCCCACGAGGTGGCCTTCACAGAAGACAGCCGCACCGGACATGCCTTCCCAGGAGTCTTTGCGAGGGTCCGGGTCGTCCGCCGGGGGCGAGGTCACCTTCAGGTCGAGCGTGCCCTCACCCCGGTTGGACAGTGCCGCGCAGGTGGTGTCCGCGTGCTCGGCGTCCCGGAAGAGCGAACCGTCGCTGTCGGTGCGGAGCTTGAAGCGCGGGAAGCCCAGCGCGGTGCAGCGCAGGACGACGTCCCGCTCCCCGATCCGGCCGTAGGACGCGGAGGGCGCCGCGCCCGTCACCGTCTCGCTCAGCCGGACCGGAACCACCAGCACGGCGACATCGATGCCGGTGTGCCGCCACTCCACGGCCGCCCCCACGGTCAGCACGTCCGGACGGTCTGCCTGGAATCGGATCTCGATCGACGCCGCGTCCTCGATGACGTGGGCAGCGGTGAGCACGCGCCCCGCAGAGACGAGGTAGCCCGAGCCACGTCGGCGCGCACCGCCATTCGTGGGCGTGACGATGATCTTGGCGACCCGCTGCGGCACCAGCCCACGATCGATCCGCATGCGCCCTCGATCAGCACTCGCCGGAGGCCTCGTCGCCCGCGATCATGGCGGGTCGCGGCGGGCCTCCGCCGACCGGGACGGTGGTGGGCGTGAGAGTGAGCTTGACGCGTTGCGTCTGCGCGTTCGCGTAGGTACCCCGAGTGTTCGCATCGACGACCCAGAACCGGACCTTGGCGTCGGCGCCCGCCTCGCGGGTGACGGCGACGGTCGCCTCGATCTCGACGGGGCCGGCCTCGAACCGGATGGCCTCGCCTGCGCCGTCCGCCAGGGCAGTGGTCAGCTGACTCCTCAACTCGCGGATCATGTCGGACAGTTCGATCACTATGACCCCCTCGTGCCGCGCTACCCGGATGTTACCGGCCCCGCCCCGCCCCCGAGGCTCTTCCGAAGCTCCCGCTTGAGGATCTTCCCGCTGGCGTTGCGCGGGAGGCCCTCCACGAACACCACCCGCTTCGGGGCCTTGAAGGAGGCGAGCTTCTCGCGGGCGTGGGCGATGAGTTCCGCCTCGGTGACCTCGCCGCGTGGGACGACGACGGCTGTGACGGCTTCGATCCAGCGTTCGTCGGGCAGGCCCACGACCGCCGTCTCGGCGACCTGGGGATGGGTGTACAGGGCGTCCTCGACCTGGCGTGAAGCGACCAGTACGCCACCGGAGTTGATGACGTCCTTCACCCGGTCGACGATCGTGTAGTAGCCGTGCGCGTCCCGTACCGCGAGATCGCCGGAGCGGAACCAGCCGTCGCGGAACGCCTTGGCGGTCTCCTCGGGCTTGTCCCAGTAGCCCTCGCACAGTTGCGGAGAGCGGTAGACGATCTCGCCCGGGGTGCCGTCCGGTACGTCCCTGCCGTCCTCGTCGACCACACGCGCGTCGACGAACAGCACCGGTCGGCCGCAGGAGTCCATGCGCCCCTTGTGTTCCTCGGGGGCGAGGACCGTGGCCAGGGGGCCGATCTCGCTCTGCCCGAAGCAGTTGTAGAAGGCCAGTTCCGGCAGGCGTTCCTTCAGCCGTTCCAGGACGGGGACCGGCATGATCGACGCCCCGTAGTACGCCTTGCGCAGGCCGCTCAGGTCGCGGGTGGCGAAGTCGGGGCGGTTGGACAGGGCGATCCAGACGGTGGGCGGAGCGAACAGGCTGTCCACGCGGCCCGCTTCGACCAGGTCGAAGAGCCGGTCACCGTCGGGTGCGTCGAGGATGATGTTCGTCGCCCCGACCGCGAGGTAGGGCAGCAGGAAGACGTGCATCTGCGCCGAGTGGTAGAGGGGCAGCGAGTGCGCGGGACGGTCGCCCGCACTGAGGTCGAGGGCGGTGATCGCGCTCAGGTACTCGTGCACCAGAGCCCGGTGCGTCATCACCGCGCCCTTGGGCAGGGCGGTCGTCCCGGACGTGTACAGCAGCTGCACGAGGTCCTCGGTGCGGGGCTCGGGACCGTCGTACGGGGGCGCCTCTGCCAGCCGGGCGAGGAGTGAGTCGTCGGCGTCACGCAGGGGCAACGTCCGTACGCCGTCGGGGAGTTGCCCGGCGAGGTCCGGGTCGGCGAGGACCAGGGAGCTGCCGGACTGGCCGACGATGTAGGCGAGGTCGTCGCCGGTCAGGTTCTGGTTGACGGGCACGTGCACCAAGCCCGCACGGGCACAGGCCAGGAAGGCGATCAGGTAGGCGTCGGAGTTGTGGCCGTACGCGCCCACCCGGTCGCCCGGGGACAGCCCCTGGTTGAGGAGGACGCTCGCCGCACGGGAGACGGCGGTGTCCAGTTCGTCGTATGTCCAGGTGCGGTCGCCGTACTCCACCGCGGTGCGCGCCGGAGTGCGCCGGGCGCTGCGCCGCAGGACTCCGTCGACCGTGCTGCCGTGTCCGGGCGTCGTCATGACAGTGATCCTCGGTTCACCGCCGTGCGAGGTCAAGAACCGACCGGCTCAACCCTGCCGCCGCCAGAGGCGTCCCGTGTCTTGGTACTGACGTGCGAACGCGGCACATCCGTACGCTCAAGTCTCCTTCCCCTCAATGATGTTGGAGGGCACGATGCGCAGCCGCCTGAGACGACTCGTTCTCGGGGCCACGGCCCTGTTCACGGCCGCGTCCGCGTTACCCGCGGTCGCTGCCCCGAGCCAGGGACGAGCGGAGCAACACCCGTCCCGCGACGGCCTGTCCGCCGTCATCCGCTACACCGAGTACGGCATCCCGCACATCCTCGCGAAGGACTACGCCGGCCTGGGCTTCGGTACGGGCTGGGCGCAGGCGTCCGACGAGGTCTGCACGCTCGCCGACGGGTTCGTGACCCTGCGGGGCGAGCGCTCCCGGTACTTCGGCGCCGGAGCCGCCGCCGGCGGCGCCCTCTCCGGGGCCAGGACGAATCTCGCCAGTGACCTGTACTTCCGCGGGGTCCGTGAGACCCGCACCGTGGAGAAGCTGCTCGCCGAGCCCGCGCCCGTGGGCCCGAGCCGTGAGGTCCGGGACATGATGCGCGGCTGGGCGGCCGGTTACAACGCCTGGCTGAAGCAGAAGAAGATCACGGATCCCGCCTGCGCGGGCGCCTCCTGGGTCCGTCCGGTCACCGAGCTCGACGTGGCCGCCCGTGGCCACGCCATCGCCTCGATCTCCGGCGAGGGGCGCTTCGTGGACACGATCACGGGCGCGCAGCCACCGGCCGGAGCCGGCGCCGCCTCCGGCACTCCGTCCTCCCGGCCCGCCGCCCGCACGCCGGACGCGAAGGCCGTGGCGAAGGCGGCCGACGAGCTGTGGGGCGACCCCGGCATGGGCTCCAACGCGGTCGCGTTCCGCGGCGACACCACGGCCAACGGCAGCGGTCTGCTGCTGGGCAACCCGCACTACCCGTGGCAGGGCGGGCGCCGGTTCTGGCAGTCGCAGCAGACGATCCCCGGCGAGCTGAACGTCTCCGGTGGCTCTCTGCTCGGCACACCGGCGATCTCCATGGGCTTCAACGCCCATGTGGCGTGGAGCCACACCGTCTCGACCGGCATACCGGCCAACTTCCACCAGCTGACGCTGGATCCGGCCGATCCCACGACGTACCTCGTGGACGGAAGGCCGGAGCGCATGAAGAAGCGGACCGTGACGGTCGCGGTGAAGGACGGCGCGCCGGTGACCCGCACCCAGTGGTGGACCCGCTACGGCCCGGTCGTCACCTCCCTCAGCTCCCAGGTCCCGCTGCCGTGGACGAGCACGACGGCGTACGCCCTGCACGACCCGAACGCCGCGAACCTCCGTTTCGCCGACACCTCGCTCGGCTTCGGCAAGGCGCGGAGCACGGAGGACGTCCTCGCGTCCCTCGACCGGCACCAGGGCATCCCCTGGGTGAACACGATCGCCGCCGACCGCGCGGGGCATTCCCTCTACACCCAGTCCCAGGTACTTCCGCGCATCACCGACGAGTTGGCGCAGCGCTGCTCGACGGCGCTGGGCAGGACCACGTATCCGGCGTCCGGTATCGCGATCCTCGACGGCTCGCGCGGCGACTGCGCCCTCGGCAGTGATCCCGACGCGGTGGCGCCGGGCATCTTCGGGCCGGCGAGGATGCCGACGCTCAAGGACGCGCCGTACGTGGAGAACTCCAACGGCACCGCGTGGATGACCAACGCCGACCGGCCGATCACCGGATACGAGCGGGTCTTCGGCACGGTGGAGACGCAGCTCGGCCTGCGCACGCGCGGCGGGATCGAGGACGTGGCGGCGATGGCGGACCGGGGCCGCCTGACCGTACGCGACCTGCAACGGCAGCAGTTCGCCAACCGGGTGCCCGCTGGTGATCTCACCGCGGCGGACGTGGCACGGGCGTGCGCCGCGCTGCCCGGCGGTACGGCGACGGGCAGCGACGGCGAGGCCGTCGACGTGTCGGAGGCCTGTGGGGTGCTGACGGCGTGGGACCGCACCATGGACACCGGGAGCCGGGGAGCGCTGCTGTTCGACCGGTTCTGGCGGAAGCTGGAGCAGGCGGTGCCTCCGGCCGAGTTGTGGAAGGTGCCCTTCTCGGCGGCGGACCCGGTGCGTACGCCGAACACGCTGAACACGGACGCGCCCGGCTTCGCCGTCGCCCTCGCCGACGCGGTGGCGGAACTGCGCGCCGCGGGCATCGCGCTCGACGCGCCGCTCGGCGCGCACCAGTTCGTCGTCCGCGGCGGTGAGCGCCTTCCGGTGCCCGGCGGCGCGGGCAGGCTCGGCGTGTGGAACGTGCTCGAACCGACGTGGAACGCGGCCGGGGGCGGCTACACGGAGGTGCCGTTCGGCAGCAGTCACCTCCAGGCGGTGGGATGGGACGGCAGCCGCTGCCCGGTGGCCCGCACCCTGCTGACGTACTCCCAGTCGTCGAACCCCGAGTCGCCGCACTTCGCCGACCAGACCCGGCTGTTCTCCGATGAGAAGTGGGTCACGTCGCGCTTCTGCGAGAAGGACATCCTGTCCTCGCCGAAACTGAAGGTCCTCCGGGTGCACGAGCGCCCCTGACCTGCTGATGGGGTGCCGCTCCCGGTGGGGCGGCGCCCCGTTCGTCATGCCCGGCCGGCCCGGGATCCGTACATCAGCCGGCGCAGCACCGCTTCCGCGGGGCCCCGGCGGCCGCCCCGTTCCAGGGCGTACGCCCCGGCCACCGTGACCAGCCAGACGGCGAACGCGAACAGCGCCATGGTCGCGCTGCTCAGATGCTGCCCGAGGCCGAGTCCCCAGGCGGCCAGCACCGGGGCGAAGAGCAGCGAGTGGGCGAGGTAGCAGGACAGGGACCGTTTGCCGACGGCGGCCACCGCCGTCACCGCCGTCGTGCCGCGGCGGGGCCGGCGGGTGGTCCACCAGTGCGCGAAGAGGGCGGCGGCCGCGACGTATCCGAGGCCCCCGGCGTTGCCGGTGATGTCGCGGAGGGCCGTGAGCGCCCCGGATTCGCTCTGCATGTCGTCCGGCACGCGCAGGACGCCGATGTGGGCGAGGGCGGCGGGCAGCGCGCCGAGCCAGCCGGCCGCGACGCCGATGACCGCCGTCCGGCGCAGCAGCGTGCGGTGGCGGCCCGGTTCCTCCAGGATGCGGCGGCGCGCGGCCCAGAAGCCGAGCAGGAAGAGGATGTACCCGCCGCCGACGAGGGTCAGCGTGGCGGCGGCGAAGGTGACGAACAGGCCGGTCTCGAGCCGGGTGCCCGCCGCGGTGAGCCAGTTTTCCTCGTCCGATGCGTACGCCTTGAAGCCGGCCTCGGCGTCGGCGTCACCCAGCGTGCCCAGCTCGCCCTGGAGCAGCGCGGCGATGACGGGCCCGGCCGTGACGAGCAGCATCAGAGCGACTCCGATCCAGATCCACCACGTCAGGGCGCGTTCGCCGCGCCGCAGGAAGGCCAGGCCCAGCATGAGGCTCAGGACGCCGTAGAAGCCGAGAATGTCCCCGGACATCAGCAGGGTGGCGTGCGTCAGGCCGATGACGATCAGCCAGAGGCTGCGCCTTCGCAGGAGTTTCGCGGCGTCGCGCCCGTCGGTGCCGGCGGCGGTCTGCCGGAGGTAGAGCTGCATCATGCCGTAGCCGAAGAGGAAGGCGAAGAGCGGGTAGATCCGCAGGTCGAGCACCATGATCATGGTGAACTGCACCGCGTGGTCCAGCCACGAGCCGTCCACGGGCTGCCATCCGGACGGCCCGTGCCGGGCCGCCCACAGGTGGAAGGCCGTGTTGGACAGCACGATGCACAGCAGCATGATCCCGCGGGCGAGATCGGGGGCGAGCGCCCGTTCGCTGGGCCGTACGCCCCCTCGCCGCAGCGGTCCCTCTTCGGTCGCGATCGTCATGGCCCTCACGCTAGGAAGGCGGGGCCCGGCCGGACATCGGCCGGAGGGCGAGCGGGCGCCGACCAAAGGATGACGCCCGTGCCCGCCCGCGCGACCAAAGCCGCACCGCCGCCTCACACCGGTCGGGTCCGGCCCTCCCAGTACGGCTCCCGCAGCCGTCGCTTGTACAGCTTGCCGTTGGGGTCACGGGGCATCTCGGTGATGAAGTCGACGCTCCTGGGCCGCTTGTAGCCGGCGAGCCGGTGCGCGCAGTGGTCGAGGAGGTCGGCCGCGAGGGCGGGCCCGGGCCGGTGTCCGGGGGCCGGTTCGACGACGGCCTTGACCTCCTCGCCCCAGTCGTCGTGCGGGATGCCGAAGACGGCGGCGTCCGCGACGGCGGGGTGGGCGAGCAGGGCCGACTCGATCTCGGCCGGGTAGATGTTGACGCCGCCGGAGATGATCAGGTCGATCTTCCGGTCGCGCAGGAAGAGGTAGCCGTCCTCGTCGAGGTGGCCGAGGTCTCCGACGGTGAAGAAGTCGCCGATGCGGTTCTTGCGGGTCTTGGCCTCGTCCTTGTGGTACGAGAAGCCGCCCGTGTTCATCTTCATGTAGACGGTGCCGAGTTCGCCGGGCGGCAGCCGGTTGCCGTCGTCGTCGAAGATCGCGAGTTCGCTGATGGGCCAGGCCTTGCCGACGGTGCCGGGTTTCTTCAGCCAGTCCTCGGCGGTGGCGAAGGCGCCGCCGCCCTCGCTGGCCGCGTAGTACTCCTCCACGCAGGGGCCCCACCAGTCGAGCATGGCCCGTTTCACATGGTCGGGGCAGGGCGCGGCGCCGTGGATGGCGTGCCGCATGGAGGAGACGTCGTAGCGGTCCTTCTCCTCGTCGGGCAGGGCCAGCAGGCGGTGGAACTGGGTGGGGACCATATGGGTGTGGGTGCAGCGGTGGCGGTCGATGAGGCGGAGCATCTCCAGAGGTGTCCACTTGTCCATCACGACCAGTCGGTGGCCGATGTGCAGGGACGCGCCCGCGAACTGGAGGACCGCCGTGTGGTACAGCGGCGAGCACACCAGGTGCACGTTGTCGTCGAACGGCCGGATGCCGAAGATGCCGAGGAAGCCGCCGAGGTAGGCCTCCTCCGGAGGTTTGCCGGGCAGCGGACGGCGGATGCCGCGGGGGCGGCCGGTGGTGCCCGAGGTGTAGTTCATGACCCAGCCGAGGGTGCGGTCGGCGGGCGCCGACCCGGGCTGTCCGTCGAGGAGTTCGGCGTACGGGCGGAAGCCCTCGACCGGGCCGACGGCATATCGGTGGGTGGCCGGGAGTCCGGCTTCGTCGGCGGCGTGGCGTGCCGCGTCGGCGAAGCGTTCGTGGGCGAGGAGGATTTTGGCGCCGGAGTCGGAGACGATCCAGGCGATCTCCGGTCCGACCAGGTGGTGGTTGACCGGGACGAGGTAGAACCCGGCCTGACTGGCGGCCAGGTACGCGGTGAGGAACTCGACGCCGTTGGGCAGGACCACCGCGAAGGTGTCGCCGCGTTCCAGCCCGGCCGCGCGCAGGCCGTGGACGAGCCGGTTGGCGTCGGCGTGCAGGCGGCCGGCGGTCCACTCCTCGCCGTCGGGAGCGACCAGGACCGCGCGGTCGGGGTCGGCGGTGGCCTGGGCCCAGAAGCCCGCGGGAACGCTGTTGTTCACTGGCCGCTCCTTCCAGCGATGCGGTTGATGCGGTCCACGGCCTGTTCGAAGCCACGGGTGAGGTCGTCGAAGACGGCCTGGACGCTGCGTTCGCTGTCCATCCGGCCGACGATCTGCCCGACCGGGGTGCCGAGCAGGGGGTCGACCTCGTACTTCTGGATGCGTGACACGGCCTCGGCGACCAGCAGGCCCTGCAACGGCATGGGCAGCGGGCCGGGCCCGGCCGGGTCGTCCCAGGCGTCGGTCCACTCGGTGCGCAGCTGGCGTGCGGGCTTGCCGGTCAGCGCGCGGGAGCGGACGGTGTCGCCGGAGCCGGCCGCGAGCAGCTTGCGGGTGAGAGCGGGCGAGTGGAGGTCCGCTTCTGTGGTGGTCAGCCATATAGAGCCCAACCACACACCTTGAGCGCCGAGGGTGAGAGCGGCAGCCACCTGCTGTCCGCTGCCGATGCCGCCGGCGGCCAGCACAGGGAGCGGGGCGACGGCGTCGACGACGTCGGGGGTGAGCACCATGGAGGCGATCTCGCCGGTGTGGCCGCCGGCCTCGTAGCCCTGCGCCACGACGATGTCGATCCCGGCGTCCTTGTGCTTGCGGGCGTGCCGGGCGCTGCCCGCGAGAGCCGCGACGAGGACGTCCTGGTCGTGGGCGCGGGCCACGACGTCGGCGGGCGGGGAACCGAGGGCGTTGGCGAGGAGGCGGATCGGGTAGTCGAAGGCGACATCGAGCTGGCTGCGGGCGACCTGCTCCATCCAGCCGGTGATGCGCCAGCCGGACGCCTCGCCCTCGGCGAGCTCGGGCACGCCGTGTTTGGCGAGGGTGTCCCGGACGAACTGCCGGTGCCCCTCGGGGATCATCGTCTCGACATCCGCCTCGGTGACGCCCTCGACCTTCTTCGCCGGCATCACGACGTCCAGGCCGTACGGTCGGCCGTCGACGTGCGCCTCGATCCAGTCCAGGTCGCGTTTGAGCTCGTCGGGGGCTGTGTAGCGGACCGCGCCGAGCACGCCGAAGCCGCCGGCCCGGCTGATGGCCGCGGCGACGGCGGGGAACGGCGTGAAGCCGAAGACGGCGTGCTCGACTCCCAGTTTCTGGCTCAGCTCCGTCTGCATGGGCGCAGGATGCCGGAGTCCTCCGGAGGACGGAAGAGGTTTTCTGATACTCCGTCAGATTCATTCGGTCGATTCATGGCGGCGCGCGGCGGACATACTTCCGTGGACATCCGAGGTGACTGGGACGAAGGGGCGTGCTGTGACCGAGGGAGCGGCGGACAGAGCGACTCGTGGTCGACTGACCCGGCGTCAACTGGGCCGGGAGGCCATGGCACTGGGCGGTGCGCTCGCCCTGGCCTCCTTGCCGGCGGGCCCCGCCGAGGCCGCCCCGGCGACCGGCCACCGCCCCACGCTGCGGCACGGCTCGGCCGCACGCGCCGGGCTGCTCTCCTCTCATCTGCGCCAACTCGTCACCGACGCCGAGGCGTTCCTCGACCCCTCCCCCGAGCACCCCTGGTACGCGGGTGCCGTCCTGCTCGCCGGACGGGGCGGCACCGTCGCCCTGCACCGGCCCATCGGCATGGCGGTGCGCTACCGGGCCTACGACGAGAAGACCGACACCGGCGTCGAGTTCCCGGTCGGCGAGCAGATCCCCATGGCCGAGGACACCGTCTTCGACCTGGCGTCGGTGTCGAAACTGTTCACCTCGATCCTGGCCGTGCAGCAGATGGAGCGGGGCGGGCTGGAGCTGGAGGCGAAGGTCGCCTCGTACCTGCCGGACTTCGCACGCGCCGGCAAGCAGGACATCACGATCCGTCAGCTCCTCACGCACACCTCGGGCTTCCGCGCCTGGATCCCGCTGTACAGCGCGCCGACGCACGAGGAGAAGCTCCAGCTCATCTGGAACGAGGCGCCGGTCAGCGCGCCGGGCACGGCGTACTTGTACTCGGACCTGAACCTCATCTCGCTCCAGCTCGTGCTGGAGCGGATCACGGGCCGCTCCCTGGACGTCCTCCTGCGCGACGAGATCACCGCGCCGCTCGGCCTGCGCCGCACCCGCTACAACCCGCCTGCCTCCTGGCGGCCGAGGATCGCGGCCACGGAGTACGCGCGCCCTCCGTGGTCCGGTCTCGACCGGGGCCTGGTGTGGGGAGAGGTGCACGACGAGAACGCCTCCAGCCTCGGCGGGGTCGCGGGCCACGCGGGCGTGTTCTCCGACGCGTGGGACCTCGCGGTCCTCGGCCGTACGCTGCTCAACGGCGGCGTGTACGGGCGGGCCCGGATCCTGGAGCCGGAGTCGGTGGAGCTGATGTTCACCGACTTCAACACCGCGTTCCCCGGCGACGAGCACGGCCTCGGCTTCGAGCTCTACCAGCACTGGTACATGGGCGCGATGGCCACGCCGCGCAGTGCCGGGCACACCGGCTTCACGGGCACCTCGCTGGTGCTCGACCCGACGACCGATTCGTTCCTCGTCGTCCTGGGCAACTCGGTGCATCCGGTGCGGAGTTGGCGATCCGGGTCGGCTCCCCGGGTGGCCGCCGCGAACAACCTGGCGCGGGCCGTCCCGGTCCGGCCGGTGCGGGGACGCAGGGCCTGGTTCTCCGGGATGGCGGTCTCCACCACGGCGACTCTCACCCTCCCCACGCTCGACACGTCGTCCGGCCGGGCGCGGCTGCGCTCCGCGCTGTGGTGGGACACCGAGCCCGGAACAGACGTGCTGGTCCTGGAGGCGACGGCGGACGGGGGCACCACCTGGCAGCCGGTGCCCTTCACGACGTCCCGCCGGGCCGAGGACCCCGGGCAGCACCCGTCGGGCTCGGTCACGGGCTGGTCCGGCCGCGTCTGGCACCGGCTCACCGCCGACCTCCCCGCCGCGCGCCGGCTGGTCCTGCGCTGGCGGTACGCGACGGACCGGCGGTACGTCGGCCGCGGGGCATACGTGGACGGGCTGCGCGTGGACGCTGCCGACGGCGTCCTCTTCGACGAGGCGCGCCCGGCGGACGCGGCCCGCGTCCGGGCGGTGGGGTGGACGGCGTCTGCCGACTGAGGGGTCACCGGGGTTCGTTCTCCAGTACCGCCATGGCCGCGTTGTGCCCCGGCACCCCGCTCACGCCGCCCCCGCGTACCGCGCCGGCCCCGCACAGCAGCACGTTCGTGTGCCGGGTCTCCACGCCCCAGCGGCCGGTGCCGTCCTGGGCGTGGGGCCAGCTCAGCTCGCGGTGGAAGATGTTGCCGCCGGGCAGCCCGAGGTCCCGTTCCAGGTCGAGGGGGGTCCGGGCCTCGATGCAGGGCCGTCCGTCCGCGTCGGTGGCCAGACAGTCGGCGAGGGGTTCGGCCAGGTGGGCGTCGAGCTGGGCGAGTGTCGACTTCAGCAGCTCCGCGCGTACGGCGTCGTTGTCCCGCTCGAACAGGCGGGCCGGGGTGTGCAGGCCGAAGAGGGTGAGCGTCTGGTAGCCCTGGTCGGCCAGGTCGGGGCCGAGGATGGTCGGATCGGTGAGCGAGTGGCAGTAGATCTCGGAGGGCGGCGCGGCGGGCAGGTCACCCGCGGTGGCCTGGGCGTGGGCGGTGGCCAGCTGCTCGTAGCCCTCGGCGATGTGGAAGGTGCCGGCGAACGCCTCGCGCGGGTCGACGGAGCTGTCGCGCAGCCGCGGCAGCCGCGTGAGCAGCATGTTCACCTTCAGCTGGGCGCCCTCGGCGGGGGCCGGGGGTGTGTCGCCGGTGAGCTCCGCCAGGGCCTGTGGGGAGGCGTTCACCAGGACGTGCCGGGCGGCGACCGTGCCCTCGCCGTCGGCGGTGCGGTAGGTGACCTCGGCCTCCTGGCCGTCGGTGGCGATGCGCAGCGCCTCGTGGCCGGTGGCGAGGACGGCGCCCGCGGCGCGGGCCGCGTCGGCCAGTGCGTCGGTGAGGGCGCCCATGCCGCCGACCGGCACGTCCCAGTCGCCCGTGCCGCCGCCGATCACGTGGTAGAGGAAGCAGCGGTTCTGCTTCAGCGACGGGTCGTGGGCGTCGGCGAAGGTGCCGATGAGCGCGTCGGTGAGGACCACACCGCGCACCAGGTCGTCCGCGAAGTGCTCCTCGACGGCGGCCCCGATCGGCTCCTCGAACAGCACCCGCCAGGCCTCCTCGTCGTCGAGGCGGCGGCGCAGTTCCTCGCGGGTGGGCAGCGGCTCGGTGAGGGTCGGGAAGACCCGCTGGGCGACGCGGCCGGTCATGCCGTAGAACTCCTGCCAGGCCCGGTACTCGCGGTCGGATCCGGTGAGCCGGGCGAACGCCTCCCGGGTACGCCGTTCACCGCCGCCGACGAGGAGGCCGGCGGGCCGACCGTCGCGTTCGGTCGGCGTGTAGGAGGAGACGGTGCGGGTGCGAACGCGGAAGTCCAGCCCGAGGTCCCGGACGATCTTCTTCGGCAGCAGACTGACCAGGTACGAATAGCGGGACAGCCGGGCGTCGACCCCGGCGAAGGGCCGGGTGGACACCGCCGCGCCGCCGGTGTGGTCCAGCCGCTCCAGCACCAGCACGGAACGGCCGGCCCGGGCCAGGTAGGCGGCGGCGACCAGGCCGTTGTGGCCACCGCCGACGATGACGGCGTCGTACGTCCGGTGTGCGCGGGGTCCCAGGGGTGCGGTCATGGTTCTTCGTAACACGGGGTGATCCAGGTCGGCCAGACGAAGGGCGACCGGGCATCCCGACAGTGCGACACGGCTCGGCGGACGCCTGCCGGCCGCTCGCCGCTCACCGCGCGCAGTCACCTCCGGCACACCATGCCCGTCACCACCCGGCCGGCACCCGCTGCCCACACACTGCCACCACTCGGCAGAACAAATCGCGTCACCGCCCAGCCGACGCCCGCTGCCCGCGCAGGGCCGCCACCCGGCGGTACAGGGCCACGGCCTCGTCGCCGCGGCCCAGTTGCTGGAGGCAGTGCGCTTCGTCGTTGCGGCTTGCGAGGGTGTCGGGGTGGTCCGGGCCGAGGACGCGTTCGCGGGCGGCGGCCACCCGCCGGTACTCGGTGAGCGCGTCGGCCCAGCGGCCAAGCCAGCCCAGGCCGACGGCGACCTCGCGGCGGCTGACCAGGGTGTCCGGATGGTCGGGGCCGAGGACCCGCTCGCGGACGGCGCTCACGTCACGGGACTCGGCGAGGGCCTCCTCCCAGCGGCCGAGCCGGCCGAGGTTGACACAGCACCCGTGGCGGGCGCGCAAGGTCTCGGGGTGGGCGGGGCCCTGGACCCGGGTGCGGTCCTCGGCCAGGGCGCTGTAGAGGTCCAGGGCCTCCGCGCTGCGGCCGAGCCGGCCCAGGCTGATGCCGACCTCGTGGCGGGCGGCGAGGGTGTCGGGGTGCTCGGGACCGAGGGCCCGGGACCGGGCATCGGCGACCTCGCGGTAGGTCTCCAGAGCTTCTGCCCAGCGGCCCAGCTGGCCCAGCGCGTAGGCGACTTCGTAGCGGGTGACCAAGGTGTCGGGGTGGTCCGGGCCGAGCACCCGGGAGCGGGCGGCGGCCACTTCACGGGCCATGCGGTAGGAGTCCTCCAGGCGGCCGAGGCGGCTGAGGTTGAAGGCGAGGTTGTGCCGGCAGCGGAGCGTGTCCGGGTGGTCGGGACCCATGGTGCGCTCCCGGGCGGTGAGCACCGACGTGTACACCCGGTGGGCGTCGAAGGGGCGGCCGAGCTGGCCGAGCACGTAGGCCATCTCCTGGCGGGCCGCGAGCGTGTCGGGGTGGTCGGCGCCGAGCGTGCGGATCCTGGCCTCGGCGACGTGCTTGTACTCGCGCAGGGCGTCCGGGGCGCGACCGGTGCGGCTGAGGGTGAAGGCGACCTCGTAGCGGCTGGCGAGGGTGTCCGGGTGGTCGGGGCCGAGGAGGTGCTCGCGTTCGGCGGCGACGGCCCGGTGCACCTCCCCCGCCTCCGCCCAGCGGCCGAGCCGGCCGAGGCTCAGGCCCGCGTTGTGCCGGCCGGCCAGGGCGGTCAGGACCTCCGGGGGCGGGGCGGGCCGCTCCTCGGGGGCGGGTTCCTCGACCGGGCCGGTGGCGGGTCGCGCGATCCACTCGCCGGACAGTCCGGCCGCCGGGTCCGGTGGCGTGCTGCGCAGCCCGGTTCCGGCCGCCTTGTGGCCGGTGGTCATGCCGCGGGTCCAGGACGGCAGCCGGCCGGCGTGCGCCAACTCGTCCGGGGCGGGCCGGGCCGCCACGACGGTCGGCACGTAGGCGGGCGCGGCCCTCTGCGCGCTGATCCGGCGGGCCAGCTCGCGAGCGTCGCCGGGCCGTTCGTCGGGTTCCTTGGCGAGCAGGTCCAGGATGACCCGCTCGAGGTACCCGGGCAGTTCGGGGCGGTGCTCGCGCGGCGGGCGTGGCGGGGTGTCGCGGTGGCCGACGAGGATCGCCCAGGCGTCGTCGAGGTCGAACGGCGGTACGCCGGTGGCGATCTCGTACAGCACGCAGCCGAACGAGTACAGGTCGCTGCGCTGGTCGACCTCGGTGCCGCCGATCTGCTCCGGGGACATGTAGTGCGGGGTGCCCATGGCGATGCCGGTGCCGGTCAGCCGGGAGGTGAAGCCGATGTCGTGGCCGAGGCGGGCTATGCCGAAGTCGCAGATCTTCACCGTGCCGTCGCCGATCCGCACGATGTTTGCGGGCTTCAAGTCGCGGTGGATGATGCCCTGTTCGTGGCAGTAGGCGAGGGCGGCGGCGACCTGCTCGGCGATTTCCACGACGTCCGCGACCGGCAGCGGGTGCTGCTTGTTGTCCTCCAGGAGCTGGCTGAGGTTGCGGCCGTCCAGCAGCTCCATGACGAGGTAGAGGACGCCGTCGGACTCGCCGAAGTCGTGCACGACGGTGATGCCGCGGTGCTGGAGCGCGGCGGCCACCCGGGCCTCACGGCGGAACCGCTCCCGCAGCACGCGGGTGAACGCGTGGTCGTGGTTCGGGCCCAGCGGTTTGAGGCACTTGACCGCGACGTGCCGGCCCAGGGACTCGTCCCGGGCCCGCCACACCTCGCCCATGCCGCCGCGCCCGATCAGGTCGAGCAGCCGGTACCGGCCGTGGATGAGCCTGGTCTCCCCCATGTCGCGCGACGCTCCCCCCGGTAGCTGTTCGCCCGCCCCTCCCCTGGCCCACTCAGTATGGCGGCCTATCGTCCGAGTTTGTACGGTGCCGGGCGCGCGTCCGGGCCGAGCCTCGCCATGGCGCGCAGGATGTGTTTGGGCGGGAGTTGCCACCGCACACGTGCGGGAACGCGGCGCAGCAGGAGGCCGGTGAGACGCAGTTGCCGGGTGACGGTGGCGGGTGCGGAGGCCGGTCTGCCGTACAGCTCGTGGGCGTACGGAGGCAGGGAGGCGTACGCCAGTTGTGCCACGCGCCGCCACAGCACCTCGCGCAACGGTACGAGAAGGGGATGCGTCGGCGGGCGGAGCAGGAAGTCGTCCACCTCGCGTGCCTCGGGCCCGGCGGCCAGTTCGGGGCGCACCTTCTCGAAGTACGCCGCCAGTTCGGCCCGGTCGGCGGGCACGGCGGCGGGGTCGAGGCCCACCAGGCGTGCGCTCTCCCGGTGTTCGGCGACGTAGCGGTCGGCCTCGGCGTCGGTGAGCGGGAATCCGGACCTGCGCAGGACGTCCAGATAGGAGTCGATCTCGGCGCAGTGCACCCAGAGGAGCAGACCGGGTTCGTCGACGCCGTAGCGCTCACCGGTGTCCGGGGCGGTCGCCGTCAGCAGGCTGTGGATCTTCCGGACGCGGGCACCCGCCCGCTCGGCGGCCTCGGTGGTGCCGTAGGTCGTCGTGCCGACGAAGTTCGCGGTGCGCATCAGGCGGCCCCAGGCGTCACGCCGGAAGTCGGAGTTCTGCATGACGCCGCGTACCGCGCGGGGGTTCAGGGCTTGGAGGTAGAGCGCCCGGATGCCGGCGATCCACATCATGGGGTCGCCGTGCGTCTGCCAGGTCACCGAGCTGGGTCCGAACAGCCCGGGGTCCGCGCCGGTCATGCGACTCACCTCCGCCCCGGCGCCCACCATGACACAGTTCGAACAACCGGTCGACACCGCCGGGTTCACCAGGCCTGCCGTCCGATTGTTGAGATTTAACCCACCCGGGTCAAGGTTTGGTAAGGCTCTCCTTATATGCTGACGCCGCCGATCAAGCCCCACCGGGCAGCTGCGGCATGCCCTACCTCCGCACGACAGGACTGACATGCGCACCACCTCCCGCGGTCTCATAGCGGCACTCGCTCTCACCCCTCTACTGGCCGGCTGCTTCGCGCCGAGTGACAGCGGTGGCGGCACGGGGGCCGGAGCGGGATCGGGCGGGCGGTTGCGGGTCGCGCTGGCCGTGCCGCCGGTACAGGCGCTGTCCCCGTACAGCAACGACGCCACCGTGCTGAGCAAGCTGTCCGTCGCCGAGGGCCTCACCGCCCTCGACCGCAACGGCACGGCCAAGCCCGCGCTGGCGAAGTCCTGGAAGCAGGACGACGAGACCACCTGGACCTTCGAGCTGCGCAAGGCCGAGTTCCAGGACGGCACCCGGTTCACCGCCCAGTCCGTGGTGAACGCCCTCGACCACGCCGGGCAGGCCAAGCCCAAGCCCCGCGTGCTGAGCGACGTGGCCCTCACCGCCAAGGCCGAGGACACCGACACCGTCACCCTCACCACCAAGTCCCCCGACCCCGTGCTGCCGCTGCGGCTGGCCAGTCCCGCACTGGCGATCCTGTCGGCGAAGGCGTACGCGAAGGACGGCGCCGTCAGCCCTGTCGGCACCGGCACCGGCCCGTTCGAGATCACCCGGCTCAGCGGCAAGACCAAGGCGAAACTCGACCGCTTCGACGGCTACTGGGGCGGCAAGGCGAAGGCGCCCGGCATCGACGTGAGCTGGATCGCGGACGGCACCGCCCGCGCCAACGCGCTGCGCGGCGGCGAGGCCGACATCGCCGAGTGGATCCCCACCGCCCAGGCGAAGTTGCTCGACAAGGACACGCGGCACGAGGTGCCCTCCGTGCGCACCGACAGCCTGATCCTCAACACCGGCAGCGGTCTGTTCACCGACGCCGGTCTGCGCGCGGCCGCCCGGGAGGCCGTCGACGGTTCCGCCCTGGTCGACTCCGTCTTCGGCGGGTACGCCGACCCCGCGAAGGGTCTGTTCGGGCCCGCCGTGCCGTGGGCCGCCGACAAGCGGGTGGACGTGACCGGCCGCGCCAAGGCCGGCACCGCCGCCCAGGTGAAGGCCGGGGCCAAGGGCAGGACGCTGCGGCTGGCCACCTACACCAACCGGGCCGAGCTTCCCGAGGCCGCGACCGTGCTTCAGCAGCAGCTGGAGAAGGCCGGGTTCACAGTGAAGCAGGACGTGCGCGAGTACACGCAGATGGAGGCCGACCTGCTCGCCGGGAAGTACGACGCGCTCGTCTTCTCGCGGGTGACGCTCCTCGACACGGGTGACGCGGTCGACTATCTCGCCAGCGACTTCACCAGCGAGGGCGTCTACAACATCCCCGGTCTCAAGGACGCCGCCGTGGACAAGGCCATCAGGGCCGCCGCCGCGGAGCGCGACACGAAGCGCCGCCAGGAGAAGATCATGCGGGCGGAGGCGGAGATCCTGCGGACCGACGCCGTGGTTCCGCTGGTCCACGAGCAGGCCGTGCAGGGTATCGCCACCGGTGTCGAGGGCGTGATCCTCGATCCCCGCGAGCGCTCCCTCATCGACGTCGACACGCACGTCGGGTAACGCATGAGCGTCGCCCACGCCCCCGCCGCCCGCCTGTCCCTCTGGCCGGCGGCGGTCGGCCGTGTGCTCGCCGGTGCGGCGCTGCTCGGTGCGGTGGCCCTGCTGCCGTGGCTCACCGGAGCGGACCCGGCCCGCACGGTGCTGCGGGCCCGCTCCGCCGACCAGAACCCGACGGCCGCGGAACTGGCAGGCGTACGGCAGCAGTTGGGGCTGGACGAAGGGCCGCTCGCCCATCTCGCGCACTGGCTGGGCGGCCTGCCGCGCGGGGACGCGGGCGTCTCGTGGGTCTCCGGCGAACCGGTCATGCCGCAGGTGGGGACCGCCCTGTCGGTCTCCCTGACGCTGATGCTGGGCGCACTCGTGGTGACCGCCCTGGTGGCCGCGCTGGTGTGCGCCCGCACCGTGTTCCTCGGCTCCCGGCGCCGGCTGCGGCAGGACCGCACGGGCACCACGGCCGCCGTGCTGGCCGCCCTGCCGAAGTTCCTGCTCGCCTCGGTACTGGCCACCGTGTGCGGGGTGTGGTGGGGGTGGTTCCCGTCCAGCGGCTGGGAGGGGCCGCAGTCGATGGTGCTGCCCTCGCTCGCCCTCGGCATCCCGTCGGGCGCGATGCTCGGCGGGCTGCTCGACCAGGCGCTGCCCGCCGCCTTCCACGAACCGTGGGCGCGTACGGCGTACGCCGTCGGACTCCCGCCCGGCCGCATCGCCCGCAACGCGCTGCGCCGCACCCTGCCCGGCATGCTGCCGCAGTTGCTGCCGACCGTCGTGGCCCTGGTCGGCGGTGCGGTCGCCGTGGAGAAGATCTTCAACATCCCGGGGCTCGGCCGGCTCGCTCTGGAGGCCGCCGTCGCGCAGGACCTCCCGGTCCTCCAGACCGCGACCCTGGCGCTGGTCCTGCTCGGCGTGAGCGCCGGCATCCTGATCCGGGCCCTGCGCCACGCGCTCCTCGGCCGCCCCCTGCGCGACGGCGCCCTGCCCGCCCTGCACCGGCCCCCGCTCATCGCGCCGCGCTCCCTGCGCTGGATCACCGCGGCATGTTCCGTGGCCCTGCTCGCCCTCGTCACGGCGGGCCTCCTGCGCGACCCCTTGCAGGTCGACACGGCGGCGCGGCTGGTGGCCCCGTCCGTCGAACACCCCCTCGGCACGGACGCGCTGGGCCGGGATCTGCTGGCCCGGCTGGGCCACGGGGCGCTGCGCACGGCCGGTGTCGCCCTCGCCGTGACGGCGGTCAGCGCGGTCACCGGACTCCTGCTGGGCATGGCACCGCGGGCGAGCGCCGGTCCGACGGAGGTCGTGTCGACCCTGCCCGCGGTCCTCACCGGACTGCTGACCGCGGGCGTGACCGGGCCGTCGGTGTGGGGCGCGGCGTGTGCGGTCTGCGTGGTCGGCTGGAGCCCGTACGCCGCCCAGACCGCCGCGCTGCTCGAACAGGAACGCGCGAGCGGTCACATCGCCGCGTCCGTCGCCCTCGGCGCGGGACGGCTGCACCTGCTGCGCCGCCACCTGCTCCCCGCGGTCCTGCCGGCTCTCCTCCGCAACGCCCTGCTGCGGCTGCCCACCACCGTCCTCGTACTGGCCTCGCTCGGCTTCCTGGGCCTCGGCGAGCAGCCGCCCACCCCCGAGTGGGGCCGGCTCCTGTCCGAGAACCAGCCGTACGCCGAACTCGCCCCCTGGACGGTGCTCGGTCCGGCCGCCGCGCTGGTGGTGCTCTCCGTGCTGGCCGTGACGGGCAGCGCGCTCGGGCACGGGAAGGGCGCGCGAGGCAGATAGCGGGCGCACCCGCGGCCGCTGCGGTTGCGCCGTCACTCCGTAAGGACCAGCCGGCACGTCTCCCCCGGCTGGACGCTGACCGCACGGTCCGGCAGCTCGATGTCGATCGGCATGAGGTCGGACGGCGGCACGGCGATCTCCAGTCGTCCGCTCGTCAGCCGCAGCCGGATGCCCCAGTGGCCCTGGTAGCGGATGGAGAAGCCGTACGAGGACAGCCCGGGCAGCGGAACGGGGTCCAGCCACAGCGCCCCGGAGCGGGTCTCCAGCCCGGTCAGACCTCGCTGGACCAGATCGAGGGTGCCGACCATGGCGCCCAGGTGGATGCCCTCGCCGGTGGTGCCGCCCTGCAGGTCGGCGATGTCGCCACGCAGAGCCTCCTGGCAGAAGGTCCATGCCTCGGCGCGTCGGCACCGGGCCAGAACCCAGCCGTGGACCAGGCCGCTGAGGGTGGAGCCGTGGCTGGTGCGGGCGAGGTAGTAGTCGACCGTGCGCCGCCATGTCTCCTCGTCCAGCTGGTGGCCCAACCGGCGAAAGAGACTCTGGAGTTCGACGGGTGAGAACAGATACCCGAGCATGAGCACGTCGGCCTGTTTCGACGCCTTGTAGTGGTTGACGGTGTCGCCCTCGGCCTCCAGGATCCGGTCCAGGCGCCGGATGTCGCCGTAGCGCCTGCGGTGGTCGTCCCAGTCGAGTTCCGCCAGGTCGCCGTAGCCCTCGAACTGGCTGATGACACCATCGTGGAAGGGCACGTGGAGTCTCCGGGAGACGTCCTCCCAGTGGTCGGGTTCGCTGTCGTCCAGAGCGGCGCGTTCGACGAGTTCACGGCGGCGGGGTTCGGGCAGCGTGCGCAGCACCTCCAAGGTGCGGGCGAGCACCCAGGCGGCCATGACGTTGGTGTAGGCGTTGTCGTCGAGGCCGGGTCGCTCGGCGCCGGGGTAGGCCTCGTGGTACTCGTCGGGGCCGACCACGCCCCGGATGCGGTACCGCCCCAGTTCCTTGTCCCAGAGGGCCGAGTCGGCCCAGAAGCGCGCGATGTCCAGCAGCATCTCGGCGCCCTCGGTGTGCAGGAACTCGGCGTCGCCGCCGGCCTCGCAGTACTGCCACACGTTGTACGCGATCGCCGATCCGACGTGGTGCTGAAGGTGGGTGTGGTCGGGCAGCCAGCGGCCCGAGCGCGGGTTGAGGTGGAGTTGTTGTGTCTCCTCGCCCCCGTCGCTGCCGCTCTGCCACGGATACAGCGCGCCACGCCGGCCGATGGCCCGGGCCGCGGCGCGAGCCCGGTCCAGGCGCCGGTGGCGGTAGCGGAGCAGGGCTCGGGACACCTCGGGGAAGTGCAGGTTCAGATACGGCAGGACGAAGAGCTCGTCCCAGAAGACGTGCCCGCGGTAGGCCTCGCCGTGCAGTCCGCGGGCCGGGACGCCCACGTCCAGGTCGGCCGTGTGCGGGGAGAGGGTCTGAAGCACGTGGAAGAGATGCAGGCGCAGGATGTGGCCCGCTTCCCCGGGGACGTCTAGTTCGACCCGGCGCCACAGCTGGTCCCAGGCGGTGCGGTGGGATTCCAGCAGTTCGTCGAAACCCGGTGCCGCGCTCACCCGGTCCACGGCTGCCTGCAGTGGGTCGCTGATCGCGGGGTCGCGCGAGGTGTGCAGGGCGATGGTCTTGTCGACGGTCGCAGTGCGGCCGGCCGTCAGGGACAGCACGAGGCGCTGAACCGCGCGCGACGGTTCGTGGTCCTCCGCGACCGGTGCCCGAGCCGTCAGCCTGGCGGCCATGCCGATGCGGATGTCCGAGGTGCGGGTCCGGCAGCGCAGCCACACCCTGCCGGGCACGTCGGTGCCGGTGTGCACGTGGGTCAGGTGGCGACCGTCCAGGTCCCGGTAACGCGGCACCCCGGCATTGGTGACGCTCCCGTCGAGCGCGGCCTCGACCTCCAGCTCACCGGTGAAGTCCTCGGCGGTGAACTCGGTGCGCAACGCCGCGAGGTGCGGGTCGGCCATGTGCACCAGTCGCTGCTGCCGTACGGACAGGGCTCCCCCCTGCCCGAGGGCGTACCTGGTGCGGCGTTCCAGCAGTCCCGAGTCCAGGTGGAGAGTCAGACGGTGGTCCAGGACGGTCGTCGTGTCGGGCGTGAGCCACTCCCCGTCCGTGAGGCGGAAGCGCAGCGGGAGCCAGTTGGGGACGTTGACCAGATCCTCGTTCTCGACCCGGCGTCCGGCGACCTCAGAGGTGAGCCGGTTGTAGCACCCTGCCACGTACGTGCCCGGATAGTGCACGTCGTCCGCGGCGCACTCGGGCAGCGCCCCGCGGGTGGCGAAGTAGCCGTTGCCTAGAGTGCACAGCGACTCCCTCAGCCGCTCGTCGGCCGGACGGTATCCGTCGTACTCCCAGGTTCCGTCGTGCTCCCAGGCTCCGTCGTCTTCCCAGGCTCCGTCGTACGCCCGGGTTCCGTCGTACTCCCGCCATCCGTCGTACTCCCGCGTCCGGTCCGTCACGAGGCTGTCTCCTCTGCGAAAGGGGCGGCGAGGCCCGACGCTTTCCCATTCTCTCCTCGTCGGGCCGGCCGCGCCGCTCGGTGCGGGCGCGCTCACACCCGCTGAGGCACGACGGCCACGGGGCACTGGGCATGGTGCAGCAGCGTGTGAGCCACCCTGCCGAGCTGGAGCCCGAAGTGGCCCTGTCGACGCTGCGCTCCGACGATCACGAGGTGGGCTGCGGCCGACAGGTGCACCAGCACCTTGCGGGCGGATCCCTCCGCCGTCGTGCGGCGCACCCGGACGCCGGGGTGGTCGGCCGTCGCGTCACGGAGCAGTTCGTCGAGCTCGGCGCGAGCCCGCTCCTCGTGGTGCTGGTCGAGCGCCTCGGTGAGCGCGGCCGTGTCGTCGGCCTCGTACGCGGGACAGCGCCAGGCCCGGACCACATCGAGGGCGCACCCACGGGCCTCGGCCTCACGGAAGGCGAACCGAACGGCCTCCCCACTCGACTCGGGGTCTCCGGCGCCGAGAAGGATCCGCTCGTGGGTACCGCCCCGGCCCGCCTTGTCGCCCCGTACCACGATCACCGGGCAGTGCGCGCGGGCCGCGACGGCCAGCCCGACGGAGCCGAGCAGCAGTCCCTTCAGCTCGCCGCGGCCCCGCGACCCGGTGATCAGGGCGGTGGCGTTGTTGCCCTCGTGCAGGAGCGCGTCCGCCGCTTCGGCCAGGAGGACGTCGGTGGACACCTTCACGTCGGGGTTGCGCCGCCTGGCGCGCTCCGCGGCGGAGGCGACGATGCGGTCGGCCGGCACCTGCCCCGTCGGTCGGTCCACACCGACCGACGGTGTGATGCCCTCGTATCGCTCCCAGAGGAAGGCATGGACCAGCCGCAGCGGAAGACCGTGCCGGGCGGCCTCGTCCACCGCCCAGTCGATCGCCGGCAGACTGCCGTCCGATCCGTCGACACCCACAACCAGGGGGAGTTCCATCGTCATCGTTCCCACCGCCTCGTCACCGGGCAGCTTGCAGAGCCACTCTCACCGTCGCACCCCTGGCCGCCGGACACGAGGGGCTGACCGGCCCTCGCCGGGACCGTTCGGGCCCGGCGGCCGCGCCGCGGTCGTCGGATCTCACCGAGGAAGCCTGTCAGACGGTGATCCGGCGCCCGGTGACGCCGACCGGCTCGACGCACAGCCACAGTGCGCGCGGGCCTCCGGCCCATGGGGTGCTGTACGCCTGCTGCTCCAGCCGGGCTGCCTCGTCCGGGTCCGTCACGGCCCTCGCGGGGCCGCGCACCAGCACGCTCCAGCCCTCGCTGAACGCCTCGTCGATACGGTCCACCTCGAAGGCGACCCGATGGCCGGCCGCCTCCGAGGGTGTCGTACCGGGGTCGGTCCGGAAGACGATCTCGCCGTCGACGACGCTGTAGTTGACGGGCACGACAACCGGTCCGGAGGGTGTGGGCAGCGCGAGACGTCCCACCCCGTGCGTCGAGAGCAGGGAGCGGCACTCCGCCTCCGACAGCTCCGTGAAGCGTGGTGTGCGGGCGGCCTGCCCGAGGCCGGGTGGCAGCTCGGTGTCGCCGCCGGTCAGGCGCCACACCGTGGTCTTCAGTGCTCCGGCCAGCCGGAGGAGGGTGCCCGCGCCCGGGGCCGCGGTCGGCTGCTCCTCCAGGTACTGGAGGTAGGCAGGCGCCATGCCCGCCCGCGTGGCCGTCTCCTGCCGGGTCAGGCCGAGTTTCGTGCGGCGCTGGGTGATACGGCGCCCGAGATCCCCCACCGGGCGCCCCTCCACCGCCTGCGACGAGGCCCCTTCGGTCATGGCCCCTCACCTCTCTCCTTCGTCAGGCCGCCTCGACAGGGACGACCTCCTGATGCTGGTCTCCACCGAGCACGACCTTGAGCGCACCGGTGCCGTCGGCCCGGGCGAAGACGTCGTACGCCTCTTCCATGTGGGTCAGCGGGAAGGTGTGCGTGACCAGCTGCCCGGTGGGCAACCGGCCGGCGGCGGCCATGCCGAGCAGCGTGGGGGTGGAGTATGTGTCCACCAGACCGGTGGTGATGGTGACGTTCTTGATCCACAGTTCTTCCAGGTGCAGGGTCGCGGGCTTCCCGTGCACGCCGACATTGGCCACGTGCCCGCCCGGCCGCACCGTGCGCGTGCAGAGCTCGAAGGCCTCCGGCACGCCCACGGCCTCGACGACCACGTCCGCGCCCAGCCCGCCGGTGAGGTCCGAGATCAACTGCTCGGGGGCTTCCCGGGCGTCCGCCACCGCGTCCGCGCCGAGCTTCCTGGCCGCTTCCAGCCGCGCGGCGGCGAGATCTACGGCGACGATCCGCTCCGGTGCGAACAGCCCGGCCGTGGCGATGGCCGCGAGCCCGATGGGGCCGGCGCCCACGACGGCGACGGTGTCCCCGGGCCGTACGTGCCCGTTGAGCACGCCCACCTCGTACGCGGTCGGGAAGATGTCGGCCAGCAGCACGGCGTCCTTGCTGTCCAGGGCGCTGGGCAGCTGGTGCACGGACAGGTCGGCGTACGGCACGCGGACGTACTCGGCCTGGGTGCCGTCGATCAGGTGGCCGAGGATCCAGCCTCCGCCGCCCCGGCACTGGCCGTACATGCCCTCGCGGCAGTAGCGGCAGCGTCCGCAGGCGGTGATGCAGGAGACGAGCACCCGGTCTCCCGGCCGTACCGTGCGCACGTCACCGCCGACGTCGACGATCTCACCGACCGCCTCGTGTCCCAGCACCGTGCCGGGGCGCACCTCGGGCACGTCGCCCTTGAGGATGTGCAGATCGGTACCACAGACGGTGACGGCGTCGACACGCACGATGACGTCGGTCGCTTCCTCGATACCGGGGTCCGGGACGTCCTCCCACGCGGACTGTCCTGGGCCGTGGAAGACGTAGCCCTTCATGGCGTTCCCACCTTCCTGGCGTGGCGGCGATGCCGGAATCGCACCGCAATTCCAGCTTGTCGCGGACGAGTGTGAGGCGCATGCGCCGGACGGTCCCCTCCTCGGCCCGGACGGTCACTGCGGCGGGCTGACCGCGCCCCCCGCCTCCGCTGTCGCGATCGGTCAGGACCGTTCGTGGACGACCGCGACGGGGCGGGCCGTCGACGCGGTGGCGCGCGCTGGCCAAGGTCGAAACCATGCGGCGACCGGAGGTGCGGGCCAACGCCGAGACCCGCCCGAGAAGCGCCGCCCGCGCGCACCGGTTCGGTGCGCAGGGCATCGGGCTGTGCCACACCGAGCACATGTTCCTCGGCGAGCGCCACAAGCTGGTCGAGGAGATGATCCTGGCCCGCACGGGCGGCGGGCGCGACCGGGCCCTGGCGGAACTCCTGCCGCTCCAGCGGCGGGATTTCAGCGGCATCCTGGAGGCTATGGACGGCCTGCCGGTCACCATCCGCCTGCTGGACCCGCCGCTGCACGAGTTCCTGCCCGCCCGTACCGAGCTCGCGGTGCGGATCCCCGCCGCCGAGGCGCGCGGCGACCTGCACGAGGAGGACCCGATGCCCGGGCTGCGGGGCGTGCGCCTCGCCCTGGTCGTTCCCGGTCTCGTCGTCATGCAGGTACGGGCCATCGGCGAGACCGTCGCGGAACGCACGCGGGCCGACGGCAGCTCCCGGACCGGTCTCATGGTCCCGCTCGTCGGGGACGTCCGCGAACCGCGGATCGTCCGCGAGGAGGTGCAGCGGGTACTGGGCGAGGTCTCCGCCGCGTCCGGCGTCCCCGTCAGCTGCCCTGTCGGGACCATGATCGGGCTGCCCCGGGCGGCGCTGACGGCGGTCCGGATCGCCGCGGAGGCGGAGTTCTTCTCCGCCTGCCTCGACAAGGGCGTCTTCTCCGTCTCCCCGTTCGGGGCGCTCGACCGGGACGGTGTGGGCCGGCTGGTCCGGATGGCCGTCGCCGAGAGTCGCGCCACCCGGCCGGACCTGAAGATCGGCGTGTGCGGCGAGCACGGCGGCGACCCCGATTCGGTGCACTTCTTCCACGCCGCCGGACTGGCCTACGTCTCCTGTTCGCCGTTCCGTGTCCCGGTCGCCCGTCTGGAGGCCGGACGGGCCGCGCTGGAGGGAATCGGCGTGAGCTACGGCCGGTGAACGGGAGTCACGCTGCCGGAACGATCAGAAGGAGTGGAGCACATGACTGGCAAGGACATCGGCACCGAGGACGGCACCGACTCCGTACGGGTGCGCACCGAGGGTGACGTGGACGAGGAGTCGCTCGCGTACGTCCGGGAGAAGGTCGCTGCCGCGCTCGACCGTCCCGGTCTGCCGCCCGTCGGCGGCGAGGTGCGGGTGAGCAGGGCTACGGCCCAGCACGTGGACCTTCCCTGGTCCGCCGGGGCCGAGATCCAGGTGGGCGGCGACCTCGTCGTCGTCCACGCCCGCGAGGCGAGCGCCCGCGAGCTCGCGGACCGTCTCCACGACCGGCTGCGCAGCCGCACGGAACGCGCCGCGCACCGCAGGGACGCGGCTCGCAGGACGGCCGCGCCGCCTCCGTGGCGGGGTGGCCCGCAGGGCTGAAGGGCCCAGCGGGGCCTGCCGGGGCGGGCCCCGCCGGGCCCTGGTGGTCCGGGCCGGACGGTCCCGGAGGGGGACCTTCGGCGCCTGGGGCGGCGCCATGAGCCGTAGGACAGTGGAGATCACGGGTGGCGGGCCGTCACCTGCGGCGCCGCCGCTCCCGCCCGACCGCCGCCGTACGTCCACGGAGGCCTCTCACAACGGAGGCGTACGCCATGACCCGACACGACGGCGGAAGCACGGCCCCGGCAACCACTGCCGCACCCTCCGAGACCACCGCTCCGGGTCGGGACCGGTCCGGTTGCCCTGGACGCGGCCATGGCACTCCCGCTTCCTGGACCGCTCCCCGACCCGTAATCGCCAGTGGTACTCCCTGCCCCGCTACGGAAACCGCACCAAGGTCCGCCGCCATCAGGCGCGCACAACGACAGAGCGGCCCCATTACGGAGAGCTGACGGAGGAGCCCTCAGCTGACTCGGGCGTCTTCATACGAAAGGCCGGGCCGGGGACGCTCTCGATGTCCTTCGCTTGCACCGGGTGGCCTCGTTCGCAGCGAACCTGAACGTCGACGGGCGCGCCGCACTCGCGGTGCCGCGCCAGTACCGCCGGCCCCTCCGGGTCGGCACGGTAACGGTCACCCCACTGCAGCAGCCCCATCACGGCCGGCACCAGATCCATGCCCTTAGAGGTGATCACATACTTCGGCCGACTCCGCGAACCGGGCTCCTTGTACGTCTCGGTCGCCAGGATTCCTTCCCCCACCAGCATCCGGAGCCGCGTCGCGAGGAGGTTGCGAGGACAGCCGAGGACGCGTTCGAAGTCACTGAAGCGGGACGAGCCGTACCAGACCTCGCGCAAGATCAGGATCGTCCACTTCTCGCCCACGATCTCAAGAGTCCGCGCGATCGAGCAGTTGGACGTGTCCCGGTCGAGTCGGTGGTCCATGCCCGTGTCCTGAAGAACTTCGGTCCACGCATCCATGGGAGCGATTCTAACCGAGTTTGAGTTTACTTTTAGATACTCAACCATTGGTGTCACGATCGGCCACTCGACCCGTCAGCGCACGAGAAGCATCAAGACTTCCCAGCGCCCGGCGGAGCACACGCCCCTCACCGACGGGACGTCACGGCCCGCCTGGGATCGGGTACCCATCTCGGCCCGTAAGCCATGCACATTGCCTCACGGGCATAATATTATATGCGTCAGACCATGAACTAAGCTCGGATTGCAAGGCAACGGCCTTGACTGCAGGGCAACGGCCTTACATTGCGACGGGAGGAAGCTTGTGGCGCGCTACGCCAAGGAGCACAAGCAGGTGACGCGGCAACGGATCATCGAGAAGGCCGGCCACCGATTCAAGCAGGACGGGATCGACGGCTCGGGCATCTCGACACTGATGGCGGACGCCGGGCTCACCAACGGAGCGTTCTACGCCCACTTCGCTTCCAAGGACGACCTCGTCGCCAACGTTGTCGCCGAGGAGCTGCGCACGCAGGTGGAGAGGTATGACGGGCTGCGGCCCGGCCGACAGGGACTCGAGGACTTCGTTCACGGCTATCTGTCGCCCGAGCATCGCGATCAGCCGAGCACCGGATGCCCCTCCGCCGCACTGCTCGACGAGATCGGCCGCTGCGCGGACGGCACCAAGCAGGCGTACACCGAGGGCGCGACGGCCATCGTGGAAGAGATCGCCGCCCGTCTGGCGCCCGCGGATCCGCAGTCCGCTCGCGGCAAGGCCATCGGGCTCTTCACCATGATGGTGGGGACGCTACAACTGTCCCGCGCCCTCACCGATCGTAAGTTCGCCGACGAGGTCCTCGAGCAGGGAATCGAGAACGCCCACACGCTCATGCGCTGAGAGCGACGGCCGAGCCGCAACAGTGCTGGTGGTCGACCTCCGCCGGGCGATACCGCGAGGACATTGAGTTGAAGTTGCTGACCCACAGAGCGCCGTTGTGGAATCTGAGCCCGTTGGCGCCGATCGGCAGGGCTTCGGTCGGCACCGGCGCGAGAGCGGCATCGGTCCGCCACGGGGTCGCCGATCCGCCCGAGATGGGAACGGACCAGATGATGCCCTTCAGGCTGTCCGCGATGCAGAGGGTGCGTCCGGCCGCATCGATGGCCAGCCCGTTGGGGCCCGAGTCGGCGGGCAGAGCGGCGATGCGCTGCGGGGTACCGCCCGGAAGCAGCTTGTACACGCCGTTCCTGGCCGCGTTGCCCGGGACCCACACGCTGTAGTAGACGGTGCCGTCATCGCCACGGGTGTTGCCGCTGATCGCCTCACCCACCTGCCCGGTGACGAGCACTGTGCGCTCTCCGGACGGGGAGATACGCATCAGCTGCGGCCCATGGGTGCGCTGGCACACCGCGCAACTACCGAGCATGGACAGGGTAACTGAGCCGTCGGGGTTGACGGTGATGTTCTCGGGGATCTCGCCGGCGGCGTAGTCGAACGTCGCCGCGGTCGTCACGTCGGTGACAATGGATCCGCCGCTGTACGAGCGTCCCGTCCCTGCGGACGCGGACGGCGCCGACCCCAGGACGGCCGCCATCGCGGTGGCCGCCAGCGCGATTCCGGCGTTCTTCTTCAGAAAACGCCTTGCGCTCGATGCACTGCGCCGGGCCGTTTGCCGGCGTTGCTGCTGTATGACTCTCCTCGGCAAATCAACGAGTGACTGATCAATGGACTTTCGGAGACTTGGGAGATGTCGAGCACAACGGAGACATTCGGATGGAAACGGCACCCCTTGAAGCCGGACCGGGATGTCAGGTGGGCAGGCGGTTGTTCTTGCGGATCTGCTTGTCGAACGCTCCGGCGGGGACGAGGCGGCGCGCCGTGGTGACGCGTGAGGCCAGCGGGCCGGCGGCGTAGCGCAGCTTCGGCTTCTTGTCGGTGGCCGCAGTGACGATCACCTTGGCGACGACGGCGGGGTCGTCGCCGCCCTTCATCGCATCCGCCATCACCTCGTCGAAGATGCGCCGTCGCTCCGCGTACAGAGGCAGCGGCGCGTCGGGCTGCGCGGCGTTGGTGTCGAAGCTGGTTTTGGTATAGGCGGGCTGAACGAGGAGGACCCGGACGCCGTGCTCGCGGACCTCGTGGTCCAGCGACTCGGAATAGCCCTCGATGGCGTGTTTCGCGGCGACGTAGATGGCCATGAAGGGCTGGGGGGCGACCCCGAGGACGGACGAGATGTTGATGATGCGTCCACCGCCCTGGGCACGCATGTGCGGCAGGACGGCCTTCGTCATACGGATGACACCGAGGACGTTGATGTTCAGGACGTTCTGGGCCTGGGTGACGGAGTTCTCCTCGACGGCGCCCGCCGAGCCGACGCCTGCGTTGTTGACCAGGACGTCGATGCGTCCGAACCGGTCGATCACCTCTCCGACCGCGACGGTGGCCGAGTCGTCACTGGCCACGTCGAGATCGAGGTACGTCACACCGGCGGGCGGGGTGAGTCCGGAGGTCTTGCGGCCGGTTCCGATCACCTCGAAACCCGCCGCGACGAAGGCGCGGGCCGTCTCCTTGCCGATCCCCGATGAGGCACCTGTCACGAGCACCACCGGCCGAGTTGTCACCATCACGAACTCCCTAGTTTTACATTACGTTCGTATGCCTTACGTTCGTATGACCATATGGTGGTCGTCGGTCGATGGCAAGTGGTCACGCCCGGCAATCCGAGAATGATCGGGAGAAGGCCGGTCCTCGCATCACTCAAGACGGCAAGCGAACGGGCGTCTTCCCCCGTTCGACCCCCTCCCGTCACGTCTCTTCCGGCACGCATCGCCCACCCCCTTGCGCTCAGCGCGAAAGGCGACCAGCCGAGCGGGGCCTTGGCCGCCCACGACCAGCTCCTGCGTCACACCCGACCAACGGCCGGGCGTCCCACCAGTAAGGAGTCCCGCCATGAGCGTCACCCGTCACCGCGGCCCCTGACCGAACCGGCTGCCGACGCGAGCCCTCCCGTTCGGCGGCCCGGCGTGCTTCCAGTGCCGCGGCGTCCGAAGTCAGGGCCCCGGCTTGCAGGGCGGCGGCGATCCCGGCCACGACATGGTCGTGGCTCATGTGCCGATGCAGCAACAGAACCTCGATCAACGCGCGGGTGCCGACCGCGTCACCGTGCGCGAGGCTGGTGGCCTCGCGCCAGGCGTCGTGCACCGGGGTGAACTTCCCCGCCACCCGGGCCTGGTCCAGCGCAGGGGCCCCGGCAGCGCACCGGGCTTGCGCAGCATTCCTTCCAGGTAGTGGGCCAGGTCCAGGCGGCTGCCGCCGTGGGTGGCCGGCCGCTCGTGCCGGGCGACTTCAGTGCGGCCGCCACAGGCTGGGTCTAGGGATGTGGTGCGTCAGACGCGCTGCCCGGCGTCCAGCAGGGCGAGGGCGTTGTTTATCCCCTGATCGAGGAGCTCATTGGCGAGTTGACTGTCGGTCAAGGCGCGGGAGAGCTGCAGCGTCCCGGCCATCAGGCCGAGGAGGCTGAGCGCCTTCACACGTGCGGAGGACGGGGCCTCGGGCGCCATGCGGGCGGCAATGCCGTCGATGAGGACCAGCACGCCGCCGGTGTACGCCTGCCTGGTTGTGTCGGCGCAGCGCCCGATCTCGTCGAGCAGAGCGGCGTTGGGGCAGCCGTCGCCAAGGCTGTCGCGGTGCTGGGGCGACAGATACGCGCGCACAATCTGCTCGAGTCCCGCACGGCCGGGCGCAGCCCGCGCGACGACGTTCTCGGTCTGCGCCTTCAACTGGTCGGCGATTGCCGTGGTGACGAGGTCGTCTTTGGATTCGAAATGAGCGTAGAAGGCCCCATTGGTCAGCCCCGCGTCCTTCATGAGCGTCGAGACCCCGGAGCCGTCGATACCGTCTTGCTTGAACCGGCGACCCGCCGTCTCGATGATCCGCCGCCGAGTCTCCGCCTTGTGCTCTTTTCCGTACCGCACCACAGCACACGCCCCTTCACCGGCCGGAAGGACCGGTTGCCCTGCGCCAGTCTATGGTATTGCGAACGTAATCCAAAGAGTCGACCTGCTCCTGACCGCCGAGATCCGACGCGTACGCGTCTGCGGAGCAGGCCGCTGCCCGCCGCCGCGCTCGGCCGACGGTGACCTGCCACTGTTCAGACCTGACCGCCAGGCAGGAGGCGGGGTCCCCCGCCGACCGCCCATCCCCCGCGTTCTCTCCGACAGGCCCGAAGTGCACTTCGCCTCTTCTACGGCGGCGGCGCTGCCAGCTGCACCGACTACCCCGCCCACGCCGCCTGAGCAGAGCACCCGGCGCCCGAGAGTACGTCTCCCCGGGCGCCCAGGCACGGCTGCCACACACCAGCCCCACAACCGACGAGTCACCAAGGGACAACGGTCCGCCGCCGAGCCGAATACCGACGCACCCCCTGCTGTCCCGGCTGCCTGCCACGAACCGAGGGTCCTGCCTGCGAAGTCACACCCGGGAGGCGGGTACAGGGAAGAGCATGCAGCTGCTGGTGGCGTGGGCGAGGAGACGGTCCTTCGCGTCGACCAACTGGGCCTGGGCGAGGGCGGTTTGGCGGCCCTTGCTGACGACCGAGCCGATGGCGCGCACCGGGCCCGTGTCCACGGTGATCGGTCGCAGGAACTTCACCGTCAGGTCGAGCGAGGTGTACCCCACGCCCTGCGGGAGGGTGGACTGGACGGCACAGCCCGCCGCCGAGTCGAGCAGGGTGGCGAAGACGCCGCCGTGGACGCTGCCGATCGGGTTGTAGTGCTCCTCGCCCGGCGTCAGCGAGAAGACCGCCCTGCCGGGCTCCACCTCGTCCAGAGCGAAGTCGACGGTGTGGCTGATCGGCGCCCTCGGCAGCCGCCCCGCCTGCACCTCGCGCAGGAAGTCGATGCCGGCCATGCACCGGGCGGCCTCCGCCGAGATCGCGGGATCGTCCCACTGATACGTACGCGTTCGCCCCACGGTCCCGCGCCCTTCCCTCTGACTGTCAGCTGACTTCCTCAAGCGAAGCTAGGCTTTGGGTCACCTGACTGTCAATGGCGAAGTCAGGTCCCTTACGATGGCGGAATGGAGTGGCTTGAGGCGAGCACGGACAACTGCCCCGTCCAGCGCACGCTCGACGTGATCGGCGAGAAATGGACACTGCTGATCCTGCGTGACGCCGTCAACGGCGTCCGCCGCTTCGACGACTTCCACCGCCACATCGGCCTGTCGGAAGCGGTCCTCAGCGACCGCCTCCGCAAGCTGACCTCGGCCGGCATCTTGAAGACCGTCCCCTACCAGGAGCCCGGCAGCCGCTCCCGCAACGAATACCGACTGACCCGCAAGGGCTGGGACCTGTGGCCCGTCCTGATGGCGCTGAGCCAGTGGGGCGAGGCATACGCTCTCGGCTCCGAGGGTCCTGTCCTGGACGTCCGCCACACCGACTGCGACGCCCCGGTCCGCGTCGTCGTCGAGTGCTCCGCGGAGCACTCCACCCTCACACCCCGTGAAGTCACCGCCCGGCTGGGGAAAGGCGCCCGCCTCCGGTCGTGAGCCATCGACCTGGCGGTCGCGGGCCGGACAGCGGTGTGACATCAACTGAGAGCCGTGCACTTCGCCGCCGTTACCGGCCCCGGTCTCCTGTCTCGACCCACGGCTCACGTGTCGATCGGCGCGCGGCGCCTGACCGCGTGCGGTGCAGGAGCTCGATGCAGGTGGCGGGTTGGTGGGCCCAGGGCCAGGTTTCGGGGATGCGGATCTTGCGTGTGCGTTGGCCGCGGAGGGCAGAGTCCTGTGGCTGCTCGGGCTCGGTTGGTATGGCCGCGTGCCACCTCACGGGTTGCCCGATCCGGTCCGTCTCGGGGGGCAGCCAGGATCAGACCGTCGACCGTGGCCGGGACCAGCCAGGCCGTCACGCCGGATTCGCCCTGCAACCGCACGGGCCGTTTGGAGTCGTGATCACGTAACTGGGAAAGGGTTGGACGGGGTGATGCTCGGGCTTGTAGCTTGCAGTTGACCGTGACACCGCCCGAGGAGGTGAGACCCATGAACGCTGTATCGATGTGGGTGCTCTCCCTTCCCGTCACTGTCGGGCGATTGACATAGGTGTCGCCGGGAGCGCCTCGCCAACAAGGCACTCCCGAAAGGCGAACACCTATGCACTCTCCGCAGTTCACCGCCGAGCCGTCGTCGAACGATACGGTCGAGCGCCACTTCACCGTGGAGGATGTCCCCAGACTCCGGCCGTCGGCCTCCGGTGCGGATCGCGCGCCCCTCATGTTCGACGTGATCATTGCCGGGTGCGGGCCGACTGGCGCGATGCTGGCCGCCGAACTGCGGCTGCACGATGTGCGGGTACTCGTTCTGGAGAAGGAAACCGAGCCCGTGTCGTTCGTCCGCATCGTCGGTCTGCACATTCGCAGTCTCGAGCTGATGGCAATGCGCGGACTGCTGGATCTCATTCGCGAACACGGAAGACAGCGTCCGGCCGGCGGGTTCTTCGCCGCCATCAACAAACCCGCGCCCGAGGGCCTGGATTCCGCGCACGCCTATCTGCTGGGCATCCCGCAGCCGGTCATCGTTCGCCTGCTCGAAGAACACGCGACCCGACTGGGTGCGCAGGTCCGGCGCGGTTGTGCGGTTGCCGATTTCGAGCAGGACGACGAGGGTGTGACCGTTGAGCTGGCCGACGGCGAACAGCTGCGTTCGCGCTATCTCGTCGGCTGTGACGGCGGGCGCAGTACGGTGCGCAAACTGCTCGGCGTCGGCTTCCCTGGGGAGCCCTCACGGACCGAGACGCTGATGGGCGAGATGGAAGTGGGTGTGCCGCAGGAGGAGATCGCCGCCAAGGTGACCGAAATCGGCGAGACCAATAAGCGATTCTGGCTCAGGCCCTTCGGTGAAGGGGCATATAGCGTCGTAGTCCCCGCCGCGGGAGTCAGCGATCGCGCGCAGCCACCCACCCTCGAGGATTTCAAACAACAGCTGCGCACCATCGCCGGAACCGATTTCGGCGTGCACTCCCCGCGCTGGTTGTCCCGCTTCGGGGATGCCACCCGGCTGGCCGAACGCTATCGGGTCGGGCGGGTGCTGCTGGCCGGCGATGCGGCACACATCCATCCACCCACGGGCGGGCAGGGCCTCAACCTGGGCGTTCAGGACGCATTCAACCTCGGCTGGAAACTGGCCGCACACATCCGCGGCTGGGCGCCAAGAACACTGCTGGACACCTACCAGTCCGAACGCCATCCGGTCGCCGAGGACGTGCTGGACAACACCCGCGCCCAGATGGAACTGCACTCCACCGAACCGGGCCCGCAGGCCGTGCGCAGGCTGCTCACCGAACTGATGGACTTCGACGAGGTGAACCGCTACCTCATCGAGAAGATCACCGCGATCGGCATCCGTTACGACTTCGGCGAAGGCCCCGACCTGCTCGGCCGCCGCCTGCCCGACATCGACGTCAAACAGGGCCACCTCTACGGTCTGCTGCATCGCGGCCGCGGCCTGCTGCTGGACCGCACCGAACGCCTGACCGTCGGCGGCTGGTCTGACCGGGTCGATTACCTCGCGGATCCCACTGCGGTACTGGATGTTCCGTGCGTCCTGCTACGCCCCGACGGCCACGTCGCCTGGATCGGCGACGATCAGCAGGACTTGGACGACCACCTCTCCCGCTGGTTCGGCGAGCCCGCCAACTGATTTCGCCTGAGCAACCGAAAAGGCCCGTGAGGAGGATCGAACGGCCAGTAGCGACTGACCATCGGAAGGCTGGAGGCAGCATCAGCCGTGGTGCTCCGGCGCCAGGAGCGGCCTGTGAGAAGGAGGTGCTGGACGGGCGGACCGACTGTGCGGCGTGGGAGGCAGGAGTAGGGGCGATGCGGTCGTAGCTGAACGCACCGTAGACCAGGGGCAGGAAGGCCGGCTGGTGGTTGGTCGCGATGTCCGGCCGTCCCGGCCGTCGCCTGCCGGACCGGGAGGAGGTCACGGGCGTCGCGGACCTGCGCGCCACCGCAGGCCGTGCTCGGCCTCCGTCCACTGTCCCGATCCGGCAGGCGCGCGGATCTTGCGACTGCCGCGCCGCCCGGACCGCCCGGTCAGATCTTCGTCTTCTCCCGGAGCCAGGCGCCGATCTGTGCGATGGCGGCGTCGGTCTCCGGGATCCGGCCGGCACCGTAGACGTAGGAGTGCTGGCCGCCGGGTACCACGACGGTCGCCGTGTCGATTCCGGCGTCCTTGACGCGGGCGGCGAACTCCTCGTCCTCGCCGGCCAGGACCTCGTACGTTCCCCAGGAGACGAGGGTCGGGGGCAGACCGCTCAGGTCCGCCCGGTTCAGGTTGATCCGGGTGTCCGTGAACTCGATGCCCGTGCCGCCGATCCAGGACTGCCGGAAGAACTCCAGCAGTTCCTTGCTGAGTATCTTGTCCGTCTCGGCGTTGGCCGCGATGGTCTTGTTGGCGATCTCGAGGTCGCACCAGGGGGAGATCGACACGATGGCGCCGGGCAGGGGCAGCTTCTTGTCGCGGAGGCGAAGCGCCAGGGCGACAGCGCGTGCCCCCACTGCGAGCACGCGGGCACGGCGAACGACACCCAGCGGAGGCCTGCACGCTGCATGGATCCAGGCGCCAGGGGCGGGGCTCACCGCGGCCGGTCACCCGGCACGTCGCATACGATAGATGCGCTTTACTATCTATCGTGGGCAGGTGACTGATGAGTCGCGTTTCGCAAGCGCAGGCGCTCGAGAACCGCAGGCGCGCGGTCGCCGCGGCCTCCCAGCTCTTCCGGGAGCGCGGCGTGAACGGCATCAGCGTCGCCGATCTGATGAAGTCCATCGGGCTGACCACGGGCGGCTTCTACAAGCAGTTCCCCTCCAAGGAGGCCCTGATCGCCGAGGCGGCTCAAGCCGCTTTCGGGGACCTTGACCTGCTCCTGGCGGAGTTCGATACGGCCCACGGCGATCACGACACCGCGCGCGACGCCCTCGTCGACTTCTACCTGTCGACCGAGCACCGTGACCAGCCCGGCACCGGTTGTCCCACCGCGGGATTCGCAGGGGACATGGCTCGCGAGACCACGGCTGGGGAGGTACGCGAAACGTACGCAGCGGGAGTCGAGGAATTCGCCGCATGGCTGTCCACCGACACCAACGACGGCCTTCCGATGGTGGCCACCCTGGTCGGCGCGATCCTGCTTGCCCGGGCCACCGCGGGCACAGAGCTGTCGGAGAGGATCCTGGAGTCGACCCGCAAAGCCATGACCGCACCCCACGGGCCTTGACCGGAATCCTGAACACAGGCCGTGCGACTGTGGCCCAACGCCGCTTGATCGAGGGGTAGTTGGGCCCGTCAAGAGGGTCGGTTTCCATGCTTCGACAAGGACGCACTTCCCGCTCCACCGTCTACGAAGTTGATCTGGCCCCACGGGTGATCGGGTGTGGGGCTGTCACGGCGGATATCCGGTGGCCTCGGGGTGAGTAGGTCCAGCACAGTTGGGCTATGACGATCTCCGGGGCGCCGTTCATGCCTGGCATCGAGTTGTCTGAGGTCTTGTACGAGGAGGGGGTGGAGCCGATCCTTCGGGATGCGTTTCCGGGGCTGCGTTACGCGGCTGCTCGGATCGGTAGCGGCTCCGAGGTGCTGGGCTTCGACACATCGCGGTCGGCAGATCATGAGTGGGGCCCGCGGCTGGAGATCTTCCTGACGGCCGAGGACCAGGCTCAGCACGGTGCTGCAATCCGCCGCACCCTGGCTGAAAGGCTGCCGAAGGACATTCGGGGCTGGCCCACCCACTTCGAGGAGAGCGACGATCCGCTGGACCCGGTCGGGCGTATGCAGTTGACCGACGGCCCGGTAAACCATCGCGTTGACGTGTACGACGTGGCCGGATGGCTGGCCGAACAGCTCGGGATGCGTTGGGCCGGTGCAGAGCTGGCCACGCGTGAATGGCTGGCGATGCCGCAGCAGCGGCTTGCCGAGACCACTGGTGGAGCGGTGTTCCATGACGGGCTTGGTGCTCTCACCGACGTCCGGCGGCGGCTGGCATGGTATCCGGACCAGGTATGGCGGTATCTGCTGGCTTGCCAGTGGCAGCGCATCTCGCAGGAAGAAGCGTTCGTGGGTCGCTGCGCGGAAGTCGGTGACGACATAGGGTCGGCCGTCGTGGCTGCTCGTCTGGTACGTGATCTGATGCGCCTTTGCCTGTTGCTGGAGCGCCGCTACGCCCCCTACAGCAAGTGGCTCGGCAGCGCCTTCGGCCAGCTCCCTGCGGCGAAGTCGCTCAAACCGGCTCTTCGTGGTGCGCTGGCCGCGACGGACTACCGGGCCCGGGAGGCACATCTGTGCGATGCCTATGAGGTTGTCGCTGCTCTTCAGAACGCATCGGGGCTCAACGCGCCAGTGGATCCGAAGCGGCGGCCCTACCACTCGCGCCCATTCCAGGTTCTGCGCGCAGAGCGTTTCGCCCAGGCGCTTGCGGAGACGGTCACGGACCCGGACCTTCGGACATTGGCGCTCGTGGGAAGCGTGGACCAGTGGGCAGACAGCACGGATCTGCTCAACCAGCCCCTGGCCATTCAGGCCGCAGCACACGCTCTCACATGAGAGGCCGCAGGGCTGAGACGGGCGCTGCCCGAACGGCTGTGACTCGTTCCGGCTTGAGCGGTCGTAGCCGGCCCTCGGGATCCGACGACGTGCCCTCTTGGAGTGAATGCGCTGCTCTGTCCGCCCGACGACGGCAGGGTTCGTGCGTCGATCACGATCATGTCGGAGGCCGCGTTACTTGATCACGGTCATGTCGGGAGGCCGGGATGGGTTTGTCGCGAACAGAGCTGTTCGCCGCGATCCGGAGGGACAAGCGTCTTGATCCGGAACTGTGGCAGCGGGCCCTGGCGGAGAGTACGGAGTGCATCGCCGGACGGTGAGGCAGGCCCTCTTGTCTGCTGTTCCGCCGCCGCGGAGAAACCGGAGGCCCGTCGAATCCATCAGCGTCTGGCCCAGGAGTACGACTTCGACCTGGTGTCCTACTCCACGGTCTGCGACTACGTTCTGACCAGGCGCCCGCAGATCGAGGCCGAGGTGCTGGAGGGTCGCCACCGAGTCTATGCCTCGCAGGCCCAGGAGTCCTTCGTGGAAGGGCCCGTCGAAGCGTTCAACGGACTGCCTCAGTTGCTGCGCCTGTGTGACTTTGTGCTTCGGCATCCGCCGTTGTGGGTCCTACCGGTCGGCCACGTGGTTCGAAGGCTGCATCCCGGACCTCGTTGGTAGCGGGGGTGGGTGGGCACGCTCGTACTGGTCGTGCCAAGCAGCGATCGTGAAGAGCAGCGCAATGGCTGCCACGAGCAGTTGGACCGCGCCTGCGAACGGATGTGCCGAGTACAGGAAGATCACGGCGATCACGAGCACACCCAATGTGAACCCGCCGAGCCAGAGAATCGGAACCCAGTCCATCGGGGCTGCCGCGGTTTGCTCGTCCACACGGCCCCATCCACGGATGACCGACGTCAGCCCCAGCAGAAAGGCGACCGGGATTTCGATGAGCAGCACGATCAGGCTTATGCAGCCACCCGCGAACCCGTCGCCTCGCGAGTCTGAAGCCCCAGGGCCGCAATCGTTCCCCGGCAAGTGCGGTATACGCGAACTCGGCTCGAAGCGCATGGTCACACCCTCGTAAGTCACGCCGTGCGCTGCATCACGGTTCACCAGGCCGAGACCGAGTCGTGGCCGAGCTGAGCACCCCACAGGGCCTCCCCCTGCCCTCGAACCGCAAAGTGAACGCACTCGCTCGTACGAGGGTTCCGGGGACGTGAACACGGCCTCCGTCTGATCCTGTGCTCCGACCAAAGAGGCACGTGCCCAGTACGAAGGCCGTGGGGGAATGAGCCTGCTGCATCACGATGCCGACCCGGAGCCGTTCGCGGTGGCGTCACGCTTCGGGAAGACTTCTTCGACTGCCTGACCGCGCGCGGGGACACGTTGTTCGAGCTGACCGATGCGCTGTTGTGTGCGGACGAGCCGGTGACCACGCCGGTGGACCTCACGCTGACGGCAGAACACCGGCGCGGGCACGGCGCGATGTACGAGGCGCTCAACTTCCGCCTGCGCGGCGTGGCCCCGCTCGCAGCGGATCCGGGCGTCGAAGTGCGCGCGGCATCCGCGGTGTCGGGCCAGTATGGCCGCGCCTTCCGGGACGACGCGGTAGCGGTCGCCCCACTACAGGAGCCCCATCACGGCCGGGACCAGATCCATGACCTTGGACAGTGATCACGTACTTCGGCATGCCGGCGCCCTGAAGAGCTTCCTGCCACGCATCCACGGGGTGACCCTAACCGCATCTGAGTTTACTTTTTTATACTCAGCAAGTAGCGTCGTGGCCTGAACATCAACCTGGCCGCACTCGAGAAACGGGCGCGCAGGGGGACCTGCGCGAAGAATCAGATCGACCACCGGGACACCCACGCAGAAAGGCGGCCGGCATGAAGGCATTCGTCGTCGAGAAGTACGGCAAGGACGGCGCGCGCGCCGCAGAGGTACCCGAGCCCGCGGTCGGGGATCGCGACGTCCTGGTCAGAGTGAGCGCCGCCAGTATCAATCCGCTGGACAAGATGGTCCGCAACGGGGAGTTCAAGCAGCTCCTGAAGTACAGGCTTCCGTTCGTGCTCGGCCACGACGTGGCCGGCGTCGTGACGCGGGTCGGCTCCGCCGTACACGGCCTCGAAGTCGGCGACGAGGTCTACGCCCGTCCGCGCGACCTGCGGATCGGCGGCTTCGCGGAGTTCATCGCGATCGACATGGACGACGTCGCGCCCAAGCCGGCCTCACTCACCCTCCAAGAGGCAGCCGCGGTGCCGCTGGTGGCCCTGGCCGCCTGGCAGGTTCTCGTCGACCGTGCTCATGTGAAGCCGGGCCAGAAGGTGCTCATCCACGCCGGTGCCGGTGGCCTCGGCTCGACAGTCATCCAGCTCGCCAAGCACCTCGGCGCCACCGTGGCGACGACCACGAGCACCGACACCGAGAAGTTGGTCCGGAGCCTCGGCGCCGACATCGTCGTCGACTACACCAAGGAAGACTTCTCGAAGGTGCTGTCCGGCTACGACCTGGTGCTGGACTCCCTGGGCGGCGCGAACCTCGAGAAGTCGCTGACCGTGCTGAAGCCCGGCGGCCTGGCCATCAGCGTCGTCGGCCCGCCGGACGCCGGCTTCGCCAAGCAGCTCGGCGCCCCCTCCTTCATGGGCCTGGTCATGAACGTGCTCAGTCGCAAGATCCGCAAGCAGGCGAAGGCGCTGGGCGTGCGCTACGAGTTCTTCTTCATGCGGGCCAACGGCTCCCAGCTGCGCAAACTCGGTGCCCTCTACGACAGCGGGAAGCTCCGCCCGGTCATCGACAGCACCTTCCCGTTCGACGAGACACTCGAGGCGATGGCGCACGTCGAGCAGGGCCGCACCAAGGCCGGCAAGGTCGTGGTCTCGATGGCGCCCGACAACGACTGAGACCGTGCCGACCACAGACCCTCCGTCCGGCACGATCACCGGAGGGGCGACAACGCCGTCGGCGATCCAATGGCGACGCGGTCGCGGAGTGCCGCCGCTGTGGGCATCTCGGTGCCGTTCCGCACGCCATACGGCTCGCGACACAGCGCGCCACGCGGCTCTACGCCCACCCGGAGCCGTGGTCAAGCCCCCGCACCCGTTGCGTGCCGGATCACGGCGGACGGACCGCCACGCCCGCGTGAGCCCGCGCAGGCAGAGAGACGAGGATTTCCCGAGGTGGGCGGGAGGCACCGACGGCTCGCAGCTCTCCACGCTCATGAGGTACGCATAACTGACTCATAGCGCCCTCCGCTCCCGCTTCCGCGACGACCTGAAGTCGGCGGGGCTCGCGATCCCATCTCGCTGAAGCGCGGTCCCTCCTGCATGACCAGCCCCTTGCGCCAGGCGATGCCCTGCTCACGGCGGACTTGTTCAGGACGGCAGCGCCCGTCCGCCGAGCGACGCCCGGTGCCAGTCGGGAGTGCGGTCCTTGTCGACCAGGGCCGCCCGGACGCCCTCCACGAAGTCCGGCGTGCGGATGGTCGTGCGCGTGAGGGCGAGTTCGTCGCTGAGGCACTCGCGCAACGTGTGCTGCCTGCCCCGGGCCAGCAGGGCGTGAGTGATCTCCAGGCTCTGCGGCGAGGCGGACTCCAAGGCGACCAACGCGGTTGCCGCCCAGGGGGTGTCGAGGTGACCCAAGCGCTTCTCGATCTCGCCGAGGGTCGGCGCGCCGAACGCCCAGTCCACGTCCCCGCGTACCTCCGCCAGCCTGCTCTCCGCCACCGGCGAGCGGCCGGCGAGGCGGTTCAGGACCACGTCCACCGGGTCGCCTGGGTTGTCGGCAAGGGCATCGCCGACCGCGTCGAGCCCGTCCGCGGAGACGAAGTGCGTGGCCAGCCCCGCGTACAGGGCGTCGGCCGCGTCGAGCCGGTGCCCCGTCAATCCCAGGTACATGCCGATCGCGCCGGGCAACCGTGGCAGAAAGTAGCTGGCCCCGACGTCCGGGAAGAACCCGATCGCGGTCTCGGGCATCGCCAGCACCGCGCGCTCGGTGACGACGCGGAAGCTGCCGTGGACGGACAGACCGAGACCGCCGCCCATGCACAGGCCGTCGATGAGCGACACGACCGGCACGGGATACTCGGCGATCCGGGCGTTGAGCCGGTACTCGGAGGCGAAGAACCGCTCACTGGCCGCGCCATCCCCGAGGCTGTGCTCGCGGATCGTGCGAATGTCTCCACCGGCACAGAACGCCTTCGTGCTGGTACTGGCGAGCACCACAGCGGACAGCGGTGTGTGCTCCCACTCAGCGAGCACACGGTCGATGGCGGCGACCATGCCTGTCGTCAGGGCGTTGAGCGCCTTGGGCCGGTTCAAAAGGATCCGACCGACGCCCCGGTGGACGTCGGCGAGAATCTCGGCCGCAGCGGTATCAGTCATCGGTCGTCATCTCGTTTCCGAGCGGATTTGGCTGTCGTGACCATCACGTTCCTCACTCGCCGGGTGTCAGACATGGATCTGCGCGTAGAGATCTTGGATCTCGTCCACGGTGAGGTACGACGGGGTTGTTGGCGGGGGATCCGGACGCGAGCGCCTGCTCGGCCATAAGGGGCAACAGACGGAACCCTTCGTCCTTGCCGATGCCGTGGGCTTGGGGGGCACCTCAAGATCCTGACACAAGGCTCGGAGCGCCTCCACGAGCGTACCGGCGGCCAAGGCGTTACCGTCACCGTCGGTGGCGGCTCCGAGGCGCGGGCGCAGCCGGCGTACCGGCTCTCGGCGGCGGGCGCGGAGAATGCGGTCACCGCGGGGAAGAGCATCGCGTTCGACGGAGCATGGGCGCCGCGGAAGTGAGCGCCGATCAGGCAGCTCATACCGTGTGCACCCGCTTCGACGACAACCTGGTCGGCGAGGCCACCAGGCTCGCGAAGCGGCTTCATGACCTGCTGACCCAGGTCCATCCCTTGCTGGAACGGGTGCGGGGTCCTCGGTTGCAGCACCCAGCCCTCCTGGCCCTGCTGGAGCCGTCCGGATCCCCGGCCCAGATCCGCAAGGCAGGCCGCCGCCGCTTGGTCACCCTGAAGCCGCTTGGTCACCCTGAATGCGGCCGAAGGGGCCGAGGATGGCCGAGCGGCTGGTCGATGAGACCTTCTCAGCGTTGGACGAGCAGACCGTGACCCTCACGGGGACCGAGGCGGCCGCTCTGGTCGTCCCGAGCCTCGCGGCGTCGCTGACCGCCGTGCTCGACCAGCGGAGACTGCTGGCCGGGCGGATCGAGGAACTGCTGGCGGCCCACCCTCTTTCGAAGGCCCTGACCTCGATGCCGGGAGTCGGCGTCAGGACCGGAGCACGCATCCTGATCGAGGTCGGTGACGGCAGCACCTTCCCGACCGCCGGCCACCTGGCCGCCCACGCGGGTCTCGCCCCGGCGACCCGGAGCTCGGGCCCATCGCTCCGCGGCGGACCGCCTTCCCGGAAAGGGAACAAGCAGCTCAAGCCGGCCTTCTTCCTATCGGTGTTCGCGGCGCTCGGTGACCCGGCCTCCCGGGCCTACTACGACAAGAAAAGCGCACAGGGAAAGCACCACACCCAGGCCCTGCTCTGCCTCGCCAGACGCAGGGCCGACGTCCTTTTCGGGATGCTCCGCGACAGAAGCTTCTACGAACCGCAGCCATCAGCCTCAGTTACCTGACCTGGAAGATCGCCAACACATCGGCAGACGGCCAGACCCGCAGGTCCGTACACTCGGCATCCGCCGGACGGGACAGCACGCCCTCCGCCCGGGGCACCGGAAGCACCGTCTCTCCCTCGGAGTACTGGCACTTCCAGCCCTTCTCCGCGACAAGCTCGAGGACCGCCTGCCAGTCCCCCACCGAGGCATTCGGGACACGCACGTCCGGCAGCGACCCCATCAAGTCCGGGTCGAAGAAGCGGCTCACGTCATCCCACAGCAGATCGGCCACCCCGCCATGCTGCCCGGCTCCCAGACCCAGCGCACCCCGTTTCCCTCACCAAGGGCATAGGGCCCCCTGCTCCACGCCGATGCCTTTGGAAGAGCCTTACCGCATCCATGGGGTGATCCCAACTGCTGCTGCGTTTACTTTCTTATACTCAGCCAGTAGCGTCATGACCAGCACATCGACCCGCCTGCCGCAGGGGACCCGGCAGGCACCCGTCTGGGAAGGGGCACCACCATGGGAGTAAGCCCAGAGGCACACGAGTTCGCGGAGTTCCTCGCGAGCGTGAGCGCGAAGTCGTCCACACCCGGCCTCGACCTGGCCGTCATCCGCGACATCGTCGACTCGAACCACAAGGCGTCTACCGAGCCGGAAGGTGTCACTTACGCCGAGGTGGACGCGGGCGGCGTCCCCGCCCTGTGGGCCATCCCCGAGGGCGCCGACCCCGACCGGGCGCTGCTCCACTTCCACTTCGGGGGATCCGTCACCGCTTCGATGCACTCCGACCGCAAGGCCGCCGGCCACATCGCGAAGGCGGCAGGAGCCCGCTCCCTCGTCGTGGACTTCCGCCTGGCGCCCGAACACCCCTACCCGGCGCAGCTCGACGATGCCGAGACGGCCTACCGGTGGCTGCTCTCACAGGGCTACGAGCCGCGGAACATCGGCAGCACGGGCCACTCGATCGGCGGAACCCTCGCGGTGATGCTGCCGCTGCGGCTGCTCGCGAAGGGCGAGGCGACCCCGGGCGCGATCGTCAGCGTCTCACCGTGGACCGACCTCACCATCCAGAACGCGTCGGTGGACGAGAACGAAGACAACGACAGGATGCTGAGCAGGAACACGCTCGAGCTCTTCCGGGGAGCCTGGCTGCAGGACCCCGCGGTGGACTTCACCGACCCCGCGATCAGCATCGCGAACGCCGATCTGACCGGCCTGCCCCCCACGACCGTCCACTACGGCGAGTACGAGACCCTCGCCGACGACGGCGCCCAGCTCGGCCGACGCCTCGCGGACTTCAAGGTCACCTCCGAGGTCCACCCGCTGCCCGAAGGGCAGCACTCGTTCGTCCTGGGCGCGGGGCGCGTACCCGAGGTGGACCAGGCGATCCAGCAGATGGGGCAGTGGCTCCGCAAGCACCTCGGCGCGTGAGCAGAAGCTGCACCTGACGGCGGGGCCGGACGGCCAGTCGCGGCACCACCGCCATGCCGGTGGCCGGTCCGCCGGTCACCGGCATCCTGCTCGACCATGGCGGCCGACATGCGGTACTTGTGTCCGACACCGTTCCGCACGCAGCCCCACCACCGTCCCTCGATGCCACAAAGGAGTGCGCGATGGGAACGTACGAGGATGTCTTCCGCGCCAGTACCGAGGACCCGGAGAGCTTCTGGCTGAAGGCGGCAGAGGGCATCGACTGGGATGTCACTCCGCAACGCGCCCTGGACTCCTCGGGCGCACCGTTCTACCGCTGGTTTCCCGACGGGCGGCTCAACGTCTGCTTCAACGCGCTCGACCGGCACGTCGAAGCCGGCCGCGGCGAACAGCCCGCGCTCGTCCATGACTCCCCCGTGACCGACACCCGGCGCATCTACACCTACGCGCAGTTGAGGGACGAGGTGGCGGCCTTCGCCGGGGCGCTCGCGCAGCTCGGTGTGGGGCATGGCGACCGCGTGGTGATCTACATGCCGATGGTTCCCGAGGCCGTCGTCGCGATGCTGGCCTGTGCACGCATCGGGGCGGTCCACTCGGTCGTCTTCGGCGGGTTCGCCCCGCGCGAACTGGCCCTCCGCATCGATGACGCGGCCCCCAAGGTGGTCGTCTCCGCCTCCTGCGGCATCGAGGGCAAGCGGGTCGTCGCATACAAGCCGCTGCTGGACCGGGCGATCGAACTCGCCGTCCACACCCCGGAGAAGTGCGTGATCCTGCAACGCCCGCAGGAGCCCGCCGCGCTGGGCCCGGACGATCTCGACTGGGCCGGCCTGGTCGCCGCCGCGCCGACGGCCGACTGCGTTCCCGTCCCCGCCACCGATCCCCTGTACATCCTCTACACGTCCGGAACGACCGGAAAGCCCAAGGGCGTCGTGCGTGACTGCGGCGGCTACGCGGTGGCCTTGCACTGGTCGATGGGCGCCGTGTACGACGTGGGCCCGGGCGAGACGATGTTCACCGGCTCCGACGTCGGCTGGGTCGTCGGGCACTCGTACATCGTCTACGGGCCCTTGCTGGCGGGCGCCACGACGGTCCTCTACGAGGGCAAGCCGGTCGGCACGCCGGACGCGGGCCAGTTCTGGCGCGTCGCCGCCTCGTACCGGGTCAAGACCGTGTTCACGGCGCCCACCGCCTTCCGGGCGATCAGGAAGGAGGACCCGAAGGGGGCGCTCACCGCCGACTACGACCTCTCCCACCTGCGCTATCTCTTCCTGGCCGGTGAGCGCCTCGACCCCGAGACCTATCACTGGGCGAGCGCCCTGCTGGGCGTCCCGGTGATCGACCACTGGTGGCAGACCGAGACCGGCTGGCCCATCGTCGCCAACCCGGTCGGCATCGAAGCCGCGCCCGTCAAGCCCGGCTCCCCCACCCGGCCGCTGCCGGGCTGGGACGTCCGCGTCCTCGACGCTTCGGGCGAGCCGGTGCCCACGGGCGTCGACGGCGCGATCGTCGTAAAGCTTCCTCTGCCGCCCGGCGCACTCCCCACTCTCTGGAAGGACGACGACCGTTACGTCGCCTCCTACCTCTCCGCCTACGACGGGTACTACCTCACCGGCGACAGCGGACACATCGACGACGACGGCTACGTCTTCGTGATGGGCCGCACCGACGACGTCATCAACGTCGCCGGCCACCGGCTGTCCACCGGCAGCATGGAAGAGGCTCTGGCCGCCCATCCCGACATCGCCGAATGCGCCGTCATCGGCGTCGCCGACGAACTCAAGGGACAGGTACCGCGCGGCTTCGTCGTCCTGAAAGCGGGCAGCAACCGCGAACCGAGGGAGGTCGAGTCCGAACTCGTCCAGCTCGTACGCGAACGCATCGGCGCCGTCGCCTCCCTCAGGGACATCACGGTCGTGGCCGCCCTGCCCAAGACCCGCTCGGGAAAGATCCTGCGCAAGACCATGCGCGGCATCGCCGACGGCCGCGACGAACCCATCCCGTCCACGGTGGACGACCCCGGCGTCATCGAGGACCTGCGCCCCGTCCTCCGCCGCACCGGTCACACCCCGTGAAGGGCTGACAGTGCCCTGGCCGACGGTGGGCGAGCGCGTCCACCGGACTCCGCGCGGCACGGCCCGCCGACCAAGGCGGGGGTGCCTTGTGTTTATGTGAACCGACGCCCATGTCTTCCTCAGCGATCTCGCTCGGGGCCTCGCACCCCGAGCGGATCAATTGGCGACGTGGTGCCGCAACACCTGCTCGTCGAGCTTCCCGAGGTGTGGAAGTACGAGGACATCACCTCCGTCACCCTGAGCGCGATGGCCCGGCGTCGGTGGAACGGCTGAGCGCGGCGCAGTGGGGGCGGCTGGACTGGTTACGCATCTTCCAGATGCCCTCCTCTGCAGCGGAGTTGGACCCGGCCGAAGGGATCTGGTCGCTCCTCAAGCGGCACCTGACCGCCATGTCGGGGCGCTGCCCGCCCTGTTGCCCGAGCGGTGCTCCGACAGGTCTCGGGTCAGACGCGGCGGCGGGTGAAGCGCTGGTTGGGGTTGCCGGTGTAGGTGTACTGGGAGATGCGGGCGCCGTCGGCGGTCGCGTACTCCCAGACATCCAACGCCAGGCCGGACTGCCGGTTGACGAGGCTGACCACGCCACCGCCGTGGTCGACCACGCGCCACTGCTGGCCGGTGGCGCCGGTGTCGGCCTGCTGGACGACGTCCGCGCCGTTCGCGGTGCCCGTGGGCTGGAGGAACAGGCCGCTGTGCAGCGCCTTGACGCGGACGTGGCCGTCGCCGACGGCGACGAACTCGAACTGCTGGTTGGGGCGACTGTTGGTGGTCCGCTGGACGAGCCCTGCGCCGGCGGTGGTGGAGGCCCCGTTGATCTCGGCGGCCTTGCCGCTGTGCTGGGCCAGGAGGATGTAGGGGCCCGGGCCGCTGGGTGATTCGCCCAGCTGAGCCTCCCACCTGGTGTTGGATCCGGACGCGTCAGCCGGGAGGCGGTCCCGTGCGGCGGTGTCGCCGTACATGGTCCAGCGGGCCCAGTCGACGACGGTCCTCGGGAAGCGCTGGTCGCTCCAGAAGCTGGTGTGGCTGCCGCCGACGAAGGTGAGGAACGCCTTGGGCCAGGTCATCTCCGAGTACGCCTGCCGGGCCGAGGAGTACTGCGTGGTCGAGTCCCGGTCGCCGTGCACGAACAGGACCTTGGCCGAGACCGAGCTGGACGGGTTGCCCATGTCCACGCAGGACTGAGGGTTGGCGGAGATGATCCGGCTGTCGGGCCAGGAGGTCAGCAGACCGTGGGTGACCATGCCGCCCAGGGAGTGGCCCGAGACGCCGACGCCGATGCCGGTGTTGATGTGCCCGGCCAGCGGTCCGCTCGCGTTGAGCGCGAGGGTGTTGGTGAGGATCTGCGAGACGTCCTTGGAGGTGTTGCCGTTGTTGACGTCGTTGAAGTTGTGGTTGAAGTGCGGGGCGGGGACGATGAAGCCCGCCGAGGCCAGGGCCCGGATGATGAACAGGGAGTTCTGCGGGCTGCTTCCGTAGCCGTGGGTCATGTTGTACACGGGGAAGACCCCGTTGGCGACCGGGGCGTCCGTCACCGGGTTGCCGCCGGCGGTGCCGGTGGCCGGGTAGTAGACGTAGGTGGTGCACGGGCGGCTGCCGCGGGTCCAGTTGTACCGGCGCACGCCGACCGCGAACGGCGTGGTCGGCGCCGTGTCCAGCGGCCCGGCGGCGGCCGGTGCCTGGCCTGCGCCGAGCAGGGACAGGCCCACGCCCGTCGCTCCGGCCGCGCTCATGCTGAGGAATGTCCGTCGTCGCATGGTCATGCGATGGCTCCTTGGGTGGGGGATGGGTGGAGCGTTGGGCGTTCCCAGTCGTTGCCTCGGACCGCGTGCCAGTGGAGTGCGGAACACCACGCGCAGCGCCGGCGCGACCGGGAGGCGATGGAAGCTATGAGGTGGTCGAGTCGTGTTCGCCGCGTTTGGGAACGACGTCGATGACCGCCGTGACCGGTCCTGTGCGGGTCGTCCCGGTGACTGTCACCTCACCCGGCCTGTCGGTCGCACCGGGTGGCAACGGCTGCCAGCGGACGGGGACACTGGTGATCGTGTTGTTGGCGGTGGTGAGCATGTGGATGGAGGAGGGCAGCTTCGGGGCGGCGCCCACCACAGTGGCGGTGTAGACGGTGTCCTGGAGGATGTGCTTGGCGCGGCTGGCGTTGAAGACGTTGATGGACGCGTGCGGCTCCCACGTGTTCGCCAGTCCGGGCACGGCCCGGAACATCGGCTGGTAGCCGGCCGGCTCCCACACCAGCACCCCTGAACCTTGGTTGTCGACCACGTCGTTGGCGGCCTGGAACACCCTCCGGATAGCGTCTGCCTGCCCCTGGATTGTTCGCGGGAAGGGTGAGTTGGGCAACGGCGAGCCCTCACCGCCCGAGGCGGGGTAGGCGGTTTCGGCGATGTCGATTTCGTAGCCGGGATAGGTGGTGGCCATGGTGTTCAGGTTGCGATCCAGCGCCTCGGGCGTACCGTGCCACTCCGGGTAGTACGAGATGGCCAGCACGTCAGGGTTCTGACCCTTTGCCTTCACCCGGGTGAGGAACTGGTGCCAGAACTCCATGGTTTTGGCGAGCTTGTCCTTGTCGACGATCACGTGTATCTCGACCTTGGATTTCGGTGACGCGTCGCGGACTGCCTTGATCCCGGCTGCGGCCAGGGTGGTGAACCGGTCCCACGACTGGTCGTAGAGCTGTCGCTCCACCGGGTCGGTTGACCGCCAGTACTTCCACAGCAGGCCACCGCCGGGCTTCGACTGGTAGACATCCGCCTGGTCGACGAAGTACGGCGGATTCGTCGTGCCGATGTGGGCCGCCTCGCTGCCGTACATGAAGCCATTGATGATCTCGTTGCCGACGGCCACCTTCTCCGGCGTGGTGCCCTGCCGGATCAACCGCTTCAGATAGTCGGCGGTGAAGCCGTACACGGCCTGGGACAGGTCCGCGAACTCCAGTTCGGCCCAGGCGCGTGGTTTTGGTTGCTTGCTCGGGTCCGCCCATGAGTCCGCGTAGTGGAAGTCGATCCCCAGGCCCATGCCCCGCTGCTTGATCCACTTCGCTGAGACCAGTGAGCGCTCCGGACCCTGGCGCGGTATCGGCGTCGGTTGACCGGTGCTCTCGCTGCGCGGCTCGTTCCATATCCGCAGCCGGGTGTGCTGCATGCCGCGGTCCTTGGCCACGTCGAGCAGGTGCGGCCCGGCGCCGCGGTCTTGGGCCAGGGGGTCGACCCAGTACTGCTGGTCCTGGACGTCGTCCACCCAGGACAGATCGGCGCCGAGGGTGAGGTCGTCGCGCAGGTAGTTGAAGACCTGGAGCTCGCTGACAGCAGCCCGGGCACGGTCCTGCCCACCTGCGAACACCAGCCGGACGAAGCGCGTTCCCGGCCGGGTGAACAGGTGCACCTCCCCTCTCGACACTGCTCGGTTGCGGGACCTGTCGGCGATGGTCTTCCACCGGCGACCGTCGGATGAGGCCTCGACGACGTACCGGTAGGCCACGCCGCGGTCCGGGAACATCACCTTGACCTTACGCAGGTTGTCGTAGGTACCACCGAGGTCGACGGTGAGCCACTGCCGGGCGCCGGCACGACCGGGCTGCCAGGACGTCGTCGGGTCTCCGTCGATGGCCAGTCCGGCGTTCGACGAGCCGTCGCTGCCTGTCGCCGAGGCCCAGTCCTTGGCAGCGATATTGCTTTCGATCGGCTTGATGTCCGCGGTTCCGAAGGTCGCATGGGCCGGCGTGGGCACCATGAGTAACGTCGCGGACACCATGGTGACCAACGTCGTCGTGCCCGCGATGACGCGGGGCAGCCGCTTGCTGCTCATGTCCTTCTCCTGACGATGTGACGTACTTGCGCCACGTGCTGTTTCGCACGCGGTCGGCTGTCGTTCTCATGTGGCATTGCTCGTTGCGCGGCGCACCGTGGTCACGCCGGTGCCGTGGTCTCAAGGACGCGACCCCGCACGCTCTGCCGGTCGAAGAGACCGGCAGAGCGTGGGATGTCAGCCGGTCGCGGCACCGACATCGAGGTAGTCGACGTTGGGCAGTCCGGCTGCCGTGGTCGGATCCAACCGGATGGTGTTGCTGCCGGCGTTCAGCGGGACGGTCACGGTCTTGGTCGACCACGTCGTCCACGCACCGGTGGACTCGAACGAAACCGTCCCCACCGTGGCTCCGTTGACGACCAGGTTCGCCGGCCTCGCACCGCTGGTGGAGCCATTGGCGAACCGGACCGCCACCGTCGCCGTACCAGCGGTCGCCGGGGTCACCGTGAACTGCGCGAAGGCCCCCGCAGCGGCAGTGCCGTTGCAGAACCCGCTACCGGAAAAGCCCGCTTGGTTCGAGTCGATCGTGCCCTGGCACACCGCCGGCGCGGTCTCCGCCTCGTATCGCTGTCCCGATGGCGCGTCGGCAGAGGTCTTGACCAGTGAGAGTTGGTCGACGGTGACGCCGCCCGAACCCGACGCCCGCACGGTGACGGTGGGGGCCCCGCTGGGCAGCGCTATGCCGGTGAGCTCGCGCTTGGCCCAGCCGCTCGACGACGGGATGCTGAGGGTGCGTTGGCTGCCGTTGGCGCCGGTGATCACGACCTGTCCGGCGCTACCCCGAGCGTGCAGGGACAGGGTGTAGGTGCCTGCGGGCACCGACGCGATCCGCTGCTCGACGCCGCCGCTGTTGCTCACCTGGAGGGCGAAGCGAGACCCGTTCACACCACCGTTGACGTTGGTCACCGAACCGCCGAGGTTCCGCCATCCCCGCACACTGGAGACGATGATGCGGTCAGCCTGGATGTCCGGGTTGAGGATGTAGTTGTTCGCCGGCCCGACACGCCACTCTCCGGTCGTGGCGTTGAACTGCCACTGGCTCACCGAGTGGAACTGCGGCCTCGCGCCGGTCTTGGTGATCGGCACCCACTGGTTGTACCCGATGCCGTTCCAGGCGAAGTCGGCCCAGCGGTCGCCGGCGTAGATCACCGTGTTCTGCTTGGTGCCGTTGACCGTCACGAAGAACCCGGTCTGGGTCACGTGGCTGTAGTCCATCTCGGTGCCGGGAAGGACGTACTCGCTGCTGTACGAGCCCTGAACGTTGCTGCTGGTCGACTCATTGACGTAGTTGACCGAGGTGTTCCAGCCGTGCAGGTCCGACGCCGCGTGGTAGTACTTGCCGTCGAGCTTGAACATGGCGTTGCCCTCGCGGCCGTCGCCGCGGCGGATCTCCACGCCTGGCTCGATCCGCAGCGAGTCGGACTCCCGGAACTTGGCCACGAAGCCGCGCGACCGTCCTTCGCGGTTGGAGAAGATCAGGTAGTCCTTGCCGTTGTCGTCGGTGAAGACGGTCTGATCCCCGGTGCCGGTCGTGGGCGAGTTGGTGATCTGGGTCTGGAAGTAGCCGTAGTCGAAGGTGTCGGTGGGTGAGTCGCCCTGCAGCAGCAGAACGCCGTGCCCGCCCCTGCCCGTGTGCCACATCTGCACGGCGAGCACGTACTTGCCGGTGTTCTCGTTGTACGAGACGCCGAGCCGCCCGACCCAGCCCGCACCACCCAGGTTGGCGCCGCTGCCCACGCCGGTGGAGCGCGTCGCGACCCGGTTCTCGAACTTCCAGTTCACCAGGTCCTTGGACGAGTACACGGGGATCGAGACGAAGCTGACGTTGCCGTCGTACTTTTTCGTCGGATTGGCCCGGTAGAGCTCGGCGCCGGTGTAGTGCACGCCGTACCAGTAGTAGGTGTCGCCGAACTTGAAGACCCCACCGCCCTGCGAATAAATGGGGTTGCCGCTGGTGTCGTTCCAGAAGGTGTTGTTCGTGATGGTCTGGAACGTGCCTTCGTCGGCGGCCTTCAGATCGGCGGCGGCGGTCATCAGTGCCGTCTTCGCGGCGGCGACGTCCGTTGTGGTGGCCGACGTGTCGTCGGCGACATCGGCGGCGGTGGTCAACGCCTTGGCGAAGGGTTTCCAGGAGTCAGCCGTGTACTTCGACGGAGTGCGTGTCCGGTAGTCGGACACCAGGTGCTTGAGCCCGCGATCCACCACCGGCCCAGCAGCGGCATCCTGGTCTTGGAGCGCCGTTGCCGATGTCCTCGTTGCCGATGTCTCCGTTGCGGGTGTCTCCGCCGCAGCGGTGCTCGCCGAGAGCGGTGCCGCTAACGCCACGGACAACAATGCGGCGGCGGCCAGCTTCCAGTACTTCGAAACGACACGCGATCTTTGCCTCAAGATGTCACCTTCCATCACTCTCAAAGGCGCCGAGGTCCGGCGCACTTCCGCTGAAGGGCAGTCCCACGTCGGTGCCCTTGTCGATCAGGGCACTGTTCGCCGCGAGACGGAGGTGGGGCAGCACGGGCAGGCTCCCGTCGGTCTGGCGGGGCGCGTCCCAGTCGGACGTCGACACACTCCGGAACTGGGAGTCCGACAGGGGGACGCCGAGGTTCCAGGAGTTGTACGCGGCGTTCGTGCCGGTCATGTACGACGTCGGCGTTCCGCTGTAGGCGATGTTGTTGCGCAGGTTGCCCCGGCCGACAGCGGCGCCGCTCGAGTCGACGCCACGCATGTTGAAGTTGGGGTGGTTTCCGTAGCCGGTGTTGTTGAGGAAGTCGTTGGCCACCGGGTGGTGGTTGGCGTAGAAGCCGGCCGCCTTGTTGAGGAACGCGACCGAGGAGCGGACGGTGTGCTTCGGCGCGTTGGCTTCGTAGTCGCCCCCGTAGCCGCCCGACTTGAAGCCGGCTCCGTTGCCGGAGGGTGTCGTCGTCCCCGGCACGTACCCGTTGCGCCAGGCCCACGAGTTCTCGATGGTCACGGGCGAGTAGGTGGAGATGAGGTCGAACCCGTCATCGGCGTTCCACCACGCGCGGCAACCCTGGAACACGTTCGCGGCGCGGCCGGCCGGTGTGTAATGCGAACCGAACCCGTCGGCGTTCTCGCCGGGCCCGTCATTGCTGCGCAGGTCGTAGTTGTCGTGCGAGTCCGAGTTGAGGACGAGGTTGCCGCCCCCGCCGTTGATGAACAGGCCTGTGCCCATGTGGTGGTGGGTGTTGATCTGCTCGAAGATGCCGTTGCTGCCGGAGATCCAGATGCCCCAGGACTCGGCGTTCCGGTTGTTGTTCTGCGGAACGCCCTTGACTTCCAGTCCTTTGAGGTGGATCCAGCTGCCGATGACGTTGAAGCCCTTGATACGGCAGTTGTCCGTCATCCGCGAGAAGTCGAAGACCGGTTTCTCGCCCGGCTGGGCCCAGTACCGGATCGGGTTGCCCGAACTGCCGCTCTTGTTCAGGGTGATCGCGTCGACTTTGGCGGTCTGGCTCGAACAGGCGCTGTTCGCACGGGTGTAGGTGTAGGTGCCGCCCCGGAAATACACCGTGTCACCCGCCTTGGCGACGGCTTGCGCACGGGCGATCGATGCCCACGGGGCGGCCTGCGTGCCCGCCGCGCCGTCATTCCCGTTCGGGGCGACGTAATAGATGTTTCCGGCCGCCGCATCGCTCGCGGACGCCGAGCCGGGGGCCATCGCGACGGAGCTCGCCGTGACCACGGAGAGCAGGAGGGCACGGGTGACGGACTTCGCGGTTCTCACAGCGTCATCTCCCGGAGTAGGTGATGTTCGGCCGGGGTGGCCGGGTCATGTCGGCACCGAGGAAGTAGTCGACGTGGTGGGACTGCATGTATCCCTTGAGCGTCATGGCGTTGCGGTAGGCGGGGTTGTGCGCGAGCGTGTACAGCCGTGTGCTCGTCGGGTGATCGGTGGTGAAGATGATCAGCTGGTTGTGGCTCGCGTTGGTGTACACGGCTTCCTCACGCCAGTCGCCGAGGATGTCGCCGTAGAAGGTGGGCTGGACGTCCTGGCTCGCGTCGACCGCTCCGTAGTTCGAGGTGGTGAGCAGCCGTGCCAGGCTGTTGCTGGGCTTGGGGTTGTTCGGGTTCCACTTCTCGAACTTGCCGTCGTTGAGCAGTTCCATGGTGATGTCGCCGTCCCACCACAGGCCCAGTTGCGGCCAGGGACGCAGCGAGGTGTTCGGTTCGGTGAGGCGGTTGGCGGGTGCGTTGTAGAGGCCTGAGAAGGACCAGACCTCCATCCCGGGGAACCGCGGGTCGATGTCGCCGGCCATGCCGCGTCCCACGTCGGCGGTGCCGGACGCGGTGTGTCGCCAGATGATGGAGCCGTTGGCCGCGTCGTAGTAGTACTCGCGCAGACCGCTGGGGTTGTCCTGCTGGACGCCGTAGCCCTGCAGGCCTGGCCGGTTGGGGTCCATCTTCGCGATGTGGAAGCGGTCGCCGTGGATGACGCCCGCGGGGCCCAGGGAGTACCGCAGGGTGCCGTCGCCGTTGAGTACGAAGCCTATCTCGGCGACCTCGTCGGTCCCGTCGCCGTTGACGTCGATGACGCGGGTGTTGTGCCCGTCGGGTGTGTTCTGGTTGCCGCGCAGCCACTTCCACTGCTGGGTCAGGGACTGGCCGGTGAACTGCCAGGCGCCCATCATGAGGTTGAACGCCCCGTTGCCCCTCCGGTTCTTCATGAAGGCGACCAGACTGGGCCGGGAACCGTCGAGGTGGCCCACACCGAACCGGGCGTACATCGGGCCGTCCGCCAGGTAGTCCGTCGGCACGGGAGCGGTCGCGCGGGGCGCCCCGGTCATGCCGTCGAGAATCGCGATGAACTGGCGGTTGTTGTCGCTGTGGGTGAAGGTGGTGCCGTTGCCGAAGCGAACACCGTTGGCGATCCGCACGGCGACCTCGGCGCGGCCGTCGCTGTCGAAGTCGTAGACGGTCACGCCGTCGTTGTGGCCGACGTCGATGGTGGACGATCCGCCTTCGATGTTGTTCTGGTTGGTGCTGTTCGGGCCCATGTTCACCGACCAGAGGAGCTGCCCGTCGCGCCGGTAGGCCTCGAGTGTCTGCGGGGATGTCTGGCGGTCCAGGACGAAGTCGTACTCACCGTCGCCGTCGAGGTCGCCGACCCAGACGAACTTCACCGGGCCACCGGCGCGCAGCGGTACGCGGACGGCCGGCTCGACGGCGTGGTTGGCGGTCAGGGTGAAGGCGCCGCTCGGTGGCTGCTCCGCGCCGTTGATCACGGGCCGTACCCGGTAGCTGTTCGACCGGGTCAAGTCGGCCGTCGAGTCGGTGAAGTTGGTGCCTCCGGTCAGGACCGCGGAGTTGAGCTTGACCTCCTGGCCTGAGGCGGTGGACCGGTAGACGTTGAACCCGATGCCGTCCGGGTCGAGTCCCAGCAGCCGCCAGGAGACGAGAACACTGGTGTTGCTCGACCGCACGGCCACGACGCCGCGGCCGAGGTTCTCCATCGGTCTGGGGGTCGCTGCCGCGACGCCGTCCGTCGGCGTCGCGGCACGCGCGTCGACTGCGAGCGTCGTGGCCGCGACCGACAGGAGTACGGCTGTGCACCCGGCTAACGAGACCTTGATGGACTGTTTCATGGATCCTCCCGTGCAGGGGCAGGGCTCGTGCCTGCCTGAAGAACTCAGCGCAGGTGCGAGGACTGCGCGTCGAAAGGTGGGACCACGCGCGTGCTTCTTCAGAACTTCATGGCGCCGGCGGCCAGGTTGGCGATGAAGTGGCGCGAGCCGATCAGGAAGACCCCGATCAGCGGGATCACCGACATGAGCGCTCCGGCGATGACCATCGACTGGTCGGTGGTGTAGACGCCGTTCAGCTGCTGCACGGCCACCTGCAGCGTCACCTTGCCCGGGTCGGTCATCACGATCAGTGGCCACAGGTAGTCGTTCCAGATGTGGAAGAAGGTGAAGATCCCCAGGAACGCCAGCCCCGGGCGAAGCACCGGCAGCCCCACTGTCCACCACTGGCGGAAGAACCCGGCCCCGTCGACCCTCGACGCCTGGATCAGCTCGTCGGCGATCGCCCCCTGCGCGTACTGGCGCATCCAGAAGATCCCGAACGCGTTGGCCGCACCGGGGATGATCAGCGCCTTGAGCGAGCCGGCCCAGCCGAGCCAGGCCAGGGTGACGAACTGCGGCACCAGCGCCAGCTGCATCGGAATCATGAAGGTGGCCAGCACGATCCAGAACAGCACCCTCCGCCCGGGGAAGTCGTACTTGGCGAAGGCGAAGGCGGCCAGCGAGTCGAAGAGCAGCACCAGGAACGTCACGGTTGTGGCGGCCACGACGGTGATGCCCATCGACCCCCAGAAGTCGATCCCGTCGAACACCTTGTTCATGTTCTCCCACAGGTGGGGGCCGGGGATCAGCTTGGGCGGGTAGGCGAAGATGTCCCCGGTGGTGTTCGAGGCCATCACGAGCATCCAGTAGAACGGGAAGATCGTGATCAGCGCGCCCAGCAGGAGCACGGCGTGGCCCACGATCGTCCGCGACCTGGCGGCCGTCTCAGCGCGCACGGGACTTCCCCTTCCGCTTGCCGGTGCCGATCGCGTCCTCGTCACGGCCGCCGATCAGCCGCCAGTTGATGACGGAGAACACCGCGATCAGGAGGAACAGCGCCCAGCCGACGGCCGCGCCGTAGCCGAACCGGTTGAAGATGAACGCCTGCTGGTACAGGTAGAGCACGATGGTGGTGGCCTCGCCGCCGGGCCCGCCGACGTTCCCGTTGTCGTCCACCGGGAACAGCACCTGCGGCTCGGTGAACAGTTGCAGCCCGCCGATGGTGGAGGTGACGGCGACGAACAGGATCACCGGGCGGAGCATCGGGATGGTGATCCGGAAGAAGGTCTGGCGGTTGCCGGCGCCGTCGACCTTGGCCGCGTCGAAGACGTCGCTGGAGATGGCCTGCAGGCCGGCCAGGCAGATGATGGCGTTGTAGCCGACCCACCGCCAGGTGGTGATCGCCGCCACGGAGGCCTTCATCGCCCACGGGTCGGACAGCCAGCCGACCTCGCCGGCGTTGATCGCCCGCAGCGCGCTGTTGAACAGCCCGGAGCTGTCGCTGAAGACCGAGCCGAGCACCAGGGTCATCGCCACGATCGAGGTGATGTTCGGGACGAAGTAGGCCACCCGGTAGAACGCCTTGAACCGCACGGCGGTGTGCAGCGCGTAGGCGATGACCAGCGCCAGAAAGATCATCGGGACGGTGGACAGGAGCCAGATGATCAGGGTGTTGCCGATCGACTGCCAGAAGTCGGAGTCGGTCACCAGGTACGCGTAGTTCTCCCAGCCGATCGACCGCATCTCTCCGATGCCGTCCCACGACATGAACGACAGGTAGATGGAGAAGCCGACCGGGAAGATGCCGAAGACGGCGAAGAGGATGAAGAACGGGGACACCGCCGCGTACATCGGCCAGTAGCGGCGCCAGCCGGGCAGCGGTCTGGACCCGTCCGGCGGCGGCTTCGCGGCGCTCCCGCGCGGCTCGACGGTCTTCCCGCGCAGCGCATCGGCGAGGCCCATTCAGATCGCCCCCTCGCGGGTCAGCTCGCGCTCGATGGTGTCCTGGGCGTCCCTCCATGCCGTGTCCACGTTCTTGCCGGACTCCACGTTGGCGAGCTCGGCGGCGAAGACGGGGTCCATCACCCGGTCGTACGGGCTCTTGTAGACGGTCCTGACCCGCCGCGCCGACGGGCCGAACACCTCGATGGTGCGCTGCCCGCCGTAGAAGGGCCGGGGCTCGCGCATCTCCGGCCTGGTGAAGGAGCGCGGGGAGGACGGGAACAGCGACATCTCCGTGAACGCCTTGACCTGGTTCTCCGGAGACTGCAGCCAGGTGATGAACTTGTAGGCCGCCTCGGGGTTCTTGGAGTACTTGGTGATCGCCAGGAACGAGCCGCCGACGTTGCCGGCACCGCCGGGCGGGTCGGCCACCCGCCACTCGCCCTCGGTCTTCGGCGCGGCCGACTCCGGAAAGGCGGAGCCCCACCACACCGCGCCGATGCCGACCGGCTGGCGGCCGCTGGTGACCACGCCGTACAAGTCGGTGGAGCCCTCCGGGGCGCCGGCCGACAGGCCGTCCCTGCCGATCCTGTAGGCCAGTTCGAACGCCTCGCGCAGCTCGTCCCGGTCGCCGATGTACCGGCCGTCCTCGGTCATGAACTTGCTGGCCAGCTGGCCCAGCCGGATGCTCCAGACGTGGCGGATGTTGGGGCAGATCACCGCGCGCTCCCGGGACTTCCGCAGCTCCTTGCCCAGGGCGATGAAGCCGTCCCAGTCCGGGGCGCGGGCGGCCAGCTCCTTCGGGTCGGTGGTGATCCCGGCTTCCTGAAGCAGGTCGGCGCGGTAGAACAGCCCGGTGGGGCCGGTGTCCATGGGGAACGCGATCATCCGGCCCTCGGGCGTGACGCACTCGTTCCACTTCCAGTCCAGGTACCGGCTCTTCAGCTCGGCCGCGCCGAAGTCGTTCAGGTCGACGAACACGTCCTGGTTGGGGAAGTAGGTGGCCACGTCGGAGTTGATGCCGATGATGTCCGGCACCAGGGACTTGCCGGCGAGCGCGGTACGCACCTTGGTGTTGAAGTGGCCGCCGATGTTGGTGCGGCTGAGTCTGAAGCCCTCGGCCCCGGGAATGCCCTTCGTCTCGGCCCGGGCGACCAGCTCGTCGCTCACCGACCGGTCCCAGGTCCACAGCGTGATCTCATCCGAGTCGCCGAGCGAGCGCTGCGACCCGCAGCCGGCCAGCCCGAACCCTCCGGCGGCCGCTCCGGCGCCCAGCGCCAGAAGCCGTCTTCGTGACACTGCCATGGGCGCGTGAACCACCTTCCGAGTGAGCGGCCCACCCTTTGATCGCTCCGGTGGTGACCGAACAGACATCGCGAACGGCTGCTCCGGCTGAACAGGGGTCGGCCTTCTTGAGGCTGCTCAGCGTTGCCGCCGACGCGCTGCACACATCGCTGCCCAGGAGCGGCGGTGCGGCCATCACGGCCCGCGGGACGAAGTGGCTGCGCAGCTCCGTGTCCGTCAGGCCGGGGCGGCCGACCTCCGAGATGCCCCGGCCGTCGAAGCCCCCGGGCCAGGCGTAGGACGACAGGGGGACGTTCACGTCGATGATGTTCCGCACGCCCATCGCTCTGCTGCCGTCGCTCCCGGTCATCCACCGTTTCGTTATCCACGCGAACGCAGCCACCTGGTCGTTGATGATGCCCTTGGGCGAGCACCAGTCGTACTTGAGGCAGTCCAGGCCCCAGGCGGCGAACTGGCGGGCGTCCTGCGCGTGCCCGGGCTGCGTTGGCCATCGGGCAGGTGTTGAAGTACGGCACGCAGGTCTTGTCCGCCGGCACCGCGCAGATGCCGGACTCCAGTCCCTTGCTGTGCAGCTAGCCGCCGAGGGCTCCGACTCGCACGCTGGCCCGGGAACCACCGCAACCGGCGAGCTGACAAGCCGTAACTCACGCATGGAGATGCCTCCCGTCACCACTGATGCGGAGGTACAAGGGCCCGAGGCGGCGAGGGGCGACGCATTTGCGATCTGTTCGTTGCGCTGCCACCAACTGGGAGCGCTCCCACACCGTTTCGAGTAACAGAAAGAGTCGCGACCGGACTTTCATCTGTCAATCTCTGGGACCCAATCCCTCTGAACTCAGGGTCGGACCGTCGGGTCGTCAGCCGTGGCTGTGACCGATACCAGCACTCATGCCGGCGATCGTATGGGCACTCATGTCGAGGGTGGACCGTCCGCGGACCGGGCCGCCACCGACCGGACGTGTTCCTGGGCCGGGTGGGCCAGACCGTCGTACACCGCGACGCACACTTCCCTCGCCCGGGACCGAGGCCAGTCGGCCGGCAGCAGATCGATGGGCAACAGGGGGTCCAGCACCGGGAAGTGGCGGTAGGTGTTCATCATCTCGGTGCGGGCACGCACCGCCGCGGCACCGGTGACTTCACCAGCGCTGACACGGGGCAGCAGGCCGCTCCACCGCCGGATGAAGATCTCGTACTGGCCGGCGATGCCGGACAGGTCCCACGCCTCGACCGGGTTGCGGTTGGCCTCCGTTTCGAGATCCACCTGCCGCGCGCGGAACACACTCACCGACCCCAGCGCCAATCGGCCGGTCAGCGATCAAGGTGACCGCCAAACCCGCTGGTGAACCGCCTGCCTGCCAGCGCGGCAACCGCATCGAACTGGTGCCGTCGCCGGAGAAGATGTCATCCAGGTGGGACAGGTTCGCCAAGGTCTGCTCCGACGCGTCGAATACGGCGGTCCCACTGTAAGACCCGGCCCAACGACCGGACGTGACCCGGGCGTCGGCTGTCGCCACCCTGTCCGCCGATGTCTCCGACGACCACCTCACGCCCGGGAACCACACACCCGAACATCACCTGACTGACCTCGCTGAGTAACAGCGCTATGCCCGGTCGGACGCTGCAGTGAAGCATACTTCCGAGTAACAGAGGGATCCCGCCTGCCGCCCTGGCGGCGAGTGCCACGGACGGTCCGCCGTCCTTGCGTCAACGGGGCGGCGGACCGTCTGGGCCGGAGGTGGCCGGCGATGCACAGGCCGCCACGCAGCACACGGGCAGGACGTAATCGTCCTGCCTGACCTGCAAGAACGCACTGAATCACCGACACTCCCCATGTGCTGGCACCAAGTCAGGTGAAGCCGGTGGCCAGGGCGCCACACCCACACGGTGACGTGGAGCTTCACAAGCCCGGCAATCGGCCGTGACCGCGCCATGCCCCTGTTCCGGTCCCGGGGGCACACTGTGCACGTTCACACTAGTTCGGGCACGACACTTGCCACGAACTCCAGCATGCGCTTACATCGGCAAGTGCTTGACCGTGTACATTCACGGGCTTGATGCGGGGCCACGCTTCGAAAGAGGCCAGCGGCCGCCGAACTGCTCCGCCCATGCGCCAGCGCTTCCCACCCATGATCATCGGGGCGTACGACTATGTCATGACCACCGCCGCCGCGCCCCGGGCGGGTGGATCTGCCTGGTTTTGGCGTCCCTCAAAACTGAAGGAGAGAAAATGCCCATGGTTTCACGATTGGGGAAGATCAGAGCCATCTTCCTTGCCGTCATGTTGGCGGCTGCCGCATCTGTGTACGGCTTGACGAATCAGGCATCGGCCAACACCGTGGCACAGCCGAACGCTTCGCAGATTGTGGCCGATATGGGAGCGGGATGGAATCTGGGGAACCAGCTGGAAGCCAACGCCAACGGATACCCCAGCGAAACGGCATGGGGCCAGCCGGCCGTTACGCAAGCCCTCATCGACAAGGTGAAGGCGGCAGGATTCAAAACGATCCGGATCCCGGTCTCCTATTTGAGATACATAGGGCCCGGACCGGATTACACGATAAACCCTTCCTGGCTGAACAGAATTCAGGAAGTCGTTAACTACGCCTACAACCGAGGCCTGTATGTGATGATCAACATGCATGGCGACGGCTACAAAACCATCAACGGTTCCTGGCTCATCTGTGACTCATCCTCTCAGGCAACGATCAAGGCCAAATATCAGAAAGTTTGGCAACAAATCGCGTACAAGTTCAAAAATTACGACCAGCGCCTGATTCTCGAATCCATGAACGAGGAGTTTGACGGGCAATACGGTCGCCCGACCCAACCGTGCTACTCCAACATAAACAGTTACAATCAGATCTTCGTGGACACCGTGAGGAAGACCGGCGGAAACAACAGTTCACGATGGCTGCTTGTTCCCGGCTGGAACACGAACATCGATTACACCGCCGGAAATTACGGCTTCGTACTTCCGACCGACCAATATCGATCCCCCTCCATTCCCAGCAATGAACGGAGAATCATGATTTCCGTTCATCACTACAGTCCGTGGGACTTCGCCGGGGAGGAAAGCGGTACCATCACGCAGTGGGGGCGAGCGGCGACCAATCCATCCAGGACGTCGAGCTGGGGGCAGGAGGATTACCTCGATTCCCAGTTGAAAAAAATGTACGACACGTTCGTCACGAAAGGGTACCCGGTAGTAGTCGGCGAATACGGTGCGATCGACAAGTCGGCGTTCGATTCGTCGAACAATAGGTATCGCGCGGACTTCGCACGTGCCGTCGCGGCCACTGCAAAGAAATACGGGGCAGCCGCCGTTTACTGGGACAATGGAGAAAACGGACAGTACGGATTCGGGCTATTCAACCGACGTTCCTATGTGGTGACCCAGCAGGGCATTGTTGATGCCATCATGAGCGGCGTTCGTAGCGCTGCGGGCAGCCCGGGCCTGCCGTCAGGCACATAGCAAGGCCAGAAACTCGATGACGGGTACGTCCTCCATTCCGGTGGGGATTGGCGCGGTCACCCTTGCCACCACCACATACGGTGGCCAGGGCTGAATCGTCACTCAAACTCCGGCGCCTGGACGATCCGCAATGCCAGGACACGACGGTTCTTTCTCACCTCGATCGTGCATGAGCCCCCGTCGGTTTCCCGACGGGGGCTCTGTGTTTGTGCGGTGCGGTCGACATCGGCACGCTGCGGGCCGAGCCGACTCGACTGTGTTCGCCCCCCCCGGTGCGCTCGTGAACACCGGCCGCCGCCGCTGCCTCCGCCTGCCCGCACGTTGGCCGGGACCGGCGTCATCACCCACGCACTCGACTGACTCCACGCCCTGCCGCACCCCGGCTGACCAGCAGTGGTTCGCCCCACCCGGACCGCTGGACGCCACCACGCCGGCCCCCTGCCCCGACCACCGGCCAGAGAAGGGGAGGCGCCACACCCGGCCAACCCCCAACTACTCTGCTGTGCCGCGCGTATCGGCCTCGTGGCGTTCGCGTGCTGGATCACGTCTGCTGAAGGACACCGCGTCCGACCAGCCGAACACCCGTCCCAATTCCGACGCACCCCATTGACGCACTCACAGCCCCCCACATACCTTCGCCCGTCGAAGCGCTTCGACGTCGCGCATCGAAACGATTCGATGAACCCTGCGTGACGACCCCCACGACGAGCGTGACAAGCACGGCCGGTGAGCGTGACAAGCACGACTCACCGGGGCAGCGAGCCATCCGACTCCCCTGGAGGCACTGGATGTTGACGGCACGAAGGCGTGCGATGGCGATGACGGCGGCCGCCCTGAGCGGAACGCTGCTCCTGGCCTCCTGCGGCGACTCGGACAGTGGTGGATCAGACGGCAAGACGCTGAGGCTGTGGCACTACGAAGGTCCGGACAGCGCGATGGGCGTGGCCTGGAACGCGGCCATCAAGGAGTTCGAGAAGACGCATCCGGGCGTCAAGGTGAAGTTCGAGGAGAAGGGCTTCGAACAGATCCAGAAAACCGCCCCGATGGTCCTCAACTCGGGCGACGCACCCGACCTCATGGAGTACAACAAGGGCAACGCGACGGCGGGTCTCCTCTCCAAGCAGGGGCTTCTCACCGATCTGTCCGCCGAGGCCACCAAGCGCGGCTGGGACAAGAAGCTCAGCTCCGGGGTGCGGACGACCAGCCAGTACGACGCCAACGGCGTGATGGGTTCCGGGAAGTGGTACGGGATCCCCAACTACGCCGAGTACACGATGGTGTTCTACAACAAGGACCTCTTCAAGAAGTACAAGATCCCGGAACCCACCACGTTCGACGAACTCACCGCTGCCATGGACAAGTTCGTCGACGAGGGCATCACCCCGCTGGCCAACGCGGGCGCCGAGTACATGGCCGGCCAGTACCTCTACCAGCTCGCGCTGTCGAAGGCCGACCGCGCGTGGGTCGACTCGTACCAGCTCTACCAGGGCAAGACCGACTTCCACGACGCCGCCTGGACGTACGGCGCCGAGACCTTCGCGGACTGGGTGAAGAAGGGCTACATCAGCAAGAAGTCCAGCGGTACGAAGGCGGAGGACGCCGGAGTCTCCTTCATCCAGGGCAAGAGCCCGATCCTGTTCTCCGGCAGCTGGTGGTACGGCCGGTTCGCCGCGGAGAACAAGTTCGACTGGGGCACCTTCCTCTGGCCTGACTCGAACATGACCCTCGGTTCCGGCGGCAACCTCTGGGTCGTCCCCAAGGGCGCCAAGAACAAGGAGCTGGCCTACGACTTCATCGACATCACCATGTCGAAGAAGATCCAGAACCTGCTCGGCGACAAGGGCGGCGTCCCGGTGGCGGCCGATCCCGCCGCCATCACCGACCCGCAGGCCAAGAGTCTCATCGCCGACTTCAACACGCTCTCCGAGCGGGACGGCCTGGCCTTCTATCCCGACTGGCCCGTCGCCGGCTTCTACGACGTCCTCGTCTCCGAGACACAGAAGCTGATCACAGGAAGCGCGAAACCGGACGCCTACCTAGACGCCGTGCAGGAGGCATACGACAAGGGCGCACCGAAGACATGACGGTCACCGTCGAGCGGGGAGAACGGGGCGGCCGGGTCGCCAGGAAGCACCAGCACGCGAAGAACCCGCGCCGCCCCCGCGACTCGTACACCCTGTTCCTGCTCCCCGGCATTCTCGCCTTCTTCGCGATCATCATCGTGCCGTTCCTGACGAACACGGGCGTGAGCTTCACCGACTGGCAGGGCGTCGGCACTCCGAAGTGGACCGGGCTCGCCAACTACCGGGAACTGATGGGCGATTCGGAGTTCTGGGCGTCCTTCCGGCACAGCCTCTTCATGGTCCTGGCGATGGCGATCGTGCCGACGACACTCGGCCTCGCCCTCGCGGCCGCCCTGTTCGACTTCGTCGGCAAGCACTACGGAACGAAGACGGCCGCCGTGCTCCGCGCCTGCTTCTACCTCCCGCAGGTGCTGCCCATCGCGGTCGCGGGCATCGTGTGGAGCTGGATCCTCGCGCCCGAGAACGGCTCGCTGAACGAGCTCCTGAAGGCCGTCGGCCTCGGCAGCCTCCAGCAGGACTGGCTCGGCGACCCCGACTTCGCGCTCTACAGCGTGATGGGCGTGATGGTGTGGGTGCAGATCGGCTTCCCGCTCGTCATCTTCATGGCGGCGCTGCAACGCGTCGATCCGCAGCTGTACGAGGCCGCCGAACTGGACGGCGCCGGCTGGTGGCGAAGGTTCTGGCACATCACGCTGCCGCAGATCAGGCCCGAGATCTACGTCGTCCTCCTCTGGTGCACGATCGCCGCGCTCAAGGTCTTCGGCGCGGTGTACGTCCTCACCAAGGGCGGCCCGGGCGGCGCGACCAATGTCCCCTCCTACTTCTCCTTCACCACCTTCTTCGAGAAGACGCAGGTCGGCTACGGGGCCGCGATCTCGACCGTGCTGACCGTGATCATCCTTGTCCTCGCCCTCGTGGGGCTGAAGCTCCAGACCCGTGCCGAGGACGCCGAGGAAGGGCTCCGAGTATGACCGCCGTACGCCGCCATCCCGTCCTCGTCGCCCTGATCATCGGGGCCCTGTTCATGGTCCTGCCCTTCCTGATCGTCACGGTCAACGCGGTGAAGTCGCCCGCCGAGTACTCGGCGAACGGCCCGCTCAGCCTCCCCGAGGGCCTCTACCTGGACGGCCTGAGGGACTTCTGGGAGCGCGTCGACTTCGGACAGAAACTGATCAACTCCGTACTGATCAGCGGCAGCGTGGCCCTCCTGGCCGTCGTGCTGTCCGTGCTCAACGCGTACGCGATCGGCATCGGCCGCATCAAGGGCCGCACCTGGGTGCTCGCCTTCTTCGTCCTGGCGAACATGCTGCCGCAGGAGGCGCTGGTCTACCCGGTCTACTACCTGAGCAAGGAAGCCGGCCTGTACGACACCAGGTTGAGCGTGATCATCGTCTTCACGGTGATCCAGGCGGCCTTCGGTACGTATCTCCTGTCCGCCGTCCTCGGCCAGTTCCCGCGCGAGATCATCGAGGCCGCGCGGATCGACGGGGCCAACAAGTGGCAGGTGCTGTGGCGGATCGTGGTCCCCGTCAGCCGTCCGACCATCGGCGTGCTGCTGGTCTTCTTCTTCATCTGGACCTGGAACGAGTTCCTGCTGCCGCTGGTCATGCTGATCTCCAACGACAACCAGACCGTGTCGGTGGCGCTCGGCGTGCTCCAGGGCCAGCGCCTGATGGACGCCACGATGACGAACGCGGCCGCCCTGCTGGGTGTGCTGCCCGCCATCGTCTTCTTCCTCGTCTTCCAGCGGACCCTCACCCGCGGTATCGCCGTGGGTGCCGTCAAGTAGCGCAGTCAAGTAAGGGGTACGGGAGTGAAGTTCACCGATGGCTACTGGCTGCTTCGCGAGGGCGTGACCGCGGCTCACCCGGTCGAGGTCCTCGATGTGACCGACGGGGCAGGCGCCCTGGAGATCCATGCGCCGACCCAGCCCATCCGCCACCGCGGCGACCTGCTGAAGGGACCGGTCGTGACGATCAGCGCGCACGCGCCGATGCCGGACGTCATCGGCGTCACGTTCACCCACTTCGAGGGCGAGGAGCCGCACGGGCCCCAGTTCGAGCTCACGAAGGAGGAGTTCACGGCGCACACCGGGTACGACGAGGAGTCCGCGACCCTCACCGCGGGCGCCCTGTCCGTGAGAGTGAGCCGCACCGGCCCCTGGCACGTCGACTTCCTCGCGGACGGCCGCACCCTCACCTCCAGCGGCCCCAAGGGCATGGGCATCATGCGGGACGCCGGCACCGGCGGCCACTATCTGCGGGAGCAGCTGAACCTCGGTGTGGGTACGCAGGTTTTCGGGCTCGGCGAGCGCTTCGGGCCACTCGTCAAGAACGGCCAGGTCGTCGACATGTGGAACGCCGACGGGGGCACGGCCACGGAACAGGCGTACAAGAACGTGCCGTTCTATCTGACGGACGCGGGCTACGGCGTGTTCGTCGACCATCCCGGCCGGGTGTCGTTCGAGGTCGGCTCGGAGGCGGTGTCCCGGGTCCAGTTCAGCGCCGAGACACAGCAGTTGACGTACTACGTCATCTACGGCCCGACCCCGAAGGACATCCTGCGCAAGTACACGGCGCTCACCGGCCGCCCGGCGCTGCCGCCCGCATGGTCGTTCGGGCTGTGGCTGTCGACGTCGTTCACCACCTCGTACGACGAGACCACCGTCAGCTCCTTCATCAAGGGCATGGAGGAACGCGAACTCCCGCTCTCCGTCTTCCACTTCGACTGCTTCTGGATGCGCGAGTTCAACTGGTGCGACTTCGAATGGGACCCACGGGTCTTCCCGGACCCGGAGGGAATGCTGGCCCGCCTCAAACAGCGCGGGCTGCACATCTCCGTGTGGATCAACCCGTACATCGCGCAGCGCTCACCACTCTTCGCGGAGGGCAAGGCCCTCGGGCATCTGCTGAAGAGGCCGGACGGCGGTGTCTGGCAGTGGGACCTGTGGCAGCCGGGGATGGCGCTCGTCGACTTCACCAGTGAGGCCGCCCGTGACTGGTACGCGTCGAAGCTGGAGGCTCTGCTCGCGCAGGGCGTCGACTGTTTCAAGACCGACTTCGGGGAGCGGGTCCCGGTCGACGTCGCGTACGCGAACGGCGGCGACCCCGAGCGGATGCACAACTACTACTCGTACCTGTACAACCGCACGGTCTTCGACGTGCTGCGCAAGCACCGCGGTGAGGAGGAGGCGGTCGTCTTCGCCCGCTCGGCGACCGCCGGCAGCCAGAAGTTCCCCGTGCACTGGGGCGGTGACTGCGAGGCGACGTACACGTCGATGGCCGAGTCGCTGCGCGGCGGGCTCTCCCTCGGCCTGTCCGGCTTCGGCTACTGGAGCCATGACATCGGCGGCTTCGAGGGCACGCCGACACCCGCCCTCTTCAAACGGTGGATCGCCTTCGGACTGCTGTCCTCGCACAGCCGCCTGCACGGCAGCTCCTCCTACCGCGTGCCGTGGCTCTTCGACGAGGAGGCCGTGGACGTCCTGCGCCTCTTCACCAAGCTGAAGCTGCGCCTCATGCCGTATCTGTACGAGGCTGCCCGCACCGCGCACACCGAGGGCGTGCCGATGATGCGCGCGATGGTCCTGGAGTTCCCGGACGACCCCGGGTGCGCGCACCTGGAGCGGCAGTACATGCTCGGCTCCGATCTGCTGGTCGCGCCCGTGTTCTCCGACGAGGGAGACGTCTCGTACTACGTCCCCGAGGGCACCTGGACGCACTTCCTCAGCGGACAGCCGGTGACCGGGCCGCGCTGGGTGCGCGAGAAGCACGGATTCTCCAGCGTGCCGCTACTCGTCAGGCCCGGTGCGGTGATCCCGGTGGGAGCCGTGGACGACCGGCCCGACTACGCGTATGCGGACGGGGTCACCCTGCACGCGTACGGGCTCGACCGCGGCGTCCAGGTGACGGTGCCGGTGGGAGACGTGACCTTCACCGTCGTCCGCGAAGGGGACACACTGCGGGCTTCCTGCAGCGACCCCTCGGCGCCCTGGGGGCTGGCCTCGGGCGGGCGTGAGGTGCGGGCCAAGACCGGTACCGGATTCCTGACGGTGGAGCTCGGCTGATGGTCAAGATCACTGATGTGGCCCGGCACGCCGGGGTCTCCCCCAGCACCGTCTCGTACGCGCTGAGCGGCAAGCGCCCGATCTCCAAGGAGACCCGGCGGCGCATCGAGGAGTCCATTCTTCAGCTCGGCTACCGTCCGCACGCCGGGGCCCGCGCCCTGGCGAGCAGCAAGTCGAACGTGCTGGCGCTGGTGATCCCTTTACGGGCCGGCATCCACGTACCGGTCGTCATGCAGTTCGCGGTGTCCGTGGTGACCGCCGCCCGTCAGTACGACCACGACGTGCTGCTGCTGACGCAGGAGGAGGGCGATGCGGGGCTGCGGCGGGTCGCGGACACCGCGCTGGTCGACGCCCTGATCGTGATGGACGTCCAGCTCCACGACCCCCGGCTGCCGTTGCTGCGCGCCCTGGACCGGCCCTCTGTGCTGATCGGCTTCCCTCAGGAGCCGAATGGGCTGACCTGCATCGACCTGGACTTCAGGGCGGCGGGTGAGCTGTGCGTCGAGCATCTGGCCGGGCTCGGGCACCGGGTGATCGGACTCGTGGGGTCGCCGCCCGAGGTGTACGTACGGGAGACCGGGTTCGCACAGCGGGTGGTCCAGGGCTTCACCGCCGCGGCCCATCGGAACGGGCTGTCCTCCTCGGTCCACCCGTGCGAGGCGGCGCCCGCCGGGGCCCGGCAGGTCGCGGAGCAACTCCTTCGGGATATGCCCGCGTTGACGGGTGTGGTGGTGCACAACGAGCCGATCCTGGAGCCGCTGATCGACGCGTTCGAAGGGCTCGGCCTAAGGGTCCCGGGAGACCTGTCGGTCACGGCGATCTGCCCGGACGAACTGGCCGAGCGTGCCCGCGTCCCCGTCACCTCGGTCGCCATACCGTCCGCCGAGGTGGGCGCCGGGGCGGTGGACCTGCTGATGAAGAAACTCGGGGGCGGCTCCGCACCGGAGGCGACTCTGCTGTCGCCGCAGCTGACTGTGCGGGCCAGCACGATGCCCCGCCCCTGACCTCGCAAGGCCCTAGGAGAAGGAGCCGTGACATGAAAGGCAAGAGAAGCCAGAGAAGCAGGAGAAGACCGAGAGCCGCGCTCGTCCTGGCCCTGGCCCTGATCGCCGGCCTCGGAGCCACCGCGCCGGCGGCCGCCGGCGAGCCCTCGTACCCCTTCCGTAATCCTCAGCTCCCCCTCAGCTCACGAGTGAACGACCTCCTCGCCCGCCTCACCCTCGACGAGAAGATCTCTCTGCTCCACCAGTACCAGCCCGCGATCCCCCGCCTCGGCATCCAGTCGTTCAAGACCGGCACAGAGGCCCTGCACGGCGTCGCCTGGCTCGGCGAGACCACCGTCTTCCCGCAGGCCGTGGGCCTCGCGTCGACCTGGGACCCGGCGCTGATGAAGCAGGTCGGCTCGGCGGTGGGCGACGAGGCGCGCGGCTTCCAGCAGGAGCGCCCGCCCGGCTGGAGCCTCAACCTGTGGGCCCCGGTGGTCAATCCGCTGCGCGACCCGCGCTGGGGCCGCAACGAGGAGGGCTACTCCGAGGACCCGTACCTGACGAGTTCGATGGCGACCGCGTACGGCACCGGTCTGACCGGCGGCGACCCCGACCACCTCAAGACGGCGCCCACGCTGAAGCACTTCCTCGGCAACAACAACGAGGTGGACCGCACCACCACCTCGTCCGACCTGCGCCCGCGCGTCCTCAAGGAGTACGAGGAGCAGGCCTTCAGACCGGCGATCGAGGCGGACGCGGCGACCGGCGTGATGTCCTCGTACAACCTGGTCAACGGCCGCCCGGCGACGGTCAATCCGGCGCTGGACGACGACGTGCGCACCTGGACCTCCCACGATCTCCTGAACGTCACCGACGCCTACGCGCCCAACAACCTGATCGGGACCGGCAGTCAGAAGTACTACGACACCCTGTCCGAGGGGAACGCGGCCACGCTGAAGGCGGGTATCGACAGCTTCACGACGAACGACACGAACTCCCAACCCACGACGAGCGCCGTCACGTCGGCTGTGTCGTCCGGCCTGCTGAAGGAGTCGGACGTCGACACGGCGGTCGGGCACATCCTGAGCATCCGCGTCCGGCTCGGTGAATTCGACCCGGGCGGCGGGAAGTACGGCTCCATCGACAAGTCCGTCATCAACAGCCCGGCCCATCAGAAGCTGGCCCGGAAGGCGGCGGCCAATGCGACGGTGCTGCTGAAGAACTCGGGCGGCACCCTGCCCCTGAAGGCCTCGGCGTCCCAGGACGTGGCGGTCGTCGGCCCGCTCGCCGACACCCTCTACACCGACTGGTACTCGGGCACACCCCCGTACGCCGTCACGCCCGCCGAGGGCATCTCCGCCAAGCTCGGCGCTCCCGTGACCAGCAGCGAGGGCGTGGACCGGATCGCGCTCAAGAACGCGGAGACCGGAGAGTACGTGACGGCGGGCACGGACGCCGACGGCGAGGCCTTGCGGGAGAGCGCCGCCTCGTCCGGTACGGCAGCCACCCGGTTCGACGTCTTCGACTGGGGCGCGGGCATCGTGACGCTGCGCTCGGCCGCGAACGCCAAGTACGTCGGCGCCAAGGGATCGAACTTCGTCAACGACCAGGTACAGCCCGGCGGTTGGTTCGTGCAGCAGCAGTTCGCGCTGGAGGAGCAGGCCGACGGCACCCACCTGCTGCGGTACGCGGGCTACGAGACCAGGGAGCCCTGGTGGTCCAGCCCGGTCTACCTCGGCCCGACCGGCCCCGACGGCACCCTCGGCCTGGTCACCAAGGAGGAGGCCGCGCACTACACCAAGGACGTCGTCCGCAGCGGCACGGAGGAGGCCGTGGCGGCGGTGAAGGGCAAGGACGCGGCGGTCGTGGTGGTCGGGTCCATGCCCGCGATCAACGGCCGCGAGAACGACGACCGTGAGGACATGAGCCTGGCTCCGTCCCAGGAAGCCCTGGTCAAGGCGGTGCGCGCGGCCAACCCGAAGACGGTCGTGGTCGTCGAGAACAGCTACCCGACCACCCTCGGCGCCCTCCAGAAGGAGGTCCCGGCGCTCCTCTGGACCACCCACGCGGGCCAGGAGACCGGCAACGCCCTCGCCGACGTCCTCTTCGGCGACGTGAACCCGGCCGGACGGCTCACCCAGACCTGGTACGAGTCGGAGGCCGACCTCCCCTCCATCCTGGAGTACGACAACATCAAGTACGACCGCACGTACCAGTACTTCAAGGGCGACCCGCTCTACGAGTTCGGCTACGGGCTCTCGTACTCCTCGTTCCGCTACGGGGAGTTGAAGCGCTTCGACGGCGGATACGAGGTCGCCGTCACCAACACCGGCAGGCGCGCCGGGGACGAGGTCGTGCAGCTCTACACCCATCAGCGGGTCTCACGCGACAAGCAGCCGCTGAAACAGCTGGAGGCCTTCCAGCGGGTCTCGCTCAAGCCGGGCCAGACGAAGACCGTCAAGCTGGAACTCACCACGAAGGACCTCGCGCACTGGGACGTCACCCGCTCCAAGTGGGTGGTCGAGAGCGGCACGTACGACGTCCTCGTGGGCGCGTCCTCCAAGGACATCCGCTCCCGTACGTCCCTGAAGGCGCGCGGCGAGACGATCCCGGCCCGGGATCTCTCACGGGTGACCCGCGCCGAGAACTTCGACGACTACGAAGGTGTCCGGTTGGTCGACGAGTCGAAGGTCCGGGGAACCTCGGTCGGGGCTTCCACGGACGGGGCCTGGCTCAAGTTCGCCGATGCCCAACTCGGCTACGGCTCCACGAAGTTCAGTGCGCGGGTGGCCGGAGCGGCCGGCAAGGTCGAGATACGGCTCGGCTCGCCGACCGGCACACTCGTCGCTACGGCGACGGCGTCCGGCACGGGGTCGGTCTACACGTACGAGACGGTGAACGCCTCCCTGTCCGCCGCCGCGAAGGGACGCCAGGACGTGTACCTCGTGCTGAGCGAGGGCCAGAGATTGTCGACGTTCTCGCTGCGCTGACCCGGACGGCGAACCGCCGCCCCGCCACGCGACACGCGACCCCGCGGCCCGGGGCGTCGAAAGGACGCCCCGGGTGGCACCTCACCTCAGCACTCCGGTGGGCACACACGATCCCGAGGGTGCGGGCTGATCGTCCTTCTGGTCGGTACGTGCGCCTGTGCGTTGCGCAGAGTCGGTTTCATGAGGTGCAGCACCCGAGCACCGTCTCCCCAGGTCAGCGCACGTGCCCTCGCGGTTTCAAAGGCACGGACGGCAGCTCCGCGGCCGGCAGCGGAGCACCGTCGTACCCCTGCACCTCGCCTAGGAGCTGTCCGGGCGATCATGTGACCGCCTCGTGCCCGGGTCGTTGTGGTGGGCATGGGGCGGGGCGATCTGACAGATGACGAGTGGGA
>NZ_JBVJJE010000016.1:0-65327 GCF_055585925.1 Streptomyces sp. NPDC052064
GGCCACGCAGACGGCCGGACATGCTCTTCGCTGACCGCGGCTACGGCCACGACAAGTACCGGCGGCTGCTGTGGAAACGCGGTATCCGGCCCGTGGTCGCCGAACGCGGGCAGCCGCACGGCTCGGGCCTGGGCATCTTCCGCTGGGTCGTCGAGCGGACGATCTCCTGGCTGCACGGCTTCCGCCGCCTGCGGATCCGCTGGGAGAGACGCGACGACATCCACGAAGCCTTCCTCGGCCTCGCCACCTGCCTCATCACCCACCGCCACGTCCAACGCCTTTGTTAGGACCTCTAAGTGGCCATGCCGGTCGAGGCCGCCGCGCCCTGTCAGCATTTGTGTGTCCCTTCGACGCAACCGGCGCCGCGGTGCCCAAGGCGAGGCCGGTGACCATCACGGCCGCGGAGGCTGTGAACTCGGTGTCGCTCGTGCGGTCCGACCGGTGGCCGCATGGAGCCCAGCGCCCGGAGCGTCGAGGGGCTGCGCTCGGAGTTCTGATCCGGTGGCGATCTCCTCGTAACCACGCACCGGCACCAGTGGCTCATAGTGTTCGAACGAACACAGAGAGTGCTTGCAACGCAGGTGAGCGTGCGCAGATCATGAGTCGTCCCTCAATCTCGTGGAAGGACGCCCGGATCATGGCTCACCGCAAGGTGTATCTCGCCGTCGGCAGGACCAACACCCGGATCTACCGCTTCGACCCCATCGACGGGGATACCCGCCTCGTCGACAACGTCCCGCCCTACGAGCCCGGCTACACCGCCATGGGTGCGCAGTACCGCGGCGACGACAAGGAACCCCTGTTGCTGGCAGTGAGCCACAACAAGCTCATCACCATCGACGTGGCGGCCGGCACCCTGAAGGACCAGGTCATCGACGGGCTGCCGAGCGGACCCTGGTTCGACGGTGACATGGATCCCGACGGGAAGATCCTCTTCGTCGTCAGCAATCCCGACGTACACAGCTATGCCATCGATGTGGCGGCCAGGAAGGCCATGCCTCGGAACGCACCGGGAGGCGGCCGGTGGGACGACTTTGCCTACCACCCCAAGGACGGGCGGCTGATCTCGGTGGAGGGCGACAACGGCGACCTGCTGCTCGTCGATCCGAGCCGGCAGCCCATGAAGACCGTCCTCAAGAAGGAGGTCTTCCCGCCCGCGGAAGCCAGCGCCGCGGCAGGCTCGCGCAAGTCGTACGCGGCCACCTTCTTCGACCAGGACGGCAACTTCTACGCGGTCGACTCCGCGGGCCACGTCAACCACCTCGACTTGGCCAAGGCCACGATCCCCGACCGCTCCCAGCGCATCGGACAGGGAAGGGTGCCTGTCGGCGCCCTTGAAATCATGAACGGCGCCGGACTCATCACCCCCCTGCCGGTCCCGCCCAGCTACGACGAGATCGCCGTGTCCAAGAAGTTCAACCGGACATGGGAGAACAGCGAACCCCGGGGCAGGGTATACAGCTTCGAACTCACACTCACCGCCGTCAGCAAAGACAGCGGCAAGGCCGAGGACGTCAAGAGGTTCCGGATCTCCTTCGACCTGCCTACGGTAAAGGGCGCGAAAGCGGAAGCATCCGGCGTGGACGTCATCGCCCAGGACGGCAAGGCCTACCTGGAATCCGAGAACGACCAGTTCCTTGCCGCGGGCACGTCCCGGCCGATCACCGTACAGATCACCGTCCCGGGCGACCCGGCTCACCTGCCCCAGGAGTACCCCCTCGACGGCCTCAAGGCCACGCGCCTGCCCAGCCGCTGATCACGTCCGCACTGAGCAACTGCTTCAGTCACGGACCGATGCCAGGCGTCACCCCCCCCGGCAGACCTGCAACGATCACCCCCGCCATAGCGCCATGGCGGCCGACCGCCATCACCCGCGCCAGCGCCGCAACGGCTCCGCACGTTCGGACGGTCGTTGGAGACGTTCACCGGCTGTGGACCGCCCACCGCTCGGGAGTTCCGGGCCGGCACTGCCTCATTCGCAGGTGAGACAGACTCCCCGAACGCGCGGGCCGGTTGATTGAACCCCGTCGCAACGTGCAGCCATGCCGATGCGCTGACCCCTTGAAAGTCGACTCACCCCAGCTGACGTGGCGCGTCCAGCGCCACGTCCCCCAGAAACGCGAAGGAGTCATCTCATGAGCCTGACCGCCACCCAGACCAACGCAGACCGCCCGGAGTACGGCCGGGCAAAGCATCCCTTCCACATCACCAAGGAAGAGGAACGACAGTTGCGCCTCAAGGGCGCCGAGGCCGTACCGTCGCTGGTGATCGGACAGGCCACCTCCTTCGACGAGTACGCCCGCCAGCTGATGATCCCGCCGGCCGTCATGGACCTTGCGCGTAAGGCCGAGGACCTGCGCCTGTCCGCATGGGAGGTCGAAGCGATGCGCAAACAGCTCGCTCCCGCCGCAGAACCCGGGGACAAGGTGGGCCTGCTGCGCCAGATCCTGGTGGAGAAATACAACAAGGACGACACCCATCCGCCCTACATTCGCGTTGCCTGCTCCGGCCGGGGCGAGTACGACGACCTGGCCAGCGAACACGGCCACCTGCACCCCGACGACCACCCGAAGGGTGACATCGGCTCGCCCGTGGTCCTGGAGATCTGGCCGGCGCAGCACTACTCGCCCATCCACTCCCACGGCCACACCACCGGCATCGTCTTCTGCCTCGCCGGCCAGCTCGACGTCATGGTCTACGAACACCTCAAGTGGGACGCCCGCAAGCTCGGCCTGCTCACCCTCACCCCCGGCCAGTGTGCCTGGCTCTCCAAGGACAATTACGCCGTGCACCGGGTGTACTGCCCGATGGACGGCGGCGGCGGTGTCACCGGCCCTGGCTACATGAACTCCAGCGCCGAATTCGGCGCCAGCTTCCACGTCTACCTCAACCCGGAGCAGACCGCCGTCCACGACGACGACGGCGACAGCTACAACCGTGACACCTTCAACTACATCGATGAGAAGAACAAAGAGCGCCGCCCCTTCGCTACCGAGTCCGACCTCTCCTGGGGCATTCTCCGCCGGGTCCTGGCCAATACCCCGATGACCTGAGCCCAGGCCGGATACCGCAGCCGGACAGAGTGCTGAGTAGCTGATGCCTTTTCGATCTTGAGTGGTGACGGTCGAAAAGACACCAGCTACTTACACGACGACATCGTCCACAGCAGTCGGCACGGCCACCGCCGCATTCCAGTGACGGCCTGTCAGGACGAGCGTCGAGACGGCCGACCAGCGTCCAGGCCGAGAGAAGGAAGGGCTGCCCCGCCAACAGCAGGTCAGGAGCCCTTTGCCGCGGGCTCAAGAATAGCCACACACTCCACGTGCGAGGTCATCGGAAACAAATCAAACGCCCGCAAAATCCGCACCCGATACCCCCCGTCCCGGAAGTACCCCAGATCCCGCGCCAACGCAGCCGGATCACAAGCGACATACGCGATCCGCCGGGCCCCGAGGGACGACAGGTGCTCGACCGTCTTGCGGCCCGCACCGGCGCGGGGCGGGTCGAGGACGATCAGGTCGACCTCCGTGATGCCCGTGCGCGGCAGCACCGACTCGACCTTGCCCTGCTCGATGCGGACCCGATCGAACTCGGCGAGGTTGTGGCGGGCGTCCTCCACCGCGCGCTTGCCGGACTCGATGCCGAGGACCGCGCCCTGCTCGCCGACCCGGTCGGCGAGTGCGCCCGCGAAGAGGCCGACACCGCAGTAGAGGTCGAGGGCCATGTCCCCCTTGCGGGGCAGGAGGCCCTGCATGACGGCCGTCACCAGGGTGTCCGCCGCCTGCGGGTGGACCTGCCAGAAGCCGCCGTTGCCGACGCGGTGGGTCCGGCCGTCCGCGCGCTCGCGGACGAAGGGGCGGCCGTGGACGCGGTGGACGCCGCCGGAGCGCTCGTCGACGCGCAGCACCGACACCGGTCGGTCGAGTTCGACCAGCGGGAGGCGCGCGCCCGGCTTCGGCGTGAGGATCACCTGGCGGTCCTGCGAACCCGTCGCCGCGATCGCCTCGACGGAGTCCATGCCGGTCCAGACCCGCTTCTCGATGCCCAGCTCGCTGACCCCCTCCGCGGCGATCATGCAGTGGTCGATCGGCTCCACCTCGTGGGAGCGGTGCCGGCGCAGGCCCGCGCGGCCGTCGGCCGTGACGGCGTACTGGACGCGGGTGCGCCAGGACGGGACCTGGCCCGCGGGAACCTTGTCGCCCTCGGCGGGCACCACCGTGCCGTCCCAGCCGGCCTCCTCGGGCGTGAGCCCGGCCAGGTGCTGGAGCTGCTCGGCGATGACGTCGGCCTTCAGGCGCCGCTGGGCGCCCGGCTTGGCGTGCTGCCAGTCGCAGCCGCCGCAGCGGCCGGGGCCGGCGAACGGGCAGGGGACGTCGATCCGGTCCTTGGAGGCGTCCAGCACCTTCACCGCGTCCGCGCGCAGGAACCGGGCGCCCTCCTCGCCCTCCGTCACGCGCGCCACCACCCGCTCACCGGGCAGCGCGTGTCGGACGAACAGCACCTGACCCTCTGACGTGCGGGCGATGCAGTGGCCGCCGTGGGCGACGGGGCCGATCTCGACCTCGTACTCCTCCCCCACCAGCGACTTCCTCGGTTCTGCCTGCATGGTGGGGTGACTCCAAAAACGTGAGGGGAAACGGCCGAAGGAAAAACGGCCGGACAACAGCCCACCAGTCTACGTGGGTGCCGTCCGGCCGATTCACGCCCGTTTCACACAGGGCGGACTCCGCCCTTCGGCTCCGATGAGTCCTTCGCCCGTTCCTGCGCCGGACCGCGCCGCACCGACCCGGGCGCGTTCCACTCCTGCTGCCTGCGGGCCCGCCGCTTGGCCGCCTCGGAGGACTGGAGCTGGTACGGCACCGAGGTCACCATGATCCCCGGCGTGAACAGCAGTCGGCCCTTCAACCGCAGGGCGCTCTGGTTGTGCAGCAGATGCTCGTACCAGTGGCCGACGACGTACTCGGGGATGATCACGGACACCGCATCACGCGGCGACTCCTTGCGCAGTCCCTTGACGTACTCGATGATCGGCCGCGTGATCTCGCGGTAGGGCGAGTCCAGGACCTTCAGCGGTACGTCGATGCCACGCCGCTCCCACTCGTCGCGCAGCGCCTTGGTCTCCGCCGGGTCGACGTTGACGCTCAGGGCCTCCAGGCTGTCCGAGCGCATCAGCTTGGCGTAGGCCAGGGCGCGCAGCGTCGGGCGGTGGATCTTGGAGATCAGGACGACGGAGTGGATGCGGGACGGCCGTACGCTGTCGTCGCTCGGTCCCTCGGGGGCGGCGATCTCCTCGGCGACCCGGTCGTAGTGCTTACGGATGGCCGTCATCGTCGCGTAGAAGATCACCATGCCGAGCAGGGCGACCCACGCGCCGTGCGTGAACTTGGTGACGAGGACGACCACCAGCACGAGGCCGGTGAAGAAGGCGCCGAAGGCGTTGATGGCACGCGAGCGGATCATGTGGCGGCGCTTCGCCTGGTCCTGCTCGGTGGCCAGGTGGCGGTTCCAGTGCCGGACCATGCCGGTCTGGCTGAGCGTGAAGGACACGAACACGCCGACGATGTACAGCTGGATCAGGCGGGTGGAGTCGGCACCGTAGATCCCCACCAGCAATGCGGCGGCGCCCGCGAGGAGCACGATTCCGTTGGAGAAGGCGAGGCGGTCGCCGCGCGTGTGCAGCTGGCGCGGCAGGTAGCGGTCCTGGGCGAGGATCGAGCCGAGCAGCGGGAAGCCGTTGTAGGCGGTGTTCGCGGCGAGGAACAGCACCAGCGCGGTGGCCGCGGCCAGCACGATGAACAGGAGGCTGCCCTTACCGAAGACGGCCTCGGCGACCTGGGAGATCACCGGGTTCTGCACGTAGTCCCCGCCGAGCGGGACGCCGTTGTGGAAGAGGTCTCTGGCCGGGTTCTCCGCCATGCGGACGTCGGTCGCGGCGGCCAGGGCGATGATGCCGCAGAACATGGTGACGGCGAGCAGGCCCATCATCGCGAGGGTGGTCGCGGCGTTCTTCGACTTGGGCTTGCGGAAGGCCGGGACACCGTTGGAGATCGCCTCGACGCCGGTGAGGGCGGCGCAGCCGGAGGAGAAGGCGCGCAGCAGCAGGAAGACCAGGGCGAAGCCGGCCAGGCCCTGGTGCTCGGGCTTGATGACGTAGTCCGCCGTGGGTGCCCGCATGGTGTCGTCCAGGACCAGTCCGCGGAAGGCGCCCCAGGCGATCATGGTGAAGACGCCCGCGACGAAGACGTACGTCGGGATCGCGAACAGCGAGCCCGACTCCTTCACTCCACGCAGGTTCATCAGGGTCAGCAGCACGATCACGCCGATCGCGCAGAGCACCTTGTGTTCGACCACGAACGGGATCGCGGAGCCCAGGTTCTCGATGCCGGAGGAGATCGACACCGCGACGGTGAGGACGTAGTCGACGAGCAGCGCGCTCGCGACCGTCAGGCCCGCCTTGGGGCCGAGGTTGGTGTTCGCCACCTCGTAGTCGCCGCCGCCGCTGGGGTAGGCGTGCACGTTCTGCCGGTACGAGGCCACCACGGTGAACATCAGTACGACGACCGCGACCGCGATCCACGGACTGAAGTGGTAGGCCGTCACACCCGCGATCGACAGGACGAGCAGCACCTCGCCGGGCGCGTACGCGACGGAGGACAGCGGGTCGGAGGCGAAGACGGGTAGTGCGATGCGCTTCGGCAGGAGCGTTTCCCCGAGCCGGTCACTGCGCAGTGCGCGCCCGATCAGGATCCGTTTGGGCACGTCGGTCAGTTTGGACACAACAGAGGATCGTAAGCGTTCGATTGCCGGCTCGCCCACCCGCCACCCCCCATCGGCGTTCCGTCTGCTCTCCGAGTGAATTCAGGGGACCCTGCGGCTGCGGATTCCGCAGGTCACCCGGCTCCCATGCCTATATGACTAAGCCCCGTCCGTCTCCCAGCCGTTGCCGCCCCCGGAGGTCCCATGCACCCGACCGCAGAACTGATCGGCGCCGCGGCCACACTGTTCGTCCTCGGAATCCTCACCGCGGCGAGTGTGCGGAGCATCGGCCGCCGCAAGGACGTGTCGCCGGGGACGCGATAGATACACGAGCCGTAGCCACGCAGGAGCCCATCACCGGCTTCCGTCGCACTCCCCGCTGCTGCCCCGGTCCCGCTCCAGTTCCGCCACCCCGGCGCACAGCTCCTCCCGCCCGATGCTGTCCGTCCGGGTCGACGGGACCGTGCAGGCGTACGCCCCGGCCACCGCGCCGTGCAGGGCGCAGAGGTGGGGCGGGGCGCCGTTCAGCCAGGCGTGCAGGAACGCGGCGGCGAAGGCGTCGCCCGCGCCGTTGGAGTCGACGACCGGTGCCGGGGGCGTGGCGGCGGGTACGTGGGTCAGCTCGCCGTCGGTCAGCAGGTACGCCCCGTCCGCCCCGGCGGTGGCGACGACGGCCCGGGCCCGGCCCCGCTCGGTGATCCGCCGCATGGTCCGCTCCGGGTCGGCCAGTGCCGTGCTGGACAGGAAGACCAGGTCGGCCTGGTGGGCGAAGGGCTCGTGGTAGGGGTTGGACCCGTCCCAGTCGTGCAGGTCGGTGGAGATCGTGATGCCCGCTTCGCGGAGGACCGGCAGCGCGTGGGCGCACGGCTGGGTGATGACGACATGAGCGTGCCGGCTGGCCGCGGCCAGCTCCCGCAGCGTGGCCTCGGGCAGCCGGTCAGTCTCCGCCGAGCGGGTGGCGTCGTACAGGGACAGCCGTCTGCCGTCGGGGCCGACGAGGTTGACCGCGCGCTTGGTGCCGAGCGGCTGGGGGACGGCGGTGAGCGCGATGCCGCGGTCGCGGTGCAGGGCGCGGACCAGGTCGCCCTCGGGGTCGTCGCCCAGCATGTCGACGTGGTGCGTGCGCAGCCCCAGCGCGCTCGCGGCCAGCGCGACGAAGTCACCGCTCTGGCCCGCGCGCGTCACGATCCCGGGGCGGATCATGTGGCTGTCGGCGAACGGCACGGGCAGCTCGGGCACATGCACGATCGTGTCCACGCCCGCGCCGCCCAGGACGAGAACGTCGATCTCGGTGCTCATCTCGGCTTCCTCCCTCACCGAGGCCGGCAGGGCCCTCGGCAACCCCCTCGACTTTGCCGATACGTTGGAGTCGGGCAGTCGCACGCGGCACCGGCCCCGGAAGGCATCATGGCGTGATTCCACCGGCATGATGTTGCCTGGCGGCCCGCACTCAGGCCGCGACGTGGTGCCTGGCGAGCCGAAAGAGAGACATGAGCAGGACAATGTTGATGGTCAGAGGGCCCGTAGGAAGCACGGTGTGACGCGATGCATATTGTGATCATGGGTTGCGGACGGGTCGGCTCCGCCCTGGCCCAGAACCTGGAGCAACAGGGCCACACGGTCGCCGTGGTCGACCAGGACCCCACCGCCTTCCGCCGCCTGGGTTCCTCCTTCGGCGGCCGCCGGGTCACCGGGGTCGGATTCGACCAGGACACCCTGCGCGAGGCGGGCATCGAGGAGGCCGGCGCCTTCGCCGCCGTCTCCAGCGGCGACAACTCCAACATCATCGCCGCGCGCGTGGCCCGCGAGATGTTCGGCATCGAGAACGTCGCCGCCCGCATCTACGACCCCCGCCGCGCCGAGGTCTACCAGCGCCTGGGCATCCCCACCGTCGCGACCGTCCGCTGGACGGCCGACCAGATGCTGCGCCGCCTGCTCCCCTCGGGCGCCGAGCCGCTGTGGCGCGACCCCACCGGCGGCGTCCAGCTCGCCGAGGTGCACACCTCCACCGCCTGGGTCGGCCACAAGATCAGCCGGATCCAGGAGGAGACGGGTGTGCGCGTGGCGTTCCTGACCCGGCTCGGCGAGGCGGTCCTGCCCACCTCGCAGACGGTGTTGCAGGAGGGCGACCTCGTGCACGTGATGATGCGCACCGACGAGGTCGACACGGTCGAGGCGGCGTTCGCCAAGGGTCCCGAAGAGGAGGGCGGTCACTGATGAGGGTCGCCATTGCCGGAGCCGGCGCGGTCGGTCGCTCGATCGCGGGCGAACTGCTGGAGAACGGCCACGAGGTCCTGCTGATCGACAAGGCGCCGACCGCCATCTCGGTCGAACGCGTCCCGCAGGCCGAGTGGCTGCTGGCCGACGCCTGCGAGATCACGTCCCTGGACGAGGCGGCGCTCCAGCGCTGCAACGTCGTCATCGCCGCGACCGGCGACGACAAGGTGAACCTGGTCGTCTCCCTCCTCGCCAAGACGGAGTACGGCGTTCCGCGGGTGGTCGCCCGGGTGAACAACCCGAAGAACGAGTGGCTGTTCAACGAGTCCTGGGGCGTGGACGTCGCCGTCTCCACGCCGCGTCTGATGTCGGCCCTGGTCGAGGAGGCGGTGAGCGTGGGAGACCTGGTCCGCCTGCTCCGCTTCAGCCACGGCGACGCCAACCTGGTCGAGCTGACCCTGCCGGAGGAGTCGGCCCTGGCCGGCACGCAGGTCGGCGACGTCGAGTGGCCCGAGGACACGTCCCTGGTCACGATCATCCGCGGCACCCGCGTCCTGACGCCCTCCCGGGAGGACTCCCTGGAGGCGGGCGACGAACTCCTCTTCGTGGCCGCACAGGCCCGTGAGGAGCAACTGGAGGACCTGCTGTCGGTACGCCGGGACAGCGCGGCGAGCTGAGCGGGGCCCTGCGGGGAGCAAGAGGGAGGGGCGTTCTGGAAACCCAGGACGCCCCTCCCTCTTGCTTCACTTCTCGGCCGACCGCATCAGGCGGCGGGTGGGCACAGGTCCCGGGGGCCCGGGGCGGAGCCCTCAGTAATCCCAGCACGAACGCCGGTCACTGCTCGGCGGACCGAGCAGCAGCCTCCCGTTCCCTCTCCTCCGCGGCCTTCTCCTCCGCCTCCATCTCCGCGAACACGTCGATCGGCGCGGGTGCCTTCGCCAGGAAGACCCACGTCAGCCATACGGCGAGCAGGAACGGCGGGATCTTCAGGGCGACCAGGACCCAGCCCAGCTGTGTGGTGTCGGCCCACAAGTACAGCGGGAAGAGGATCGCGCACTTGGCGAGCAGGATCGCACCCCACGCGTAACTGGCCTTCGCGTACGCCTTCTTGCGGCCGGGGTTGCGCGTGCGCCAGGAGAGGTTCTCCTTGAAGACCGGGCCGAGGATGAGCCCGATCAGCGGGACACCGCACAGGGTGGTGATGATGTAGGCGAGTCCCAGACCCAGCGTGTAGAGCATGCCGGGCAGGTAGAAGTCCTTGGCGTTGCCGGTCATCATCGCGAAGACGACACCGAAGGCCACGCCGAAGACTCCGCTGAAGGCGTGCTTGACGGTGTCCTTCATCACCAGCCGGACCACGACCAGCACCAGCGACACGGCCAGCGCCGCGATCGCCGACAGGTGCAGGTCCTTGTTGATCGTGTAGATGGTGACGAACAGCAGGCCGGGCAGCACCGTCTCGACCATTCCCCGCACGCCGCCGAACGCTTCGAACAGGGCGGCCTCGGTCACCGCCCGGGCGTCGTCCGCAGATGTCTCTTCGGTCGGCTTGTCGAGCGACGTCACCGGCTACTCCCGTCCGAGGGGTCTCAGTTCGTACTTGGGATTGAACAGCACCCGGCGGCCCCGGCTCATCGAGATCCGGCCCGATGCGATCAGCTTGCGCCCCGGCTCTATGCCCACGATCGAGCGCCTGCCGAGCCACACCACGTCCAGCGCCGCGGAACCGTCGAACAGCTCGGCCTCCAGGGCCGGGACTCCGGCGCGCGGTCGCAGGGTGACCGTGCGCAAGGTACCAGTAACCGTCGCTATCTGCCGGTCCTGGCAGTCTCCGATCCGGATACAGCCCGTGGTTTCGGTGTCCTCGCGCAGCTCCTCGGACTCCAGGTCCTCCTGTGACGAGGAGAGCCGGTCGAGCATGCGCCGGAACCGGCCCGCCGGCTTCTGCGAACGAGGGACAGCACTCATATCTAGAGCCTACCGGGGCCTGCTGAAAGCCACGTAGCCCCGGGGTGAGGACCAGCTTCCGCCCCAGCCTGCGCCATGTGCACCCCCACAGACAGTTGGTCGGCCACGCACAGCAGCACCGGCTCACGCAGGGGCGGTCCGGTTGCAGGGGCGGAAAAGGTGCCGTGCGCCATCCGCCGCCGCAGCGCCTCGGCGACATGCCGACCAACGATTACGACATACGGGTGCCGGGCACGGCAGCGGGACCGCCTTTGACGGAACTCTGACGTGCCCGGCCGATCAGGGCCTCACGCGGGGTTGTCTCCGTGGGTGAGGGTCTCCCAGGCGACGAAGAGGTTGTTGCTGCCGGCGGGGCGGCCGCGCAGAGTCAGCGTCTCGGTGTTGGTCATGGCGTGTCCGAGACGGTTGGCCAGGGCGTTGTGGCCGACCTCGGGGACCGGCCCGAGCCCGGGCTTCAGGGAGCCGCCACACAGCCAGCTCGGGGTGGCGGCACCCAGCTGGTACTTCGCGTGGAAGCCGAGCCCGTGCCGCAGCCGCTCGCCCACGTCCGTGCCGTAGAGGTCCTGCCCCTGGATCCTGCTGGTCTCGGCGACGTGCGAGATGGCCGAGAGGCCGTACCCGGTATGCGTGAAGTCCCGGCAGGTCTCCTGGCTGAGCCCGTCGACGAAGGTCGACTGGCCCTGCCAGTACCTGACGATCTTCTCCCGGGTGTTGAGGTTCTGGCTCGGCACGGTCCTCGGCAGATCGCCGTCGGAGGCCAGGTAGACGTAGGCGGCCGTGCGCGTGCGGAACTTCGCCATGGCCTTGTCGTACGACGCCTTGTCCTCCAGGAAGACGGAGATGCCGACGGCGGCCTCCATCATCGACAGCTCCCAGTTGCCGTTGGAGTTCGAGCCGTTGATCACCTCGGGCAGGTACACGTTGCGGAGCATGGTGGCGAAGCGGCCGGAGCCGGCCCAGGTGCCGGTGTACGTGTACTTGATGATCTCGGCGGCCTTGGGCCAGGAAGAGCCGGCCCAGCCCGCCTGCAGGGGCGCGTTGCTGTTGGTGTGGTCCCGGATCACGGCGGACCAGGCGTCCATCAGCTCGATCGCCTTGCGCGCGTGCCGTTCGTCGCGGGTGACGTACCAGGCGAGGGCCTGGGTGTAGGCGGCGATCGCGTCCTCGCGTTCGTCGGTGCAGCCGTGGTTGGGGTTGGAGTACGAACCGCACTCGACGACCGCCCGGGGTCTGGGCGTGCGGTTCAGGTCGGCGTACTTGCCGGCCATCATCTGGTCGAAGGCGCCCTTCCAGGGCTGGGCACCGGCGTCGACCTTGGCGCGGGTGAAGTCCAACTGCCCCTTGGAGACGGTGACTCCGGGGTGGACGAAGGCGCTGGGAGCGGCGTCGGCGGGCCAGGCGAGGGCACCGGCGACGAGGGCGGCCGAGGCTGCTGAGAGTGCGGTTCTGCGCATAGGTGGGAGCCTTCCGTTCTCTCATGTGAACGTGAAGCGCCTTTATGAACAGACGCATTGGAACGGAGACGGTAGGTACAGACCAATGACCCGTCAAGGCTCCGCGCATGAGAAAGGGCCGCACCCCTGGGGGATGCGGCCCTGGTGTCTCTACGACGCTCAGCGAACCTCGGTGATCTCCGGTCCGCGCTGGAGCTGGCCCATTCCGCCTGCGAAACGGGAGCCCTCCTCCTGCTGGACGCCCTCGGGGACCATCTCGGCGTCGTTGGGCAGCTTCAGGACGATCGGGTCGCGAGGCGCCATCGGGCCCTCACCGCGGACGACGACCGTGTCCCGGAAGATCTGCTCGAGCAGCCCGGCGGCCTGCGGCTGCACCGCACCCTGGCCCGAGATGACCCCGCGCAGGAACCACCGGGGGCCGTCCACACCGACGAAACGCACGACCTGGAAGCCGCCGGTGCCGTCCGGCAGCTGCACAGGCACCTGGGCCCGCAGCTCCCAGCCCAGCGGCCCCTCGACCTCGTCGACGATGCCGCCCTGCTGGGTGATGCCCGAGCCGATCTCCTCGCGCACCTCGCCCCAGATGCCCTCACGCTTGGGCGCGGCGAAGCCCTGCAGCTGGATGGCGCTGTCCCGCAGCACGACCGTCGCCGCCACGATCGCGTCACCCGCCACCTCGACCCGCAGCTCCATGCCGTCGACGCCCGGCACGAACAGACCGCCCAGGTCGACCCGGCCCTCGCCCGGGTCGCGGACCTCGGAGCTGTCCCAGGGCCCGTCTGGCCGCGGCGCCGGCTCGAGCCTCAGGCGCTCGCCCTCGCCGCCCGCCTCACTGTCGACACCGTCGACGACCTGCTCGGCCTCGCCGGCCGCGTCCTCGGCGGCATCCCTCTTCTTGCGACGTCCGAACACGTCACTGTCCTTCCCGGTCGGATACGACCGAAGCGTATCGATTCCCACCCGCCTGACCGCCCATGGCGGCCTGACCGCTTGTGCCGCTCGTCCCGTCCACCGCGGCGTGTCCTCCGGTGGACCCGAAGCCCCCCTCGGCCCGCGCGGAGTCGGGAAGCTCCGCCACCTCCTGGAAGCGAACCCTCTCGACCTGCTGGACGACCAGTTGGGCAATCCGGTCGAAGCGCTCGAACCGCACGGCCTCGCGCGGGTCGAGATTCACCACGATCACCTTGATCTCCCCACGGTACCCGGCATCAACCGTCCCCGGGGCATTCACCAGGGCGACGCCGCAGCGGGCGGCCAGGCCGGACCGAGGGTGCACGAAGGCCGCGTACCCCTCCGGCAGCGCGACAGACACTCCCGTGGGCAGCACGGCCCGCTCGCCCGGCGCCAGTCGGCACGCCTCGGTGGTGCGCAGATCGGCTCCCGCGTCCCCGGGATGCGCATACGACGGAAGCGGTACGTCCGGATCGACGCGCCGGATCAGCACGTCCACGGGCTGACGGCTCACAGGGCTCATGGGAGTCATGGGGCCTTCCGGGCTGACGGGGCTCGTGGGGGTCATGGGGGTCACCGGGCTCAAGAGGCCTTCCGCACTCACGGATTCACCTCGAAGGCGCGGGCGCGCCGGACCTGGTCCGGGTCGTTCATGGCCGCCTGGATCTCCTCCTGGCGGCCGTGGTCGACGAAGTGGTCGACCTTCACCTCGATGAAGAGGGCGTCGGCACGGACGGCGACGGGCCCGTCGGGGCCGCCGACGCGTCCCGTGGCGGTCGAGTAGATCTTCCGCCCGGCCACCGCCGTCACCTCCGCCTCCAGGTACAGCGTGGTGCCGACGGGCACGGGCCGTACGAAGTCGGTCTCCAGCCGTCCGGTCACGGCGATCGTGCGCAGCAGCCAGTTCAGCGAGCCGAGGGTCTCGTCCAGGGCGGAGGTGAGCACACCGCCGTGGGCGAGGCCCGGGGCGCCCTGGTGGGCGGGCTGAACGGTGAACTCGGCGGTGAGTGACACGCCCTCGCCGGCCCGTGCCTCCAGGTGCAGCCCGTGCGGCTGGTCCCCGCCACAGCCGAAACACTGGCCGTAGTGCGCACCGAGGAGCTCACCGGACGCCGGAGCGTCGGGATGTCGCACCGGTCGCACGGCGTCGGCCGGAGGCTGAAGAGCAGCGGAAGTACGACTCACAGCCGGAGACCTTACCCGCGCGTCGGCCCCTTCCGGACACCGTGTCAAGCTTGGCTCCATGCAGCTCTCCGCCGCCCCGTACGAAGAACGCCTGACCGCTCCCCGGTCCTGGTGGCTGATCTCGTTCCTCGTCGGGGTCTCCATGGCCTTGGTCCTGCTCCCGTTCGGCACGCTGCCGATGCTCGGCGGCCTGGCCGGGGGCACAGCGGTCGCGGCCGTCGCCGCGAGTTCGTACGGCTCGGTCCGCATCCGTGTGGTGGGCGATTCACTGATCGCGGGCGAGGCGAAGATCCCGGTGGCGGCCCTGGGCGAGGCGGAGGTCCTGGACGCGGAGGAAACCCGTGCCTGGCGCACCCACAAGGCCGACCCGCGCGCCTTCATGCTGCTGCGCGCCTACATCCCCACGGCCCTGCGGGTGGAGGTCACGGACCCGGAGGACCCGACTCCGTACCTGTACCTGTCCACGCGCGAGCCGGAGCGCCTGGCGGAGGCGCTGAGGGCGGCGAAGCCGGCGTAGCACACCTGCGCGGGGCGTCATCCGGCAGTGGACCGCGATACCGACGGCACGCGCACGCGCGGGCCCCGGCGGCGCCTCAGCGTCCGTCGTCGCGCTTGTCGCGCTTGTCGTTCTCGAGCTTTTCGTTCTCGAGGCGGCTCAGGGGGTCGTTGGTGATCTCGCCCATCTCCAGGGCGTCCGCCGGACGTTCCAGGGCGGGGAGCGGCTCCAGGGCCTCCCAGGGCACCTGGATCCTGCGCAGGTCCTCGCGGATCCGGACGGCGAGCTTTCTCGTCTCGCTGCGGTTCATGGCCGCCCCGACGGCGGCGCCCACCAGGAACGGCACCAGGTTCGGCATGCTGCGGACCATCCGCTTCATGATCCGCTGCCGCAGATCGCGCTTCATGCGGCTGTTCAGCGCCGTCGTCAACGTCGACGGCTTGGTCGCGTCGATCCCGCGCTCCCCCGACCACGAGTCGAGGTACGCGGTGCTGCGCTGCTTGAGGTTGCCGGGCGGCCGTACGCCGTAGACCTCGTGGAGTTCGGCGATCAGCTTCAGCTCGATCGCCGCGACGCCGGTGACCTCGGCGGCCAGTTCCGTCGGCATCGCGGGCGGCACGGGAAGCATCGCCGCCGCGCCGATGCCCGCTCCGACCGTCGCCGTCGCCTTCGCCGCGCCCGCGACGAGTTTGTCCGCGAGCTCTTCGGGCCCCAGGCCCGGGAACTGCCTGCGGAGCGTCGCCAGGTCCCGTACGGGGACGCGCGGGGCCAGTTCGATGATCCGGTCGGCGAGATGGGCGAGCCCGGCCCGGGCCCGGACCGAGCCCTTGCGGGCACTGTCCATGGCCCGCTCGCGGAGCGTCCCCGCCGTCCGTCGGGCGACGGGTGCGGGGACGTCCACGGACGCCGGGTGGTCGCCCCGGTCCGCTGCCGGTTCGAGCGAGGCCGCCCCCGTACCGGTTGAGCCTCGCTCGTCGTCACGCGCGCCGTGCTGCGGGCCGTCGATCGGCCCTTCGTCCGCTTTCCGTTTGGAGAAGCGGCGCTTCCAGGGAGGGGTCGAGCCAGTCACGGCCGACCCGCCCTCAGTCGCAGTCGCGGCAGATCGGCTGACCGTTCTTCTCCCGGGCCAGCTGGCTGCGGTGGTGCACCAGGAAGCAGCTCATGCAGGTGAACTCGTCCTGCTGCTTCGGGAGCACTCGTACTGCCAGCTCCTCGTTCGAGAGATCGGCGCCGGGCAGTTCGAGGCCCTCTGCGGCCTCGAACTCGTCGACGTCCACTGCGGAGGCCGACTTGTCGTTCCGCCGAGCCTTCAGCTCTTCGAGGCTGTCCGAGTCAACGTCGTCATCGGTCTTGCGTGGAGTGTCGTAATCGGTTGCCATGTCGCTCTCCCCCTCTGGGTGTCTGCGGTGTCTCCAGCGCACTAACGCGTGAGAGGCCGGACTTGTGCCCGACCTGAGGCGGAGATTTTGCCTCACATCAAGGTCTGTTACTCAATCGACACCCAACCGGACTCCTCACGAGTGATCGGCTTGGATGGCGATGGGGACCGTACACGGTCCGAATGCCGCACTTCAAAGGCGTCTCACCGTGTACTTCCCGTGATCAAGACCCCCGAAAACCGGGACTTTCCCGGCTTTCCGACAAGACACGTGATCACGGAGAGTAGATGGCCGGAAAGGCGCCGCTGTGATCGATCACACACGGGGCACGCGCGATGCGATCTCGAAAATTCCGCGCAAAGCGAACATCCCCGTGTGTCGCCGAGTTGATCGGCGACATGATCTCAGATGGGCAGCGTGACTCGCATCACGAGCCCACCCCCTTCGCGCGGCTGTGCGTAGATGTGCCCGCCGTGCGCCCGGGCCACCGAGCGGACGATGGACAGACCAAGACCTACACCCTTGTCGCTGCCCGTGCGCTCGGTGCGCAGCCGCCGGAACGGCTCGAAGAGGTTGTCGATCTCGTACGCCGGCACGACCGGGCCCGTGTTGGACACGACCAGGACCGCCTGGCCGTGCTGGACCTCGGTGGTGACCTCGACCCAGCCGTCCTCGGCCACGTTGTAGCGCACGGCGTTCTGCACCAGGTTGAGCGCGATCCGCTCCAGCAGCACGCCGTTGCCCTGGACCACCGCGGGCTTCTGCTCGCCGCGGATCCGCACGCCCTTGGTCTCGGCCTCGCCGCGCACCTGGTCGATGGCCTGCCCGGCGACCTCGGCGAGGTCCACCGGACCCCGCTCGACGACCTGGTTGTCGCTGCGGGCGAGCAGCAACAGGCCTTCGACGAGCTGCTCGCTGCGCTCGTTGGTGGCCAGCAGCGTCTTGCCGAGCTGCTGGAGCTCCATCGGCGCGTTCGGGTCGGACAGGTGCACCTCCAGGAGCGTGCGGTTGATCGCCAGCGGTGTTCTCAGCTCGTGCGAGGCGTTGCCCACGAAGCGCTGCTGGGCGGTGAAGGCGCGCTGGAGCCGCTCCAGCATGTCGTCGAAGGTGTCCGCCAGCTCCTTCAGCTCGTCGTCCGGGCCGTCCAGCTCGATCCGGCGGGACAGGTCGGAGCCCGCCACCGCGCGCGCGGTGCGGGTGATCCGGCCCAGGGGTGACAGGACGCGGCCGGCCATGGCGTAGCCGAAGGCGAAGGCGATCACCGCCAGACCGAGCAGGGCCAGGAGCGAGCGACTGAGCAGGCTGTCCAGGGCGTGGTTGCGCTGCTCGTTGACGCACTGGTTCATGGCGTTGTTGAACTCGCTGGGCGAGGCCTGGTCGGGCAGGTTGCAGATGTCGCTGGTGACCTTGCCCTCGACGATCTTGAACGGCAGCTCGCTGCCCACGTTCAGCGCCTGCGCGGCCAGCAGGTAGATGATCGACAGCAGCAGGATGCCGGCGATCAGGAACATGCCGCCGTAGAGCAGCGTGAGCCTTATGCGGATGGTCGGGCGCAGCCACGGGAAGGGCGGCGCGGGCCTTCTGGGGTCCCAGGTGGGCTTCGGGGGTGCCTGAGGAGGCGCGGGAGTGGTGGCCACGGTCGATCAGATCCGGTAGCCGGAGCCGGGGACGGTGACGATCACCGGCGGCTCGCCGAGCTTGCGGCGCAGGGTCATGACCGTCACGCGCACGACGTTCGTGAACGGGTCGGTGTTCTCGTCCCAGGCCTTCTCCAGCAGCTGCTCCGCCGAGACGACGGCGCCCTCGCTGCGCATCAGCACCTCCAGGACGGCGAACTCCTTGGGCGCGAGCTGGACCTCCTTGCCGTCGCGGAAGACCTCGCGGCGGTTGGGGTCGAGCTTGATCCCGGCGCGCTCCAGGACCGGCGGCAGGGGCACGCTGGTGCGCCGGCCGAGGGCACGCACGCGTGCGATGAGCTCACTGAACGCGAACGGCTTGGGCAGATAGTCGTCGGCGCCGATCTCCAGGCCCTCCACCCGGTCGCTGACGTCGCCGGAGGCCGTGAGCATCAGCACGCGCGTGGGCATGCCGAGCTCGACGATCTTGCGGCAGACGTCGTCGCCGTGCACGAGCGGGAGGTCGCGGTCGAGGACGACCACGTCGTAGTCGTTGACGCCGATGCGCTCCAGGGCGGCCGCACCGTCGTACACGACGTCGACGGCCATGGCCTCCCGGCGCAGTCCGGTGGCCACCGCATCGGCGAGCAGTTGCTCGTCCTCGACGACGAGTACGCGCACGTCCCTGGTCCTTCCTCATGTCCACCCGCGTAGCGCCGCACAGGCGCAGACGGGCAGGGGTCTTCGACGGTGTGTTGGTGTGTTGCCCTCCATCCTGCCCTTTTCGGCCATAAGTCCGAGGTAAGGCGGGTGAGGGGGACGGGGCCCGAGGCGGAATAAGAGATTTTCTCCTCCGGTTAGGTTTCCACGGAACGGAGCTTGGGGAGGACGGCTTTACATCCCACGATCACCCTCTGCTGGTACCGCACCACCATGCGGTGCGCATCAACCCGCTTTCCGCAGTGCGGGCGTGGGTGTCCGGCACCGTCGCCGCCCAGCTGAGCGGCGCTGGGCATCCACCGGAGACGTGATCGTCCCTTCCGAACGGCACACCCCCGTGCCACGACCCACGACCCAGGACGAGGGGGCGCAGCATGGACGCATTCACCGCAGGACTTCTGCAGCGCATAAGGGCGACCGAGTCCGATCTGTCCCGGGCTCGCGACGAGGGCGACGAATTCCTCGTCGAGGTGGAGCAGGGCGAGCTCGACGACCTGCGCCGTCTCGCCGCCGAGCACGGTGTGGAGGTCGGCGCGACGAGCGTCTGATCAGGCCGTACGAAGCGGGCCCCGGGGAATCCAGCGCCGGGGCCCGCTTCGTCGTCTCGCGGCCCTGTTCACTCGGTGTTCGGCGTGGCGCCGGCCGTCGTATGACGGCCGGGTCGTCCTCAGTCGTGCCAGGCCCCGAAGTCCTCCAGCAGGCGCTGGAGGGGCTCGAAGACGCCCGGGGTACCCGCGACTGTCAGATCACCTGACGGGCGCTCTCCGGGGCGTCCACCGGTCAGCGCGCCCGCCTCCCGGGCGATCAGGTCGCCCGCCGCGAGGTCCCAGGCGTGCAGGCCGCGCTCGTAGTAGCCGTCGAGGCGCCCCGCGGCCAGGTCGCACAGGTCGACCGCCGCCGAACCACCTCGCCGGATGTCGCGCAGCAACGGGATCAGCCGCTGGGCGACCTCGGCCTGGTGAGCGCGGACCTCGTGGACGTAGTTGAAGCCCGTCGAGACCAGCGCCTGGTCCAGGGGCGGCGCGGGACGGCAGGCCAGCCTGCGCTCACCGTCCCAGGCACCGGTGGCCCAGGCTCCGCCGCCGAGCACCGCGTGGAAGGTCTCGCCGCGCATCGGGGCCGTGACGACTCCGACGACGGTCTCGCCGTCCTGCTCGGCGGCGATGGAGACGGCCCAGGTGGGCAGCCCGTACAGGTAGTTGACCGTGCCGTCGAGCGGGTCGATGACCCAGCGGACGCCGCTCGTGCCCTCCGTGGCGGCGCCCTCCTCGCCGAGGATGCCGTCGTCCGGGCGGCGTTCGGCGATCAGGCCGGTGATGAGCTTCTCGGCCGCGATGTCCATCTCCGTGACGACGTCGATGGGGCTGGACTTGGTCGCGGCCACCGCGAGGTCGGCCGGGCGCCCGTCCCGCAGCAGCGCGCCCGCGCGGCGAGCGGCCTCATGGGCGAGGTCGAGCAGGTCCTTGTGCAGGGGGTCGGTCATGGGGCTCCTCACGCGTAGGTGCTGTCGGCGCCCGCGGCGGCGGGGCGGGCGGCGCGGGCCGGGCAGCAGCCGGCCGGGCAGAGGTGGTGGCTGGGCCCGAGGGCGCCCAGGGCGCAGGGGGTGACCCCCTGCCCACGCTCGACGGCGGCGCGCTCCACGACGAGCTCGCGGATCGCGGCGGCGAACCTCGGGTCGGCGCCGACGGTGGCCGAGCGGCGCATCGGCAGCCCGAGCTCCTCCGCCTTGGCCTTGGCCTCCGTGTCGAGGTCGTAGAGGACCTCCATGTGGTCGGAGACGAACCCGATGGGGGCGATCACCACGGCCGGGACACCGGCCGCGTGCCGCTCCTCCAAGTGGTCGCAGATGTCGGGCTCCAGCCACGGGATGTGCGGGGCGCCGGAGCGGGACTGGTAGACGAGCTGCCACGGGTGGTCGACGCCGGTGCGCTCCCGGACGGCGTCCGCGATCAGCTGCGCCACGGCCAGGTGCTGCCTGACGTACGCGCCGCCGTCTCCGTGGTCCGCGACGGGCCCGGAGGTGTCGGCGGAGGCCGTCGGGATCGAGTGCGTCGAGAAGGCGATGTGCGCCCCGTCCCGGACGTCCTCGGACAGCTCGGCGAGGGAGCGGATCACCCCGTCGATCATGGGCTCGAGGAAGCCGGGGTGGTTGAAGTAGTGCCGCAGCTTGTCGACCTTCGGCAGCTCCAGCCCCTCGGCCTCAAGGGCCGCGAGGGCGTCGGCGAGGTTCTCGCGGTACTGGCGGCAGCCCGAGTACGAGGCGTAGGCGCTGGTGGCGAGGACCAGGACGCGGCGGCGGCCGTCGCGGACCATCTCGCGCAGCGTGTCCGTCAGATAAGGCGCCCAGTTGCGGTTGCCCCAGTAGACCGGCAGGTCCAGGCCGTGGTCGGCGAAGTCCTTGCGCAGGGCGTCCAGCAGGGCCCGGTTCTGGTCGTTGATGGGGCTGACCCCGCCGAAGAGGAAGTAGTGCTGCCCGACTTCCTTGAGGCGTTCCTTGGGGATGCCGCGCCCCCGCGTCACGTTCTCCAGGAACGGGACCACGTCGTCCGGGCCTTCCGGGCCGCCGAAGGAGAGCAGGAGCAGGGCGTCGTAGGGGCTGACATCGCGCGCGTCTGGCATGAGTCGATCCTGCCACCCGGCACTGACAGCCGGGAAACGGCGGGGTGACGCCTGCGCGGCGGACGGCCGGAAGTGGGCCTTGACGGGTGCGTCGGGCGCACGCCGAGGCGTAATCTGTGTCGACTGCGTTCGCAGCTTACTGAGCCTTCCGGAGACCCCGTGCCCAGCCCCTACCGCGCCCTGTTCGCCGCTCCCGGCAGCAAGGGCTTCTCCGCCGCGGGCTTCCTCGGCCGTATGCCGCTGTCGATGATGGGCATCGGCGTCGTCACAATGGTCTCCCAGCTCACCGGGCGGTACGGCCTGGCCGGCGCGCTGTCGGCCACCATCGCGCTGGCGGCGGCGGTGGCCGGACCGCAGGTCTCGCGGCTGGTGGACCAGTACGGACAGCGGCGGGTACTGCGGCCGGCGACGCTGATCTCGCTCACCGCTGCGGCCGTCCTGCTGTTCGCGGCGCACTACGGGTGGCCGGACTGGGTGCTGTACGCGGCGTGCGTCGGCATCGGCTGCGTGCCGAGCGTCGGTGCGATGATCCGGGCCCGCTGGGCGGCCCTGTACCGGGGCACGCCGCAGCTGCACACCGCGTACTCGTTCGAGTCCGTGGTGGACGAGGTGTGCTTCATCTTCGGGCCGATCATCTCCATCGGCCTGTCCACGGCCTGGTTCCCGGAAGCCGGCCCGCTGCTCGCCGCCTGCTTCTTGGCCGTCGGCGTCTTCTGGCTGACCGCGCAGCGCGCCACCGAGCCGGAGCCGCATCCGCGAGAGCACCGCGGCGGGGGCACGGCGCTGCGCTCGCCCGGCCTTCAGGTCCTGGTGGCCACCTTCGTGGCGACCGGGGCGATCTTCGGGGCGGTCGACGTGGTCACCGTGGCCTTCGCCGACGAGGAGGGGCACAAGGCCGCCGCGAGCATCGTCCTCGCCCTGTACGCGGCCGGTTCCTGCGTGGCGGGCATGGTCTTCGGGCTGCTGCGCTTCGCCGGGGCACCGGAACGCCGGTGGTTGCTGGGCGTGTGTGCCATGGCCGTGAGTATGATCCCCCTCCTACTGGTCGGAAACTTGCCGTTTCTGGCCGTGGCGCTGTTCGTTGCGGGTCTGTCCATCGCTCCGACGATGATCACGACGATGTCCCTCATCGAAGAGCACGTACCACGCGCGCAGCTCACCGAGGGCATGACCTGGGTGAGCACCGGGCTCGCGGTGGGGGTCGCACTCGGCTCCTCCGCGGCCGGCTGGATGATCGACGCTGCCGGGGCGCGTGCCGGGTACGGGGTTCCGGCGGTGGCCGGGGCCGTCGCGGTCGCGGTGGGTTTCCTCGGATTCCGTCGGCTCAAGCGGCCGGCTACGGGTCGGGGAGGCTCCGTTGAGCAGCACAGCGAACGGAAAGAACGGCACGTGGCGTAACTGGGGCGGCAACGTCTCCGCGCGTCCCGCGCGGCAGGTCACCCCGGCCTCCGTCGACGAACTGGCCGCCGCCGTGCGGCGGGCCGCCGAGGACGGCCTGAAGGTGAAGGCCGTCGGCACCGGACACTCCTTCACGTCCATAGCGGCGACCGACGGCGTGTTGATCCGCCCTCAACTGTTGACCGGCATACGCGACATTGATCGCGAGGCCATGACCGTCACGGTGGAGGCCGGCACCCCGCTCAAGAGACTCAACATGGCCCTGGCGCGCGAGGGACTGTCGCTGACGAACATGGGCGACATCATGGAGCAGACGGTCTCCGGGGCCACCAGTACCGGCACGCACGGCACGGGCCGCGACTCCAGCTCGATCGCCGCCCAGATCAAGGGCCTGGAACTGGTCACCGCCGACGGCTCGGTCCTCACCTGCTCCGAGAAGGGGACCGACGAAGAACGCGCGGTCTTCGCGGCCGCCCGCATCGGCCTCGGTGCCCTGGGCATCGTCACCGCGATCACCTTCGCCGTGGAGCCGCTCTTCCTGCTCACGGCCCGCGAGGAGCCGATGCCGTTCGACAGGGTCCTCTCCGACTTCGAGGAACTCTGGGCCGAGAACGAGCACTTCGAGTTCTACTGGTTCCCGCACACCGGGAGCACCAACACCAAGCGCAACAACCGCAGCGCGGGCCCGGAGAGGCCGGTGCCGCAGCTCCAGAGCTGGATCGAGGACGAGTTCCTCTCCAACGGGGTCTTCCAGGTGGCCAACTGGGTCGGCCGCGCGGTGCCCGCCACGATCCCCGCGATCGCCCAGATCTCCAGCAAGGCCCTGTCGGCGCGGACCTACACCGACATCCCTTACAAGGTCTTCACGTCTCCGCGCCGGGTGCGCTTCGTGGAGATGGAGTACGCCGTTCCGCGCGCGGCCGTCGTCGAGACGCTGCGCGAACTGAAGACGATGGTCGACCGCTCCGGCCTGAAGGTCAGCTTCCCCGTGGAGGTGCGTACCGCTCCGGCGGACGACATCACGCTGTCCACCGCCTCGGGCCGGGACACGGCGTACATCGCCGTCCACATGTTCCAGGGCACGCCCTACCAGCGGTACTTCACCGCCGCCGAACGGATCTTCACCGCCCATGAGGGTCGCCCGCACTGGGGCAAGGTGCACACCAGGGACGCCGAGTACTTCTCCCGGGTGTATCCGCGGTTCGCCGAGTTCACGGCACTTCGGGACCGTCTCGATCCTGATCGGCGGTTCCAGAACGACTACTTGCGGAGGGTTCTGGGGGCGTAGGGGACGCACTGGGGTGGCCCCGGGTGCGGGTGCGGGTGCGGTAGACGATGCCCGAGGTGAACTCGCCGGGCGCCGGAGGCGCTTGCTCCTGAGCGTGCCGCCGCAGGTCGCGACGACACTGACGGCGCCGGCGCCGGCGCCGGCGCCGGCGCCGAGAATCGTGCCGTAGACCCCGAAGTGGGACGCGTGTCCGAAACAGTTAGTTCCGTTTCTGGTGATTACGTGAAGTTCCCCACGTTCAAGATCGCGAAAAGCGGGGACAGGGCGGCCGAGTCCGTCTCCTTGCCAGAAGTTCGACGGCGCGCCAATCCACGCAGGTGGCCCAAATGGAGTACTGTTGCGAGCCCTGGGTCCGGTCTCCTGTCAGGGTGCACGGGGCCTTAAGGACCGCCGGGAGGGGGCCAGTTGCACAGGGTGACAAAGTTCGTCACTTAGCGTTGCGAATAGGTAACCGTGCCATAACGGCGATCCAGGGCCTGCGCCCGACACGCCGGGCAACTCGGCAAGGTTGTGGCAGGCTGCACCCGGGCAGGCCACACTCGACTAGCGGAAGCAGCGACGCACGTGACGTCGGCAGGCACCACCCGGGAGGTCCCCATGCCCGAACTGCGTGTCGTGGCCGTCTCGAATGACGGCACACGGCTGGTGCTGAAGGCTGCGGACAGCACGGAGTACACGCTTCCGATCGACGAACGGCTCCGCGCCGCCGTGCGCGGCGACCGTCCTCGCCTCGGCCAGATCGAGATCGAGGTGGAAAGCCACCTCCGCCCCCGCGACATCCAGGCGCGTATACGTGCCGGTGCGACCGCGGAAGAGGTCGCGCAGATGGCGGGCATCCCCGTCGACCGGGTCCGCCGCTTCGAGGGTCCCGTGCTCGCCGAGCGTGCGTTCATGGCCGAGCGGGCCCGCAAGACCCCGGTCCGCCGCCCCGGCGAGAACTCCGGTCCGCCCCTGGGCGAGGCCGTGCAGGAGCGGCTGCTGCTGCGCGGTGCCGAGAAGGACACCGTCCAGTGGGACTCGTGGCGTCGCGACGACGGCACGTGGGAGGTCCTGCTGGTCTACTGCGTCGCGGGCGAACCGCACTCGGCGAGCTGGACGTACGACCCGCCCCGGCGGCTCGTACAGGCCGTCGACGACGAGGCGCGCATGCTCATCGGCGAGTCCGACGACCTGGCCGCGCCCGAGCCCAGCTTCCCGTTCGTCCCGCGGATCGCCCGGCTGCCGCGCGACCGGCCGCTGGACCGTTCCGCCGACCGGGAGCGGCCCAGCCTTCCGGCAGCGGCGTCCGAGCCGATGGAAGAGAGCACGGGTGAGCGGGACTCGCTGACCAGCCTGCTGGAGGCGGTGCCGAGCTTCCGCGGCGACCTGGTGGTGCCGGAGCACCCAGCACCGGAGCCCGAGGAGGAACCCGTCGCCGAACCGGAGGCGGAGGAGCCCCCGGCTCCCGCCGCCTCGGCCGGCTCCGCCTACGCGGACGTCCTCATGCCGCGCTCCGTCGGCAGCCACCGCGACCGGCTCATCGGCGCCACCGACCGGCAGGCCGAGGCCGACGGCGTCCGACCGGGCCGCAGAGCCGCCGTCCCGAGCTGGGACGAGATCGTGTTCGGGACGCGGCGCAAGAAGCAGGAGTAGCCGGATCAGCTTCGGTTTCACGAGAGCGAGGGCCGCGCCTTCCGGGCGCGGCCCTCGCTCATGTCGGGTTACCGGGGATCCGGTCCAACCGCCACCGGCCGGTCCGGGTCCGAGGACCACTCCGACCACGAACCCACGTACAACTCCGCCGGAATGCCCGCGATCGCCAGCGCCAGGACCTCATGGGCCGCGGACACCCCCGACCCGCAGTACACGCCGACCCGCGCGTCCTCGGTCACGCCGAGCCCCTTGAAGCGCGCGCGCAGTTCCCCGGCGGGGAGGAAGCACCCGTCCGCCCCCACGTTCTCCGTGGTGGGCGCCGACACCGCTCCCGGGATGTGCCCGGCCACCGGATCGATCGGCTCCACCTCGCCCCGGTAGCGTTCCCCCGCCCGCGCGTCCAGCAGCACCCCGGACCTCGCCAACGCCGCGGCGGCGTCGGCGTCGAGCAGACCGGACGCCCCCGGCTCGGCCACGAAGTCGCCCTCGGCCGGTGTCGGCACGCTCTTCTCCAACGGCCCTTCCCAGGCCGGCAACCCGCCGTCGAGGACCCGCACGTCCGGGTGACCCGTCCAGCGCAGCAGCCACCACGCCCGGGCCGCCGCCCACCCCTGGCCGCCGTCGTACACGACCACCGGCGTCCCGGACGACACGCCCGCCCGGCGCATCGCGGCGCCGAAGCGCGCGAGGTCGGGCAGCGGATGCCGACCGCCCTCCCCCGGCGCCGAGGCCAACTCCCGGTCCAGGTCGACGAAGACGGCCCCGGGAAGGTGCCCTGCCTCGTACGCGGCCCGGCCGTCGTACGGCGGCTCCCCTGCCGCCTTGGCCGCGGTGAGCTGCCAGCGGACATCGAGCAGGACGGGCGGGTTGGCGCCCGTCAGGTCGCTCGCGAGGTCGGATGCGGAGATGATGGCGTTCATGGCTCCATCCTCGCGCACAGGGGTGGCCGAGCGGCCCGGGTCCGGTTACTCTGCTCGGCCGAGCCTGGGCGATCACGCGGTGTGCGGGAACAAGCACATGCTGTACAGCTGAACGACACGTGCCGACAAGCGCGCCGCAAGGGACAGCGCACCGCGCATCAGGCATTCTCCCGGGCAGGGGCCGCCCCGCCGGGCGTACCCACGCGGGCTGCGCAGGGCACGCCCACCGCGAGGCCGAGAAGAGAGTGACGATGACCGACGCACGGGAGTCCGCCGGCCCGAACGGCGCAAGACCCGCTCGACACACGCCCGGCACGCCCTGCTGGGTGAGCCTGATGGTGCACGGGCCGGCCGCGACCCAGGAGTTCTACGGAACGCTGTTCGGCTGGGAGTTCCAGCCGGGCCCCCAGCAACTCGGCCCGTATGTACGGGCGCTGCTCGACGGGCACGAGGTGGCGGGGATCGGCCGGCTGACGCCGGACCGTCATCTGCCCATCGCGTGGACCCCCTACTTCGCCTCGGAGAACGTGGATCTGACCGCCGAGACGGTGCGCAGCTGCGGCGGCACGATCGGCGTGGGCCCACTGGACGCCGCCGACGCCGGCCGCCTGGCGATCGGCTCCGATCCCTCGGGGGCGGTCTTCGGCGTGTGGCAGGCCGCCGCGCATCTCGGCACGACCGTCTCGGGCGTCCCCGGCACGCCTGCCTGGAACGAGCTGCTGACCTTCGAGTCGGCGACCGTCGCCAAGTTCTACCGGACGGTGTTCGGCTACCAGGAGGAGCCGGTGGTGTCCGCCGACTTCGACTACGTGACCCTGAATCTCGGGGGCGGGCCCGTCGCCGGCATCCATGGGCTGGGGCGGGCCCTGTCCCGCGACCGGGGCCCGCACTGGGTGACGTACTTCCAGGTCACCGACGTCGACGACGCCCTGGACCACCTGGTGCATCTGGGCGGGCAGGTCCTCAAGCCGGCCCACGACACCGCGCACGGCCGGGTGGCGACGGTGGCGGATCCGGAGGGGGCGCGGTTCGCGCTGCTGCAACGGCAGTTCTGACCTTCTGCCGGCCCGCCGGAGGGGCGGGACGGCACCGACGGGTGGTCAGGAGGACGACACCGCCCGGATGATCAGGAGGACGACACCGGCAGCACGTCCGGGGACAGGGCCGCCGCGTGGGCCGCCGCCGAGGTCATGCGGCGCCTGTGGTGGCGGCGGCACAGGACCTCGTAGCCGACCTCGTCGGCGGAGTGGGTGACGTCTCCGACGACCACCTGGGCGCCCTCGACGACCATGACGCCCCCTATCGTGCGGGCGTTGTGCGTGGCCCGGGCGCCGCACCAGCACAGGGCCTCGACTTGGAGCACCTCGACCCGGTCGGCCAGTTCCACCAGCCGCTGGGAGCCGGGGAACAGCTTGGAGCGGAAGTCGGTCGTGATGCCGAAGGCATAGACGTCGAGACCCAGGTCGTCGACCACACGCGCGAGTTGGTCGATCTGCTCCGGCGCGAGGAACTGCGCCTCGTCGGCGATCACGTAGTCCGCGCGACCGCCCTGCGAGAGGTGGTCGACGAGGTAGGCGTAGAGGTCCTGGCCGTCCTCGACCTCCACCGCGTCCGTGACCAGGCCGAGGCGCGAGGACAGCTTGCCCTCGCCGGCGCGGTCGTCGCGCGAGAAGATCATGCCCTGGAGGCCTCGGGCCGAGCGGTTGTGCTCGATCTGGAGAGCCAGCGTCGACTTCCCGCAATCCATCGTTCCGGAGAAGAACACCAGCTCGGGCATGTCGAGTTGAGCACCTTTCGGCGTGGGAGATCAGACAGGAGAGGTCGGGTCGGGACTTCAGGAGCGTACTTCGAGCAGCGGGACCAGCTGCTCGGCGGGGGTCATGGAACCGTGGTTGCCGACCATCGCCGACTCCTTCGGCTCCCGCTCGGAGGCGATGAGCAGGACGTCGTCGCGCGCGGCGGCGACCACGTCGCCGATACGGCCGTACACCCGTTCGTCGATCTTCGGGCCGAACCAGCCCGCCGCGATGGCCTCGTCGCGTGAGGCCACCCAGAACTGCTCGCCGAGCACCTCGCGCCAGCAGGTCAGGACGTCGTTCGCGGCGCCGGGCACCGCGTAGACGTGCCGGGCACGGCCCTCGCCGCCGAGCAGGGCGACTCCGGCACTCAGCTCCCAGTCCTCGTCGAAGTCGATGCGATGCTCCTCGTCGAACGGCACGTCGATCATGCCGTGGTCGGCGGTGACGTAGAGGGCGCTGCGCGGCGGCAGTTGCTCGGCCAGGCGCTGGACCAGGCGGTCGACGTACATGAGCTGGCCGCGCCAGGTGTCGGAGTCGACGCCGAAGCGGTGGCCGGCGCCGTCGACCTCGGCGAAGTACGTATAGACCAGGGAGCGGTCGCCCGCGGCCAGTTGCTCGGCCGCCAGGTCCATGCGGTCCTCGCCGGTCAGCCGCCCGAGGAACGTGCCGCCGCTGAGCGCGACGCGGGTCAGCGGGGTGTTCTCGAAGGTCGGGGACGACACCTGCGCGGCGTGCACCCCCGCCTCGTGCGCCAGCTGGAAGACCGTCGGGTACGGCTGCCAGGCGCCGGGCGGGGTCCACGGCTGCCAGCGCAGCTGGTTCATCAGCTCGCCGGTGTCCGGGTTGCGCACGGTGTAACCGGGCAGGCCGTGCACGCCGGGCGGCAGGCCGGTGCCGACGGAGGCCAGGGAGGTGGCCGTGGTCGCCGGGTAGCCGGCGGTGAGCGGACGTCCGGTGCCGCCGCGCGAGGTGGCGAGAAGCGACGTCATGAAGGGGGCGTCCTCGGGGTGTGCCCTGAGCTGCTCCCAGCCGAGGCCGTCGATCAGGAACACGCAGTTCCGGTCGGCGGGGGTCAGCTCGGGGATCGCAGCGGTCATGCCCGGCACGCCCAGGCCGGCGGCCAGCGTGGGCAGCAGGTCGGCGAGGGAGCCGCTGCCGTACTCGGGGACCGGCGCGGAGCTGACGGTGAGCGGTTCGGGGTGGTGGTCCCAGGCCGTGTTCGGCTGTGCCATCAGCGGACGCTGTCCGCGGTCGCCTCGGAGAGAGCCTGCGCGAAGGCGAGCGCCTGGCGTACGGTCTCCGGTCCGTCCCCGGCCTCGCTGACGCGCAGGCTGAGGTCGTCCGCCGTCGAGTTGCCGGTGTAGCCGTGGTCCGCCTCGCAGTTGGGGTCGCCGCAGGCGGCCGGCTCCAGGTCGATGCGGGAGACGGCACCCCAGCCGATGGTGAGGACGACCTCGCGGGGCAGCGTGCCCGGCTTGTACGACTCCGGGTTGGCGACCACGCGGCTGACCACGATCGACGAGATACGGCTCAGCTTCACGGACTCCGTCGACGTCGTGGCGTACGGTGTCGGGGAGGTGCTGTCGGCGGCCTGTTCGTCGGTGTGGCTGACGATGAAGCGGTGGTCGGTGAGGACGAGCACCGTCACGTGCCGCCGCACCTCGTTCTGGTCGAACGTCGTCTCCTGATGGACCAGGTACGACCGAATGGGCTCGCCGCCCACGGCGGCCTCCACCGCCTCGGCCACGAGGGCCGGGTAGTAGCCGCTGCGCTCGATCGCCGCCCGCAGCCCCTGGGTCGTCGTACTGGTCTTGGCCATGACGCCCATCCTACGGGGGACCACTGACTGCGAGGCACCGCTCGCCCCCTGTCAGTACGCGGGGAGGGTCCGCGGGCCGAGGTCGTCGCGGGCGGGCGGTGGCGCGAGGCGGACGGAGGCGCCCAGGACGCTCAGGCCGTGCGAGGCGACGACGACCGGCTCCAGGGTGACCGCGACGACCTCGGGGTGGTCGTCGACCAGCCGGGACACCCGCAGCAGCAGTTCCTCCAGGGCGCCGGTGTCGGCCGGTGCGGAGCCGCGCCAGCCGAACAGCAGGGGTGCGGTGCGGATCGAGCGCACCAGCGATGTCGCCTCCTTGTCGGTGACCGGGATCAGCCGGTGGGCCGTGTCCCCGAGCAGCTGTGAGGCCGCCCCGGCGAGCCCGAAGGAGAGCACGGCTCCGGCCGCGGGGTCGATCACGGCCCGTACGACGACGTCCACGCCGCGCGGCGCCATCCGTTGCACGACAGGGCGCAGCTCCTCGGGCGCGCCGAACAGCTCGGTCAACTCGGCGTACGACCGCCGCAGTTGGTCCTCGTCGGCGAGGTCGAGGCGTACACCGCCCAGGTCGGCGCGGTGCCGCAGGTGCGGGGCGGTGGCCTTGAGGGCGACGGGGTAGCCGAGGGTGCGGGCGGCCTCGACGGCGGCGTCGGGGGTCGGGGCGGGCAGGGCGCGGTGGACATGGATGCCGTAGTGGCCGAGCAGGTCGCAGGTCTCTTCCGTGCCGAGCGTGAGTCCCTGGCCGCGTGCGAGGAGCCCGCCGATGAGCGTGGCGGCGCCCTTCTCGTCGATGTCCTCGTACTCGGGCACCCTGCCGGGGTCGGCGGCGTCGCGCCGCCACTGCGCGTAGGCGACGGCCTGTGCGAGGGCGCGGACGGCCCGTTCGGCGGCGGGGTAGGCCGGGATGAGGTGGGAGTCCTCAGAGGGTTCTCCGGGGGGCGTCGGGCGAGGGGCGACCTGAGGGCTGTCGGGGTGGGCTTGTGGCTGATTGTCCGCCTCGGCCTGCGGTGCCGTGCTCGCCGCCGCCGACAGGGCCTCTGCCAGGCCGCCCAGCTCCACGTGCACCACCAGGACCGGCTTGGCCGGGGCGGCGGCCGCCGCGGAGCGCAGCGCGTCGGCGAGGGCCGCGTCCGCGACCGAGCCCTCCCCCACCGCCGGTATGGCGGTGACGACCACCGCGTCGCATCGGTCGTCGGCCAGCGCCCGAGACAGGGCCGTGTGGAAGTCCGCGGCGGAGGCCGCCGTGGTCAGGTCCTGCGGAGGGTGCGGCCGCAGCCCCTCGGCGAGACACGCGTCGTACGTCAGCAGGCCGAGCGACTCGGAGTTGCCGAGGATCGCCACCCGGGGCCCGGCCGGCAGCGGCTGGCGGGCGAGGAGCAGCCCGGCGTCAACGAGCTCGGTGATGGTGTCGACCCGGATGACACCGGCCTGTCGCAGCAGCGCGGAGACGGTCGCGTGCGGCAGCCGGGTCGCCTGTACGGCATGCCCCTGGGGGGCCGCTCCGTGCCGGGCCCCCTGGACCACGACCAGCGGCTTCGCGGCGGCGGTCCGGCGGGCGAGGCGGGTGAACTTGCGGGGGTTGCCGATGGACTCCAGGTACATGAGGACGACGTCGGTGTCGGGGTCCTCGTACCAGTACTGGAGGACGTCGTTGCCGGAGACGTCGGCCCGGTTGCCGGAGGAGACGAAGGTGGAGACGCCGGTCACGCCCGTGACACCGCTGCCGCGCCGGTGCAGCCGGGACAGCAGGGCGATGCCGATGGCGCCGGACTGGGCGAACAGGCCGATCCGGCCCGGGCGCGGCGTCTCGGGGGCGAGGGAGGCGTTGAGCCGTACCCGCGGGGAGGTGTTGATGATGCCGAAGGCGTTCGGCCCGATGATCCGCATGCCGTACGTGCGCGCGTGCCGCACGAGGGCGCGCTGGCGTTCGCGCCCCTCGGTGCCGCTCTCGGCGTATCCGGCGGAGACCACGACCAGCCCCTGCACGCCGTGTTCACCGCACTCGGCGACGACCTCGGGGACGTGTTCGGCCGGCACGGCGACGACCGCGAGGTCGACCGGGCCGTCGATGTCCCGCACCGAGCGGTGGGCGGGCACCCTGTCGAGTTCCTTCTGCCCCTCGGGAAGTGCCCTGTTCACGGCATAGAGGCGGCCGGTGTACCCGGCGTCGCGGATGTTGCCGAGGACGCTGCGGCCCACGCCGCCCGGTGTGCGTCCCGCGCCGATGACGGCGACCGAGCCGGGCGCGAGCAGCCGCTGCACGGACCGCGCCTCGGCACGGTGCTCGCGCGCGTACTGCACGGCGAGGGAGCGGTCGGTGGGTTCGAGGTCGAACTCCAGACGGACGACGCCGTCCTCGAAGCTGCGCTTCTGGGTGTACCCGGCGTCCGTGAACACCTTGATCATCTTGTTGTTGGCGGGCAGCACCTCGGCGGCGAAACGGCGGATGCCGCGCTCGCGGGCGACGGCGGCGATGTGTTCGAGGAGAGCGGAGGCGACGCCCCGGCCCTGGTGGGCGTCCTGCACCAGGAAGGCGACCTCGGCCTCGTCGGCAGGTGCGGACGCGGGCGTTCCGTCCGCGCCGATCCGGTCGTAGCGTACGGTGGCGATGAACTCGCCGCCCACCGTGGCCGCGAGTCCCACCCGGTCCACAAAGTCGTGGTGCGTGAAGCGGTGGACGTCCTTGGCGGACAGGCGAGGGTACGGCGCGAAGAAGCGGTAGTACTTCGACTCGTCGGAGACCTGCTCGTAGAAGCTGACCAGGCGCTCGGCGTCATCAACGGTGATGGGCCGGATGCGCGCGGTGCCACCGTCGCGCAGCACCACGTCGGCTTCCCAGTGGGCGGGATACTCGTGCCGGTCCGGCGAGGTCTGCATGGGCCCCAGAGTACGGCTAGCGTCCGACAGCGGCGCGAGGCAGTCTGTGGAGGTCGTCAGTCGGGTCGAGGCCGCGATCCGACGGCACCCCGGGGCGGGACATCAGGACCGCTCCGGCGCAGCTTCACGATATGGGAAACTGGTCTAGACAACCCTGAAAACCGAAGGGCAGCAACACATGGCTGAGCGCCGCGTCAACGTCGGCTGGGCCGAGGGCCTCCACGCCCGCCCCGCCTCCATCTTCGTCCGAGCCGCCACGGCCGCAGGCGTCCCGGTGACGATCGCCAAGGCAGACGGCAACCCCGTCAACGCGGCCTCCATGCTGGCCGTCCTCGGCCTCGGTGCCCAGGGCGGCGAGGAGATCGTCCTCGCCTCCGACGCCGAGGGTGCGGACGCCGCCCTGGACCGGCTGGCGAAGCTGGTCTCGGAGGGTCTCGAGGAACTGCCCGAGACCGTCTGAGCATTCTTTCGCGCCTGATCCGGAGCGCTCTGTTCCGGTGCACCCTGAAGGGCTCGTCCGAATTCATCGGGCGAGCCCTTCGCCATTTCCGGTCGCGGGTCGTTGATTTCCCGTTCTCGGGCAGCAGAAATAATCCCCCGCGAATTACCTGCTCTTTGTATACGGCTCCCGTGTTAATGCCGCAGGCTCGCCGTGTTTACGGGATGTTGCGAGTTCCTCACACGCTCGGCCCGCTCCCCGGCGGAGCCGAAACGCAACCGGTGCGCGGCCGTCGCGCGCTCGGCGTGCAGCGCCGTGACCGCCCGCGCGCGCTCGCTGTCACCGCGCGCCACCGCGTCCACGATCGCGCCGTGCTCGGTCCAGGACTCCACGGGACCGGCCGGCGCGTCGACGGTGTACATCCAGGCGATCTTGTGGCGGAGCTGGGTGAGCATCGAGGTCAGCGCGGGGCTGCCGGAGGCCTGCGCGAGCGTCTCGTGGAACCAGCCGCCCAGGGAGCGCAGGTCGTCGCTGTTGCCCCGGCGAGCGCGCTCCTGGCCGAGCCTGACCAGGCCGCGCAGGACCTTCAGATGGGCCTCGGTGCGGCGCTGGGCGGCGCGGGCGGCGCCGAGCGGCTCCAGCAGCATCCGCATCTCCAGCAGGTCGGCGGCCTCCTGCTCGGTGGGTTCGGCGACGCACGCGCCCGCGTGTCGCCGGGTCACCACGAAGCCCTCGGCCTCCAGGGTGCGCAGGGCCTCCCGGACGGGGACGCGCGAGACACCGTAGCGGCGGGCGAGGAGTTCCTCGGTCAGCCGGCTGCCGCGCTCGTAGACACCCGCGACGATGTCGTCCCGGATGGCCGTGCACACCGAGTGCGCGGGAATACGCATGACCGACCTCCGTTTAATCCCCGTGAAACGTCGACGAGTGACGCGTGTTCCGTGACTCTATTGCAATGAGCCGGAATTTCCGACGGCGGACCGGAATCCATGGATATTTTTTGGACAGTCGGGCGTCACAAACGCCGAAAGCCCCGGCTCGGGGAGCCGGGGCCTCGGGAAGCGGTGTGCTACGCCGTCAGACGCTCACGCCGTGCGAGCGGAGGTAGGCGACGGGGTCGATGTCGGAGCCGTACTCCTGGCTCGTACGGGCCTCGAAGTGCAGGTGCGCGCCGGTGACGTTGCCGGTCGCCCCGGACAGGCCGATCTGCTGGCCGGGGGTGACCTGCTGGCCCACCGAGACGCTGATGGACGACAGGTGGCCGTACTGGGTGTAGGTGCCGTCGTTCATCTTGATGACGATCTGGTTGCCGTAGGAACCGCCCCAGCCGGCCTCGACGACCGTGCCCCTGCCGACCGCGTGGACGGAGGTGCCGCTGGCGGCGTGGAAGTCGACGCCGGTGTGGCTGCCGGAGGACCACAGGCCGCTGCTGGCCTGGTAGCCGGTGGAGACGTACGAGCCGGAGATCGGGGGCACGAAGGTGTTGAGGCGCTTGCGCTCGGCCTCGCGGGCGGCACGCTCCTTGGCCTCGCGGGCCTTCTCGGCTGCCTCCTTGGCCTCCTTGGCCGCCTCGGCGGCCCGCTTGCGGGCGGCCTCCTCGGCCTTCTTCTTGGCGGCGGCCTCCTCGGCCGCCTGCTGCTGAGCGGCGGCCTGGGCGTCGATCTGCTGGGCCACGGTGTCGCCCATGGTGACGACGGGGGTGAGACCGGTCTGCTCGGCGGCGGGTTCGGCGGCGAAGGCCGGGGCGGCCACGGTGCCGATGACGCCGGTGGTGGCGAGGGCCGCGACGCCCGCCGCGCGGGCTGTGCCGCGCTGCATACGGCTGGGACGACGGTGCTTCCCGGTGGCGCGGGTGAACGCCATGGAGTGGCTGGTCCTTTCCTTCCTTCTCGCCTACCGGGTTAGCTGACGGGTTCGGAGCAGGAAGGTCTCCTACGGACCCCCTCGCGGCTCGCGCGGGCGTCCGATTCACCCCAGGGACTGCGTTGGGTCCCCGGCTCCCCTGGCTCGCGCCGTACGGGGACTCGGCGATGACTGTCCGGTGCCGCGGGTGCGGCGCACTGCCTGACGAACAGCCCGGACGAACCTAAGCGGGGCCACTTTCAATTCCCAAACGGATCCCGGTTTTTGTAGCGCATCCCACAGGGCAGACAGGCAACCTCCGCACTAATTCGGGCATAAAGGAGCCCTGGTGCCTTAGAAGACAACCAGGGCCCCTGCGCGCGCGTGCGCCTACTCGGCGGCGACGACCGAGACTTCGCCGATGCCCAGGGCCTCGACCGGGCCCTTGATCTGCGTCGCGTCACCGACGAGGACGGTCACCAGACGGTCCATCGGGAAGGCGCTGACGGCCGCCGCGGTGGCCTCCACGGTGCCGGTCGCGGCGAGCTGCCGGTACAGCGTGGCCTGGTAGTCGTCCGGCAGGTGCTGCTCGACCTGGTCGGCCAGTGTGCTCGCGACGGCCGCCGCCGTCTCGTACTTCAGCGGCGCCACGCCGACCAGGTTCTGCACGGCGACGTCCCGCTCGGCGTCGGTCAGCCCCTCGGCGGCGAGGGTGCGCAGCACCGTCCAGAGGTCCTGGAGGGCGGGGCCGGTGTTGGGCGTGTCCACCGAGCCGCTGATGGCGAGCATCGCGGCACCGGTCCCGTCCGGGGCGGACCTGAGGACCTGGCCGAACGACCGCACCCCGTAGGTGTAGCCCTTCTCCTCGCGCAGCACACGGTCCAGGCGGGAGGTGAGGGTGCCCCCGAGGCAGTACGTGCCGAGCACCTGCGCGGGCCACACACGGTCGTGCCGGTCCGGGCCGATACGGCCGATCAGCAGCTGCGTCTGGACGGCACCGGGGCGGTCCACGATGACGACCCGGCCCGTGTCGTCGGCGGTCACCGGCGGTACCGGGCGCGGCTCGGCCGCGGAGCCGGTCCAGGCGCCCAGCGTGTCGCCGAGCAGGGCGTCGAGGTCGATGCCGGTGAGGTCGCCGACGACCACGGCGGTGGCCGTGGCGGGCCTGACGTGCTTCTCGTAGTAGGCGCGTACGGCCGCGGAGTCGATCGCGGCGACCGTCTCCTCGGTGCCCTGGCGGGGCCGCGACATGCGCGAGCCCGCCGGGAACAGCTCCTTGGAGAGCTCCTTGGCGGCACGGCGGCCGGGGTTGGCCAGCTCGTGCGGGATCTCGTCGAGGCGGTTGCGGACCAGCCGCTCGACCTCGCTGTCCGCGAACGCGGGTGCCCGGAGCGCGTCGGCGATCAGGCCGAGCCCCTTGGCGAGCCGGGAGGCCGGCACCTCCAGGCTGAGCCGGACGCCGGGGTGGTCGGCGTGTGCGTCGAGGGTGGCGCCGGCACGCTCCAGCTCGGCGGCGAAGTCCTCGGCGGAGTGCTTGTCGGTGCCCTCGGAGAAGGCCCGGGCCATGATCGTGGCCACGCCGTCGAGGCCGGCCGGCTCGGCGTCCAGGGGTGCGTCCAGCAGCACCTCCACGGCGACGACCTGCTGGCCGGGGCGGTGGCAGCGCAGCACCGTCAGCCCGTTGCCGAGCGTGCCGCGCTCGGGGGCCGGGAAGGCCCACGGCTTGGCCTCGCCCGCCTGCGGCCGGGGGTGGAAGTCCATCGTGGCGAGCTCGGTCACTTGGCCGCCTCCTCGTTCTCGTTCATGGCCGCGGCTGCGGTGTCCTCGGTGGTGTCGGCGCCGGCCTCGTCGGCGACGGGCTCGTAGACGAGCACCGCGCGGTTGTCGGGCCGCAGGCGGGCCTTGGCGACCTCCTGGACCTCCTCGGCCGTCACCTCGAGCACGCGCTGCACGGCGGTCAGGGCGAGCTGCGGGTCGCCGAAGAGAACGGCGTACCGGCACAGCTCGTCGGCGCGGCCCGCGACCGTGCCGAGCCGGTCCAGCCACTCGCGCTCCAACTGGGCCTGGGCGCGCTCCATCTCCTCGGCCGTGGGGCCCTCCTCGGCGAACCGGGCGAGCTCCTCGTCGATGGCGGACTCGATGACCGGGACCTCCACGTCACCGGAGGTCTTCACGTCCAGCCACCCCAGGGAGGGCGCCCCGGCGAGCCGCAGCAGGCCGAAGCCGGCCGCCACGGCCGTACGGTCGCGCCGTACGAGGCGGTTGTACAGGCGGGAGGACTCGCCGCCGCCGAGGACGGTGAGGGCCAGGTCGGCCGCGTCGCACGCGCGCGTGCCGTCGTGCGGCAGCCGGTAGGCGGCCATCAGGGCGCGCGCCGGGACCTCCTCCTCGACGACCTCGCGCAGCTGCTCGCCGATGATCTCCTGCAGCGTGCCGTCCCGGGGCGCGGGCTTGCCGTCGTGGCCGGGGATGGAGCCGAAGTACTTCTCGATCCAGGCCAGGGTCTGCTCCGGGTCGATGTCGCCGACCACGGAGAGCACGGCGTTGTTCGGCGCGTAGTAAGTGCGGAAGAACGCGCGGGCGTCCTCCAGGGTGGCCGCGTCCAGGTCGGCCATCGAGCCGATCGGGGTGTGGTGGTAGGGGTGGCCCTCCGGGTAGGCGAGGGCGGTCAGCTTCTCGAAGGCGGTGCCGTAGGGAACGTTGTCGTAGCGCTGCCGGCGCTCGTTCTTGACGACGTCCCGCTGGTTCTCCATCGACTCGTCGTCGAGCGCGGCCAGCAGGGAGCCCATGCGGTCGGCCTCCAGCCAGAGGGCGAGCTCCAGCTGGTGGGCGGGCATGGTCTCGAAGTAGTTGGTCCGCTCGAAGCTGGTGGTGCCGTTCAGCGAGCCGCCCGCGCCCTGGACGAGCTCGAAGTGGCCGTTGCCCTTCACCTGGGCGGAACCCTGGAACATCAGGTGCTCGAAAAGGTGAGCCAGGCCGGTACGCCCCTTGACTTCGTGGCGCGAACCGACGTCGTACCAGAGGCACACCGCCGCGACCGGGGTCAGGTGGTCCTCGGAGAGCACCACGCGCAGGCCGTTGGCCAGGCGGTGCTCGGTCGCTGTCAGGCCCCCGGAGCCTGCCTGGGCGGTGGCCGTGTGACCCATGGGCATGTACGTCCCTTCGATCGCGGCGCGGTCGTTCAAACCGCGGTTTTCCTGGCGAGTCCTGCCACTGTATGCAAGTCTGCGGGGCCCTGGTGAAGTTCCCGGGGGGCGTACGCGGAGAGCGAGAGGGGGAAGCGGCCCGGGGCGGTGTGCGGTGGCGACAGCGTGCCCGGCCCGGGGCCCGGGGCCACCGTGTCCGCGCGCGGTGATCCCGGCACACGGAAGGCAGGCCGGAGCCGGGAGGGCGCCGGACGAAAGGCCACGGACAGGCCGGCCCACGGCAGTCCTCCGACGGGGCCCGGCCGCCGCCGCGGCCCGACGAGCGGCGCCCTCGGACCGCCTGCAGACCCCTGCCGGGGAGGCCGTAGACAGGGTCCTGGTCCCGGTTGTCAGTGCGGCGGTCCACAATGGTCGGCGTCAGATCTCGTTCCACGCTTCAGCAAGGAGCCGGCAGCGATGGCCCGCCGCAGCACGAAGACCCCGCCGCCCGACGACTCGTACGAGGAGAGAATCCTCGACATCGACGTCGTCGACGAGATGCAGGGCTCCTTCCTCGAGTACGCGTACTCGGTCATCTACTCCCGCGCCCTGCCCGACGCGCGCGACGGCCTCAAGCCGGTGCACCGCCGCATCGTCTACCAGATGAACGAGATGGGCCTGCGCCCCGAGCGCGGGTACGTCAAGTGCGCCCGCGTCGTCGGCGAGGTGATGGGCAAGCTGCACCCGCACGGCGACGCGTCGATCTACGACGCCCTCGTGCGCATGGCCCAGCCCTTCTCGATGCGCGTCCCCCTGGTCGACGGCCACGGCAACTTCGGCTCGCTGGGCAACGACGACCCGCCGGCCGCCATGCGGTACACCGAGTGCCGGATGGCCGAGGCGACGAGCCTGATGACGGAGTCCATCGAAGAGGACACCGTCGACTTCAACCCCAACTACGACGGCCAGGAGCAGGAGCCGGTGGCGCTGCCGGCCGCCTTCCCGAACCTCCTGGTCAACGGCGCCTCGGGCATCGCGGTCGGTATGGCCACGAACATGCCGCCGCACAACCTGCGCGAGGTCATCGCCGCCGCCCGCCACCTGATCAGGCACCCGAACGCCGATCTCGACGCCCTGATGAAGCACGTCCCGGGCCCGGACCTGCCCACCGGCGGCCGCATCGTCGGCCTGTCCGGCATCCGGGACGCGTACGAGAGCGGCCGCGGCACGTTCAAGATCCGGGCCTCGGTGTCCGTGGAGCCCGTGACGGCCCGCCGCAAGGGTCTCGTGGTCACGGAGCTGCCCTTCACGGTCGGACCGGAGAAGGTGATCGCCAAGATCAAGGATCTGGTGGGCTCGAAGAAACTCCAGGGCATCGCCGACGTCAAGGACCTCACCGACCGCGAGCACGGTCTGCGCCTGGTCATCGAGATCAAGAACGGCTTCGTGCCGGAGGCGGTCCTGGAGCAGCTCTACAAGCTGACGCCGATGGAGGAGTCCTTCGGCATCAACAACGTGGCCCTGGTCGACGGCCAGCCGCTCACGCTGGGCCTGAAGGAGCTGCTGGAGGTCTATCTCGACCACCGCTTCAACGTCGTACGGCGGCGTTCGGAGTTCCGCCGCGGCAAGAAGCGCGACCGGCTGCACCTGGTCGAGGGCCTGCTGACGGCCCTGCTGGACATCGACGAGGTCATCCGTCTCATCCGCTCCAGCGAGAACTCCGCGCAGGCGAAGCAGCGCCTGATGGAGCAGTTCTCGCTGAGCGAGGTGCAGACGCAGTACATCCTCGACACGCCGCTGCGCCGGCTGACCAAGTACGACCGCATCGAGCTGGAGACGGAGAAGGACCGGCTCAACGCGGAGATCGAGGAACTGACCCGGATCCTCGACTCGGACACGGAGCTGCGCAAGCTGGTCTCCACCGAACTGTCCACGGTCGCCAAGAAGTTCGGCACCGACCGGCGTACGGTCCTGCTGGAGTCGGGCGGCGCCCCGGTCGCCGCGGTGCCTCTGCAGGTGGCCGACGACCCGTGCCGCGTGCTGCTGTCCTCGACGGGTCTGCTGGCCCGTACGGCGAACGGTGAGCCGTTCGCGGAGGACGCCGGTGCCAAGCGCGTGAAGCACGACGTGATCATCTCGGCGGTACCGGCCACCGCCCGGGGCGAGGTCGGCGCGGTCACTTCGGCGGGCCGGCTGCTGCGGCTGAACGTGGTCGACCTGCCCCAGCTCCCGGAGTCGCTGTCGACGCCGAACCTCGCGGGAGGCGCCCCGCTGGCGGAGTTCGTCTCCCTGGAGGACGACGAGACGGTGGTCTGTCTGACGACGCTCGACGAGTCGTCGCCGGGCCTGGCGCTCGGCACGGCACAGGGCATCGTCAAGCGCGTGGTGCCGGACTACCCGGCCAACAAGGAAGAACTCGAGGTGATCACCCTCAAGGAAGGCGACCGGATCGTCGGCGCGGTCGAGCTGCGCACCGGCGAGGAGGACCTGGTCTTCATCACCGACGACGCCCAGTTGCTGCGCTTCCAGGCGTCCCAGGTCCGCCCGCAGGGCCGGCCCGCCGGCGGGGTGGCCGGCATCAAGCTCTCCGAGGGCGCGAAGGTCATTTCCTTCACGGCGGTGGACCCGGCCGTGGACGCCGTGGTCTTCACCGTCGCCGGCTCGCGGGGCACGCTGGACGACTCCGTGCAGACGACGGCCAAGATGACCCCGTTCGACCAGTACCCGCGCAAGGGCCGCGCCACAGGCGGCGTCCGCTGCCAGCGGTTCCTGAAGGGCGAGGACTGCCTGTCCCTGGCCTGGGCGGGCCCGGCCCCGGCCCTCGCGGCGCAGAAGAACGGCACCCCGGCCGACCTCCCGGAGATGGACCCGCGGCGTGACGGCTCGGGTGTGTCCCTGGCGAAGACGGTGGCCGTGGTGGCGGGGCCGGTCTAGAGGGCTCAGGCAGGCTCTGCCGGGTCCTCCTCCGGGTTCTGTACGTACCTGAGGACGCCCCACATGCCGCGCTCGTCGGCGTGTGGGGCGTCGCTCCTGCACGCGCCGAGTTCCTTGTCGAGGGCGGAGGTGTCGATGGCGGAGCCGATGAGGACCAGCTGGGTGAGGCGTTCACCGTCGGCCGGCCACGGCTCCGGGTAGAAGCGCAGGAACCGCCCGACGGCATGAACGGCGTAGCGGTTGTGGACGTCGTAGGGCCCGAAGTCGACGTAGCCCTTGATCCGGTACAGCCCCTCGGGACGGCTGTCGAGGAACTCCATGAGTCGGCGCGGATCGAGGGGCTCCCGCGAGACGAACGACAGGCTGTCGTAGGCGCTGTGCAGGTGCTCGGCGTGGTCGTCCGCGCCGTGCTCGTGCAGGTCGTCGAAGGACAGCTGCCCGATGCGTTCCTCACTCGGCCGGCAGTCGAAGAGGAACTCGGGGTCGATGCGGCCGTAGGAGGCCGGGACGACGGCGGCGCGGTCGACGAGGGAGCGGACCAGTCCGAGGACGCGTTCGCCGTCCGCCGCCCGGTCGAGCTTGTTGACCACGACGAGATCGGCCAGCGCGAGATGCCGGTCGATCTCGGGATGCCTGGACCGGGTGTCGTCGAACTCGGCGGCGTCGACGACCTCGACGAGCCCGCCGTACACGATCCCCGGGTGCTCGCTGGCAAGCACCATCCGCACGAGTTCCTGCGGCTCGGCCAGCCCGCTCGCCTCGATGACGATCACGTCGATGCCGAGGGAGGGTTCCGCGAGCCGTTCCAGGTACTGGTCCAGCTCGCTCGCGTCGACGGCACAGCACAGACACCCGTTGCCCAGCGAGACCGTCGAGTCGCCGAGCGCCCCCGCCACGGCCATCGCGTCGATCTCGATGGCCCCGAAGTCGTTGACGATGGCGCCGATACGGCTGCCGCCGCTGCGGTGGAGGAGGTGGTTGAGCAGTGTGGTCTTTCCCGAGCCGAGGAATCCGGCCAGGACGACGACCGGGATCTGCTGCGGTTCCGGGCTCGGCAGGCTCACCGTGCGACCTCTCTCACGCCGACGCGTGCACCGGCTCGCGTTCCCGGCACACGTACGAGGATGGGATGCCGCCCCAGGATACGAGCCGTGGGGATCGCGACGAAGTGAACGATTGTCAGCAGCACTCGCGGGCCAGACGTCGGGCTTGGCGCCGACCTGGCCGAAGGAGGCCACGCCGTCGCGACGCCCGATCAACTCAGCGCAGCAGCACCTGCGCCGGGAGTTGCCTTGTTCGCCGACCTCACTTTCGGCCACTCACTTGCGGGGCTGGTCCCACATAGCGCGCCACCGGCCTGATGATCTTCGTGTCCTCCGCCTGTTCCAGGATGTTGGCGCTCCAGCCGACCACCCGCGCGGCGGCGAACGTCGGTGTGAACATCTCGCGGGGCAGGCCGCAGAGTTCCATGACCAGGCCCGCGTAGTACTCGACGTTGGTGTGGAGTTCCCGGCCCGGTTTCAGCTCCGCCAGGATCGTCTCGACCTGCCGCTCGACTTCCACGGCGAAGTCCACCCGCGGACCGCCGAACCCCTGGGCGACCTCGCGCAGCATCCGCGACCGCGGGTCCTCCGTGCGGTAGATCGCGTGCCCGAAGCCCATGATGCGCTCACCGGCGAGCACCCGCTGCCGCACCCAGGAGTCGATACGGTCCGGGGTGCCGATCTCGTCCAGGGTGTCCAGCGCGCGACTGGGCGCACCCCCGTGCAACGGCCCCGACAGCGCCGCCACCGCACCGGCGAGGCACGCCGCCACGTCCGCACCCGTCGACGCGACGACCCGAGCCGTGAACGTTGACGCATTGAATCCGTGATCAATGGTTGAGATCAGGTATTGCTCGATCGCCCGTGCGTGCTGCTCGGTCGGCACCGAACCGGTCAACATGTAAAGGTAGTTGGCCGCGTACAGCAGGTCCTCGCGCGGCTCCACCGGCTCGAGTCCCTGCCCCAGCCGGTGCAGCGCGGTGAGCAGCGTGGGTACGGCCGCGGCCGCCTCCAGGGTGTCCTGCCTGCGCCGGTCGGCATCGATGTCGTACACGGGCCGGAAACCCTTGGCCGCGCCCAGCAGCGACAGTGCCGTGCGCATCCCGGCGAGCGGGCCGGAGCGCCCGCCGGCCGCCGCGATGGCCGGCAGGGCCGCTCGTACCTCGCCGGGCAGCCGCCGCAGCTCCGCGGTCTCCGCCGCGAAGGCCGCGCTCTGCCGGGCGTCCGGCAGGTCGCCGTGCACGAGCAGGTGCCAGACGTCCTCGAAGGTGCGGGTTCGGGCGAGGTCGACGGCGGAGTACTGCCGGTAGTGGTAGAAGCCCTCGACGCCACGGACGTCACCGATCCGGGTGTCGGTGACGACGACACCGGCGAGTCCCCGTGGTGCGTCGATGAGAGCGGCTGCGGATTTGTTGACGGACATGTCTTCCTCCCTGGACTTGATTCGACTGTCCATGGTTGACTTGACTTATGTCAATATTGATTCAATCAATACAGCAGTCAATGGTCCGCTAGGCGGATACGGTGACCCCCATGCGCGATCAAGAACCCGCCCCCCTCGACGCGGAACGGCGGCTGAGCACCAAGGAGGCCGCCGAGCTGCTCGGCGTGAAGCCGGAGACCGTGTACGCGTACGTGAGCCGCGGTCAGCTCAGCAGCCGACGGGTGACCGGCGGCCGGGGCAGCACCTTCGACGCCAGAGAGGTCGAGGCGCTCGCCCGGCGTAACAGGCGGGAGAGCGCGGGGAGTTCCCCCTCCGGCGGCGAGTTGTCCGTACGGACCCGCATCACGCTCATCGAGAGCGACCGCTACTACTACCGCGGTGTCGACGCGGTCGACCTGGCCACCCGGCACACCTACGAGGAGGTCGCGGAGTGGCTGTGGACCGGCCGGATGCAGCCGGGCAGCACGTTCACCGCGCCGGCCGCCTCGGTCGCCGTCGCCCGCCGCGCCGTCGACGCGCTGCCCGAACACGCCGCGCCCACCGACCTGCTGCGCGTCGCGACGATCGCCGCCGCGACCGCCGACCCGCTGCGCTTCGACCTGTCCGAGGGAGCCGTGCTCGGCACGGCGCGCACCCTCATTCCCACGCTCGTCGCCGCTCTGCCGCCGGCGGGACACGACCGCCGTGACAAGGGGCCCCTGGCCCACCGCCTGTGGACCCGGCTGTCGCCGCGCAAGGACCCCGACGAGGCGTCCCTGCGCGCCCTGGACACTGCCCTCGCCCTCCTCGTCGACCACGACCTGGCCGCCTCCACGCTCGCGGTGCGCGTCGCCGCGTCGGCCCGTGCCCACGCGTACGCGGCGGTCTCCGCCGGACTCGGCGTGATCGAGGGCCCGCTGCACGGCGCGGCCAGCGGGCTCGCCCACCGGCTGCTCGTCGATGTGCTCGACCAGGGTGACGCCGCGCCCGTGATCGCGGACGAGCTGCGCGCCGGCCGCCGTATCCCGGGACTCGGCCACCGGCTCTACCCGGGCGAGGACCCACGCGCGCGTGCCCTGTTCGCCCTCCTGGAGCAGATCCCGCGCGCGGAACCCGCCCTCCTCGCGGCCCGGGACATCGTCGAGACCACCGCCCGCCACGCCCCCCTGCACGCCAACGTCGACCTGGCGCTCGCCGTGCTCACCACGTCCTGCGGCATGCCTCCGACCGCGGGCGAGACGATCTTCGCGGTGGCCCGTACGGCGGGCTGGATCGCCCACGCCCTGGAGGAGTACGGCGAGCGCCCGCTGCGCATGCGCCCGAGCGGTCTCTATGCCGGTCCGAAGCCGCCTCAGCCACTACCGGAGTAACGCAGGACGGGGCCGAGAGTCTCGGTGAGCCAACTCAGGTTAGGCTCACCTCTGTGAGTACGTGCTCAAGCGTCTCCCGGGACTACGACGAGCCCGTTTCGGGAACCGCGGCCACCGCGAGGACCTGGCTGTTGCTGGAACAGCCCGGTCCGTGGGGTGCCAAGGCGCTCACTTCGAGCCACCTGGACCCCGCACTGGGCCGTGCCCTGGAGGCAGCAGCGAAGGACACGGGCGTACGGATCGTGCTCATCCGCCGCCCCGGACGCCACGCGGACCGCCGGATGCCCGCCACCCGCCGGGTGTACGCGGCCCACACCGTTCCGGGAAACGTGTGGCTGCACGAGGCCACGACCTCGGACCCCGGGCAACTCCTCGATCTCGACTTCGCCGCACTCGGCCGGGGCGAGCACCGCTCCTTCGACGCGGTGCTCGGCGGACGGCCCCACGACGGAGATCCGCTCGCCCTCGTCTGCACCAACGGCAAGCGCGACCGCTGCTGCGCCCTTCTCGGCCGGCCTCTCGCGGCCGAACTCGTCATCTCCGGGGTCGATGGCGTCTGGGAGGTCACCCATCTGGGTGGTCACCGCTTCTCCCCGACTGTGCTCGTGCTGCCGTACGGATACGCGTACGGCCGGGCCGAGGCGCACACCCTCAAGGAGGTCCTGCACGGCGCGCGGGAGGGGCGGATCGTCGTGGAGGGGTGCCGGGGCCGCTCGGCCTGGGAACGGCCCGGTCAGGCGGCCGAACTCGCAGTGCGCACCAAGATCGGCGAATACGCCGCGGAGGCGCTGAGCGTCGTACGGACGGCCGGCGCGGCCCCGCGCTGGGAGATGACCGTCGCCCACGCCGACGGGCGCCGCTGGCAGGTCGAGGTGGCTCAGGGCGCGGCCCTGCCGCCCCGGCCGGAGAGCTGTGGAGCGGCAGTCCTCGGTTCGCCCGCGCGGATGGACGTGGTGGCGGTGCGCGAGGTGAGGGTGACGACGGCGCTCGCGAGCTGACCGGTCCGCCGACCGCGGTCCGGACCCTCCCCTCAAGCATTGATCAAGAGATCCACGCCACACCCATTACGGCAGGTAGCCAGCCCCACGTACCTTCTTGGGTATGAGCCCCACTCCCCCCGCACGCCGCCTGCGCCTCGGCCTGCCCCGGCGGGTGTTCTCGCAGGTACTGCTGATGCAAGTGGCGATCGCCGCGGGAGTCGCGGTCCTCGCGACCGGGCTGTTCCTCGCGCCCCTGAGCGACCAGCTGGACGACCAGGCGATGCGCCGAGCGCTCGCCATCGCGCAGACCACCGCGCAGCAGCCGGGCCTCGCGGAGGAGGTGAGGGACACGCCTCCCTCCCCGAACGGTCCGGTGCAGAGGGATGCCGAGCGGATCCGGAAGGCCACGAAGGCCGAGTACATCGTGGTGATGGACTGGCGGGGCGTGCGGTGGTCGCACACCGACCTGAAGCAGATCGGCGGCATCGTCTCGACCGACCCCGGCCAGGCCCTGGCCGGCAAGGAGGTCATGGAGATCGACAGCGGCACCCTCGGCCGCTCCGCCCGCGGCAAGGTGCCGCTGCGTGACAGCGACGGCACGGTCGTCGGCGCCGTCTCGGTCGGCATCGCCTACGACAGCGTCCGGGCCCGGCTGATCCACGCGATCCCGGGGCTGCTCGCGTACGCCGGAGGTGCCCTGGCCGTCGGCGCGCTGGCCGCGTGGCTCATCTCCCGGCGGGTCCACCGGCAGACCAGGGACCTGGCCTTCTCGGACATCGCGTCGCTCCTGTCGGAACGCGAGGCGATGCTGCACGGCATCCGGGAGGGCGTCGTCGCCCTGGACCGCACCGGCCGCATCCGGCTCGTCAACGACGAGGCGCAGCGCCTGCTGGGCATCGGGGACGCTGTGCTGGGCCGCTCCCCCGACGAGGCGCTAGGCGCGGGCCGCACGGCCGACGTGCTGGCCGGCCGCGTGACCGGCACGGACCTGCTCACCGTGCGGGGCCAGCGGGTGCTGGTCGCCAACCGTATGCCCACCGACGACGGCGGCGCCGTGGCCACCCTGCGCGACCGCACGGAGCTGGAGCAGCTGGGCCGCGAGCTCGACTCCACCCGCGGCCTGATCGACGCCCTGCGCGCCCAGGACCACGAGCACGCCAACCGTATGCACACGCTCCTGGGGCTGCTCGAACTGGAGATGTACGACGACGCCGTGGAGTTCGTCGGCGAAGTGGTCGGTGACCACCGGGCCACCGCGGAACAGGTCACCGAGCGGATCGAGGACCCGCTGCTCGCCGCCCTGCTGGTCGGCAAGGCGACCGTCGCGGCCGAGCGGGGCGTCGCCCTGTGGGTGTCGGACCGGACCCGGCTGCCCGACCGGCTGATCGATCCCCAGGGGCTCGTCACCGTCGTCGGCAACCTGGTCGACAACGCCCTCGACGCCGTCGCGGGCAAGCCGCACGCGCGCGTGGAGGTCGAACTGCGCGCCGAGGATCGTACGGCGATCCTCCGGGTGCGCGACACGGGCCCGGGAATCCCGCCGGAGCACCGGGAGTTGATCTTCACCGAGGGATGGTCCACGAAGAAGCCGCCCGCGCACCGCGAGCGGGGCATCGGGCTCTCCCTGGTGCGCAGGCTCGCCGAGCGGCAGGGGGGCAGCGCGACCGTCGGCGAGGCGCACGGCGGAGGCGCGGAGTTCACCGTCGTCCTGCCCGAGGCGCTGGCCCAGCCGGGCCCGGAACCGGCCCTGACCGTGCCGTCAGCTCCGCAGACCGCCAAGGAGGGGTCGTGATGATCGAGGTGCTGGTCGTGGACGACGACACCAGGGTCGCGCGGGTCAACGCCGCCTACGTCGAGAAGGTGCCGGGCTTCCGTGTCGCCGGCGAGGCCCACAGCGCCGCGGACGCGCTGCGCCAGCTGGAGACGCTGCCCCGGCTCGACCTGGTGCTGATGGACCACTACCTGCCCGACGAGACGGGGATCGCGGTCGTCCAGGAGATGCGCCGGCGCGGCCACCAGACCGACGTGATCATGGTGACGGCGGCCCGGGACGTGTCCACCGTGCAGGCGGCGATGCGGCACGGCGCGTTGCAGTACCTGGTCAAGCCGTTCGCCTTCGCCGGCCTGCGCTCCAAGCTGGAGGCGTACGCGGAACTGCGCCGCACCCTCGACGGCGGCGGGGAGGCGGAGCAGGCCGAGGTCGACCGCATCTTCGGGGCGCTGTCGGCCCCCTCCGAGCCGGACCTTCCCAAAGGCCACTCCCCCACCACGGCGGAGCTGGTCCGTCAGTCCCTGATGAACGCGGACGGGCCTCTGTCCGCCCAGGAGATCGCCGAGCGGACCGGGGTGAGCCGCCAGACCGCCCAGCGCTATCTGAAGCTCCTGGAGCGCACGGGCCGGGCCAGGCTGACCCTCAAGTACGGAGACGCGGGCCGCCCGGAACACCGTTACGTGTGGGCGACCCGCGCCTAGGCGGTCAGTCTGAGGCCGTTTCGGCTGTCAGCCGGTGGCCTTCTTCGTGAACTCCGTCGTGTAGGTCCGGGAGAGGTCGATCTTGGCGTTCTTGATGTTGGGGTTGAACGCCTTGAGCACCTTCTCCACAGTCTCGGGGCCGTCCGCGGGCATCACGCCGTCCTTCGTGAACATCGGCAGTGTGCTCTTGATCGCCTGTGCGTAGAGCGCCTTGTCGCCCTGCGAGTAGTCGGCCGGCATCTTGTCGGCGATCTGGGACGCGCTGTGTGTGGACATCCATGTGAGCGTCTTGACGAATGCGTTGACCAGCTTCTGGACCGTGCTTTTGTGGCTGTTCACCCAGTCCGTCTGCATGTACAGACTTGACGACGGATACGGGCCGCCGAGCGCCTCCTGCGACCCCTGCGGCGTCCGCATGTCGAGCAGGATCTTCCCCGCCTTCTTGTCCAGGATCTGGGCGACGGTCGGGTCGGTCGTCATGCCGCCGTCGATCGAGCCCCTCTGGAGCGCCGAGATGAACGTCGGGCCGGCACCGACGGCGACGGGCGTGAAGTCGCTGACGCTCACGCCGTTCTTGACGGCGAGGTACTTGGTGAGGAAGTCGGTCGAGGAACCGAGGCCGGTGATGCCGAGCTTCCTGCCCTTGAAGTCCTTGGGTGAGGTGATGTCGCCCGCCGCCTTCTCGGAGACCACCTCCACCTCGCCGGGGGCGCGCGAGAACTGCACGACCGACTCGACGTGCTTGCCCTTGGTCTGAAGGTCGAGGGTGTGGTCGTAGAAGCCGACGGCTCCCTGGACCTGCCCGGAGACGAGCGCGGTCTCGGCCTGAACGCCGGCGGGCTCCGTCAGCAACTGCACGTCGAGTCCCTCGGCGTCGAAGTAGCCGAGCCGCTGGGTGAGCATGGCGGGCAGGTAGATGACCTTGTCCAGCCCACCGACCATGATCTTGACCTTCTCGCCCTTCCCGCCGCCCGTGCTGCCGGAGCCGGTCGACGCCGTACTGGCGGCGTCGTTGGCACAGGCGGTGAGCGAGGAGAGGGCAAGGAGGCCTGCGGCGGCCAGGGTGGTGTAGCGGGCGGTCTTGCGCATGGCGGTTCACGTCCTTGTGAAAGCGGAGGAAGACAGAGGGCGGAGAAGGGGGCGTACGGGGTGGGTGTCAGTGCTCGGAACCCGCCGGCTTCCAGCGGAAGATGCGGCGCTCGGCAAAGGTGAGCAGCCCCTCGGCTAGGAGCGCGACGACCGCGAGGATGACCATCGCCGCGTACACCCCGGCCGCGTTGAACGTGCCCTGGGACTGCGCGACGAGCAGGCCGATGCCCTTGGTGGCGCCGATGTACTCGCCGACGATGGCGCCGATGAGGGCGAAGCCGAAGCTCACATGGAGGCTGGTGAAGATCCAGGAAGTGGCGGACGGGATGACCACCTGAAGGGTCACCCTGCGGTCGCTCGCGCCCAGGATGCGGGCGTTGGAGACGAGGTTGCGGTCGACCTCGCGGGCACCCTGGAAGGCGTTGAAGAACACCGGGAAGAAGACGAGGACGACGGCCGACGCGACCTTGGAAGCCGGGCCGAGCCCGAACCAGATCACGAAGATCGGGGCGAGGACGATCCTGGGAATCGAGTTGAGCACCTTGATGTACGGACCAAGTACATCGGCGAGCAAGGTGATCCGCCCCAGTGCAATGCCGAGGACGACGCCGGTGGCCACCCCGAGGACCCAGCCGAGCAGCGCCTCGTAGAGCGTGTACCAGATCTGCTCACCCAGGGAGCCGAGCGCGGTCCCGTGCGTCACCCAGGTGTAGATCTGGTCCCAGATCTGCGAGGGCATGGAGAAGTTGAACGGATCGATGATCTTGGCCCGGGACAACGCCTCCCACAGGCCGAGGACACCGATCAGCAGCAGCGCCCGGACGGCGTTGATGAGGACCTTCCGCCTGCGCGCCGCGCGGGCCCGCGAGTGGGCGCGGTCCGGGGCCTTGGCCGTCTCCACGACCGGCGTGCTGAGCAGCTCAGGCGACATGGGCGGCACTCCTCTCGCGGGTGATGCGCACCTCTTCGCCGAGGGACTCCCAGATCTCGCGGTAGATCTCGATGAACCGCGGCTCCAGGCGCACCGCCTCGACCTTGCGCGGCCGCGGCAGGTCGATGGTGAAGACCTCCTTGACGGTGGCGGGACCGGCGGTCATGACGACGACCTTGTCGGCCAGGGCGATGGACTCCTCCAGGTCATGGGTGACGAAGACGACCGATGCCTGCGTGCCCGCCCACAGTTCGAGCAACTCGTCCGACATCAGCGCCCTGGTCTGCACGTCGAGTGCCGAGAACGGCTCGTCCATGAGCAGGATCTCGGGGTCGTTGACGAAGGTCGCGGCGAGCGCGACGCGTTTGCGCTGGCCGCCGGAGAGCTGGTGCGGGTAGCGGTCCTCGAAGGCCTCGAGCCCGACCCGGGCCAGCCAGTCGCGCGCCAGCCGCTTCGCCTCCGCCTTGGGCACGCCACGGAAGCGCGGTCCCGCCATCACATTGGACAGCACCGTACGCCAGGGGAAGGTAGCGTCCTGCTGGAAGACGAAGCCGACCTTGTCGCCGACGCCGCGCACCGGCTCCCCGGCGACCAGCACCTCACCCTCGGTGGGCTCCTCCAGGCCGCTGACCAGGGTCAACGTGGTCGACTTGCCGCAGCCCGTGGGGCCGACGACCGCGACGAACTCCCCACGGCCAACCGTGAGATCCAGGTCCCGGACGGCCGTGTGCAGGCCTCCTGACGGGGTCCTGAACGTCTTGCTCGCGCCCCGCAGCTCGATGGCGGGGCTGGTGTCTGCGCTCATGGCCGGGGACGGTAGATCCGGCTCGGCAGGCCGCATCAGTCTTGTGAGCGCATACCGTTCTTTTGCTCGCAAGAGCCTGTTGTGCTCGTTTTGCGCGGGATACAAAAACGTAGCCGAAACAAGGGCTTGACGCCCGCATGGCCTTGACGGAAAGAGGCCCGATGATTGACGTCCTGGTCGTGGACGACGACTTCCGTGTCGCCGAGATCAACGCCAAGTACGTGGGAAAGGTTCCCGGTTTCCGGGTGGCGGCCCGCGCTCACAGTGCTGCCCAGGCTCTGGCGGCGGTGCAGCGCGGAGGGATCGATCTGGTCCTGCTGGACCACTATCTCCCCGACGGGACAGGCCTCGAACTCGTCCACCGTATGCGAGAACAGGGCCATGGCACCGACGTCATCATGATCACCGCTGACGGCGACGTGGCGACCATCCAGGCTGCCATGCGCCTGGGCGCCCTGCACTACCTCGTCAAACCGTTCACCTTCGCCGCGCTGCACACCCGCCTGGAGTCCTATGCCGCCCTGCGCCGCACCGTCGAGAGGGTCGGGGGCGGCCGCGGCATCGCAGTCCAGGAACAGGTCGACCGGATCTTCAGCGCCCTGCGCACCACCCCGGCCCTCGCGTCACCGAGGCTGCCGAGCGGCCACTCGGAGCCGACGACGGAACTGATCTGCCGCGTCCTGCACCGCGCCGACCACCCGCTCTCCGCCCACGAGGTCGCCGTCGAGACCGGGCTGAGCCGCTCCACCGCCCAGCGCTATCTGCGCCGCCTGGAGCAGTCCGGCCGTCTGCGCCTCTCCCTCAAGTACGGCGACACGGGTCGGCCCGAACACCGTTATGCGTGGGTGGCGCCGTAGCCGTACGCCGGTGAAGGCACCGCCTCTACGCCGCTCCCGCCCCGGTCAGCGACCGCACCTCGGTCTCGGCATGCTTGGCCTCGTCCGGGACCTCCGCCGAGGTGGCCGTGCCCAGCCAGCCCGCAAGGAAGCCCAGCGGGATCGAGACCAGGCCCGGGTTCTGCAACGGGAAGTACTGGAAGTCGACGTTCGGGAACAGTGCGTCGGGGCTTCCGGAGACCACCGGGGACAGCACCACGAGCACCACGGCCGGGATCAGACCGCCGTAGACGGCCCATACGGCGCCACGTGTGGTGAAGCCGCGCCAGAACAGGGAGTAGAGCAGCACCGGAAGGTTCGCCGACGCGGCGACGGCGAAGGCGAGGCCCACCAGGAACGCGACGTTGAGATTCCGCGCCAGCAGACCGAGAGCGATCGCCACGACGCCGACACCGAGGGCCGCGACACGGGCCACGGCCACCTCGCTGCGGGGCTTGCCGCCGCGGCGCCGCAGTGACGCGTACAGGTCGTGGGCCACCGACGCCGAGGACGCGAGCGTGATCCCGGCGACCACGGCGAGGATCGTGGCGAAGGCGACCGCGGCGACAACCGCGAAGAGAACCGTTCCACCCGTGGATCCGGCACCACCGCCCAGATCGAGCGCCAGCAGCGGAACGGCCGTGTTCCCGGCCGCGTTGGACGCGCGTACCGCGTCGGGGCCCACGATGGCGGCCGCGCCGAAACCGAGCACGATCGTCATCAGGTAGAAACCGCCGATGAGCCAGACAGCCCAGACGACCGAACGGCGTGCGGCGCGCGCGGTGGGCACGGTGTAGAAGCGGGACAGGATGTGCGGCAGCCCGGCCGTGCCCAGCACCAGGGCCAGCCCCAGACTGATGAAGTCGAAACGAGCGGTCCAGTCCCCGCCGTACTTCAACCCGGGCGCCAGAAACGCCTCCCCGTGACCGCTGCGCTCGGCCGCCGTGAGCAGCAGCCGGTCCAGGTCGCCGTGGAAGCGCACCAGGACGAGCACCGTCAGCGCGATCGTGCCGCCGAGCAGCAGGACGGCCTTGACGATCTGGATCCACGTCGTCGCCCGCATCCCTCCCAACGACACATAGATCACCATGAGCGCGCCGACCCCGATGACGGTCCAGGCCCGCGCCGCCCCACTCGTGCCCCCGAGCAGCAGCGCCACCAGGCTGCCCGCGCCGACCATCTGCGCCACCAGGTACAGAACGGACACGGTGACCGAGGACGTTCCCGCCGCGATCCGTACCGGCCGCTCCCTCATCCGCGCCGCCACAACGTCCGAGAGCGTGAACCGGCCGCAGTTGCGGACCAGTTCGGCCACGAGGAACAGCACCACCAGCCAGGCCACGAGGAAACCGACGACATACAGCAGCCCGTCGTAGCCGAACAGTGCGATGAGCCCGGTGACCCCCAGGAAGGAGGCGGCCGACATGTAGTCACCGGCGAGGGCAAAACCATTCTCCATGGGTGAGAAGAGCCGCCCGCCCGCGTAGAACTCCTCCACCGAACCGCGCCGGTTGCGGCTCACCCAGGTCGTGATCGCCAGCGTGACCGCGACGAACCCGCTGAACAGCAGCAGCGCCAGCGTCTGGTGTTCACCCGTCACGAGACACCGCCGTTCACGCCGCGCGTCAGCTCCTGTGTGTCCCAGCGCAGTTCGAGCGCCGCCCGGTCCCTGCGCAGCCGCGCGTGCCGCGCGTACGCCCAGGTGAACAGGAAAGTGGTCAGGAACTGCCCGAGCCCCGCCACCAGCGCCACGTTCACCGTTCCCACCACGGGCCGGGCCATCGGCTCCGGCGCGGTCGTGGCAACCACGACGTAGCCCACGTACCAGGCGAAGAAGGCTACGAAGGCCGGCACCACGAACCTCCGATACCGCCGCCGCACCTCCTGGAAGGCCTCACTGCGCTGCACCTCCAGGTACACGTAGGCCGCCGCGACCCCGGTCTCGCCCTCACCGCGTGCCGACGGGACCACGGCCGGAGTCGGCACCCCGGCACCGGCCGACTCGCCCCAGCCGGAGGCGAGGGCGTCGTACCAGGGATCGTCGTACCTGAGGTGCCCGGCCTCCCCGGCCGGGACCGGGTCGGCACCGTCGAGTTGTTCGGCCGGACTTTTCTGACCAGCCCCGTCTCCACGGGGACGGCCCTTGCTTGGCTGCATGCCCAAGGATGGACAGAACGGAATGATCCCCGACTCTTCTTCCCCTCGCTCTTCACCCCATCAGGTGACTCAACCCGCTGGTGGTCGCACCAGTCCCTTTCCGTACGCGTAACGCACCGCTTGTGCACGGTCCTTGAGCCCCGTCTTGGCGAAGAGGTTGTTGATGTGGGTCTTCACGGTCGCGGTGGAGACGTGCAGCCTGCGGCCGATCTCCTGGTTGCTGAGCCCTTCGGCGATGAGGAACAACACCTCCGTCTCCCGCACGGTGAGCCCGTCCGGCGCCTCAGGGGCTGCGGCCGGTCTCGCCTCGGTCTCCGCCAGACGCTCCAGCAGCCGCCTCTGAATGCTCGGCGAGAGACCCGCGTCCCCCGACAGCACGCTGTGTACGGCCCGCACGATCTCCTCTCCGTCGGCATCCTTCGTGAGATAGCCGCGCGCTCCCGCAGCCAGTGCCGGGAAGAGAGACTCGTCGTCGGCGTACGTCGTGAGCACCACCACCTGCGTCCCGGGGTACTCCGCGCGGATCCTGCGGGTCGCCTCCACCCCGTCGCAGCGAGGCATACGCAGGTCCATCAGCACCACGTCCGGGGCGACTTCGGCGACGAGCCGCACCGCCTCCTCCCCATCCCCCGCCGCGCCGACGACCTCGATCCCGGGCAGCAGACCGAGCAGCATCACGATGCCCTCCCGCACCACGGTCTGGTCGTCCGCGACCACCACCCGAGCGTGCTTCCGCTCGGCCTCCTCCGTCATACCGGCACCTTCAACGTCACCACGAACCCCTCCTCACCCGGCCCGGCCTCGAACGAACCGCCCAGCAGCTCGGCTCGCTCCCGCATGCCCAGCAGACCGTACCCGGCTCCCATCCCGGTCAGCTCGCCCGGCGAGCCGCCCGAGTCCCGCACATCCAGGGTCACTTCGTGCGGGTTGTAGTCGAGCCGCAGGCGCACCTTGGCGCCCGGGGCGTGTTTGCGGGCATTCGTCAGAGCCTCCTGAGCCGCTCTGCGCACAGCCTGCGAAGCCTCGGCCGGCAGTGCCCTGCGTTCACCCGTGATGGTGATCTCGGCGCCGTCGGCCGTACCCACCAACTGGTTCAGGAACTCCTCCAGCGGGGTCAGATCCCCCCGCAGGGCGGAGAGCGCCTGCCGCGTCTCAGAGAGCCCGCCACGCGCCATCTCCCGTGCCGCCACCACTCGTTCGAGAACCTGCTCCCGTTCCCCGCCACGCTCGATCAGCAACCTGGCCGCCTCCAAGTGCACGAGCTGGGCCGAGAGGCTGTGCGCCAGCACGTCGTGAATCTCCCGCGCTATACGCGCCCGCTCGGCGAGTGCCGCCGTCTCCGCCTCGGCCGCACGCGCGGCCCGCTCCTGGGCGAGCAGCCGCTGGGCGCTGCCGCGGGCCTCGGCGTCCAGGCGCAGCGTGTATCCGGCCAGGGCGAGGCCTACGCCGGTGACCACGGACGTCAGCACCTCGTCGTTGTTGACGGCCACGAACGAACCGAGTGCCACGCCCGCTGCACTGAAGGCGACTGCCAGTGGGAGCCGCTCCAGCGCCGAGACGGCGCATCCACACCACATGACCAGGGCCGCGACTTTGAAGCCCGACATCTGGGCCGCGACGGCGACACCCTGAAGCAACGCGAGCGACGCCAGCGACGACCACAGCCGGTGCTGGAGCGTGGTCCGGAAGAACACCCAGGCGAGCAGCGCCGCCAGAAGCACCCCTCCGGCTCCGGCCGCCGCCTTCCAGCCACGCACCTCGCTCCCGGCAAAGGCACCCCACATCAGCACACCGAGGACCAGGGCCCTCACCGTCCAGGCCAGCAGGCACCGGGAGCGTGAAAGTCCCTCGCGGCTGAGCGCCTCCCGGGAAGGCCAGCGTGTCCACGCGTTCTCCTTCACACCTGCCCCTTACCTGCGCCATCCTGCTGTCACCGTACGCCCAGCCCGAGTTCGCGGCAGGGCGAGGCAACCGACCGCGCCAGGCCACAATTCCGGTGCTGAGGCCGTGTGGTGATGGGCGGCGAGTATGCCGGGTTCATGCAGTGCGACGACGGCCGGGGTCGCGGGCAGGAGCCACCAGCGGCGCTCGCCGTCGATAGGGGTTGCGCGGAACTGCCGGGCGATCACCAGTGCGGCAACGACCACGATCACCAGCACGTCGACGAGCCCGGACATCACAACCTCCGTGAGCGAGAAAGGAGATGCCGGCAGCGCTGCCACCGACGCCTTCGACGTTACGGAAATCGCCAGGTCACGGGATCGGAGTGTGGGTGGATCATAGGTGGATTCCCGACCGGGCGTCTCTCCACCCAGGGGTGGAGACGGCTCGGACGCGGCGGTCTGGGATCCGTATGCGGGCCGGGTCGTCCAAGCCGGTCAGGCCGTACACCAGGCACGGCACGGATCCCGCACCGGCTTCCCGGCTGAGCCGGACCCGACCGGAACCACTGAAGCCGGACCAGCCGAACCGGACTCGTTGAAGCCGAAACAGGCCGGACCAGCACCATGCCCACACCACGCACGCCCACCCGTGCTCGCCCGAGGCCCCCCTCAAGCAGCGGGAGGACCTGGCACGATCGCTCGCAGCGCCAGCCGGCGGCAGCTGAGCCAGCACCCGCCCCCGACCCCGACCCCGACCCCGACCCCGACCCCGACCAGATCAGATCAGATCAGATCAGATCACCAGCATCCCAGCCCCGCCCTGCCCTGCCAGAGCCCAGCGCAGCGGCGGCTACGCATCGATCCGCGACCGGTCCAGCGTCGCCGCCGAGTTGGAGATGAACTCCTTGCGCGGCGCGACGTCGTTGCCCATGAGCAGATCGAAGACCTGCTCGGCGGCCTCGAGGTCGGAGAGGTTGATCCGGCGCAGAGTGCGGTGGCGCGGGTCCATGGTCGTCTCGGCCAGCTGGTCGGCGTCCATCTCGCCGAGACCCTTGTAGCGCTGGATCGAGTCCTTGTAGCGGACGCCCTTGCTCTGGAGCTCCATGAGCTTGTCGCGCAGCTCCCGGTCCGAGTACGTGTAGATGTACTTGTCCTGGCCCTTCTTCGGCTGGACGATCTCGATGCGGTGCAGCGGCGGCACCGCCGCGAAGACTCGGCCGGCCTCGACCATGGGCCGCATGTAGCGGTGGAACAGGGTCAGGAGCAGGGTGCGGATGTGCGAGCCGTCGACGTCGGCGTCGGTCATCATGATGATCTTGCCGTAGCGGGCCGTGTCAATGTCGAAGGTCCGGCCCGATCCGGCTCCTATGACCTGGATGATCGCGCCACACTCGACGTTCTTGAGCATGTCCGTCACGGACGACTTCTGGACGTTGAGGATCTTGCCCCGAATCGGCAGCAGCGCCTGGAACTCGGAGTTCCGGGCGAGCTTCGCCGTACCGAGCGCGGAGTCGCCCTCGACGATGAACAGTTCGCTGCGGTCGACGTCGTCGCTGCGGCAGTCGGCGAGCTTGGCCGGCAGCGAGGAGGACTCCAGGGCCGTCTTGCGGCGCTGTGCGTCCTTGTGCTGCCTGGCGGCGATGCGCGTACGGGCCGCGGCGACGGCCTTCTCCAGCACGACACGGGCCTGCTGGGCGGCGTCACGCTTCGTGGACGTCAGGAACGCCTTGAGTTCCTTGGTGACCACGTTGTTCACGATGCGGCGGGCCGCCGAGGTCCCGAGGACCTCCTTGGTCTGGCCTTCGAACTGCGGCTCGGCGAGACGTACGGTGACGACCGCGGTCAGGCCCTCGAGGGCGTCGTCCTTGACGATGTCGTCCTCTGCGACGCGCAGGAGCTTCTTGGTGCGCAGCACCTCGTTCATCGTCTTGGCGACGGCCTGCTCGAAGCCGGCGACGTGCGTACCGCCCTTGGGGGTGGCGATGATGTTGACGAACGACCTGAGCGTCGTGTCGTAGCCGGTCCCCCAGCGCAGCGCGACGTCGACGCCGAGCTCTCGGGTGACCTCGGTGGGCGTCATCTGACCGTGGTCGTCCAGGACGGGGACCGTCTCCTTGAAGCTGCCCTGTCCGGAGAAGCGGAGGACGTCGCAGATCGGCTTGTCGTTCGCCAGGTATTCGCAGAACTCGCTGATTCCGCCGTCGAAGCGGAAGGACTCCTCGCCCTTGCTGCCGCCCTCGCCGAGCCCGTACTCGTCGCGCACGACGATGGTCAGGCCGGGCACCAGGAACGCGGTCTGGCGGGCGCGCTGGTGCAGGTTCTCCAGGGAGAGCTTGGCGTCCTTGAGGAAGATCTGGCGGTCGGCCCAGTACCGCACGCGGGTGCCTGTGCGGGTCTTCGGGATCTTCTTCGCCTTGCGCAGGCCGCTCTTGGCCTCGAACTTCGCGTCCATGCCGGTACCGGCGAAGGCGCCCGGGACACCGCGCCGGAAGCTGATCGCGTGGGTGTGTCCACCGCGGTCCACCTCGATGTCCAGACGGGCGGACAGGGCGTTCACCACGGAGGCGCCGACGCCGTGCAGACCGCCGGAGGCGGCGTACGAGCCGCCGCCGAACTTGCCGCCGGCGTGCAGCTTGGTCATGACGACCTCGACACCGGAGAGACCGGTCTTGGGCTCGACGTCGACCGGGATACCCCGGCCGTTGTCCCGGACCTCGACCGAGCCGTCGTCCTGGAGGATGACCTCGATGTGGTCGCAGTAGCCGCCGAGGGCCTCGTCGACGGAGTTGTCGATGATCTCCCAGAGGCAGTGCATCAGGCCACGGCTGTCAGTCGACCCGATATACATACCGGGGCGCTTCCGCACGGCCTCGAGCCCCTCGAGGACGAGCAGGTGCCGCGCGGTGTAGTTGGACCCGTCCCGGTCTGCTCCTGCCAGCAGAGCTGTGGACGGCACGGACGTCTCGGCGGTCACGCGGTTCGCTCCTCGCTGAATTTCAGATGGGGCCCTCATGGGTAAGGGCGCGGCTTCAGTCACCGGTGAGAGGGTACCGAGGCCTGGTAGAGCCGTTGTAACGCCACCCTCGTCGGAAACTCACCCTAGTGCAGACTCGCATGCCTGTTCGATCCCTCGTTGGAGTGAAGCACACATCACGTTCCCTTCCAGGCATGAACCATTTAGGCTCCGGGCACGTCCTCATGAACAACCGGCAATCCAGCCGGGAGGACCGACCACCGATACAACGCGAAGCCCCGTAAGACACATAGACACGCAATACGGCACATTCGCCGCCAACCGGCAGCAGACAGCCGCCTCGCAAAGATTTTTCGAGGAAAAGCCACGAGCGGGAACGTTTTGGGGCTGGTTGGATGTTGACCCTGGTACGACAGCTCGTCGAGCTAGAGAAGAGGCGACGTGACTACTGTTCTGACCCCTGCGAGCCAGTTGACGGCCGCTGATCGCTGCGACCGCTGCGGCGCCCAGGCGTACCTGCGCGTCGTCCTGCTCAGCGGCGGAGAACTGCTCTTTTGCGCCCACCACGGGCGCAAGTTCGAGCCGGAACTCAAGAAGATCGCCGCTGAGATACAGGACGAGACGGAGCGGCTGACGTCCGCTCCCGCGACTGCCTCCGAAGAAGAGCGCTGACGCCTCGCGTCCGACGACGAGCCAGCCCGGCAGAGGCCGGTGAACGGGCGGCTGCTTCCGCTATGGAGGCAGCCGCCCGTCCTCGTCCCCGCGAGCCCGCTCAGGCTCCTCCGGACGCCCTCCGCATGGTTTCTTCACACACGTGTCCAGCCGAGCGACCGCATGATGCCGGACACGCGCATGTACACCCCGGGATTGCGGGCCTGCCCGCAGCCGATCCCCCAGGACACGAGTCCGATCAACCGCCCCTGGGCCACCAGAGGTCCCCCGCTGTCGCCCTGGCAGGCATCCCGGCCCCCCTTCGCTTCTCCGGCGCACAGCATGCTCCTGGCGTCGTAGACGCCGTCCGCACCTCCCGCATACGCCTCCTCACAGAGAGCGTCAGGGAGCACACGCACGCGTGCCGCCCGCAGACTGTTCGGATACTCCCCGGCACCCGAGACATCACCCCATCCGTACACCGTCGCGGCCCCGCCCGCGGTGTACGCGGGGTCACCGCCGGCCGCCATGCCGATGACCGAGTCGGCGGGGAGAGGCTCGGCGAGGGTGAGTACGGCGAAATCACCGACGTTGCTGCCAGCGTCGTAGGCCGGGTTCACCCAGGTGTCTCGCACCGCGACCTCCTGGCCACCGCGGTCCGAGAGCAGGTCCGTGCGCCCTGCTATGACCCTGAGATCGCGTACGCGCTCCGGCGGCCCACCCAGGACCTCCTCGTCCACGCAGTGGGCCGCGGTGAGCACGGTGCTGCGACCGACCGCCACGCCGCCGCAGAACTGCCCCGCGCGCGTACCCCCGAACCGGTCACGACTGGACAGGGCCACCGTCCACGGGCTCTCCGACACGTCGACGGGAAATCCCCCTATGACCACCCCGTCGGCCGCCACAGGGGCACTGGAACCCACTGACAGGCCGGATACCGCTGCTGCCACGACCAGCGGTCGAGCCAGAGCCCGGACAAAGCGACGACGCATACACACTCCTCACTCCGTGGTGTCGGCGAGACACCCAGAGTGATCCACCCCGTGACGGCCCGCACCCGCGGAGAGGCATGACGAAGGCCCGGCCCCCTAAGGGGGAACCGGGCCTTCCGCGTCGACCGCTACGACTAGTCGAGGTAGTCGCGCAGCACCTGCGAACGGGACGGGTGGCGCAGCTTCGACATGGTCTTCGACTCGATCTGGCGGATCCGCTCACGCGTGACGCCGTAGACCTTGCCGATCTCGTCGAGGGTCTTCGGCTGACCGTCGGTGAGACCGAAGCGCATCGAGACGACGCCCGCCTCGCGCTCGGACAGGGTGTCCAGGACGGAGTGCAGCTGCTCCTGGAGGAGCGTGAAGCTGACCGCGTCGGCGGGGACGACAGCCTCGGAGTCCTCGATGAGGTCACCGAACTCGCTGTCGCCGTCCTCGCCCAGCGGGGTGTGCAGCGAGATCGGCTCGCGGCCGTACTTCTGGACCTCGATGACCTTCTCCGGGGTCATGTCGAGTTCCTTCGCCAGCTCCTCCGGGGTGGGCTCGCGGCCCAGGTCCTGAAGCATCTGGCGCTGCACGCGCGCGAGCTTGTTGATGACCTCGACCATGTGCACCGGGATACGGATGGTGCGGGCCTGGTCGGCCATGGCGCGGGTGATCGCCTGACGGATCCACCAGGTGGCGTACGTGGAGAACTTGTAGCCCTTGGTGTAGTCGAACTTCTCGACCGCGCGGATCAGACCGAGGTTGCCTTCCTGGATGAGGTCCAGGAAGAGCATGCCGCGGCCGGTGTAGCGCTTGGCCAGGGAGACCACCAGACGGAGGTTGGCCTCCAGGAGGTGGTTCTTGGCGCGGCGGCCGTCCTCGGCGATGATCTCCAGCTCGCGCTTGAGCTTCGGGGCGAGCTTGTCGGCGTTGGCCAGCTTGTCCTCGGCGAACAGTCCGGCCTCGATGCGCTTGGCGAGCTCGACCTCCTGCTCGGCGTTGAGCAGCGGGACCTTGCCGATCTGCTTGAGGTAGTCCTTGACCGGGTCGGCGGTGGCACCGGCGGCGGCAACCTGCTGGGCGGGCGCGTCGTCCTCGTCGTCGTCGGACAGCACGAAGCCGGCGTTCTCCGTGCCCTCGGGCTCCTCGCCGGTCTTGCCGGGAGCGGCCTCCTCGAGCACCTCCTCTTCGAGAAGCTCGACGTCGTCCTTCTTGGCGCTGGTCTTCTTCGCCGCGGTCTTCTTGGCAGGCGCCTTCTTCGCGGCCGCCTTCTTGGCGGTCGTCTTCTTGGCAGCTGCCTTCTTGGCGGGTGTCTCTTCCTCGGCGGCGGGCTCGGCTGCGGGCGCCGCCGGCGTGGCGGAGGCGGTTGCCTTCCTGGTGGTCACCGCCTTGGCCGCGACCGTCTTGGTGGCGGTGCGCTTGGCGGGACTCTTCGCTGCGACGCTCTTTCGGGTGCGCTTGGGCTCTGCGGCACTGACCATCAGCGTCACACCCTCTTCCTCGAGGATCTGGTTGAGGCTGCGCAGTACGTTCTTCCACTGAGTGGCCGGAATCTGGTCAGCTTCGAAGGCCCGACGCACGTCATCGCCGGCGATCTGCCCCTCAGCCTTTCCCCGCTCAATGAGAGCCATGACAGAGACGGATTCGGCGATCTCCGGCGGGAGCGTACGGGATGTGCTGGCCGACACGAACAACCTCTCGGAACGTTGGAAAACGGCTTCCGGCCCCGTCCACAGTGGACAGGAGCCGACCGCCGGCTTGGAGGTGGGCCGACGGCGCGGGCGGGGGCCGGGAAGATGCACAGCGCCGTGAACGGCGTCCGTATTCCCTCCGCGGCTGTCACCTCTTAGGTCATCGCGTTCTTCCCGCGAGCGTTACGCCCAATTCGCGTGGCCCGAGTCACACCCCGTAAGCGAACAAAAGCGATCAAACTGGGGCAAAAGAGGTCGTACGTGACTGTTGCCTGGCCGCTCCCGCGGATCTCCGCCCCCTTCGCGCCGTCGGACCCCGCGGGATCGCGAGGATCCCGCGGGGTCCGACGGAAGGCGGTTCACCGAACGGGCACTGCCACAGGAGGGGGGTGGCACACCCAGCCGCGCCGCCCGCGGAACACGGTCAGTGCTCGCGCGGAGCGGGCACCACGCGTTCCACCTCGGGGTGGACCATGAGAAGTTGCCGCATCGCCGCCTCGGCCGCGGTTCCGTCGCCGGCGGCGAGGGCGTCGCAGATGCGACCGTGGTGCGCCAGCGACGCCTCGTTCGGCCGGTCACAACCCGTGACCGGACCGCCGGAGACCTGGAGGGCCGCGGACACGATCCCGGAGAGGTGCTCCAGCATGCGGTTGCCGGCGACCTGGATGAGCAGCGAGTGGAACTCGGAGTCGGCGCGGGAGAAGGTGAGCGCATCACCCTGGGCCATCGCCTGCCCCATGATCTCGACCATGTCCGTCAGACGCTGCTGGACGCCCTCGCGCCCGTGCCCGGCGGCGAGGCGGGCGGCGAGCGGCTCGATCGTCCACCGCAGCTCGCTCAGCTCGCGGCGCTGGTCGTCGCGCTGCGGCCCGAAGGCCCGCCACTCGATGATGTCCGGGTCGAGGAGGTTCCAGTCGCTGACGGGGCGCACGCGCGTGCCGACGTTCGGGCGGGCGCTCACCAGGCCCTTGGCCTCCAGGACGCGGAGCGACTCGCGGACGACGGTGCGGGAGACCTCGAACCGCTGGCCGATCTCCTCGGGCACCAGCGGACGGTCGGCGCCCAGGTCGCCGGAGACGATCATCTGACCCAGCTGCTGGACGAGTTGGCCGTGCAGCCCGCGTCCGCGGCTGCCCGCGGCGCGCCTGCCGACCCGGCCCAGCTCTGGGTCCCCGCCGTCCCAGGCAGGGGCACCGACGCGGTCGACGGCGGGCGCCTCTGCGTAGGGGTAGCGGTCGAGTTCGCCCGGGCTCGCGAGGCCGGAGTCAGCGGAGCGGGCGGCGGTCATCATGGTGTGCGCAAGGGTACTCACGCATCCTTTGTCGGCGCCGTCTCCAACTCCCTTGAGGTCTTTGGTGAAAAGCACACGAAAGGGTGATCGCTCACCCCGTCGCAATTGACGCCTTATCGGAAAGAAATGGGCGTTCTGCGGGGAGTTGTGCGCATGGCCCGACTAAGGGTTACGGACAGTCGTCACCGGAACCGGCTCCGCAGCGCGGTGAGCAGATACGCGCAGAGCAGCACGGTCAGCGACAACATCAGTGCGCCGCCGACAGGTTGGGAGATCACGCTGAGCGCGGCTTCCAGGTAGCGCTCGCCCCCGAAGGGCCATCGCGGCAGCAGAGCCTCGCGCAGCCGCATGGGAAGTCCCGCCGCAGTCCGCACGGAGGGCCCCTCCAGGACCTTGTGCACCGCGGGTACGACGAGGAGCGGCACGGCGGCCACGGCGGCCAGCCCGGCCGTGGTGGAACGGAAGACACCTGCGGCCAGAACGCCCGCCCAGGCGCAGCCGACCACCAGTCCGATCCAACTCGCTCCCAACGGCAGCCAGTCGGCGGGAACCTGGGTGAGCTCCCGTCCGTAGACGAGATAGAGCACTTCGGCGTCGCAGCCGACGGTGAGGGCGGCCAGCATCAGCGCGGTGGCCGTGGAGACGAGCAGTTTGGCGGCCAGCAGCCCCAACCGGCGGGGCACAGTGCCGCGGTCCGCGGCCAGGGCGGGGTGGCGGAACTCGTCGCCGAAGGCCAGCGCGCCGAGCAGCCCCGCGCCGAGCGCCGCGGGCGGCAGGGGCAGCTCCTGCGGCCACGCGACCAGCAGGCGCTGCTGCGGGGTGTGCCCGATACGGGCGAGCACGACGGCGGTCACGGCGGACACGACGAGCACGGCGGCCCCGGTGATGAACCCGGTGCCGATCCCGGCGGCACGGCGGATCTCGTAGCGGAGGGGGCGGAGAGGGCTGGGGGCGGGGCGGACGGAGATGGGAGGCGGCAGAGGGGGCAGTGCGTCGAGCGTGCGTGCCGTGCGTGCCGTGCGGGTGTCGGCGGGGTGGAACGCGCGGAGTGTCGCCTCCTGAGGACGGGCATCGGCGTTGGACGGGTGGCCGGCCGAGGGAAGGTCCGAGCGCTCATGTGGCTCTGCGGCGGACTGCGCGTGCTCGGAGGAGGGAAACGGCTCGTCGGCGACCGGTTTCGGTGCGTCGACGGTGGGTCGTGACTCAGCCGGGGGTCGCGGCTCGGCGGTGGCGGCAACTGGGTCGGCGGTGACCGGGGCCGACTCCGACACCTCGACGACA
>NZ_JBVJJE010000016.1:65423-158522 GCF_055585925.1 Streptomyces sp. NPDC052064
GACAGGGTGCGGCTCACCGCTGGAAACCTGGGGCGCAACCGTGGCGGCCACAGGCTCACCGGCGACCGGGGCCGACTCCGACGCCCCGACGACAGGGTGCGGCTCACCGCTGGAAACCTGGGGCGCAACCGTGGCGGCCACAGGCTCACCGGCGACCGGGGCCGACTCCGACGCCCCGACGACAGGGTACGGCTCACCGCTGGAAACCTGGGGCGCAACGGTCGCCCGGTGCGCGTCGGCGACGTGCCCGGGCTCGGCACCCGCGCGCACCGGCTCCACGCCGACGAGCTCGAGCGTGTCGGCGGACGATCGCGCTGCGTCGGTCTTGTGCGACTCGCCCGCCGCCTGCCCAGCCTTGCCCAGGCCCGCGTCACGGCCGCCATGCGGCTCAGCTGCCCGCACCGCCCCTGCCCCTGGGCCCATGTCCCCGATCTCGTCGGCGAGTTGGTGGACGACGATGCCGTGGCGGAACGCCGTCTCGCCGACCTCCGCGCAGGTACTGCCGTACACGGAGAGGCGGTTGCCGCCTTCTCGTACGACCTCGACGGAGCGCTGTGCGGTGCGGGCCTGCTTGGCCAGGAGAGCCGCCAGACGGGCCGCGTGCGGGCTGCGTACGGCGACCCGGGGACGCAGGCGGGTGCGTGCGAACTCCGCGGCCTCCTGGTCGGCCACGAGCCTCCCCTGTTCCAGCGTGACGACGCGGTCGGCGGTGCGCGCGGCCTCCTTGGGGTCGGCCGTGGTGAACAGGACCGTGCCGCCCTGGGCGGCGTGTGCGCGCAGCATGCCGTGCAGCCAGTGGCTCTCGCGGGCGGACAGCCCGTCGGCGGGATCGTCGAGGACGAGCGTGTGCGGGTCGGCCAGGAGGACGCAGGCCAGGCCCAGGCGGCGGTCCATGCCGCGTGAGAGGGTGCCGAGGCGTTCGCCGCGCAGGCTCACGAGCCCGACCGCCTCGAGCACTTCGTCGGCGCGCCGGACCGGAACGCCTGCGGCGGCGCACAGCATGCGCAGATGACCGCGGACCGTGCGGGCCGGGTGACCCGGCACGTCGCCCAGCAGCACACCGACCTCGCGCGAAGGGTGGGCGATGCGGCGCAGGGGGCGGCCCCGGAAGTAGGTGATGCCACGCCCCTGTTGGAGGTCCAGCATCAGTCTGAGAACTGTCGTCTTGCCTGCGCCCGGTGCTCCGAGCAGCGCGGAGACGCGGCCCGCTCGCGCCTCGAAGGAGACGTCGTCGGCTGCGGGCGGAAGCTCTTTGCGGGGGTTGCTGGTCAGTCCGAAGGCCTCGATCACCCGCAGCAAGATAGCGCGCTATGTCCGGTTTTTCGGGCAGCGCGAGGCCTGCCTCGGGCACCACAATCGCTCTTGTCCGGGCAGCGGGCGCGTGGCGGTCCGGACCCGGCGTCACACCTCGGGGCGCAGCATCGGAGGGTTGAGCAGAGTCGCACCACCGGCACGGAAGAGCTGAGCCGGGCGGCCGCCCTGGCGGGTGGTCGTCCCACCGGTGGGGACGAGGAAGCCCGGTGTGCCCGTGACCTTGCGGTGAAAGTTGCGCGGGTCGAGCGCCACGCCCCACACCGCCTCGTAGACACGGCGCAGCTCTCCGACGGTGAACTCGGGCGGGCAGAAGGCTGTGGCCAGCGACGAGTACTCGATCTTGGACCGAGCACGCTCCACACCGTCCGACAGGATCTGCGCGTGGTCGAACGCGAGCGGCGCGACCGGCTCGGCGTCACGCCCGTAGCCGCCCTGCTGCAACAGTTCCTCCACGGGAGCCCAGCGTGCGTTGCTTGCGTCGCCGCCTGCCCTGGGCGCGGGCAGGTCGGGAGCGAGCGCGAGGTGGGCGACACTGACGACCCGCATCCTGGGGTCCCGCTTGGGGTCGCCGTAGGTGGCGAGCTGTTCCAGGTGGGCCCCATTGTCCTGGGCGGGGACGGACGGGTCGTGGACGCGCAGCCCGGTCTCCTCGGCCAGCTCGCGTGCCGCGGCCTGCGCCAGGTCCTCGTCGGCCCGTACGAAGCCGCCGGGGAGCGCCCAACGCCCCTGGAACGGCGGTTCGCCCCTGCGTACAGCCAGCGCACACAGGGCATGGCGGCGCACGGTCAGCACGACCAGGTCCACGGTGACGGCAAAGGGTGGAAACGCTGACGGGTCGTAGGGCATGCGGCGATCATAGTCGTCTGCCTGACGATAAACACTCTCTTCGCCGGTCGCATCGGCGACTGATCCACTTCGGTCGGATATGGACTTCACTCTCCGGCCCGGTTGTCAGCGGTTGAACGTCGTACCAGGTCACACCCCCAGTTGAAGTCCGTCGGCCGCTTCCTCGACCATGGCGAGGCCGAGCCGACTGACGCGCACGGAGAACGGGGCGTTCGCGATCCGCAGTCCCGTGAAGCCGATCTCGCCCAGAGGCGCGCTGCGCATGGGGTGCAGGGTGACCGTCCCGGCCGGGGCGTCGGGGCGGATGCCGACGAGCGCGGTCAGCAGCAGCACTCCGGCGGCCGCCGATGTGGCCGCCGGGCGACAGGCCGCCGGGTGCGGGAGAGGAGCGCTCCCCTCCGTGCGCTGTTCCCCCGCGTACATGTCGGGCAGCCGGTGGGCGAAGGTCTCGGCGGCCGCGAGTACGCCGCGCAGCAGCGAGGTCGCCTCCTTCTCGTAGCCGGCGGCGGCCAGGCCCGCGACGGCGAGTGCGGTCTCCTGGACCCGTACGGCCCCGGCGCGGTGGCCGAACGGATTGAATCCCGGTTCTTTCGCGCCCAGTCCGCGCAGGCCCCAGCCCGAGTCCATGACAGGGCTGCCGAGCAGCCGGGCGAGCTTCTCGGTCTGGACTTTGTCGAGCAGACCGGGTGCCTGGGCGCCCTCGCCCAGCAGGCCGGTGTCGAGGAGGTGGACGGCGGCCGCGCCCAGATGAGGTATGGGCCTGCCGTCCGGGGCACGGGCTGCCGCCGGCCGACCGCCCCCGAGGTCGTCGACCCAGAAATCCCTGCGGAAGTCGGTTCTCAAGGCCTGTGCCCACTGCCGGAGTGCCGGTCCGCCCGAGCGGCCGCAGGCGTCGAGCAGATCGGCGCCGAGGAGCCCTGCACGGTGTGCGTGGGCCTGTGTCTCGCAGCGGACGGGACCGCCGGGGTGCGGGTCGCTCAGGTACGTGTCGTCGCCCACGGTGGTTCGCAGCCAGGACAGACAGCGCTCGGCGGCGGGCAGCAGTTCCTCCGTCTCCTGCTCGCCGAGACCCCAGCGGCGGGCCTCGGCGAGCAGTGCGGGGAAGAGCAGTGTGGCCTCCGTACCGGTGCACTGCGGGGGAAGGTGCGGGCCTGCGTCCCGTCTCGGTCCGGGGATCATCCCGGACTGTGGTCCCGGGCCGGTCAGTTGGGTACGGGCGAGGATCCGCAGCGTCCCCGCTGCCAGGCCCGTACCGAGCGGCAGGGCCATCCGGGCGGCCACGAGCGCGTCGGCGGGGGCCAGACCGCAGCGCCAGGGTGCCCCGGCCGCGAGGTGGGTGTCGGAGGGGTTCGCGGAATCACGCAGCAGGAGGGCCTGGAGGTCCTCGATGCTCGTCCTCAGGAGGGGGAGGACTCTGGGGTCGTCCCCTTCGGCTCGCACGGCGGCGAGAGGGCTGGTCGCCGCGCGGCCCACGGCTCGGAGGGGACCGGCGCCGTCCGATCGCACCCGCAGCTCCACGCTTGTGCTGCCGCCCGGCGGCAGGTCGAGCTCCCACCGCAGCAGCCCGGCCGAGGCCAGGGCGTCCGAGGGAGGCGGCGCGGCCGTGACGGACGCGTTGCCGGTGGCGCAGGACCAGCGCAGGCCGGAGTCGTGGACGCCGGCGGGGAGTTCGGGTCCGGCGCGGCCCGAGGCGATCGACCCGAGGTCGGCGAGGTCCGTGCCCAGGGACACCTCGACCGGCAGACGCAGCGGGCGGGGTGCCGCGCTGTGCAGGGTGATCCGCTCCGTGCCGTCCGCGAGACGGTTGCGTTCCACGACCACGTCCGGATCCGGGCCTGCCTGCGGCGACGTGCGGAGCGTGCCCACGAACCTGGCGCGGTCGGCTGCAGCCATGCGGGCCTGCACGGCGAGCGGTTCCCGCCCGGCCACGCGGATCGCGCACCGGGAGAGCACGCGCCGGCCGGCACGATAGAAGCCTTCCAGCCCCCGGCCGGTCATCTGCCCTCCCTCCGTCGAGATGGCCAGACCGGGAAGCGCGACACAGATCATCATGGTGTGGGCGGGCGGCAGGTCGGCAGACCAGCGCAGGCCGGGGGTCGTGGCGCCCCGGGGAGGCCCGGCGGGCTGCCCCGCGGAGGACGGGAGTCGGCTCTGAGGCAAGGGCGGCAGGGGCGAACCGTCCCCCGAGGCGGCACCAGGACGACGATTCTGGCTCGCCCTGTGGGGGGACGAACGGCCCCGGTCCGGTGTCGAGGGCGGACACGAGCCCGGGCCGGTGGGGAGCGAGGCTGGTGAGGCACCTCCGGGGAGCCTGGGCCCGACTCCGTCGACACGTGCCGCCGGCCGCGGAGGGGCGTCTTGGTCCCCCGACCGCAGAGTCCCGGCCCCGGGCAGGCCGGGGCTCGACGCGCGGGGCGGCGGGGGCCCGCCCGGGGCGTGGCGGTCGTCGGCGGCGGGGGAGGGCGGAGTCGGCTGATGCATGGAGAGGCTTCCTCTGAGCTCTGTGCGCCTCGATCGGGTTCGGCGCCGGTACCGGAGGGCTCCGACGGGGCCGGGGCAGTGCGGCGTCACACCCCGTCCAGGCGTTCCGCCACTCAGGTGAACGGCGTGACCCTCCTGCGGGTCACGCCCGCGTTCCCGCCCCGGGCGCGCCGAGGCCACCAGGAGGACACTCACTCCTCCCCCTCCGTGCTCTGCCCGGGCTGTACGCCTTCCTGGCCCGCGCCCTGGCACGGCATGGCCGCCTGCCGCGACGCACGCGCACGCGTGCCGCCCGTGCGTACGCTGCCTGACCGCGCGGTACCCACGGCCGCTCGCCCGACGCGCGTGCCGGCTTCTTCGGCACCGGCAGGGCGCGCGGTGCCCGTCGAAGTACGCCGACGGGAAGCCCGGGCGCTTGGGGCACGGTCTCCCGCGCGGGCACCGCTCCGGGCCGTGCCGACGGCACCTGCGGAACGGGTACGGCGTGGGCGACGCGAGGGCACCACTGTGGACGCGGGCGCGGGCTCCGGCTCGCACTCGGGCACGGCTGGCTCGTCCGGGGCGACCCCCTCGGCGTCCGGCCGAGCCGGGGAGCTGTCCTTCTGCGCGACGGAGCTGTCCGCCCGCCCGGCGGAGTCATCTTCCCTGGCCTGGGAGCTGTCCGCCGGCTCGACGCAATCCTCCGCCCCACCAAGGAAACCGCCCATTCGCTCGACGCAGTCGTCCGCCGGAGCCAGGGAGCCGCCCACCCGCTCGACACACTCTTCCGTCCGAGCCAGGGAGCCGCTCGCCCGAGCATCCAAGCCGTCGGCCCGAACGGCCGAGCCGACAGCTCCCGGGCGCCCATGACCTTCGCGCTCCGCACGCAGGCAGCTGCGGATCGACTCCGGGTCCAGGCCCTCATTGCAGGCCTGGTGCAGGAGACGCGCGAAGAGGTAGTCGGGATCCGCGCTCAGGGCCATGGCGAGGGCTTCCCGGGCCTCCAGTTCGTCGCCGGTGGACCATGCGACCCATCCGGCGAGAGTGAGCGGCGCAGCGGCGTGCTCGCCGTAGGGTCCGACGCAGCGGCGGGCCAGCGACCGCCAGAGGCGAAGGGCCTGTCCGGCCTCGTCACCCTCCATCCACTCGGCCGCGCGGTCACGGGTCGCGCGGTCCTGGAGGCCGAGGATCAACCGCGCTGCCTCGTCGTGCCCGAGTAGTTCGTCGTCCCGGAGATCCGCCAGGAGCATGCCGGAGACGGGCTGCGCCCCGGCGAAGCGGTCCAGGATCCGCCCGGCCAGTTCCAGTGTCTCGTCGGCCACCTCGGCTCGGCCGGCATCGTCCAGGATCCTCGGGACCAGCGCCAGGCTGGCGGCGTCCAGGGCGGTCTCCTGCTCGAGAGCGGCGGCGTTCTCCCAGGGGAGCAGCCGGGCCCGCAGCTCTCGCAGGGTGCCGCGCACCTGAATCCCCGCGTAGGTGGCAGCAGCCGCCAGCACCGATGTGCCGGGCAGGCCCATGAGGGCTCCCTCGGGCGGGCAGCATGCCGGGTTGTCACAGCAGTACGACCAGTAACGGCCGTCGGAGATGCACAGGGCCTCGACCACCGTCACGTCCAGGGAACCGCACTCCACGCGCAGCTTGTGGGCCAGCGGCCTCAGCCGCTCCATGACCTGTCGGCCGGACTCGCCCTTCTCCGGTTCCTGGCAGAGGAACGCGACCATCGAATCGGGCCGGGCCCCTCGGCGCTCGCTGCCTGTCACCAGGCCGTGGGCCAGTTGCCGGGCCGCTGACGGCCAGTCGTCCGCGTTCGCCGGGATGCCGAGCCGGGCCCGGCCGCCGAACCGCCCGCGTCCGTCCCTGTCGTGCAGGGCGACCAGGACGATGCTGTCCTCGGGGCGGTATCCGAGCAGATACGGCAGGGCGTCGGCCAGCTCGGCCGGGGTGCGCAGGGTGACCTGATGTTCGCCGCCATGGCCGTCATAGGCGGGACTGGGGACGTGCGGCCCGGTCCCGGCGCTCCCCCGCAGGTCCTGTCCACCGTCCTTGTGCATGCCGTGCGCGTCGGGCCCGCCGATGTCGCCGTTTTCGGAGGATCCAGTCGTTTCGCTGTGGTTCGTCATGCGAAGACGATCTCGCGGAATCCGAAGCTCCGCTTGACCCTGTGGATAACTTCGATCAGGGACACGTCACTCAAGACTGCGAGGTGCCTGATTACCTCGTGCACCGCTCGCGCTGTCAGTGCCGTCCTGTTGTATGGAACGCATGGAGCACACGAGCAACGCGGATCTCCGGGCGGCGGCCGACGCGGTCCTCGCCCGTCTCGTCGGGGACGTCTCGGGAACGGCCCGGCTGCGCGAGGACCAGTGGCGGGCGATCGAGGCACTGGTCGCCGACAGACGGCGCGCCCTTGTCGTCCAGCGCACGGGCTGGGGCAAGTCCGCGGTCTACTTCGTGGCGACCTCGCTGTTGCGGGCCCAGGGCAGCGGTCCGACCGTGATCGTGTCCCCGCTGCTCGCGCTCATGCGGAACCAGGTCGAGGCGGCGGCCCGGGCCGGCATCCACGCCCGGACCATCAACTCCTCCAACACCGAGGAGTGGGAGGCCGTTCAGGACGAGATCGCCGCGGGTGAGGTCGACGTCCTGCTGGTGAGTCCCGAGCGGCTCAACAACCCGGACTTCCGGGATCAGGTGCTGCCCCGGCTCGCGGCCGCCACCGGGCTGCTGGTGGTGGACGAGGCGCACTGCATCTCCGACTGGGGCCACGACTTCCGGCCGGACTACCGCCGCCTGCGCACGATGCTCGCCGACCTCCCTCCCGGTGTGCCGGTGCTCGCGACCACCGCCACCGCCAACGCGCGCGTGACCGCCGACGTCGCGGAACAGCTCGGCACCGGCGGCAGTTCGGACGCCCTCGTGCTGCGGGGTCCGCTGGACCGGGACAGCCTGAGTCTGAGCGTGCTACGGCTGTCGGACGCCGCGCACCGGATGGCCTGGCTCGCCGAACACCTCGACGAACTGCCGGGTTCCGGGATCATCTACACGCTCACCGTGGCCGCCGCCGAGGAGGTCACCGCCTTCCTCCGGCAGCGCGGGCACACGGTCGCCTCGTACACGGGCAAGACGGAGAACGCCGACCGTCAGCAGGCCGAGGAGGATCTGCTCGCCAACAAGGTGAAGGCGCTGGTCGCCACCTCCGCGCTCGGTATGGGCTTCGACAAGCCCGATCTGGGCTTCGTGGTCCACCTCGGGTCACCCTCCTCCCCCATCGCCTACTACCAGCAGGTGGGCCGCGCGGGACGCGGTGTGGAGCACGCCGAGGTGCTCCTGCTCCCCGGGAAGGAGGACGAGGCGATCTGGGAGTACTTCGCGTCGCTGGCCTTCCCCACGGAAGAGCTGGTGCGCCGCACGCTCGACATCCTCGCGCACGCGGAGAAGCCCCTCTCGCTGCCCGCCCTGGAGCCCCTGGTGGAGCTGCGCCGCTCCCGCCTGGAGTCCATGCTCAAGGTCCTCGACGTGGACGGGGCGGTCAAGCGGGTCAAGGGAGGCTGGATCGCGACCGGGCAGCCGTGGACGTACGACGCCGAGCGGTACGCGTGGGTGGCGCGTCAGCGGAAGGCCGAGCAGCAGGCGATGCGCGAGTACGCGTCGACGACGGACTGCCGGATGGAGTTCTTGCAGCGCCAGCTGGACGACGAGGCCGCCAAGCCGTGCGGTCGATGCGACAACTGCGCGGGCCCGCGCTTCACCGCGGACATGTCCGAGGAGGCGCTCGACGCGGCGCGCGTGGATCTGGGGCGGGCGGGTGTCGAGGTGGAGCCCCGCCGGATGTGGCCGACCGGGCTGCCGGCGATCGGAGTGGACCTCAAGGGACGTATCCCGGCCGGCGAACAGGCCGCGCCGGGTCGTGCGTTGGGGCGCCTGTCGGACATCGGCTGGGGCAACCGGCTGCGGCCCATGCTCGCGGCCCAGGCCCCCGACGGACCCGTGCCGGACGACGTGGCGAAGGCCGTGGTGGGCGTGCTGGCCGACTGGGCCAGGGGACCCGGCGGCTGGGCCCCGGGTGCGTCGGACCCGCAGCCCCGCCCGGTGGGCGTCGTCACCGTCGCCTCGCGCGCACGGCCCCGGCTGATCCACTCCCTGGGAGCACGTATCGCGGAGGTCGGTCGGCTGCCGCTGCTGGGGGCCGTCGAGTACACGGGCGACGTGCACCCGGGGCCCCGGAGCAACAGCGCGCAGCGGCTGAAGACGCTCGACGGGGCACTGACCGTGCCGCCCGCCCTCGCGTCCGCCCTTGCCGAGGCCCAGGGCCCGGTCCTCCTCGTGGACGACTACACGGAGACCGGCTGGACCCTCGCGGCCGCGGCCCGCATGCTCCGACGCTCCGGTGCGCAGGGGGTGTTGCCGCTGGTGCTGGCCGTGCAGGGCTGACCGCGCGTCGAGAACCACGGCCGCCGCACCCTGGCCGGGCATCGGCGCTCTGCCCGGGCACCGCCACCTGCCTGGTCGCGCACACCTCTGGACGCCATGCACCCCCGTGGCGTACGAACGTGTCGTGCTCGAACGCCCCATGGGTGGCCCGGCGACGCACAGGGTGGGGATATTAGCCGCGCATCATCTGATAACGGTCGGCTGCCCCAATTGCTCGTTGCCGCATTCAAGTTCGACAGGAAGAATTGAGGTCCGCTCCCGCACGGCACGACCGCCGGTCCGGTAGGGCTTCGCTGCGGTGCGCGCTCCCAGAATCCGACCCCGCCCGCAGTGTGGGCGCGTAGCCGAAGGGAGGACCGTGACCTTCGGATTCGCTCCGGCCTCGGCAGCGGCGTCGACGTCCGCCGCTTCCGCCAACCGCTTGCTCGAACCCGCGGAATGGGCCGCCGCCGGGATCCCGCTGCTCCGCAACCCCCGTGAAGTCGTCAGCGGACTGCACGCCCGGCACCACCCGCAGCCGGCGACCGCTGTCATCGCCGTGCTCGACCCGGACGAGCGGCTGCGGGCGAGCGCCTCGTTCGTCCGCCGACCGGCCCCGGCCGACGGCTGGATGTTCCGCAACGTGCTGCTGGCGCAGCTGCGCCGGATCATCCCGCACGATCTGCGGCGCCGCACACCGGTGCGCACCGCCGTGCTGCTCTACTGCCGTGAGGGCGACGCGCGTTGGACGGAGGAGGACGGCGCGTGGATGTGGGGACTGCGCGACGCCTGCACCCTGCACGGGCTGCGCTGCGGGGCGTACATCACGCTGACCCGTGACGGCTGGCAGGTGCTCGGCGAGGGCCGCGGCGGACGCCGCCCCCACTCGGCCTCGGCACCGGAGCCGTTCGCCACGTCGGAGGCACCGCCGCCGCTGCCGCGCACCGGTGGCGCCGCATCCGAGGTGCTGCGCCGCGCTGCGGCGGCACGCTGAGGCCCCGGGCAGACCGTTCCGCACGGACTCGGGCCGAGCGCCGGCGCACGGCACACCACGGTTCCTGTGACCGACGGTCGGAGCGAGCCCCCGGACAGCGCTGAGGCCACCCGGGCAAGACCCGTACGCCGCCCCGCCGTTCAGCCCTCCGGGCACGCCGAACCAGCCGCCGTGCGGAGCCGCCGGAGCGGCGCCTGAAGTCAGCCCCCGGCGCCCGACCGGACGCCGCGGCACCAACTCAGACGCTCGTGCCCAGCACCGAGTTGATCCGCTGCGGATCACCGCAGACGATCAGCAGGGCGGTGGCCCGGGAGTGAGCCAGGGACAGGGCACTCGCGGCTGCGGCCTCGGCACCGCCGTTGACGGCGACCACGATCACCGGACGAGACGCGGCGCGGCCGGCGACGGTGGCGTCCGTATAGAAGACGTCGTCACCGGCGTCGTGCTGGGCCCAGTAGGAGGTCTCGCCGAAGGACAGCTCGTGGGCGGCCCACGGGTGCTGTTCGCCGGTCGTGACCACCAGGACGTCGCCGGGGGCGCGGCCGGACTCCAGGAGCAGGTCCACGGCCTCCTCGGCGGCGTCGAGCGCGCCTTCGGCTGAAGCCGGGATCAGCTGGATCTGCGGCGCGGCCGGAGCGGCGGCACCGGCTGCGGGACCCGACGGGCCGGGCTTGGCGGCCGCGTCACGCGGCGTGCGCTGAACCGGCGGCGCGGGCCGAAGAGGACCGGGACGCCCGGGACGCGACGGAGCCGCGGGACGGGGGCCGGGTACGGGGCGAGGGGTCGGCGCGGTGCGGCCGCTGGCCGGAGTGGCGCGGGGACCCTGGGCACTCTCGTGAATCTGAGGCTCCTCGGGAATGAGAGGCATGGGTTGATATTTATCAAACGTTGGTACGGCCCGCTTCGGCGGGTGGCGCATGCGTGCGAACGAAACCATCAGAAATCGAAGCCGAGCTGACCCTCGATTTCCGGAACGCTTCCGTCCGTACAGCTGCGGACCTTCTTGAGGTGCCGCCACTGGGGCAGCGCATCAAGATACGCCCACGACAACCGGTGGTAGGGGGTGGGGCCCCGCTCCGCCAGTGCGGTCTTGTGCACGGGTGAGGGATACCCGGCGTTGTCCGCAAAACCGAAGTCTGCATGGTCGATACCCAGTTCGGCCATCATTTTGTCGCGCTGAACCTTGGCGATCACCGAGGCCGCCGCCACCGCCACGCACGACTGGTCGCCCTTGATCACCGTACGGACCCGCCAGGGCGCACCGAGGTAGTCGTGCTTCCCGTCGAGGATGACGGCGTCGGGGCGGACCGGCAGGGAGTCCAGGGCACGGCCCGCGGCGAGCCGCAGCGCGGCCGTCATCCCCAGGTCGTCTATCTCCTCCGGGGAGGCGTGTCCCAAGGCGTACGACGTCACCCACTTCCGCAGTTCCTGGGCGAGTTCGGTGCGTCGCTTGATGGTGAGCAGCTTCGAGTCGGTGAGACCCTCGGGCGGCCGGCGGAGTCCGGTGATCGCCGCGCAGACGGTGACGGGACCGGCCCAGGCGCCGCGCCCCACCTCGTCGACACCTGCAACGATCTTCGCTCCGGTCGTGGCTCGAAGGGAGCGCTCGACGGTGTGAGTAGGCGGTTCGTACGGCATGGCGACCCTAGGTTACGCCGCCCGGAACCGCCCGCGACACCCCGGTCGGCCCCGGCGGTGTCACGACCCTCGCCGGCCCCTGTCAGGCGCCGCTCGACCGCAGCAGCGGAACCATCAACTGGCCGATCATCTCCTCGATTTCCTGGTCCCTCCATTCGCAGCCGCACATCTTGGAGCGGTACATCATCATCGCCGGGATGGCATCGAAGACGTATCCGTTCGCAGCGTCGGTACGCACCTCGCCGCGCTTGATTCCGCGCTCGATGACCTCCCGCAGCGCCTTGATCGTGGGCTCCACGACCCCGTCGAAGATCACGGCATGAAAGCGCTCGGCCTGCGTCGTGTCGCATTCGTGAATCACCGAGCGAAGCGCGAAACCCGGACGGGAGAACATCGCGTCACGGACTCGCCGGCACAGCGCCAAGAGGTCCTCGCGCACGCTGCCCTCGTCCGGTACCGCACCGAAGGGCGGCATTCCGGAGCGCAGGGCGTCGGCGACGAGGTCCTCCTTGGACGGCCAGCGCCTGTAGACGGCGGCCTTTCCCGTCTGGGCGCCGGCGGCGACGCCTTCCATCGTCAGGCCGTTCCAGCCGACGGTGCTGAGTTGATCCAGCGCGGCGTCGAGGATCGCGCGTTCGAGCACGGCGCCGCGGCGGCGGGCGGCCGTCTGAGCGGGGGCGTCCGCCCAGCTCGGGGTAACCATCGAACTCTCTCCAACGAGCAGAGGAAGCGGGGATTTTGGGGGCGGGGAACGTGCCGGACGGCAGCAAAGGGGGACGTGCCGCACGACGACGCCACAAGTGAACGCTTGCGTTCACTGTCGGGGACTCACTACCGTTGACGCGACAGTGAACGCGAGCGTTCACTAACGCACTCGTGGGGGACCCATAGTGACAACCTCTCCATTACTCAAGGACCAGAAGCCAGGTGCGGCACGCCGGGAGGGACGCCCCGGCATCGCGCTCACCGTCATCGCGGCCTGCCAACTCATGGTGGTACTCGACGCGACGATTGTGAACATCGCGCTCCCGCACATTCAAGACGCACTCAAGTTCAGCACCACCGACCTCACCTGGGTCGTCAGCTCCTACACACTCACCTTCGGCGGTCTGCTGCTCCTCGGCGGCCGCGCCGGTGACATCCTCGGGCGCCGCCGGGTGTTCATGACCGGCATCCTGCTGTTCACCTTCGCCTCTCTGCTCGGCGGGCTGGCCCAGGAGCCGTGGCAGTTGCTGGCCGCGAGGGTCCTCCAAGGCGTGGGAGGCGCGATCGCGTCGCCCACCGCGCTGGCGCTCATCACCACCACGTTCCCCGAGGGCCCGGAGCGCAACCGGGCCTTCGGTGTCTTCGCCGCGGTGTCCGCGGGTGGTAGCGCCATCGGCCTGCTCGCGGGCGGCATGCTCACCGAGTGGCTCGACTGGCGCTGGGTGCTCTTCGTGAACGTGCCGATCGGCGTGTTGATCGCCGTGCTCACTCCGCTCTACATCGGCGAGTCCGAACGGCACACCGGCCGCTTCGACATAGCGGGCGCGGTGACCTCCACCGCGGGCATGGCATCCCTCGTCTACGGCTTCATCCGGGCGGCGGACGAGGGCTGGCGGGACAGCCTGACCATCGGGTCCTTCGCCGCCGCGGTGGTCCTGCTGCTGGCCTTCGGGGTCCTCGAGTCCCGGGCCAAGGAGCCGATCACCCCGCTGCGGATGTTCACCGACCGGAACCGCTCGGGCACGTACGTGATCATGCTGAGCCTCGCGGCGGCGATGTTCGGCATGTTCTTCTACATCGTGCTGTTCGTGCAGAACGTGCTCGGCTACAGCCCGATCGAGGCGGGGCTCGCCTTCCTGCCCGTGACGGTCGTGATCGCGCTCGGCGCGGGTCTGTCGCAGCGGTTCCTGCCGGTGTTGGGCCCCAAGCCGTTCATGCTCCTGGGCTCGGCGCTCGCGGCGATCGGCCTGGCCTGGCAGGCGCTCATCAGCTCCGGCAGCTCGTACGTCGGCGGCGTTCTCGGTCCGATGCTGGTGTTCGGCTTCGGCATGGGGCTGAACTTCGTGACACTCACGCTCACCGCCGTCTCCGGTGTCGCCCAGCACGAGGCCGGCGCCGCGTCCGGGCTGCTCAACACCACGCAGCAGGTCGGCGGATCGCTGGGGCTGTCCATCCTGACGACGGTCTTCGGCACGGCGACCAGGGACGAGGCGGAGAAGCAGCTTCCGCAGTTCATGGCCGAAGGGTCCGCGGAGCAGAAGGCGGAATTCGCCACGACACATCAGCTGCCCGCGCCGTGGGGACACGAGGTGCTGGCCCAGGGCATCTCCGCTGCCTTCGTCCCGGCCGCGGCCATGGCTGTCCTCGCCCTGGCCACCGCCTGGTTGGTGATCCGGGTCCGCAAGAGCGACCTGGAGGCGCTCTCCGGCTCGGCCGGGCCGGGGCTGGGCTGACGCAAAGGCATCGTGAGACGACTTCGGCGGCTCGTCGGCGGGCTTGAAGCAGGCCTGCCGTCGGCTGTCGAGTCGGTCCGCCGCCGGCAGCGGATGGCCGGACCGTGTCCGGGGGCCGGACGGCGAGGGCAGCGGTCCGGTCATCCGCACATGTCCCACGCGACGTACGCATGTGTCCCACCAGCGGATCAGAACAGCGAGCAGGACCTCCATGATCACCTCCCTTCGGCTCCCTGCACGTATCTCCAGCGTGTGCGGCCTCATGGCTCGCACAGCGGATGTCATTACAACGAGCAGCCGGTCACGGAGAGTTCCCGAGAGACACGGAGAGTTCTGTTCCCTGGGCCGATGCGGGAGAGTTCTGATCGCTCAGACCGACGCGCGAGAGTTCCGTCCGCTGGACCGACGCGGGAGACTTCTGACCGCTAGGCCGACGCGGGCACCCAGTCCGGCAGCGGCTCCGTGCGCTCCACCCACTCGGCGGGTGGCGCCCCCGCCTTCCCCGAGGCGATCACGCCACCCACGATGGCGCAGTTGGTGTCGACGTCCCCGCCGGCCTGGGCGGTCGTCCAGAACGCCTGCTGGTAGTCACCGAGGCTGCGCGCGGCCGACCAGAGGGCGAAGGGCACGGTGTCGTGGGCGGTCGTCCGCCGTCCGCACCCCAGTACCGCCGCGACCGTGGCCGGGTCGCCGTAGTCGAGCATGTCCCGGGCCCGACGCAGCCCCGCGCCGACCGCGCTCCTCTTCGGCACCAGGTCGATGACCCCGTCGAGGAGGGCCCCGGCACCGGGCGGCCCGCCGGGGGCGGCGGCGAACGCGGCGGCCGCGGAGACGGCCATGGCACCGACGACGGCCTCGCGATGCTGGTGGGTCGTGTAGGCCGAGATCTCCGCCTGGTGGGTCGCCTGCTCCGGATCGTCCGCGTACCAGGCACCCAGCGGGGCGATCCGCATCGCTGCGCCGTTGCCCCAGGAACCCTGTCCGTTGAAGAGCGCGGCGGCGAGTTCACGCCAGTCGCCCCCCTCCCGGACGAGCCGCAGCAGGCGGTTGACCGCAGGACCGTAGCCCCGGTCGAAATCGTGGTGCGCGGCGAAGGAGCGCGCCAGGGCGTCCTGGTCGATGCGGCGGTGAGCGACCAGGACGGCGACGACAGAGGCGGCCATCTCCGTGTCGTCAGTCCACTGCCACGACCCGGACGGCACCTCGCGGCGCTTCAGCAGCGGGTAGTTCACCGGCACGAAGTACTGGGAGCCCAGGGCGTCTCCGACAGACAGTCCGCGCAGGCTGGCCAGGGCGCGGTCCAGGCGCCCGTCAGGGGAGGAATCAGCGGTCATCGCCCTGCCCACTCTATCCGGTGATCCCGTAGGGCTCGGGATCTCGCCAGCGGTCGAACTGCCGGTCAAGCGTGTACTTGCCGTCGTCTCCCAGAACGAGCATCCGCACCTCGCCGTTCCCCGGGTTCGCCAGCGACTCGAACTCAGCGACCGTCCAGTGGAACCACCGCATGCAGAACAGCCGCATGGCCAGACCGTGGGTGACGATCAGGACGTTCGGCGGATGGTCGGGGTCCTCGAAGCTGCGGAACAGGCTCTCCAGGAAGCCGCCGACCCGGTCGTAGACGTCGGCACCGGACTCGCCCTGGGCGAACCGGTAGAAGAAGTGGCCGTACGCGTCACGGTAGGTCTTCTGGAGGCGCACCTCGTCCCGGTCCTGCCAGTTGCCCCAGTCCTGCTCACGCAGTCGGGGTTCCTCGCGTACCCGTATGAGCCCGGGGTCGAGGCGGAAGGCGCGCAGCGTCTCGTGCGTGCGGCGGTACGGGGAGACGTACACGCTGACGCGCTCGCCGCCGAACAGCTCGCGCAGTTGCTCGCCCGTCGCCTCCGCCTGCCGCCGGCCCCGCTCGGTCAGCGCCAGGGCGTGGTCGGGTTCACGCTCGTACACGGAGTCATCAACATTGCCCGTTGACTCGCCGTGCCGGACAAGGACGATGCGCCGTGGTCGTGCCATGCCGAAACCCTAGATCGGGTGAGGGCCCGTCGAGCACCCGTACCACGCCCATACAGCGTAGGTCACACACATCCTGCACCACAGATCACACAGGTCGCACGCCTGTCCGCCCGGAATCAATCGGTTCCGGCCTGTCCGACCCACCCGGAAATCAGACCGTCCAGCTCGGCTCCATGTCCACGACGTCCCCGGTGAGCGCCGCCACGTCCGCCTCCGTCTGGGCCCGCAGGGCGAGCCGCTCCACGCGCTCGGCGCGGTACTTGCCGTGCTCGGCGGCCGACCGCCACATCGACAGCACCATGAACTCGTTCCCGGGCGCCTCGCCGAACAGTCCGCGCACCATGCCGGGCGAGCCGGCCATCGCCGGGTTCCAGACCTTCTCCTGCATCAGCACGAAGTGCTCGACCCGCTCCTCGCGGACACGGCAGAGCGCCACGCGCAGCAGGTCGGCGTCCGCGAAACGCGGTTCGAAGCCGGTCTTCACATCGAAGCGGTAGTCGAAGAGCCTTACCTGGGCATCTTTGAACGTGCCCGACTGGGCCGACGCGAGCCGGTCGTGAGATCGCGCCATGAAGGAGTCGTAGAAGGCGCGGCTCTCCCAGAACGCGAAGACGTGCGCCACGTCCGGCCGCCCCCGGCTCCAGCCACCCCCCTGTCCCCGAAACCCCGGCTCCCCCAGAAGCCCCGCCCACTTCCGCTGCCCCCGCTCGAAACCGCGGCGGTCCACCACGGTGCAGCGAATCCACTTGACCAGCACCGCGCCATGGTAAGGCCACGGAGCGTGGCGCCGGTCACTCTCGGCTGGACCGCTCTCCGGCGCGCGCACCCGCACGCGTGGCAGGATGGACAAACAGTCATGACTGCCCGGCAGTTGAGGTGAACGGGCGGTCGGTACGGGGAAGGGGACGCCGGTGGACGGGCTCAACAAGGGGCTTCGCAAGGTCGAGATCGCGGTGCGGTGGGATCCCAGTCCGGCGGGGCAGCCGTCCACCGACCTGGACCTCGTCGCGGCGACCTATCCGGCGGACGATCCGTACGGCGATCCCGCCTATGTGGTGCACTTCGACAGCCGCTCCCCCGACGGCACCATCTATCTCAACCGGGACAGCAAGGACGGCCAGGGCTTCGGCTACGACGAGGTCATGACGCTGGAACTCGACCGGCTCGACGGCCGGTACGCGCGCGTGGTGGTCGGTGTCGTCATCCAGCAGCGCCCGGCGGAGCGCACATTCGTCAGTGTGGTGAACCCCGGGCTGCGTATCCGCGAGGGGTACACCGTCCTGGCCGAGGACGACTTCGGGGGTGTTCTGGGGGCCACGGCGGCGACGGTCGCGGAGTTCGTCCGGGACGGCTCCGGTCCCTGGGGCTTCCGCCCCGGCGTCCGTGGTTTCGAGGGTGACCCCGTGGACTTCGCCAGGGCGATGGGTGCCGCGCGCCGGCCGTGAGTTTCCCCCGGAGCCTGCGGGGTCAGGGGTGAGCTCGGTGTTCCCGGACGGTTGGAACTGCGAGGCCCGGCTGGTCGACGGCCGATGGGTCGAACGCCGTCCCCGCCGCCCGGATTCGGGTGAACCCCTGGCAGAGCGCGCCTTCCAGGGACGCGCCTCGGGGCTGTTCCTCCGGGCACTGCACAGGGTCGACACCACAGAAGTCGACACCACAGAAGCCGTGTGACGCGGCGTGCCGCCCGCGCGGGAGGTGTTCCGGGAACGCGCCGCCCTGGCGGCCGCTCCAGGGCTCGTGTCCTGCTCTCCTGCCGCCGGACCCGGCGCGGGACGGTATCCGTGGGACACCGGTGAGGACACCGTCCGTTCGGCGTTGGACGGCGTAGTGGACAGGCTCCCCGACAACCGCAGCCCGTGACGACGAGAGGGGCACCGGCCCGAAGGCGGTGCCCCTCTGTCATCTACTCAGGCGCTGGGCGTCAGCTGCAACCGCTGGTCGAGCCGCAGCCCTCGCAGATGTAGCAGGAACCGGCGCGCTGCATCTTCGTACCGCAGGAGAAGCACAGCGGGGCGTCGGCCTGGATGCCCAGCTGCATCTCCACCAGTTCGGCACTGGTGTGGGCCTGCTGCGGGGCGGGCTTGGCCGCCTCATCGTTCTGCGGCGCGGAGACTGCCTTCAGCTCCTGGGCGCGCGGCGCCGACTGGGCCAGGCCCTCGACGTCGACCTCGTCCTCGTTCGGCTCGTACGAACCGGTCTCCAGGTGACGCTGACGCTCCTCGGCGGAGTGGATGCCGAGTGCGGAGCGCGTCTCGAACGGCAGGAAGTCCAGCGCCAGGCGGCGGAAGATGTAGTCGACGATCGACTGCGCCATCCGCACGTCCGGGTCGTCCGTCATACCGGCCGGCTCGAAGCGCATGTTCGTGAACTTCGAGACGTACGTCTCCAGCGGGACGCCGTACTGGAGGCCGACGGAGACCGCGATGGAGAAGGCGTCCATCATGCCCGCGAGGGTCGAGCCCTGCTTGGACATCTTCAGGAAGACCTCGCCCAGGCCGTCGTCCGGGTAGGAGTTGGCGGTCATGTAGCCCTCGGCACCGCCGACGGTGAAGGACGTGGTGATGCCGGGACGTCCCTTCGGAAGGCGCTTGCGGACCGGGCGGTACTCGACGACCTTCTCGACCTTGGCCTCGACGGCGGCGGGCTCCTCGGTGGTCTTCTCCTCCCACTTCTTGGTGGAGAGCGGCTGGCCGACCTTGCAGTTGTCGCGGTAGATCGCGAGCGCCTTGACGCCCAGCTTCCAGGCCTCGAAGTAGATCTCCTCGACCTCCTCGACGGTCGCCGACTCCGGCATGTTGACCGTCTTGGAGATGGCGCCGGAGATCCACGGCTGGATCGCGGCCATCATGCGGACGTGGCCCATCGGGGAGATGGCCCGCTCGCCCATGGCGCAGTCGAACACCTCGTAGTGCTCGGGCTTGAGACCGGGCGCGTCGATCACGTTGCCGTGCTCGGCGATGTGGGCGACGATCGCCTCGATCTGCTCTTCCAGGTAGCCCAGGCGGCGCAGGGCCTGCGGGACGGTGCCGTTGACGATCTGCATCGAGCCGCCGCCGACCAGCTTCTTGAACTTGACCAGCGCGAGGTCGGGCTCGACACCGGTGGTGTCGCAGGACATCGCGAGGCCGATGGTGCCGGTCGGGGCGAGCACGGATGCCTGGGAGTTACGGAAGCCGTTCTTCTCACCGAGGCGCAGCACGTCCTGCCAAGACTCGCTGGCGGCGGCCCACACCGGGGTGTCCAGGTCGTCCATGCGGACGGCCTTGTCGTTGGCGTCCGAGTGCTGCTTCATAACGCGCTTGTGGGCGTCGGCGTTGCGGGCGTAGCCGTCGTACGGGCCGACGACCGCGGCGAGTTCGGCGGAGCGGCGGTACGCCGTGCCGGTCATCAGGGAGGTGATGGCACCGGCGAGGGAGCGGCCGCCGTCGGAGTCGTAGGCGTGGCCGGTGGCCATCAGCAGGGCGCCGAGGTTGGCGTAGCCGATGCCGAGCTGGCGGAACGCGCGCGTGTTCTCGCCGATCTTCTGGGTCGGGAAGTCCGCGAAGCAGATCGAGATGTCCATCGCGGTGATGACCAGCTCGACGACCTTCTGGAAGCGCTCGGCCTCGAAGGACTGGTTGCCCTTGCCGTCGTCCTTCAGGAACTTCATCAGGTTCAGCGAGGCCAGGTTGCAGGACGTGTTGTCCAGGTGCATGTACTCGCTGCACGGGTTCGACGCGGTGATCCGGCCGGACTCGGGGCAGGTGTGCCAGTTGTTGATGGTGTCGTCGTACTGGATGCCGGGGTCGGCGCAGGCCCAGGCGGCCTCGGCGATCTTACGGAAGAGCGACTTGGCGTCGACCTCCTCGATGACCTCGCCGGTCATCCGGCCTCGCAGGCCGAACTGGCCGCCCTGCTCGACGGCCGTCATGAACTCGTCGTTCACGCGGACCGAGTTGTTGGCGTTCTGGTACTGGACGGACGCGATGTCGTCGCCGCCCAGGTCCATGTCGAAGCCCGCGTCGCGCAGGACGCGGATCTTCTCCTCTTCCTTGACCTTGGTCTCGATGAAGTCCTCGATGTCCGGGTGGTCCACGTCGAGGACGACCATCTTGGCGGCACGGCGGGTGGCGCCACCGGACTTGATCGTTCCTGCGGAGGCGTCGGCGCCGCGCATGAAGGAGACGGGACCGGAGGCGTTGCCGCCGGAGGACAGCAGTTCCTTGGAGGAACGGATCCGGGAGAGGTTCAGGCCGGCGCCGGAGCCGCCCTTGAAGATCATGCCCTCTTCCTTGTACCAGTCGAGGATCGACTCCATGGAATCGTCGACGGACAGGATGAAGCAGGCGGAGACCTGCTGGGGCTGCTTGGTGCCTACGTTGAACCAGACAGGGCTGTTGAAGCTGAAGATCTGGTGCAGGAGGGCGTACGCCAGCTCGTGCTCGAAGATCTCGGCGTCGGCGGGCGAGGCGAAGTACTTGTGGTCCTCTCCGGCCTTCCGGTACGTCTTCACGATGCGGTCGATCAGCTGCTTGAGGCTGGTCTCGCGCTGCGGGGTGCCGACGGCACCGCGGAAATACTTGCTGGTGACGATGTTGACCGCGTTCACCGACCAGAAGTCGGGGAACTCGACGCCGCGCTGCTCGAAGTTGACGGAGCCGTCGCGCCAGTTGGTCATGACGACGTCACGGCGCTCCCAGGCCACCTCGTCGTACGGGTGGACCCCAGGGGTGGTGTGGATGCGCTCGACACGCAGGCCCTTGCTCGCCTTGGTGCTCTTGGCGCGGGAACTCCGTGCCGGACCACTCGCCGTCTCTGTCATGCCGCCTCCCTGTACGGGCGAAAACGCCCTGAAGTGCCCCGTTGTTCCCGTGGCACGGTGTTCTGTCTGGTGTTGCGGGCACCCACTCACATCGCCCGCAACAGGTCTTCACATCGCCGCCGCCCGGCCGGGCCCGGAGCTGCCGTCCGGGTCCGGCCCGCCGGTCAGTCGGCGGCGCCTGCGGGCTCGGGGACGTGTGACGTCCCTCCGGGCCCGCGGTCGTCTTCCTGGCTCCCCGCACCCGCGTCCTCGCGGTCGCCGTCGTCCGTGCCGGGGGGTCCCGTCTCTTCCCTGAGCTCCGCGATGGCCGCCTCGAAGTCCTCGAGCGAGTCGAACGCCCGGTAGACGGAGGCGAATCGCAGATAAGCGACGAGATCGAGCTCCTGCAACGGGCCGAGTATGGCCAGCCCCACGTCGTGGGTGGTCAGCTCGGCGCTTCCGGTGGCCCGCACCGCCTCCTCGACCCGCTGGCCGAGCTGGGCGAGCGCGTCCTCGGTGACGGGCCGTCCCTGACAGGCCTTGCGCACACCATTGATGATCTTCGTACGGCTGAAAGGCTCGGTGACTCCGGACCGCTTGACCACCATGAGCGAGCACGTCTCCACGGTCGTGAAACGACGGGAGCAGTCAGGACACTGGCGGCGCCTGCGGATCGACGTGCCGTCGTCGGTCGTACGGCTGTCGACGACACGGCTGTCGGGGTGCCTGCAGAAGGGGCAGTGCATGAACTCCAACCCTCCTCACAGCAGACTCAATAGCCTCGCTGGGTCTCTTGCGCCCCACGAAGCAGCCCCAAGCATAGGCGATGACCATGGGCACCAAGACCCGGGGGACCACAACTTGTGGGCTGCTGTTGCAATCCAACCACTAGATGTGGGGATTGGCTCATACACCCACGCCGTATGCGCGTGTCGCGCGCGTAGATGCGGGTGACGCGCGACCGACCCGGCCGCGCGGGCCTCGTACGCCCGCAGCCGTACCGCCGGACACGCCCGGCCGCGCCCCGCCGGCCGCATCCGTACACGCACAGCCGTATCGCTGCGGCACATGCGGAGATACCGTGGGCGCCGCGAGGAGGGGACGTGGGACTCCGGCACAGATGAGAGCTGGTCCCGGGGCGGGGGAACGCCGGATGGCAGACTGGGCAACAGACCCCGAGGCGGCCACCCCGGCGGTGAAGAGTACAGCAATGGGCGCTTTTGCCCACCAGGTGGAGCGGTAGCCAATACACCCGGACACATGATCGCGTCAGCCAATTCGCGATTTTTCACTCGAACGTGTGTTTGGCGCAACCTTTCGAAAGCAACTACCGTTGTCCAGCAGGGAGACCATCGAGAGGGGCCGACGTGACCACCACCGCAGACAGTGCCGCCATCACTGCCCAGGACCGCTCCCAGGGCCGACTGGAGCCGGTGCACGCGATGAACGAAGCCACGAACCCGGAGGGGCACAAGCGCTCCCTGCCGGGACGACCTCCCGGCATCCGGGCGGACAGTTCCGGACTCACCGACCGCCAGCGTCGCGTGATCGAGGTCATCAGGGACTCTGTGCAGCGGCGCGGCTACCCGCCGTCGATGCGCGAAATCGGCCAGGCCGTCGGCCTGTCCAGCACGTCTTCCGTCGCACACCAGCTGATGGCACTGGAGCGCAAGGGCTTCCTGCGCCGTGACCCGCACCGCCCTCGCGCGTACGAGGTGCGCGGTTCCGACCAGGCCGCCTCCGTGCAGCCCACAGACACCGCGGGCAAGCCGGCCGCGTCGTACGTCCCGCTGGTCGGCCGCATCGCCGCCGGTGGCCCGATCCTCGCCGAGGAGTCCGTCGAAGACGTCTTCCCCCTCCCCCGCCAGCTCGTCGGCGACGGTGAGCTGTTCGTCCTGAAGGTCGTCGGTGACTCGATGATCGAGGCCGCCATCTGCGACGGCGACTGGGTCACGGTCCGCCGCCAGCCGGTCGCCGAGAACGGCGACATCGTGGCCGCGATGCTCGACGGAGAAGCCACCGTCAAGCGGTTCAAGCGCGAGGACGGCCACGTCTGGCTCCTGCCGCACAACGCGGCCTACGAGCCGATTCCCGGCGACGACGCGACCATCCTCGGCAAGGTGGTGGCCGTACTGCGCCGCGTCTGACACCGCGCACCGCGTCGGGTGGGCCCAGTCGGCCCGCCCTCTGACCGGGCCCCGGGACCCCTGCGCCGGTTCCGGGGCCCTGCGCTGTCCGGGCCCGAACAGCGCAGGGCCGGGGTCGGCCGGCGGCTCCGCAGCCGCAGACCGACCCCGAGGCTCACTCGGCTTCCGTCTGCTTCGCCAGCGCGTCGATCGCCGCCAGCGACTTCCGCACCTGGTTACGGTCCGTCGTGTACCAGAAGTCGGGCAGTGACGCCTGCAGGTAGCTCCCGTATCGGGCCGTCGCCAGACGCTGGTCCAGCACGGCGACCACACCGCGATCGCCCGACGCCCGTACGAGACGGCCGGCGCCCTGGGCCATGAGGAGCGCGGCGTGGGTGGCGGCGACCGCCATGAAGCCGTTGCCGCCCGCGTCCTCCACGGCCTTCTGGCGGGCGCTCATCAGGGGGTCGTCGGGGCGCGGGAACGGGATCTTGTCCATGACGACCAGCTGACAGTTGGGTCCGGGGACGTCCACGCCCTGCCACAGCGACAGGGTGCCGAACAGGCAGGTCTTCGGATCGGCCGCGAAGTTCTTGATGAGCTCGCCGAGCGTCTCCTCCCCTTGGAGGAGGATCGGGAACTCCGGGATCCGGGAACGCAGTTCCTCGGCGGCCAGCTGGGCGCCCCGCATGGAGGAGAACAGGCCCAGGGTGCGGCCGCCCGCCGCCTGGATGAGCTCCGTGAGCTCGTCGAGCATGTCCCCGCGGTCACCGTCCCGCGCGGGACGCGCCAGGTGCTTCGCGACGTACAGGATGCCCTGCTTGCGGTAGTCGAAGGGCGAGCCGACATCGATGCCCTTCCACTGCGGCAGGTCATCACCCTCGGTGCCCTCGGGGGCGAGCCCCAGGGAAGCGCCGACACCGTTGAAGTCGCCGCCCAGCTTCAGCGTCGCGGACGTCAGGACCACGGAGCGGTCCGCGAAGAGCTTCTCCCGCAGCAGGCCCGAGACGGACATGGGGGCGACGCGCAGGGAGGCACCGAAGCGGTCATGGCGCTCGTACCAGACCACGTCCCACTCGGAGCCGTTCGTGATCCGTTCCGCCACGTCGTGCACGTTCTCCACGGAGGCCAGGGCCTGCTTGCGGACCGCGTCCTCGTCCTGGACGGACTTGTCGCGGGTCGTGCCGATGGCGGAGATGACGGTGCGGCACGCGTCGCGCAGCGCCATGAGGGCGTAGCCGAGGTCCTCGGGGATCTCTTCCAGGCGGCCCGGCAACGCGAGCTCCATCAGCCGTTCGAAACCCTCGGCGGCGGTCTGGAGCTGGTCCGCCGCCTTCTCGTTGACGAGTTTCGCGGCCCGGCGCACCGCACGGTTGACCTGGCCGGGGGTGAGCTCCCCGGTGGCGACTCCGGTGACGCGCGAGACCAGCTCATGGGCCTCGTCGACGATCAGCACCTCGTGCTGCGGAAGGACCGGGGCGCCCTCGATGGCGTCGATCGCGAGCAGTGCGTGATTGGTGACGACGACCTCGGAGAGCTTGGCGCGCTCGCGGGCCATCTCGGCGAAGCACTCCGCGCCGTAGGCGCACTTCGATGCGCCCAGGCACTCCCGCGACGACACCGACACCTGGGCCCAGGCCCGGTCCGAGATGCCGGGTGTGAGGTCGTCACGGTCGCCGGTCTCGGTCTCGTCGGCCCAGTCGCGCACCCGCAGCAGGTCCTGGCCCAGCTTGCTGGTGGGCGCGGCCGCCTCGAACTGGTCGAAGAGGCCCTCCTCCTCGTCCTGCGGGACACCCTCGTGCATGCGGTGCAGGCACAGGTAGTTCGACCGGCCCTTGAGCATCGCGAATTCCGGGCGGCGGCGCAGCAGGGGGTGGAGCGACTCGACCGTTCTCGGCAGGTCGCGCTCCACCAGCTGGCGCTGAAGGGCCAGGGTGGCGGTCGCGACGACCACACGCTCCCCGTGCGCGAGCGCGGGCACCAGGTAGCCCAGCGACTTGCCGGTGCCGGTGCCGGCCTGGACCAGCAGGTGGGAGCCGTCGTCGATCGCTTCCGCGACGGCTTCGGCCATGGCCACCTGACCGGGGCGCTCCGTACCGCCGACGGCAGTGACGGCAGCATGCAGGAGTTCGGGGAGTGAGGGCTTCGTCATAGCGCGACCACCCTACGACCCAGCACTGACAAACGGGTGATCAAGGCGGGGACGGGGGACGGGATCAAGACCTTGGACTCCTCGGTGAGGTGGGGCGGATGGGAGAGGGGGCGGCCCGGAGGGCGTGACCGGTTCGGGACGGGCAGGGCAGCGCGGCCGTGGGCAGGGCGGGGTGGCGCGAGTTGTGGCGGGGCGGGCCGGAGGGCCTCGGCCTTCCACTGTGGCCGCGCGGATGGGGTGACGATCGGCTTGAGAAATCTCTGCGGCATGAGCGGGAACTGCGGCGGCACGCGCCGCGTTCAATGAGTGATGGCGCGATAACACAGCGCTACAGCAGATGCCGAAGGGACCGGTCTCGGACCATGAGGGCGGCTCGCTTGTCGGGCAGGTCGACCTCGGCGGAGAACCGGAAGCCGGCGGTCAGGAAGGCGGCAATGGAGGGGGTGTTGCGAATGTCGGGTTCCGCGATGACGCGTGCGCAGGAGGGCCGCTGCGCGAGTACGAGATCGGCTACGGCTCGCAGCATCAGACCGCCGAGACCACGCCCTCGGTCGGCGACAGCGCCGACCAGGAGGTGGAGCCCCGTGTCGTGAGGCCTGGCCGGGTAGTGGCGGGCCAGCGGATCCAGGTCCGCCCGGTAGATCTCCCAGTAGCTCATCGGTGTTCCGTCCAGCACACCGACGCACGGCGCGCTGCGTCCGTCGCCGGCCAGCTGGGCCAGCACGTGGTCCTCGGTCGCGTTCTGGGGTCCGGACAGCTCCCAGAAGGCCGCAGCGGCGGGGTCGTTCATCCAGCGGCTGATGAGCGGAAGATCACGTTCGACGCGCACGGGGACGAGGTGGAAGACGCCGACGGGTGTGTCGGTCGGGCCCCAGTCGGCTACGCGGTCGAGGAGATCGTCCTCGGCCGGGAGGACCGAGAGAACAGAGGCCTCACGGGTCACGGCGATGGAGGCGAAAGGCTGGGCCATGGTCTGGTCCGGCCGCCGTGCTCCGTGGCTGTCGGACGCCTCTTCCGCGATGAGGGCGAGGAGTTCGTCCGGGAGCCGTAGGTCCATGGTGTCTTCGCCGTGCCCCCTCCCACCGGAATCCGCACCGGGGGCCGCGCCGACTCCCGTGCTCCGGTCGGCGTCGGAACCGACGCCGAAGCGGGTGCTGGAGCCGGCCCCGGCGTTGATGTCGGCGGTGGCGGGGGCAGCGGTACCGGTGTGGGCGGTCGGGTCGGCGGGAGGCACCAGACGCTCCTCTCGGGAAAGGCGGGAAAGGGGTGAGGCGTGTCCTCAGGGTTGAAGGAGGTCCGTTGTGATCAGGGACGGGTCAGGGTGATCAGCAGTGCAGGGGGTTGGCGATGGTGACGTAGACGGACTGGGTGGCGACCGGGCCGATGAGTTCGTCGAGGCCATGGAGCCGGGTCAGCAGGTTGGCCTTGCAGCGCAGTACGGGTGAGTCCAGCAGCCGGGCCGGAAGCGAGGAGCGCAGCCGGGCCGGGCCGGAGGCGACGTTCCCGAGGAAACGGCGGAAGGCGGCGAGCAGCAGTCGTTCGTCGGCCAGTCGCTGGGAGCCGAACGCGCCGATGAGGCCGAGGACGTTGTTGACCGCCAGGTAGTAAGCGAACCGCTCGTCGGTGACCTCGTCACAGACGAACGTGTCGCTCCGCTCCCCGATGCCGGGCAGCCGGGCGTCGAGGTCCGCGCGCCGGGACTCGCGGAAGTAGTAGCCCTGGTTGTCGCGGTAACGGCCGCCCCTTGGCCATCCGTCGGCGTCCAGCAGGAGCAGGGTGTTCTGCTGGTGAGCCTCCAGGGCGATGCCGGCCTCACCGTCCAGCCACAGGACGGGACGCACGACGTGCTCGAGGTAGCGCAGAAACCACTCGGCGGCGACGGCCCCACGGGGCCGACCGGTCCGGCGAGCGAGACGCGTGACGACCTCGGCCAGCCGAGAGCGCAGGACCAGGCCCTGGTTCTCCGGGCGGCCGGGAGCGGTTCCCGGCCGACCAGGTGAGCAGGGGCGCGGCGAGACGAGTCCGGCGACGCAGGAGACATCGTCCGAGGGGTCGAACGGGTTGTGGCGGATCACCACGTCCAGTCCGGGCAACGGGACGCTGTCGGAACCTCCGCCGTCGCATCCATCGACAGCGATCCAGGCCGGGTCGCGAACGATGTCGAAGCACGGATGCACGGCCCGCCACTGCTGCGCGAGTCCGCTGCGGAGCAGGCGGTGGACCTCGACGCCGCGGTGGAGTTCCTTACGGAGGTTCTCGCGACGGGAGTTGGTGATGCGCAGGCCCAGCGACAGCTTGAGCATCGCGGGGGCACCGGTTTGGTAGACGGTTCGTACAGAGGAGGTGGGTTGCCAAGGGGTGCCGTGGGTGCCGAGGTCGCGGAGCAGTCCGCTGTCGAGCAGGGCAGCGGTCTCCGGGCGGTGCCGGATCTCGCGTGCCTGCCAAGGGTGGAGGGGCAGTAGGGCGTACCCGTCCGGCAGCGGCAGGTCGGTCCCGGCCAGGCGTGCGGTGAGTCGGGCCGCGGCGACGGGGCGGCCGCGTTCGGTCCAGGCGGAGTCGGTGGCGAGGACGGAGGGGGCGGCAGCCATCCAGTGCAGGGGGAAGGCGCCACGCACCTCGGGCGAGTACAGCCGTGCTTCGGCCTCGGACAGACCGTCGCGGCTCTTCGGCGTCGGGTGCAGGGGGTGTCCGAGGACGAGTGACTGTTCCGCGGCCAGGAAGAGGTCGGGGCCGTCGACCGGGTGTTCGCGGCGGTCGCTGAGGAAGGCGGCGACGCGGCGGAGGGAGTCGGCAACTCCGGCGACGAGTCCGACGCCGTCGCCGTTACTGGCGCAGTCGCCGTGGCCGCGGCCGTTCTCGTCTGCGGGCGTCTCCCTGGAGAGCAGAGCGGCGACCGTGACGGCGTCGGCCGGTGGGGTGTGGTCGGGAGCGTCGGCCAGACGCGGGAGACCGAAGCGGTGCCAGCCTGTCGGGGACCAGTAGTGGACGGGGGCGAGCAGGGCCGTGCCGCTGGCAGGAAGGGGGATGCGGAGGATGTCGTCGGCGGGGGCGGGCTGGTCGGTCTCGCGCACCCAGCAGCGGAGCAGCGTCTCCACGGCTGCTGTCTGGGCGACGGTGTGCGGGTCGGGATGCTCCGAGAGGTCGGCGGTGACTCCGCCGGCCCTGAACTCGCCGCCCCGCACCTCACCGTCCCTCACCTCCACGTCCTGCACCTCGGCGAGCTGCGCCGCCCCAGGCTTCTGACACGGCACCGTCGGGACCACCGGGTTCACCGACGCCCGCGAGGCCCGGACGTCAGCAGAGCCTCGTTCCGGCGTCGTGGCGTGGTCGTCGGGCTCGGGGATGGCGTTCAAGACAGGTACCTCGCTGGGTGGTTCCGGGGCGTGCGATCGGGGCCTGCGAGCCGGGGGTCCCGCACAGGCTCGCGGCGTGAAAACTCGCGGTGTGAACGCTCATGGCATGAGCTCTCGCGGGATCGAGGCTCACCGCGCAAACGGCGCTGGCGCCGCGCCCCCATCGCACCGAGCCGCCGCCCGGACAGCATCGGCCAGGCGGTCCTGCACGGCGGCCGCCTGTTCGTCCGTGATCGTCAGGGGCGGCAGCAGCCGGACGACGCCGGCATGACGGCCGCCGAGTCCGACGATGAGGCCGCGCCGCAGGCACTCCCGCTGGACTGCGGCCGCCAGTTCGGGAGCGGCGGGGAGAGGCGCCCCCGCAGCCTCAGCCACCCGCCCGACTCCCCCGGCCGCTCCCTCCGGATCCACGAACTCCACCCCGATCATGAGCCCCCGCCCTCGCACATCCCCCACGCACGGAAACTCCCCGGCCAGGCCCTGGAGTCGACTGAGCATGCGCGCTCCGAGAGTCGCCGCGCGCTCGGCGAGGTGGTTTTCCCGGACGTGGGTGAGAGTCGCCGTGCCGGCGGCCATGGCGAGTTGGTTGCCGCGGAAGGCGCCGGCGGGGGCGCCGGGTTCCGGGATGTCGAGGTCGTCGCGGTAGACCACGACGGCCAGCGGCAGGCTGCCTCCGATGGCCTTGGAGAGGACCATCACGTCGGGAGTCACTCCGCTGTGCTCCACGGCCCAGAAGGCACCGGTCCGCCCGACGCCCGTCTGGCTCTCGTCGGCGATCAAGGGGACGGACCGGTCGGCCGTGAGCTGCCGCATGCGCCGCAGCCAGGCGTCCGGTGCGGGGATCACCCCGCCCTCGCCCTGGACGGGCTCGACGATCATCCCGGCGGGGAGCGGGGCGCCCGGCCCGGAGTCGTCGAGGACGGACTCGGTCCAGCGGGCGGCGAGGTCGGCCCCGCGCTCGCCCCCGACGCCGAAGGGGCAGCGGAAGTCCTGCGGGTAGGGCAGGCGGACGACCCGTCCGTCGTGGGCGCCGGCGGACGCGTCGAGTGCTCCGGCCGTCCTTCCGTGGGTGGCGCCGGTGAACGCGATGAGGCCGGTCCGGCCGGTGGCCGCGCGCACGAGTTCGCAGGCGGTCTCCACGGCGTCGCTGCCGGCCGGTCCGCAGAACCGCACGCGGGCCCGGTCGGCGAGCCCTGGGGGCAGGGTGCGGAACAGCTCGGTGATGAAGGCGTCCTTGACGGGTGTGGCCAGGTCGAGGGCGTTCAGGGGCGCGCCGGAGTCGAGGACCTTGCGGATGGCTTCGAGGACGACCGGGTGGTTGTGTCCGAGGGCGAGCGTGCCGGCGCCGGAGAGGCAGTCCAGGTAGCGGCGGCCGTCCGCGCCCTCGATGGTCAGACCCCGGGCCCGCACCGGCACGATCGGCAGGGCGCGGGCGTAGGTGCGGGCCGCGGACTCGCGCGCGGACTGGCGGCGCAGAATCCCCTCGTGCGCGGCGCGCGGTCCCGGTGCCGTGTCGTCGACGGCACTTGGGAGGGCCCTGACCGGCATACGCCCCACAGCAGCCTCCTCGGACGCACATCCCCCATGGGTGGATTCCGCCACGACTTCCCTGACCTCCCACTGGGCACGGGCATAGAGGACCGCACACAGACAGCAGGCCCCTCATCGCTACCAACCCCGGTCCGCTCACCGGGTTACGGGTTGCCTCAAGATCCTTTCCGTGACGGAACTGTTGCGGTTCCGTCGGGCCGCCCCCACAGCCGCCGCATAGTGTGTGGTGCCGTTCCCGGACGCCGTGAGCTCGGCCTGAACTCCCCATGAGTCGGGGAAACCAGGGCCGAAGCACCGGTTCGTCCATGTTCGTTCCACATCAGGGGGAGTCACATCATGCGATCCACACGGCCGTCGTCCACCGCCAGCCGAGAGGGGAGGTCGCGCCGCAGGAACTCCCCCGTGCTGGCCGCCGTTGCCCTCGCCTCGGCGCTCGCGCTGACCGCCACCGCCTGTGAGTCGGGCGACGCCGCGGCGGGCGGCGAGGCCTCCGCGTCGGCGAGCGCCTCCGACGACGGCAAGCTGAGGATCCCGGACGACATCAGGGACCGGCTCCGCGAGCACGGCATCGACGTCGACAAGTGGAAGAACGGCGCCTGGAAGAACTGGGATCGGGACGACTGGCTGCGCGAGGCCAACGAGTACATCAACCCGATCATCGAGGGGCTCTGGGACCCGGACCGCATGCGGGAGGCCGAGGAACCCGACCAGGGCGTGGACGACAGCGACCTCGCCGGTGACCAGGGCGTGACCGACCCCACGCCCGAGCCGGTGCAGGCGCAGGCCGTGCCTCCGTCGTACCACGCCAACGCGCCCACGGCCGGGAAGGTGTTCTTCGACTCCCCCAAGGGCTCGGCCGTCTGCTCGGCGACGGTGGTGAAGGACCCGGCCCACCCGGGCAAGTCCAACCTCGTGTGGACGGCGGGCCACTGCGTGCACGCGGGCAAGAAGGGCGGCTGGTACCGCAACATCGCGTTCGTGCCGTCGTACAACGACGACGGCAAGCCGGTCGCGGAGCTGGAGAACGCCACCAGGGAGGACGTCGCTCCCTACGGTGTCTGGTGGGGAGAGTGGGCGCAGACATCGGCACAGTGGATCGAGCAGGGCGGCTCGACGGGCGGGGACGGCGCGCCCTACGACTTCGCGGTCATCCATGTGACGCCGGAGAAGGGCAGCGGCAAGTCTCTGGAGGAGACGGTCGGTTCCGCGCTGCCGGTCGACTTCAAGGCTCCCGCCGTACCGAAGGTGAAGAGCGTCACGGCGATCGGCTACCCGGCCGCACCGCCGTACGACGGGCAGAAGCTGTACCGCTGCCAGGACCGGCCGGGCCGGCTGTCGGTCACCGCGTCGGACCCGACGATGTACCGCATGGGCTGCACCATGACCGGCGGTTCGTCGGGGGGCGGCTGGGTCGCGACGGGCTCGGACGGCAAGCCGGCGCTGGTGTCCAACACCTCGATCGGCCCGGTGACGTCGGGCTGGCTGGCCGGCCCGCGGCTGGGCGAGGTGGCGAAGGGCGTGTACGACTCGGTCAGCGAGAAGTTCGCGGGCCGGTGACGACCCACTGAGCACCGTCGGCGGTGGGGTGGTGCCCGTGCCCACCTGGCGCAACGGCCCGTGGACTCACGGGAACCTCCCCACCCCACCCCCGTACGTCCTCAACTTCACGGGCACAGTGGGGTGTCGCACCGGGTGGGCTCCGGCGCCAGGCATGACATGCCCGAGCCCCGAGCAGGGTGCCAAGTCCCTGGAGGAGACGGTCGGCGCCGCGCTGGACGTGGACTTCTTCGCGCCGTCCGCGGCCGAGGCCGCCAAGCTGGGCGCCTGGGGCTACCCGGCGGCGCCGCCCTGCAACGGCCTGAAGATGTTCAAGTGCATCGACGTCCCGGGCCGGTTCTCGCTCAGCCCGAGCCTGCCGACGATGTACCGCATCGACTGCACCATGATCGGCGGTTCGTCCGGCGGCGGCTGGTTCCGGGTGCTGAAACGGCAAGTCCGTGCTCGTGTCCAATTCCTCGATCGGCCCGGCCGACAACAGCTGGCTCGCCGGCCCGCAGCTGGGCCGTGATGCCGAGGCGCTCTACCGGAACATGAGCAAGACGTACGGCGGTCGGTGACCGGGACCTACCGAAGGCCCGCTGCCCGCGGATGCGCTTTCCAGGGATCGTCGCAACACGTGGTCGGTCGATCAGCCCGCCAGTAGTTCACGCAGGCGCTCGGCCTGGTTTCCCAGCCGAGCGTTGTGCGTGAGCGGCCGTCATTGCTTGCCGCGCAGGCGGGCGATCTGTTGCCGGGAGAGTTCAACGGTGCGCCGCATGTGCCGGTACAGCAGGGCGCGCTCGTCCTCGGTGTAGTCGGCGAACATCGCCCGCCATCCCTCGCCCAGCTCCGACCACAGTTCCATGAGATCCCGCATCGCCTCCGGGACAGGCTCCACCCGGACCCGGCGGCGGTCGGTCTTGTCGCGGTGCCGGACCACGTAGCCGGCCTTCTCGAGACGGTCGACCAGCCGGGTCGCCGAGCCGCTGGTCAGGCCGGTGAGTTCGGCGATCCGGCCGGTGGTGAACGGGCCGGGCTCGGCGGTCAGCAGGTTGAGGCACTGGACGTCGGTGGGGTGCAGCTTGAGATGGTCCGCAACCGCCTGGTTGAACATGACGTACGAGGCCAGGTAGCGGCGGGACTCCTGCTGGAGATCGTCAATGAGCATGCACACCATCCTTAATACCTGCGCGACGCAGCAACTGCGTTGTACGGTAACCGCATGACGAAGGAACCATACCGGCCCGTGGTGGCCGTCGCCGGAGCGACCGGCGCCCAAGGCGGCGCGGCCGCCCGCTCGCTGCTCGATCAGGGCTTCCAGGTCCGGGCTCTGACCCGCAATCCCGACTCGGCGGCCGCCCACGCGCTGAGGGTCCTCGGCGCCGAGGTGCACGCCGCCGATTTCGACGACAGCAAGTCGCTGGAAGCCGCTCTGAAGGGCGCCGACGGATTGTTTGCGATGTCCACGCCATTCGGCTCCAACCCGGAGACCGAAGTCCAGCAGGGCATCGACCTGCTGGAGGCCGCCCGTGGCGTCGGGCACATCGTGTTCACCTCGGCCGCGCACGCCGACCGCAGCACGGGCATCCCGCACTTCGACAGCAAGTACCGCATCGAACGGCACCTGCGAGGGCTGGGTGTGCAGTGGACGATCCTCGGCCCGGCCGCGTTCATGGACAACTACACGGTCGAGTGGTCGCTCGAGGGTCTGCGCGATGGCCGGTTCGTGCTGCCGATGCCGGCCGACCGGCCGCTGCCGCTGATTCCCGCGCGGGACATCGGCGCCTTCGCGGCCCATGTTCTCGCGCGGCCGGAGGAGTTCGCCGGCAGGCGCATCGACATCGCCTCCGACGAGCTGACCTGCCTGGAGATCGCGGAAGCCCTGACCGGCGTGTGCGGCCGGCCGATCGTCTTCGAGCGGCTGCCGATCGCCCATGTCGAGGCGTTCTCGGCCGATCTCGCCGCGATGTTCCGCTACTTCACCGAGGTCGGCCTCGATGTGGACGTGAACGCGCTGCGGCGCGACTTTCCGGAGATCGGCTGGCAGCGCTTCGGCACCTGGGCGGCCAAGCGCACATGGCCGGTCAGCTGAGTCCACGCGGTCAGCACATGGCCGGACTCACGCCGCGAGCAGTTCACGCAGGCGCTCGGCCGGGGTTTCCCAGCCGAGCGTTTTGCGTGGGCGACCGTTGAGTTCGGCGGCGACAACGGCCGCGCTGCCAGGGGCTGGCCGGATCACAGATGTAGACGGGGACGTCGGTGGCGATCGTGAACTCGGGGTGTCGGCCCATCTCGTTGCCCTTGTCCCAGGTGAGCGAGCGTTTCAGGTGGGACGGCAGCGTCTGCACGGTCCCCACCAGCGCATCGCGGACCAGCTCGTGCCCCGGCCATTCGGCAGATGCTGGAGCATCACGTAGCGGGAGGCACGCGCGACAAGGGTGCCGATGGCGGAGGCGCCGTCCTTGCCGATGATCATCACCATCGGGTCGCGGAAGCGGGGCCGACGCTGCTGAGCCTGACGGCGGGGGTTGCGCCGCACGCGACGTGCCTCGGGGGCCTGAGCTGCGTGCGGGCGGTAATGCCACTGACCACGGGTCCCGACAGTGCGGTTGCGGCGTACGTACCTCGCTGCTGATGGCCGAGGGATTGCGGCCCAGTTCAGCAGCTGTCGCGCGGATCGCGGCCTTCCCCGCAGCCGGTCGGCGATGCAGATCCGGTCGTCCTCACGCAGGTGGAACGGTGGCACGCCTTCTTGTTGCTCAGGCCTGCTGCGTGAGCTGGAGGTATGCCTCCCGCTCACGCAGCAGCTTCTTGCGTCCCTGAACTACGTCTGACGCCGAAGCCGTCAGAGCGCCGGCGCCGGGACGTACGGCGAGAGCTCCGCCGCCAGTTCCTCGTGCACCCGCACCTTGAGCAGAGTGCCCTCCGGGGTGTGCTCCTCGGAGAGGATCTCACCCTCGTCGTGGGCACGGGCGACCAGCTTGCCGTGCGTGTACGGCACGAGTGCCTCGATCTCGACCGACGGGCGCGGCAGCTCGTTGTCGATGAGCGCGAGCAGCTCGTCGATGCCCTGGCCGGTGCGGGCCGAGACGGCCATGGACCGCTTCTCGACACGCATCAGCCGCTGGAGCGTCAGCGGGTCGGCCGCGTCGGCCTTGTTGATCACGACGATCTCGGGTACGTCGGTGGCGCCGACGTCCCTGATCACCTCGCGCACGGCGGCCAGCTGCTCCTCCGGGTTCGGGTGGGAACCGTCCACCACGTGCAGGATCAGGTCGGACTCGCCGACCTCCTCCATCGTGGAGCGGAACGCCTCGACCAGGTGGTGGGGCAGATGGCGGACAAAGCCGACCGTGTCGGCCAGCGTGTACAGCCGGCCGCTCGGCGTCTCGGCCCGGCGCACGGTCGGGTCGAGGGTCGCGAACAGGGCGTTCTCGACCAGCACGCCCGCGCCCGTGAGGCGGTTGAGCAGCGAGGACTTGCCGGCGTTGGTGTAGCCCGCGATGGCGACCGAGGGCACCTTGTGGCGCTTGCGCTCCTGGCGCTTGATCTCGCGGCCGGTCTTCATGTCCGCGATCTCCCGGCGCATCTTCGCCATCTTCTCGCGGATCCGACGCCGGTCCGTCTCGATCTTGGTCTCACCGGGACCACGGGTGGCGAGGCCGCCGCCCTTGCCGCCGCCCATCTGACGGGACAGCGACTGACCCCAGCCTCGGAGCCTCGGCAGCATGTACTGCATCTGCGCGAGCGCGACCTGCGCCTTGCCCTCTCGGGACTTGGCGTGCTGGGCGAAGATGTCGAGGATCAGGGCCGTACGGTCGATGACCTTGACCTTGACGACGTCCTCGAGGTGAATGAGCTGGCCCGGGCTGAGCTCACCGTCGCAGATGACGGTGTCCGCGCCCGATTCGAGGACGATGTCGCGCAGCTCCTCGGCCTTGCCGGAGCCGATGTAGGTGGCCGCGTCGGGCTTGTCGCGGCGCTGGGTCACACCGTCGAGCACCAGTGCGCCGGCCGTTTCCGCGAGGGCGGCGAGCTCCGCGAGGGAGTTGTCCGCGTCCTGCACGGTTCCCGAGGTCCAGACGCCGACGAGCACGACCCTCTCCAGACGGAGCTGGCGGTACTCGACCTCGGTGACGTCCTCGAGCTCGGTGGAGAGGCCCGCCACACGGCGCAGAGCCGCGCGGTCGGAGCGGTCGAACTGTTCGCCGTCCCGCTCTCCGTCGATCTCGTGGCTCCAGGCGACGTCCTCTTCCATCAGGGCATCGGCCCGAAGACCCTCGGGGTGGCTGTGCGCGAAGCGCTTGGTGTCCTGGGAAGGGGAAGAAGAGGAGGTCATTGGATCCTTACGTAGCTGGGAAACCGTTTACCGCGACGGAGCGCTGCGAGCTTTCCGTCACCGGCATAACGCGCGAGCACTCCGGGAGATTCCCGGCGCTCCATGCCGCGCCGACCTGAAGATAGTCGCACGGCACGGGGCGTCTCGTCACCGTGTTATCGAGCGGCCGTCTTCGCGTGTGCGGCCGGTTTCGCGGCTGCAGGCGTCTTCGCAAGCGCAGCCGGTTTCGCTGACGCAGCCGGTTTCGCCGGCGCGGCGGGCTTCCAGTCCGGGTGCCCCGGCATCGGCGGGGTCTTCTCCCCGTACAGCCAGCCCTGGAAGAAGCCACCCAGGTCGCGCCCCGAGATCTCGGCGGCGAGCCGGACGAAGTCCTCCGTCGTGGCGGTGTCGTCCTGGTAGCGGCCGACCCAGGCGCGTTCCAGTCGTTCGAAGGCCGGGCGGCCGATCTCCTGGCGCAGGGCGTACAGGACGAGCGCGGCACCGTCGTAGACGTTGGGCCGGAAGATGCTGGTCTCGCGGCCGGGCTCGGGGGCCTTCGGGGCTGCGGGTGGTCCGCCGGCAGCGCGCCAGCGGTCAGAGGCGCCGTACGCGGCCTGCATACGGTCCCGCATCGGCTTACCGGCCTGCTCCTCGGCGTACAGCGCCTCGTACCAGGTGGCGTGCCCCTCGTTGAGCCACAGGTCGGACCAGGTGCGGGGGCCGACACTGTCGCCGAACCACTGGTGGGACAGCTCGTGGATCATGATCGACTCGACGTACCACGCGGGGTAGACGGGCTCGGTGAATAGCTCCCGCTCGAAGAGGGAGAGCGTCTGGGTCTCCAGTTCGAAGCCGATGGAGGCGTCGGCCATGAGCAGGCCGTACGTCTCGAAGGGGTAGCGGCCGACCTTGCTCTCCATCCAGGCGATCTGCTCCGGGGTCTTCTCCAGCCATGGTTCGAGCGCCTTGCGGTGCCTGGTCGGGACGACGTCCCGTACGGGCAGTCCGTGCGGTCCGGCGCGGTGCAGCACCGTGGAGCGGCCGATGGAGACCTGGGCGAGCTCGGTGGCCATGGGGTGCTGGGTACGGTACGTCCACGTGGTCGCCCCGTCGGACTTGTCCACCCCGGCGGACAGGCCGTTGGCGACGGCCGTGTGGCCGTCGGGCGCGGTGACCCGGAAGGTGAACATCGCCTTGTCGGAGGGGTGGTCGTTGCACGGGAACACCAGGTGCGCGGCGTCGACCTGATTGGCCATGGCGAGGCCGTCCGCGGTGCGCACCCAGCCGCCCTCCCGGCCCTCGGCGGGCACCGGGTCGCTGGTGTGCCGCACGGTGATCCGCATCCAGTTGCCGTCCGACACGGATTCCTCCGGCGTGATCACCAGGTCCTCGCCGACGGTGCTGAAGGGGGCGGGCTCGCCGTCGACCTCGACCGAGTGGACCGTGCCGTGGGCGAAGTCCAGGTTGACGCGATCAAGGTCGGCGGTGGTCCAGGCGTCGATGGTGGTGACGGCCCGCAGCGGCTCGCTGTTGGTCCCGGGATAGGTGAAGGAGAGGTCGTACGACGCGACGTCGTAGCCGGGGTTGCCCAGATACGGGAAGAGGCGGTCGCCGACGCCGAGCGGGACGACGGGGGCGCTCGCGGCCACGAGGCAGACGGAGACGGCCGAGGCGAGCAGCGCCGCGGCCGTCCGCCGGCAACAGAAACGGGCACGGGTGCGGTGGGGGGTGAGGCGCATGCCCCAGGGCTATCAGCGCGCGCGTGCGCGGCCGGGACGACGCGCGTCCGGCCCACCCGAACCGGGGACCGGGGCCTGCGCCGGGTGCCGCCCGTGTCCGGTGAGCGGCGTCCGGGCGGGCTCAGCCGCCCTGCGTCTGCGGTTGTGCCCGGGTGACGTCGTAGACCCCGGCCACGTTGCGCATCGCGCGCATGAGGGCGGGCAGGTGGGCGGCGTCCGGGAGTTGCACGGTGTACGTGTGACGGACCTGCTGCTGGGCCGGGGGTTCGACGGTCGCGGAGACGATCTCGGCACCTTCGAGGGCCATGGCCTCCGTGAGATCCGCGAGCAGATGGGGACGGACGAACGATTCGGCGACCAGCGTGACCCGGCACTCGGTGGCATCGCCCCAGCGCACGCCGACCTCCATGCGCCCCGCGTTCTTCATACGGGCCACCGCGGCGCACTCGACGCGGTGCACGGTGACCGCTCCCCCGCGTACGGCGAAGCCGGTGATCTCGTCGGGCCGTACGGGTGTGCAGCAGCCGGCGAGCCGGACGGTCGCGCCGGGCCGGTCGGTGAGGACGTTGCCCCCGGCGGGGCGGACGGCCGCCTGCTCGGGAGCCGGTCCGTCCGGGTCTGATGCGTCGGCGGTCGCCGGTCGGGGAGCCGCCGCGCGCTCCTCGGCCTGCCGGTCCTCCCGGACCTCGCTCCGCTGGGCCTCGGCCTGCGCCGGGTGGGCTGCCAGCCACCGCTGGATGGCGATCCGGGCCGCGGGCGTGTGCGCGTGCTCCAGCCACTCCCGGGAGGGCTCGGACGCCGGGTCCTGGCCCATGAGGAGCTGGACGGTGTCGCCATCCTTCAAAACGGTGCTCAGCGTGGCCAGACGGCCGTTGACACGTGCGCCGATGCACGCGTGCGCGTCCTCGCCGTACTGCGCGTACGCGGCGTCCACGCAGGTCGCACCCTCGGGCAGGCCGAGCGTGCCGCCGTCGGGCCGGAAGACGGTGATCTCGCGGTCCTGGGCGAGGTCCTCGCGCAGGGTCGACCAGAAGTGGTCCGGGTCGGGTGCCGCCTCCTGCCAGTCGAGGAGCCTGGAGAGCCAGCCGGGGCGGGTGGGGTCGACGCGCTCGCCGTCGGCCGGGTCGTCGGGAGCCGGCGCGTACGGGTTACCGAGCGCGACGACTCCGGCCTCGGCGACCTTGTGCATCTGGTGCGTGCGGATGAGGACTTCGACGACCTGGCCGTCCATGAGGGTGCCCCCGGGCGAGTCGGTGCGGGCCTGGGGGAGGGCGACGGCCGTGTGCAGCGACTGGTACAGGTTGAACTTCGGTACGGCGATGAAGTCCTTGAACTCCGATACGACCGGCGTCATGCAGGTGTGGAGTTCGCCCAGGACGCCGTAGCAGTCGGCGTCCTCGTTCACCAGCACCAGCAGACGGCCGAAGTCGGACCCGCGGAGCCGGCCGCGTTTGCGGGAGACCCGGTGCACGGAGACGAAGTGGCGGGGGCGGATGAGGACTTCGGCCGGGATGTCCGCCTCGCGCAGCACGGTGCGCACCTCGTCGGCGACCTCGGCGAGCGGGTCGTCCGCGCGGGCGGCGTTGCGGACGATCAACTCCCTTGTGTGCTCGTACTCCTCGGGGCACAGGATCGCGAAGACGAGGTCTTCCAGTTCGGTCTTGAGCGCCTGGACGCCGAGCCGTTCGGCGAGCGGGATCAGCACGTCACGTGTCACCTTGGCGATGCGTTCCTGCTTCTCGGGGCGCATGACGCCGAGGGTGCGCATGTTGTGCAGCCGGTCGGCGAGTTTGATCGACATGACGCGGACGTCGTTGCCGGTGGCGACGAGCATCTTGCGGAAGGTCTCGGGCTCTGCGGCGGCGCCGTAGTCGACCTTCTCCAGTTTCGTGACGCCGTCGACGAGGTAGCGGACCTCCTCGCCGAACTGCTCGCCGACCTGCTCGAGCGTCACGTCCGTGTCCTCGACGGTGTCGTGGAGCAGGGACGCGGTCAACGTCGTGGTCTCGGCGCCGAGTTCGGCGAGGATCAGGGTCACGGCGAGCGGGTGCGTGATGTACGGCTCGCCGCTCTTGCGCATCTGGCCGCGGTGCGAGGACTCGGCCAGGACGTAGGCGCGGCGCAGGGGTTCGAGGTCCGCGTCGGGGTGGTGGGCACGGTGCGCGTCGACGACGTGGCTGATGGCGTCGGGCAGCCGGTCGCGGGCGGCGGGGCCGAGCAGCGCGGCGCGGCCGAGGCGGCGCAAGTCGATCCGGGGGCGGGCCTTTCTGCGGGGGGCTGTCGGCGTCACCGGTCCTGACACCGCGCCCGGCATCGGGCCTGGGGTCACGGAATTCGTGGCCTCCGCACTCATGGGCACCTCCGGCTGCGTGGACCGGCGGACGGGGTGCCCCAGGGCGGACACGGCTCAGGGGGCGGCTTCGGTCCCCCGTCCGGGCCGGTGCTTGATGCTACCGAGCCCACCATGCCCGGCTGACCGCCTCTCGCCGAGCGTGAAACTGATCACCCATTCGAGGGATGAATGTGAGGTTTGCACCCCCGTACGTCGTGACCATAACAGTCCTGTTCCCGCCAAGTGGCCGGTTCCTTACGGCGGTTTCGGGTCGAGAGGCCGACAGCGCGCGGCAGTTTCAGGACGGTCGGGGCCTGATCACGCGCGCGTGGCGGTGTCCAGCCAGTCCGTGTCGATCTCGCCCTCGGCCACGATCACCGCAGGGCCGGTCATCTCGATCTCGCCGTCGGGCCGCTCGGTGATCACCAGGGTGCCGCCCGGTACGTCCACGGTGTACGTCGCCGGCGTACCGGTGGCCGCCGGGTCGACGCCGTCGCGGCGGGCGGTGGCCACGGCGACCGCGCACGCGCCCGTGCCGCACGAGCGGGTCTCGCCGGCGCCGCGCTCGTGCACGCGCAGCGCGACGTGCCCGGGGCCGCGGTCGACCACGAACTCGACGTTCACCCCGTCCGGGTAGGCGGAGGCCGGGCTGAAGGGCGGCGGGGAGCGCAGGTCACCGGCGTGGGACAGGTCGTCCACGAAGGCGACCGCGTGCGGGTTGCCCATGTTGACGTTGCGCGCGGGCCAGCTGCGCTCGCCGACGCCGACCGTGACGTCGCCCTCGGGGAGCACCGCCCTGCCCATGCCCACGGTTACGTCACCGTCCTTGGCGATGTGCACGGTCTTCACGCCCCCGCGCGTGGCGACCGCGAGGTCTCCTTCCGAGACGTGTCCGGCGCGCTGGAGGTAGTGCGCGAACACCCGCACGCCGTTGCCGCACATCTCCGCGATCGAGCCGTCGCCGTTGCGGTAGTCCATGAACCACTCCGCCTCGGCCGCCATGCCCTTCGCCTCGGGATGCGCCGCGGATCGCACCACGTGCAGCAGTCCGTCACCGCCGATGCCCGCGCGGCGGTCGCAGAGGGCTGCGACGGCGGCCGGGGGCAGGTCGATGGCGTTCTCGGGGTCCGGGACGATCACGAAGTCGTTCTCGGTGCCGTGGCCCTTGAGGAAGGGGATCCGCTTGCTCATTCCTCGATCGTACGGTCTGCTCGGCGGGTCGAGCCGAAGGAGGGTGCCAGGGGTTCCGGCAGTGAGTTCGTGCGGGTGCATCGTGGCTTGTCGCGCCCACGCGGCGGAGCCGCATACCGACACGACCCCGCGCCCCTGAAGGGCGCGGTGCTCTAGCGGAGTCTCGCTACGCGCCAGACCGCCAGCATGACCACCGCGGCCACCATCACCGCGTACGCGAGGACGACCCGCCAGTCGGGTCTGCGACCCGAGCCCTTGGCCGGCAGGCCCGGCCAGGTGTAGCCCACGCGGCGGGCGGCCATCATGCCCCAGCCGGCCGCGCACGAGCAGATCAGCAGCCCGAGCATGGCGATCACGGCCCCGCTGTCGCCGAAGTCGAAGGCGAGCGGGAACGCGAACATCAGGGAGCCGAGCGCGGCCAGGCTCACGATGGGCGCGAGCTGCCAGATGCGCAGCCGACGCTGCGGGCGCAGCTCGACCTCGACCTCGCCCGCGAACATCTCGTCGGGCTCGGGGCCGTCGTCCGTCACGCCCTGCGTCTCGTCGGGCCCGTCGGAGCTGAGACGGTCCGACTCCTGCTCCGGTCCGTCCCGGTGCTCCGGGTCGTCCCGGCGCTCCGGTTCATCCCGGTCGGCGGTGATGTGATCGGTGCCTTGTGCGGTGTCGCGAGGGCCGGCCTCCATCGCCACGCGCCCTCCCAACTAGGACTCAACTCGGTCGATCGAAGCTCGATGATGGCACGCCGCCGCAGGCCCGGATGACGGCCTGGGCGTCCCGATGCCATGACGTGATCAGGCTGTAACCGGTCGTTCGACGAAAGACAGCGCGAGCTGCGGAAGTTCTGTGAGATCGGCCGCAGCCCCACTCAACCAGTGCACCCGGGGATCGCGCCTGAACCATGAATCCTGACGGCGCGCGAAGCGCTTGGTGGCACGCACGGTCTCGGCCCGCGCATCCTCCAGGGTGCACTCCCCGGCGAGCGCCGCGAGCACCTGCTGGTAGCCGAGCGCGCGCGAGGCGGTACGCCCCTCACGCAACCCCTGCGCCTCCAGTGCGCGCACCTCATCCACGAGGCCGGCCTCCCACATCCGGTCGACCCGGCGCGCGATGCGCTCGTCCAACTCGGGCCGGGCCACGTCGACGCCGATCTGAATCGTGTCGTACACGGAGTCGTGGCCGGGGAGATTGGCGGTGAAGGGCCTGCCGGTGATCTCGATCACCTCCAGGGCCCGGACGACCCGGCGGCCGTTGCTCGGCAGGATCGCCCGCGCGGCCTGAGGGTCGGCGGCGGCCAGACGGGCGTGCAGCGCGCCGGAGCCGCGCAGCGTCAGCTCCTCTTCCAGGCGGGCGCGGACCTCGGGGTCGGTGCCGGGGAACTCCAGGTTGTCGACGGCCCCGCGCACATACAGTCCGGAGCCGCCGACCAGGATCGGCCAGCGACCCTCGGCGAGCAGGGCGTCGATCCGCTCACGGGCCAGGCGCTGGTACTCGGCTACGGACGCCGTGACGGTCACGTCCCAGATGTCCAGGAGGTGGTGGGGGACGCCGCCGCGCTCCTCGGGCGTCAGTTTGGCGGTGCCGATGTCCATCCCTCGGTAGAGCTGCATGGAGTCGGCGTTGACGACCTCACCACCGAGACGCTGGGCCAGGAAGACGCCCAGATCGGACTTTCCGGCCGCAGTTGGTCCGACGACGGCGATGACGCGGGGGGCGGGGGGTGCACTGCTCACCGACCCAGTCTCGCAAACCTCGAACCCTGCTCTCGAACGAGTTACGTGACGCCACGGCCCCGGGGTCGTTGCCCGTTGCGAGGTTCCTGCCGCCGGATCGCAGAGGCGGTGGCCCGGGTCGCGCAAACGGACGCACCGGGCGACGCGGGATTTCGCCCGCACGAGTAACGTATGGAGTGAATATGGGAGTTTTTGCACGACTTCTCCGGCGGTCCAAGGCCACGGATGAGACGCCTGCCGCCGAGGTTCAGGCCGACAAGACGACGGCCGGGACCGGAGTGGAGGAAACGGCCGGGGCAGAGGCGGCGAAGGAGGCTGACGGAGCAGCGGAAGCGACCGAGCCGGCGGCTGAGGCGGCCGAGGTCACCGAGACCGAAGGCGTCGACATCCCCAAGCAGCAGTCCACCGACAAGCCGGCCGACAACGAGGCCGGCGAGGGCGCCCGCACGTGACCGCCCCGCGCGAGGGAAGGTGAACCATGGGTCTCCTGGACAACGTGAAAGCCAAGCTGGGCCCGGCCAAGGGCAAGGTCTCGGACCTCGCGCAGCGGCACGAGGACAAGATCCAGCACGGCCTCGACAAGGCCGCGCAGGTCGTCGACAAGAGGACCAAGGGCAAGTACAGCGACAGGATCCAGTCGGGCACGGGCAAGGCCAAGGGCGCCATGGACCGACTCGCGCACCAGGGCGACAGCGGACCGGACGCGGGCGGCACGCCACCGCCGCCGGGCGCGGGCGGCAGCACCATGCCGCCGGACAGGGGCCGTACGGCACCGCCGCGGGACGCCGGAGGCACTCCGCCGCCGGACGCACCACCGCCCACTTCCTGAGCGCACATCGACGCAGAAGGTCCTGAACACGCATCGGCACACCGAAGGGCACATCGGCGGACGGCCGCGGAGCACGAGGGCTCCCGGCCGTCCGCCGTTTCCCGCGCCCGCCGCCGGGGCCGCCCCGGCGCCGGGTCTACGACCAGGTGGCCACGATGTATCCCACCCCGTACGGCGCGTCCTCGTACAGCAGTGATCCGCCGAGGGCCGCGCCCTCGGCCGCGCCCGCCAGCACCTGCCAGGGGGCCCGTCCGGAGGCCTTCAGTTCACGCGCCGGCCCGGTGTCCAGTGTGGTGAGCGCGGCCACGTCCGCCGTGCCGAGTACGCGCGCGACCTCCGCGTCGAAGGGCGCCGCCCGTTCGTCCAGATACCCCGGGGCCTTGAGCGTCCGGCACGCGCTGGCGTCACCCATCACCAACAGCGCGACCCGCTCGGACCGTGTGGCGAGGTCCCGTCCGATCCGGGCACATCGCTCGGGCGCGAGCAGGTCCCCCACGCCGAGTCCCTCGACCGGGGCGTCGGACCACCCCGTCCGCTCCAGCAGCCATGCGGCCACCGCCAGCGAGTACGGCAGCGGTTGTTCCGCGGGCGAGCTCTCGTCGCCCTGTCCCAGCCGTACGTCGAGATCGACGCCGAAGCCCCGGAACGAGCCCCGCGTGCCCTCCGGGTACGTCTCGGGCCCGGTGCTCTCCACCGGCCCGACGACCACGAGCCGGCCGGGCCGGGCGGCGGCGAGCACGCCCAGCGCGTCCGTGCAGGCGGCCCGCGCGGCGTCCAGCTCCGGAGCGGCGCCCGCGGCGACGTCGGGCACCAGGAGGGGCGGGCAGGGGCAGGCAGCGGCGGCGACAAGCATGATCGGCAGGGTAACCCGCGAGCCCTTCGGAACAAGCCACAGCCGGAGCCAACCGCAGCCGGACTCAGCCGCGGTCAGGTCCGGCTCCGGTCAGGTCCGGCCGCGGCAGGCCACGGCCCGGCTCAGTCGCAGCCGCAGCCGCTCGCCGCCACCGGGAGCGGCTCGGGGACGCCGATCTTCGGCAGGCCCAGGAGCACACCGGCCGACTGGGCCGGCTTGCCCGCCTTCTCGGCATTGCGCTTCTCCCAGGCGTCGCCCGCGCGCGTGCGACGCACGCCCAGCACCGGCCCCTCGGCGAGGAGGTGGTGCGGGGCTGCGTAGGTGATCTCGACCGTGACCACGTCGCCGGGGCGGACCTCCTGGTCCGGCTTGGTGAAGTGGACGAGGCGGTTGTCGGGGGCGCGGCCGGACAGGCGGTGGGTGGTGTCGTCCTTGCGGCCCTCGCCTTCGGCGACCATCAGCTCCAGCGTGCGGCCGACCTGCTTCTTGTTCTCCTCCCAGGAGATCTCCTCCTGGAGGGCGACGAGACGCTCGTAGCGCTCCTGAACGACCTTCTTGGGGATTTGGCCGTCCATCTCGGCGGCCGGGGTGCCCGGGCGCTTGGAGTACTGGAAGGTGAAGGCCTGGGCGAAGCGGGCCTCGCGCACCACGTGCAGCGTCTGCTCGAAGTCCTCGTCGGTCTCACCGGGGAAGCCCACGATGATGTCGGTGCTGATCGCCGCGTGCGGGATGGCGGAGCGGACCTTCTCGATGATCCCCAGGAAGCGGTCCTGGCGGTAGGAGCGGCGCATGGCCTTCAGGACCGGGTCCGAGCCGGACTGGAGCGGCATGTGCAGCTGCGGCATCACGTTCGGCGTCTCTGCCATGGCGGCGATGACGTCGTCGGTGAAGTCGCGCGGGTGCGGGGAGGTGAAGCGGACGCGCTCCAGGCCCTCGATCTTCCCGCAGGCGCGCAGCAGCTTGCTGAAGGCCTCACGGTCGCCTATGTCGGAGCCGTACGCGTTGACGTTCTGCCCGAGCAGCGTGATCTCGGAGACGCCCTCGGCGACCAGGGCCTCGATCTCGGCGAGGATGTCGCCGGGGCGGCGGTCCTTCTCCTTGCCGCGCAGGGCCGGGACGATGCAGAAGGTGCAGGTGTTGTTGCAGCCGACGGAGATGGAGACCCAGGCCGCGTACGCGCTCTCGCGCCGCGTCGGCAGCGTCGAGGGGAACGCCTCCAGCGACTCGGCGATCTCGACCTGCGCCTCCTCCTGCACGCGCGCGCGTTCCAGCAGGACCGGCAGCTTGCCGATGTTGTGCGTGCCGAAGACGACGTCCACCCAGGGCGCCTTCTTGACGATGGTGTCGCGGTCCTTCTGTGCCAGACAGCCGCCGACCGCGATCTGCATGCCGGGGCGGCTGGCCTTCTTGGGCGCCAGGTGACCGAGGTTGCCGTAGAGCTTGTTGTCGGCGTTCTCACGCACGGCGCAGGTGTTGAAGACGACGACGTCGGCCTCGTCGGCGCCCTCGGGGGCGCGGACGTAGCCCGCGTCCTCCAGCAGACCGGCCAATCGCTCGGAGTCGTGGACGTTCATCTGGCACCCGTAGGTGCGTACCTCATATGTGCGCGTGCCGCCCACTGACTGGCTCCGGTCGATGCTGCTCATAGGGACAAGGGTAGGCGGTCGGCGGAGGTGGCTCGGCCGCCTGTGGACAACCCGGGGCCGGGCTCATGCCTCTATGAGACCGGCGCGGATCGCGTACCTGGTCAGCTCCAGGCGGTCGCGCATGCCGAGCTTCTGGAGGAGGTTGGCGCGGTGGCGTTCGACCGTCTTGGCGCTGATGAAGAGGAGTTCGCCGATCTCCTTCGAGGTGTGGCCCTCGGCGACCAGCTTGAGGATCTCCTCCTCGCGTTCGGTGATGGCCCGTTCCGGCAGTCCGTCGCCCCGGTGCAACCGCTCCAGGTAGGAGCGGACGAGGGCCCGCTCGGCGCCCGGGTAGATGAACGGCTCGTCGCGCACGGCCGCCCGGCAGGCCTCGACCAGGTCGCGGTCGGCGACGGACTTGAGGACGTAGCCGCTGGCTCCGGCCCTGAGCGCCTCGAAGAAGTACTCCTCGTTGTCGTACATCGTCAGGATCAGGATGTGCAGCGCGGGCAGCCGGCGGGAGAGTTCGCGGGCCGCCTGGAGGCCGGTCATGCGAGGCATGGCGACGTCCAGGACGGCCAGGTCGACGTCGGTGTCCCGGGCGCGGGCGACGGCCTCGGCCCCGTCCCCGGCCTCGGCCACGACCGTCAGGTCGGGCTCCCCGTCCAGGATGAGGCGTACTCCCCGGCGTACGAGGGTGTGGTCGTCGGCGAGCAGGACGCGGATCGGGGACCGGGCGGTGGTCGACGGGCTTCCGGGCGTCACCGGCGTGGACATCAGCGTGCTCCCTCCGTCACCGGTATGCGCAGGCGTACGTCGGTGCCCCGGTCGGGGGCCGGTTCGAGGGTGAGGGAGGCGCCGATCAGGAGGGCGCGTTCGCGCATGCCGGTGATTCCGGCGCCCTCGGGGGCGTCGCCGAGGCCCGTGCCGTTGTCGCGTACGAGGAGTTCGACACCGCCGGGGACCGGCCGGAGGCGGAGTTCGGCACGGTCGGCGCCGGCGTGCCGGGCGGTGTTGGTCAGGCCTTCCTGGGCCACTCGGTAGACGACGAGTTCCGATTCAGGGGTCAGGGCGGAGAGGTCGCCGGTGACGTGGTGGCGCACGGTCAGCCCATGGGTCGTGAACTCGGCGGCGAGCGAGCGCAGGGCGCTGGCCAGGCCGAGTTCCTCCAGGACGCCGGGGCGCAGTCGGCGGGCGATACGGCGGATCTCGTCCAGGCCGGCCCGGGTCGCCTCCTGCGCCTGGCCGACCTCCTCGCGAAGGTCCCCGGGCGCCCGGTCCGCGACCCGCTTGAGCTGGAGGAGGACGGCGGTCAGGGTCTGCCCGACCTCGTCGTGGAGCTCCCGGGCGATCCGGTGCCGTTCGCTCTCCTGTGCGGACAGCGCCCGGGCGGCGCCCGCGGCCCGCTCGGCCTCCAGCCGGTCGAGCATCGCGTTGTACGTCGTGATCAGCCCGGCCGTCTCCGCGGGGCCGGCGACCACCGGGCGGGAGCCCGGACGCAGCAGGTCCACGGTGGCCATGGCCCGGTCCAGCCGTTGCAGGGGCCCGAGGCCGAAGCGCAGCACGAGCGCGTTACCTGCGAGCAGCGTCGCCAGGCCGCCGAGCAGGACGAGCGCCTCGCCCGCCAGGACGGGGGTCGACACGGTGACCGGGCCGAGCAGCAACGCGGTGGCCACGACCAGGCCCGCCGCGTTGAGCGAGAAGATCCGCCAGAACAACGACACGTTCCTGGATCCGCTCCTTCCGGCCTTCGCGTATGACACCGCCTCCTCCACCCTCTCCGGCGACCGGCCGCTGCGTATATCCGTCACGACACCCATGTCGTCACCGTACGGCCGGATGACAGCATGCGGACTTGACCCGTCCGTTGATCGACCCGTTCACCAGACCGACAAGAGCCAGACGGACAAGCCGAACAAAAGCAAGACGACAACAAGAGCAAGACGAAACAAGGGGAAGAAACGTGTCAGCTCCGCGCCTGAGGGCGACGCCGCTGCCGGGCATCGGGGTCCAGTACGACCTGGAGACCCGCGAACACCGCCATCTGTCGGTGGTGGCGCACCGCGACGGCACGCGCACGGTGAACGTGTACCGGGCCGACGATCCCGACTCCTGCGCGCAGTCCCTGCGACTGTCCAGCTCGGAGGCGGGTTCGCTGATCGACGCGCTGAAGCCGTCCCACCACAGTCCGAGTCTGCTGTACACCACGGACCTGGGGCTGGTCGCCGAGCGGATCGAGGTGGCCGCGACCTCACGCTGGAACGGGCGGGTGCTGGGCGACACGCGGATGCGGACGGATACGGGCGCGTCGGTCGTGGCGGTGCTGCGCCGGGCCGAGGCCATCCCGTCCCCCGCGCCGGACTTCCGGCTTGCGGGCGGTGACACGCTGATCGTCGTCGGCACCCGTGAGGGCGTCGACTCCGCCGCGACGATACTCGGTCGGGAGTGAGCCGGTGCACTCCGCGGTCCTGCTGATCGAGTTCGGTTCCATCATCCTCGGCCTCGGCCTGCTCGGCCGGTTCGCCGCCCGTTTCCGGCTGTCGCCGATACCGCTGTACCTCCTGGCCGGTCTGGCCTTCGGCGAGGGCGGTCTGCTGCCGCTGGGCGCGAGCGAGGAGTTCGTCGCCACAGGTGCCGAGATCGGCGTCATCCTGCTGCTGTTGATGCTGGGCCTGGAATACACGGCGAGCGATCTGGTCTCCAACCTCAAGACCCACTATCCGTCCGGCCTGGTCGATTGCGCGCTCAACGCGCTGCCGGGGGCCGCGGTGGCGCTGCTGCTCGGCTGGGGGCCGGTGGCCGCCGTCGTCCTGGCCGGTGTCACCTGGATCTCGTCGTCCGGCGTGATCGCGAAGGTGCTCGGCGATCTGGGCCGGGTCGGCAACCGGGAGACGCCGGTGATCCTCAGCGTGCTCGTGCTGGAGGATCTGGCGATGGCGGTGTACCTGCCCATCGTCACGGCGCTGGTGGCGGGGGCCGGGCTGCTGGCCGGCAGCCTGACCCTGGCGATCGCGCTGGGCGCGGCGGGCCTCGTGCTGTTCCTGGCGCTGCGCTACGGAAGGGTCATCTCCCGCTTCGTCTCCAGCGACGACCCGGAGAAGTTGCTGCTGGTCGTGCTGGGGCTGACGATCCTGGTCGCGGGCGTGGCGCAGCAGCTCCAGGTGTCGGCGGCGGTGGGGGCCTTCCTGGTGGGCATCGCGCTGTCGGGAGAGGTGGCGGAGGGTGCGCACACTCTCCTCAGCCCCCTGCGTGACCTGTTCGCGGCGGTCTTCTTCGTCTTCTTCGGGCTGCACACCGACCCGTCCAGCATCCCGCCCGTTCTGCTGCCCGCCCTGGGCCTGGCCGTCGTCACCGCCCTGACGAAGATCGCCACCGGCTACTGGGCGGCACGGCGGGCCGGGATCTCCGTCAAGGGCCGCTGGCGGGCGGGCGGTGCGTTGGTGGCCCGTGGCGAATTCTCGATCGTCATCGCAGGCCTTGCGGTCTCGGCGGGCATCGAACCGTCCCTCGGCCCTCTGGCCACGGCCTACGTCCTCATCCTGGTCGTCCTGGGGCCCCTCACCGCGCGCTACACGGAGCCCGTGGCGGCTTGGTGGAGCCGACGCCGCGCGTCGCCCCGGGGTGCGGCGGAGACGACGCCCCGGGCCCAGGAGGCGGACGCGCCGGTGGCCGACTGAGGGGCGGCGCCGGGCAGGGAGCAAGGGAGCCGGAGCCGCCACCGGCCCGGGCGGCCGCCAGACGCCGGACAAGGGAGCCACCGCCCACCTGGCAGCCACCAGACGCCGGACGAGGTCAGCCGTCGGACCGAACGGCGGCTCAGGCGCCGGCGGCCGGCTTCCACCCCTGCTGCCGCAGCACCCCCGGCACATCCGGTGCCTCGTAGTGCTCCCCCTTGAGCACCTTGCCGTCCTCGCGGCGGGAGACGGAACCGTCGGGACCGATCTTGGTCATGTTGGAGCGGTGGATCTCGGCCAGCACCGCGTCGAGGTCGATGCCGTGGACGAGGGCGGTGCCGTAGGCGACGTAGACGACGTCGGCGAGTTCGTGGGCGAGCCGGTCGAGCGGGCCCGTCACCGACACCTCGGCCACCTCCGCGGCCTCCTCCGCGAGGAGTTCACCGCGGTGGGCGGCGAGTTCCGGGGACACCTCCGTCGGGGTACTGCGGGCGTCCAGGCCGAAGGCGAGGTGGAATTCACGGACCAGGTCTGCGGGCGAGGAGCTCATGGGGGGCGACCTTAGTGGCCGCCACTGACACTCCCTCGCCCCACCCCGTGAGTCCGCCCCTGGTCAGCGGGGCACACGGCTGGCAGGATCTCGCGCATGCCCAAGACGTTCCCCCCTCTCGGCAGGCGCCGGGCCCTTCAGGGCGGCGCCGCCTCTCTCGTGGTCCTCGGGCTGCTGCTGTGGTGGCTGCGCCCCTGGGCCGAGCGGCCTCCGGACGGGACGATCAGGTTCAGCACGGGCACGCAGGCGGGGGTCTACCACGAGTACGGCGAACTCCTGCGGACCGAGATCGACAAGGACATGCCCGATCTGAAGGTGCGGTTGCTGACCAGTGCCGGTTCGCAGGAGAACGTCGCGGACGTGGCGACGGGCAAGTCCGACTTCGCGATCGCAGCGGCCGACGCGGTCGCCACGTACAAGCTCGACAACAGCACCGGCGCCGACCGACTGCGCGGTGTCGCGCGGCTGTACGACGACTACGTCCAGCTGGTCGTACCGCCGGACTCGGACATCCGCTCCGTCGCGGATCTGCGGGGCAAGCACGTGGCCATAGGGCTGCCGAACTCCGGCGTGCGGCTGATCGCGAACAGTGTGCTCAAGGCGGCCGGCATCGACCCGGAGAAAGACATCAAGCCCTCGTCGGACGGCATCGACACCGGACCCAGGCGGCTGGGGCACGGCCTCGACGCGTTCTTCTGGTCGGGCGGACTGCCCACGGACGGGCTCAGCCGGCTGGCCAAGAAGTCGGCGTCGGCCTTCCGCTTCGTGCCGGTCGACCCCGCCCTCGTGGCCAAGCTGCACGACCAGGGCGGTGCCACGCGCTACTACCGCGCCACCAAGATGCCGGAGTCGGCCTACCCCACCATCCAGCGCGGCGACCCGGTCCCCACCTTGGCGGTGTCCAACCTGCTGGTCACGCGCGACGACATGGATCCCCGGCTCACCGAGTGGCTGACCCGTACGGTGATCGACAGCCGGGACGGCATCGGCGCGACCGTCCACTCCGCCCAGCTCGTCGACGTCCGCACGGCGATCTACACGGACCCGCTCAAGCTGCACGACGGGGCCAGACGCTACTACCGGTCGGTCAAGCCATAGCCCTGCCGTCGGGCTTCGCTACGCCGGTCCGACCCTCGGCACCGCCACCGTCACCTTGAGCCCGTGCGGCTCGTGATGGTCGTACGCGATCGAACCACCGCCCGCCGCGAGCAGCGCCCGCGAGATGGACAGTCCGAGGCCCGAGCCCTTGATGTTCTGGTGGCGGCTGCTGCGCCAGAAGCGATCGCCGATGCGGGCCAGTTCCTCGTCGGTGAGGCCGGGCCCCTGGTCGGTGACGACGACGGTGGAGATGTCACCGTTGGAGGCGACGGTCACCTCGACGGTCCGGCCCTCGGGCGTGAACTTCACCGCGTTGTCGATGATCCCGTCCAGCGCGCTGGACAGCGCCACCTGGTCGGCCCACCCGGTCGTCGGCGGGCAGTCGCCCACCAGGCGTACACCCTTGGCCTCGGCGGTCGGGGACCAGGCCGCGACGCGTTCGGCGGCGAGCTCGCCGATGTCGGTGATCTTCAGATCGGCCTCGGTGTGCTCGGCCAGCGCCAGGTCGAGCAGGTCGTCCAGAACCTGCGCGAGGCGCTTGCCCTCGGCCTGGACCGAGGCGATCTCCTTGTTGCCCTCGGGCAGTTCGAAGGAGAGCAGCTCGATGCGCAGCAGCAGAGCCGCGAGCGGGTTGCGCAGCTGGTGCGAGGCATCTGCGACGAAGGCGCGCTGCTGCTCCAGCACGTCCTCGACGTTGTCCGCCATCTCGTTGAACGACCGGGCCAGCCGCCTGAGTTCCGGTGGACCGCCGGCGGCGGCGACCCGGGACTTCAGCCGCCCCGTGGCGATGTCGTGGGTGGTGGCGTCCAGCACCCGTACGGGCTTGAGCACCCAGCCGGTCAGCCGCAGAGCCGCGCCGACGGCCAGCAGCATCGCGGCGAACTCTCCCGCGCCGATGACCAGCCAGCCGTGCAGCGTGCGTGAGCGCAACTGCCCGGTGGGCGAGTCCGTGACGACGACCGCGACGACGTCACCGTCCCGGATGACCGGCGAGGCGACCACGAGGTTGCCCCGCTGCCAGGGCCACACCTGCCGCGGGTCGTGGCTGCGGCGGCTGAGCAGCGCCTCGTCGAAGGCGTCACGCACCTCGCCCTGATCCGGCAGGGACCACCCGGCGGGTGCGTGGGCCATGGCACTGCCGCTGCGGTAGAAGACACCGGCCCGGATGCCGTAGACCTTGTAGTAGCTGTCGAGTTCGCTGCTGAGTGTGGCCAGACGCTCGTTCTCGAACGCGCTGGCGGTCCCGGTGGGCGAGTCGGTGACGAACTGGGCGAGGGCCGCGAAGCGTGCCGTGTCGTCGATCCGGTCGACGACGACCTTCTGCTGCTGGGCGCCGGCCAGACTGACGGCGAGCGGGACGCCGAGCGCGAGCAGCACGGCCGCCATCAGGACGATCAGCAGCGGGAGCAGACGAGTGCGCACCCGGCCCCGCTATCCGGCAGGCGCGACGAGCCGGTAGCCGACGCCGCGTACGGTCTCGATGAGGGCCGGCATGCGTAGCTTGGCGCGCAGGGACGCGACGTGCACCTCCAGCGTCCGCCCGGTCCCCTCCCAGCTGGTCTGCCACACCTCGCTGATGATCTGCTCCCGGCGGAAGACCACCCCGGGCCGCTGCGCGAGCAGGGCCAGGAGGTCGAACTCCTTGCGGGTCAGCTGGATCACCGACCCGTCCACGCTGACCCGGCGCGTGGGCAGCTCGATGTGCACCGGGCCGAGGCGCAGCTCGGTCTCGATGCCGCTGGAGGTGTCCTCGTGGGAGGTGCGCCGGCTCACGGCGTGGATGCGGGCGAGCAGTTCCCCGGTGTCGTACGGCTTCACCACGTAGTCGTCGGCGCCGAGATTGAGGCCGTGGATGCGGGAGCGCACGTCGGAGCGCGCGGTCACCATGATCACCGGCGTGCTGGTGCGCTTGCGGATCTTGCCGCAGACCTCGTATCCGTCCTGGTCGGGCAGGCCCAGGTCGAGGAGGACGACACCGAAGCCGTCGACCTCGGGGACCAGCGCCTGGAGGGCCTCCTCGCCGCTGCGCGCGTGCGTGACGTCGAACCCGTGCCGCGCCAGAACCGCCGACAGGGCGGCGGCGACATGGTTGTCGTCCTCGACGAGCAGCAGTCTCACCCGGGCCCCCTTCGGTTCACTGGCCGTACGATCCATCTGTGTACAAAAACGTGTGCACGCGTGACTGCACCTTGTGCAGTCACGCTGATGGATGAGGACGGCGTCAAGAGGGTTCCGGTTGCGGAGAGCTTCCGTTACCCGGCCGATATGAGCGCTGCTCGCAAGTGCTACGACACGTGTCCGATTGCTATCGGATCGTGATGCTCAGATTCCCCTCAGATGTAATGACGCAGGTCGTAGAGGGTTACTACTGTCCTCCGAAACCGAGGAGGACGGAGCCTGAGAGCGATGACCGAAGTATCGGTGGCCAAGGAAGATGTGGCCGCGACCGGAGAACTGGTCGTCCTGAAGAGCGTCAACAAGCACTTCGGCGCGTTGCACGTACTCCAGGACATCGACCTGACGATCGCCCGCGGCGAAGTCGTCGTGGTCATCGGACCCTCCGGGTCCGGCAAGTCCACCCTGTGCCGCACCATCAACCGCCTGGAGACGACCGACTCCGGCTCGATCACGATCGACGGCAAGCCGCTGCCCGCCGAGGGCAAGGAGCTGGCCAGGCTGCGCGCCGACGTCGGGATGGTCTTCCAGTCCTTCAACCTCTTCGCGCACAAGACCGTGCTCGAGAACGTGATGCTCGGCCAGATCAAGGTCCGCAAGAAGGACAAGAAGGCGGCCGAGGAGCGGGCCCGTGCTCTGCTCGACCGGGTCGGCGTGGCCGCGCAGGCCGAGAAGTACCCGGCACAGCTCTCCGGCGGCCAGCAGCAGCGCGTCGCGATCGCGCGGGCGCTGGCCATGGAGCCGAAGGTCATGCTCTTCGACGAGCCGACCTCCGCGCTCGACCCCGAGATGATCAACGAGGTGCTGGAGGTCATGCAGCAGCTCGCCCGCGACGGTATGACCATGATCGTGGTCACCCATGAGATGGGTTTCGCACGATCGGCCGCAAACCGCGTGGTGTTCATGGCGGACGGCCGAATCGTCGAGGAGGCTGCGCCCGACCAGTTCTTCAGCAATCCGCGCAGCGACCGTGCCAAGGACTTCCTGTCGAAGATCCTGCACCACTGACGGCGCGGGTCGCGTCCGACGCGCCCCATGTCGCCCACCCCTTGAGGGCCCGCATCTCTTCACCAGCCAAAGGATGTTCACCATGAAGCTCCGCAAGGTCACCGCCGCCTCGGCCACCGTCTTCGCTCTCGCCCTGACCGCCACCGCCTGCGGCGGCGACAACAAGGACGGTGACAACTCCGGCTCCGGCGACGGCAAGACGATCACGGTCGGCATCAAGTTCGACCAGCCGGGTCTCGGCCAGAAGACGCCGCAGGGATACGCCGGCTTCGACGTCGACGTCGCCACGTACGTCGCGAAGAAGCTCGGTTACGACGCCGACCAGATCGAGTGGAAGGAAGCGAAGAGCGCCGACCGCGAGACCATGCTCCAGCGTGGTGACGTCGACTTCATCGCGGCGACCTACTCGATCACCCCCGAGCGCCAGGAGAAGGTCGACTTCGCCGGCCCGTACCTGCTGGCGCACCAGGACGTTCTGATCCGTGCGGACGACAACAAGATCAAGTCGCCCAAGGACCTGAACAACGCCAAGCTGTGCTCGGTCACCGGCTCCACCTCGGCGCAGAACGTCAAGGACAAGCTGGCTCCCAAGGCGCAGCTGCAGCCGTACCCGACGTACTCCGCGTGCCTGCCCGGCCTGCAGAACGGTGCCGTCGACGCGCTGACCACCGACGACTCGATCCTCGCCGGTTACGCCGCCCAGTCGCAGTTCAAGGGCAAGTTCAAGCTCGGCGGCTTCAAGCTGACCAACGAGAACTACGGCATCGGCGTCAAGAAGGGCAGCGACCTCAAGGACAAGATCAACAAGGCCCTTGAGGACATGGTCGCCGACAAGGCCTGGCAGAAGGCCGTGGACAAGAACCTCGGCCCGGCCGACTACAAGAACGAGCCGGCGCCGAAGATCGGCGAGATCAAGAGCTGAGGCAGCGCCTGACAGGGTGCGCCGCCCACCGGAAGGGGCGGCGCACCGGCGTGGGCATCCCTACACGCGGAAGCACGGGAGATCGTGTTCGACTTTCTTGAGGATTACGACCTGCTGGGAGCCTTCTGGACGACAGTGCAGCTCGCTGTGCTCTCCGCCGTCGGCTCCCTTATCTGGGGCACCCTGCTGGCCGCCATGCGTGTCGGCCCGGTGCCGCTGATGCGCGCATTCGGGACCGCGTACGTGAACATCGTGCGGAACATCCCATTGACCGTCATCATCCTGTTCACGTCGCTGGGCCTGAACCAGACGTTGGGAGTCTCCCTCGGCGCGAACGACGTCGAGACGATCAACTTCCGGCTCGCCGTCCTGGGCCTGATTCTCTACACCTCGTCCTTCGTGTGCGAGGCGCTGCGCTCCGGCATCAACACGGTGCCGGTCGGGCAGGCGGAGGCGGCCCGCGCGATCGGTCTCAGTTTCAACCAGGTGCTGGGTCTGGTCGTGCTGCCGCAGGCGTTCCGTTCGTCCGTCGTACCGCTGGCCAATGTGCTGATCGCCCTCATCAAGAACACCACGGTGGCCGCTGCCATCGGTGTCGCCGAAGCGGCGGTACTGATGAAGGAGATGATCGAGAACGAGGCACAGTTGCTGCTGATCTCCGCGATCATCGCGTTCGGTTTCGTGGTCCTGACGCTGCCGACCGGCCTGTTCCTCGGCTGGGTGGGCAAGAAGGTGGCGGTGAAGCGATGAGCTCCGTTCTGTACGACGCCCAGGGACCTCGCGCCAAGCGGCGCAACGTCGTCCTCACGGTGGTCTTCCTGGTCGCAGTCGCCGCGCTGCTGTGGTGGGTGTTCAGGACCCTCAAGGACAAGGGCCAGCTGGAATGGGCCTTGTGGGAACCGTTCTTCTCCGGCAGCGAGGCCTGGTCCACGTACATCTGGCCGGGTCTGCAGAACACCCTGAAGGCCGCCGCCCTGGCGGTGATCATCGCGATGCCGCTCGGCGCGGTTCTCGGTATCGCCCGTCTGTCGGACCACGTGTGGGTCAGGGTGCCGGCCGCGGTCGTGGTCGAGTTCTTCCGCTCCATCCCCGTGCTGGTGCTGATGATCTTCGGCCTCGCCCTCTTCGCGGAATACACCAACGTCACCTCCGACGACCGTCCGCTCTTCGCGGTCGTCACCGGCCTGGTGCTGTACAACGCCTCCGTCCTCGCGGAGATCGTCCGGGCGGGCATCCTGGCCCTGCCCAAGGGCCAGTCCGAAGCGGCGATGGCGATCGGCCTGCGCAAGGGCCAGCTGATGCGCCTGATCCTGCTGCCGCAGGCCGTCACCGCGATGCTCCCGGCCATCGTGAGCCAGCTCGTCGTCATCGTGAAGGACACCGCACTCGGCGGCGCCGTCCTCACCTACTCCGAGCTGCTCTCCTCGGCGAACACCATGAGCGGCTACTACGGCGCCAACGTCATCGCCAGCTTCACCGTCGTGGCCGTCATCTTCATCGCGCTCAACTTCGCCCTCACCTCGTTCGCGAGCTGGCTGGAGCGCCGGCTGCGCCGGGCCAAGAAGTCGACGGGTGCGGTCGTGGGCGCGAATGACGCAGAGATCGCCGGCACGACCGGGACCGGCGCCGGAGGCACCGTCTGACACTCGGTCACCCCGCATGACACACTCAGGGGCAGTGGCATGATCGCCACTGCCCCTGGTCACTTGACGCAAGCACCGGCAATGGGTTGCATACGTTCTGTGATCGTGCACCCTGCTCCAACCTCCTGTTCACCTACGTCTCTCAGGACAACACCACGGGCAGGGGGCGCCGCGCCGTGGACCCGGTGATCATCGTCGGAGCGGGGCCCGTCGGGCTCACGCTCGCCCTGGCGCTGGCGCGGCAGGAGGTGCCCTGCGTCGTTCTCGACGAGGGCCCGGGCAAGGACGAACCCCGTGCGGCGCGCACCGTCGTCCTGCGCGAGGACACCGCCGCTCTCATGGAACGGCTGACCGGCGTGCCCCTGTCCCGGGCCGGAGCCCGTTGGGCCGGATGGCGGTCGATGCGGCGCAAGCAGGTGATGCGCGAGATCGTTTTCGACGGCACCGAGCCCGCTCCCCTGCACATCGCCCAGCACGTGCTGACCGGCGCCCTGCGTGCGGCCCTTTCCGGCGAACGGCTCGTCAAGGTCGCGGTGGAGAGCCGACTCGACGGCATCGAACAGGAGCCCTCGGGCGTCACGGCCCACACCCGCGGCCCGAAAGGCACCTGGTGGCGCGGCAGTTACCTCGTCGGCTGCGACGGCCCCCGCTCGACCGTGCGCAAGCTCCAGGACATCCGCTTCCCGGGCCGTACGGCGGTGGAACGCCACGCCGTTGCCGCGCTGCGCACGGAACTGCCCTGGCACGACGAGGCATTGCTGCACCGCATGCCGCCGTGGCGCATGTCGGGCCCCGCGGCCGGCGAGGTCACCGCGCGCCCGCTGCCGGACGGCGCCTGGCGCCTGGACTGGCTCCTGCCGCCCGGCAAGGATCTGGTCACCCCCGAACTGCTGCTGACCCGCATCCGGGAGACCCTGGCCGGCTGGGCGGGCGGCACGACCCCGCCGTACGAGCTGCTGGACACCGGCGTCCACACGGTCCACCACCGTCTGGCCCGCCGCTGGCGCGCCGACCGCGTCTTCCTCGCCGGGGACGCGGCACACCTGCTCGGCGCCCTGGGCACCCACGGACTGGACGAGGGCCTCAGGGACGCCGACAACCTCGCCTGGAAGCTGGCCCTGGCCTGGCACCACGGGCCGCACGAGGCGCTCCTCGACAGCTACCAGACCGAGCGCCGGGCAGTGGTCGCCGCCCGGCTGCGCGCCGCCGACCAGGCGCTGCCGCTGCTGCGCGGCGGCGGAGGCCTGCGCTCCTACGTCCCCGGCTCGTCCCGGGGCCACGACGCGCTCCTCACGGACGGTCACTTGGGGCATGGCCAGCTCGGCGCGCCGGGGGCGTACGCCGACTCGCCCCTCGCGCCCTCACGCCTCGAAGGAGAGACCCCCGTCGACACACCGCCCGGAGCGCCGGTCACCGATGTACGGGTCACCGCGGAGGACGGCACCTTCGTACGGCTGCGGGACCGGCTGGGCCGCGGCGCGCTGCTCGTGGTGCTGATCGCGCCGGGCACGGGTGTGTGGGAGCGCAAACACTGGGTCGGCGCCGGCATCATGCCCCGGCTCGCGGCCGCGGTCACGGCGCTGCCGCACCCCGCCGAGCTGCTGGTCGCCGAGAGCTATCCGGGCGCTGCCGCGCACACGGTGCTCCTGGTGCGCCCCGACGGGCACCTCGTCACCGCGCTGAGCGGAGTGCGCCCGGACGACCTGTACGCGGCGGCGGAGGCCACGGTGGGTGGACCGGCGAAGGCGCAGGCCGAAGCCGGTGCGTCGGCCGGCTCTCGCTGACGTCGGCACCGAGGCCGACGTGCGCGCTGTCACCGTGCGTCCGCATGGTGACAGCGAGTTGACCGGTCCGGACGGCCATGGTGTACTCCGGTGCGTGACCGACACCTGTGTGCGCCTGTGGCGGAGGGTCCATATGGACCTCGTCCGCTATGCGGGCTGCGTGTGTCGCCCGTCCTGCTGACTTCGCATCTCTCTTCCTCTGTGCGCGCGCCGCGCTCTGTCTGCCACGGCCGGCGCGCCTGACTCGCGAACCCTCTTCAGGACCTTCAGGACGGCACCCGTGTCTGTATCCCCTTCCGCATCCCCCGCTGTCTCCCCCGCCGGCTCCTCTTCTGCCTACTCCGCCGATTCGGCGCCCACTCAGGCCGACCTCTTCGACTTCGTGCGGCGTACGGCCGCCGACACCGAGCTGATCGCCTCCCTGCCGCTCGACCCGGAAGGCCGCACCTGGGTGCGGCTGGACGGGCCCGGCGGCAGCGAGGCCTGGCTGATCGGCTGGCCGCCCGGCACGGGCACCGGCTGGCACGACCACGCCGACTCCGTCGGCGCTTTCCTGACCGCGTCGGGCGAGCTCAAGGAGAACTCGCTCGCCGCGCGGCTGCCCACCGACGGCTGGAAGACCCTGGAACTCACCGACGGTGTCGACCGCGAACGTCGGCTGCCGGCCGGCCGGGGCCGCGCCTTCGGCCGCAACCACGTCCACGAGGTGCTCAACGAGTCCCTCGACCGGCACGCGATCTCCGTCCACGCCTACTACCCGCCTCTGCCGCAGATCCGCCGCTACAGCCGCAGTGGGTCGATCCTGCGGCTCGAGCAGGTGGAGCGACCGGAGGACTGGCAGTGAGCGCGACGGACGGCCGGGTGAGCGCCGGCAGTAGCGGCAGAGAAGGCAGCGGTGGTGTCCAACGTCCCGTCGGCATCGACGAGTTGCTGGAGCGCGTACGGGCGAGCTACGAGCGGGTCGAGCCCCAGGGGGCGTACGAGGCCGCCCGGGCCGGTGACGCGCTGCTGGTGGACATCCGCTACGCGGCCCTGCGCGAACGGGACGGTCTGATCCCCGGCGCCCTCGTCGTCGAGCGCAACGAGCTGGAGTGGCGCCTCGACCCGCAGGGCAGCCACCGTCTTCCCGAGGCGACGAGCCACGCCCTGCGCGTCGTCGTGATCTGCAACGAGGGGTACGCCTCCAGCCTGGCGGTCCAGTCCCTGCACCAGCTTGGACTGCACCGGGCCACCGATCTGGTCGGCGGGTTCCAGGCTTGGCGGGCGGCGGGGCTTCCGGTGGTGTGACCCCGGGGTTCGACAGCGGGCGCGGTCCCCTGAAGGTCTCGCCCTCGCCTCAGATCCCCTCGTCCCCGAGAAGCTCCGCGTCCTCGCCCTCCTCCTCCAGCGCCTGCCGGACCACGCGCAGGGCCATGCCCTCGGAGTAGCCCTTGCGGGCGAGCATGCCCGCGAGGCGGCGGAGGCGCTTGTCCCGGTCGAGCCCACGAGTGGAGCGGAGCTTCCGGGCGACGAGTTCCCGCGCGGTCGCCTCCTCCTGCTCGGAGTCGAGCCGGGAGACGGCCTCGTCGATCAGCGTGGAGTCGACGCCCTTGGTCCGCAGCTCCCGGGCGAGCGCACGCCGCGCCAGCCCTCGGCCGTGGTGCCGGGACTCCACCCAGGCGTCCGCGAAGGCGCTGTCGTTGATGAGGCCGACCTCTTCGAACCGCGACAGCACCTCCTCGGCGGCGTCGTCCGGGATCTGCCGCTTGCGCAGGGCGTCGGCGAGTTGCTTGCGGGTCCGCGGGGTCCCGGTGAGCAGGCGCAGGCAGATCGCCCGAGCCTGCTCGACCGGGTCCCCCGGAGGCTCCCCCTCCTCGGCCCTCGACGAGGAGAGGGACCCTCCGTCCTCGGCAACCGCCGCGCCGAAGCCGCGCCGGCGGCGCCCACGTCCACGCCCGTCAGGCGACCCGCCGCCACGCGAGCCGTCCCTGGACGAGCCGCCTCCGCGTGGGCCTCTGCCGGATGAGCCGCTGGCCTGGGAGGCGTCCTCGTACGGCCCGTCGTCCCCGTACAGCCGGTCGTCCCCGTACAGCCGGTCGTCCCCGTGCGCCTCCGCCCCGTCCACGGCCGAGCCCGTCTCCCCTCCGGTGCCCCTCCCCCGTGGGGCACCGGAGGCGGCGTACTCGTACTCCGCCCAGTCGGTTCGTCGTGTCACGGGTCAGCTCTTGGCTGCGGCGGCCTTGGACTTGGCGGACTTGGCCGCTGCCGGGGCGGGGACCGCCGCGGTGTCGGCCGGTGCCGGGGAGACCGCGGCGTCCGTGCCCGGCTCGGCGGCAGGTTCCTCGGGACGCACGCCGACGCCCAGCTTCTCCTTGATCTTCTTCTCGATCTCGTCGGCCAGGTCGGGGTTGTCCTTCAGGAAGTTGCGCGCGTTCTCCTTGCCCTGGCCGAGCTGGTCGCCCTCGTACGTGTACCAGGCGCCGGCCTTGCGGACGAAGCCGTGCTCCACGCCCATGTCGATCAGGCCGCCCTCGCGGCTGATGCCCTGGCCGTAGAGGATGTCGAACTCGGCCTGCTTGAAGGGCGGCGCGACCTTGTTCTTGACGACCTTGCAGCGGGTGCGGTTGCCGACCGCCTCCGTGCCGTCCTTCAGGGTCTCGATGCGGCGGATGTCGATGCGCACCGAGGCGTAGAACTTCAGCGCCCGGCCACCGGTCGTGGTCTCCGGGGAGCCGAACATCACGCCGATCTTCTCGCGGAGCTGGTTGATGAAGATCGCGGTGGTCTTGGACTGGTTGAGCGCGCTGGTGATCTTCCGCAGGGCCTGGCTCATCAGGCGGGCCTGCAGACCCACGTGGCTGTCGCCCATCTCGCCCTCGATCTCCGCGCGCGGGACGAGCGCCGCGACGGAGTCGATGACGATGAGGTCGAGGGCGCCGGAGCGGACCAGCATGTCCACGATCTCCAGGGCCTGCTCGCCGTTGTCCGGCTGGGAGAGGATGAGATTGTCGATGTCGACGCCGAGCTTCTTCGCGTACTCGGGGTCGAGTGCGTGCTCCGCGTCGACGAAGGCGACCTGGCCGCCGGCCTTCTGCGCGTTCGCCACCGCGTGCAGGGTCAGGGTGGTCTTACCGGAGGACTCCGGTCCGTAGATCTCCACGACACGGCCGCGGGGCAGACCGCCCACGCCGAGGGCCACGTCGAGGGCGGTGGACCCGGTCGGGATGACCTCGATGGGCTCCTTGGTCCGGTCACCCATGCGCATGACCGCGCCCTTGCCGAATTGCCGTTCAATCTGTGCGAGAGCGGCATCCAGGGCCTTCTCGCGGTCGGTTCCTGCCATGGGTTCCACCCGATTTGCTTGAGTCGATCGCTTCACGTCAAAGACGCTAACGCCTGCCACTGACAATGCGCCCCGACGCACGTCCGGCCTGTGGATAACTCGGGCACATCTCCACTCAAAGTACGTCGAAATGCCCGTCGTTGAGCTTCGCCGGAGACTCCATAAGAATGGATGTTCGATTTTTGTGTCAAGCGCACCACGCGGCACCTCCGTGCGGCAGGGCACAGCGACTCAGGCTGGTCCCTTCCCGGAGCCCCTGCCCTCGGGCCCCCCGTTCTCGGGCCGCTCCGCCCCTGCCCGCCGTGCCCACAGCTGCCTCGCACGCGTGACGAGGCTCGGCCCCTCACCGCGTCGGTGATGGCCGTGCACCCGGGGGTCGTCCGTGACGTCGTACCGCTTCACATAGGCCCCCAGGAAGGCCTGGAGCGTGGCGATGGCGGGGATCGCTATCAGCGCGCCGACGGCACCCAGGAGCGCGGTGCCCGCGACGACCGAGCCGAAGGCGACCGCCGGGTGGATGTCGACGGTCCTGGCCGTCAGCTTCGGCTGGAGCACGTAGTTCTCGAACTGCTGGTAGATCACCACGAAGATCAGCACCCACAGCGCGTACCAGGGGTTGACCGTGAACGCGATCAGCATGGGCAGCGCGCCCGCGAGATACGTACCGATGGTGGGGATGAACTGCGACACCAGGCCCACCCACACGGCGAGCACGGGCGCGTAGGGCACGTCCAGGGCCTGCAGGAGGACGAAGTGCGCTGCGCCGGAGATCAGTGCCATCAGACCGCGCGAGTAGATGTAGCCGCCGGTCTTGTTCACGGCGATCTCCCACGCGCGCAGCACCTCGGCCTGCCGTGCGGGCGGCAGGAGGGAGCAGATCGTGCGGCGCAGTCGCGGGCCGTCCGCGGCGAAGTAGAACGAGAACAGCGCGATCGTCAGCAGCTGGAAAAGCCCCCCGATGACCTGGGCGGACACGTCCAGGACACCCGTGGCGCTGTTCTGCACGTAGTTGCGCAGCCAGTCGGAACGGAGCAGGCCCTCCTGGATGTCCACGCGCTTCAGGTCGGTCTTGAAGTGCGCGTTGATCCAGTTGATGACGGAGTCGAGGTAGTCCGGGAAGCCCTCGATCATCTTGATGATCTGGTCCGCCAGGATGGAGCCGAGCAGCGTGACGAAGCCGCCCGCCACGATGATCACGCCGATGAAGACGACGAACGTGGCCAGTCCTCTGCGCATGCCGCGCGAGGCCATCCAGCTCACCGCCGGTTCGATGGCGAGCGCCAGGAAGAACGCGATGAGGATGTTGATCAGCAGGCCGGTGAGCTGGTGAAAGGCCCAACTGCCCAACTGGAACACGGCGACGAGGGAGAGTGCGAGCACCAGGGCGCGCGGCAGCCAGCGCGGCATACGGCCGTTCGGCCCGGCGGCCCCGGCGTAGGGGGGCGGGGCGGGCGGAGTCGTACCGAACGGGGAGGACTGCTGGGCTTCCTGCCCGGTCTCGTCAGTGGGTGCCACGCACCAAGTCTCACCCACGCCACCGACAGCCGTCTGCCCGCCTGCGATCTTCGTGGGCCGTCAGTCAGCGGTCTCCACGACGGGTCAACGCTTCTCCCTCGGGACGTCCATCACCGCGCACACCACCTGCCAGACCTCCTTGGCGTCCCAGCCGGCGTCGAGGGCCTCGTGCACGGTGCGCCCGCCGAGATCCGACATCACATGGTCGCGTGCGAAGGTGTCGGCGTACCCCGGACCGAAGTGCTCCGCCATCCGCTGCCAGAAGACCGTCAACCGCATGACTCAAGTATCCCGCCCGTGGGGGTGGGCCTGAGCCGGGACCGCCTGCCGGCACCGTTTTCCGCCCTACGGTCTGACCCATGGCCGAAACAGGAGTTCCCCCACTCCCCCCGTCACACCCGCCGCACACCCCCGTGGCGCGCGCGGAACGCTTCGTCTGGCTCACCGCGCGCGTGCTCGAGCAGCGCCTCTTCGCCCACCACTTCCGGAGCGGCGCTGCCGACCCGGTGGAGACCGCCCTGGACGCCTACCGCAACGAGGACGGCGGGTACGGCCACGCGCTGGAGCCCGATCTGCGCGGTCCGGTCAGCCAGCCGCTGCACACCGCACACGCCCTGCGCGTCCTGGACGCCGTGGGACGCTGCGCCGGGCAGCGTGTGGAACGCATCTGCCGCTACCTGACGTCCGTCTCCACGGCGGACGGTGCCCTCCCGGCGATCCATCCGAGCCAGCGCGGCTACCCGACGGCCCCCTTCGTGCCGGTCGTGGACGACCCGCCCAGCGCTCTCCTGGCCACCGGGCCGGTGGTGGGGCTGCTGCACCGCAACGAGGTGTGGCACGCCTGGCTGTTCCGGGCCACGGACTTCTGCTGGCAGGCGGTCGAGTCCCTGGAGGAGTCCCACCCGTACGAGATCGAGGCCGCCGTGGCCTTCCTCGACTCCGCCCCGGACCGCCCGCGCGCGGAGGCGGCAGCCGACCGCCTGGGCCGCCTCGTACGCGCACACCGCCTCGCGGCCCTGGATCCCGACGACCTGGACACGTATCCGGTCTCCCCCGGCTACGCCCCGGGGGAGCACCACTTCCCGTACGACTACGCGAGGACCCCGCAGTCGCTCGCGCGCGCGTGGTTCACCGATGACGAGATGGCGCGCTCCCTGGACCACCTCGCGGCCCAGCAGCAGGAGGACGGCGGCTGGCCCGTCCGATGGCGCCAGTGGGCCCCGGCGCCCGCCCTGGAGGCACGCCCCGTGGTGACGGTCGAGGCCCTGCGCTCGCTCCGGGCCCACGGCCGCCCCGTCGGCTGATCACCCCACACCCATGGCCCGCACCCCTGCGGTCACCAGCACGGCCGCCGCGACGACGAGCAGGAACGGGGCGCGCAGCGCCAGCGCCACGGCTGCGGCTCCGACCCCGGCGGCCCGCGCGTCCAGGACCAGCACCTGCCCGTCGGCGAAGGTCTGCTGGGCCGTGAGGGCCGCCAGCAGGGCGACGGGCAGCAACGCGGCAAGGCGCTTCACGACGGGCCGTTCAAGAGCCCCGGCGGGCACCAGCAGCCCTGCCAGCTTGACGGCGTAGCACCCGAGGACGGTCACACCGATCGCGATCCAGACGTTCACCCCTGATCCCCCTGCCCCTTGCGCCGGCCGTCCGCCCAGAGCACGACGGGCGCCGCCAGCGCGGCCATCAGAACCGGCACACCGGCGGGCAGCACGGGCAGCAGCCCGAGCCCCAGCAGCACGGCGAGCCCGGCGACGGCCCGCTCGGTGCCGGTCTTCAGCATCGGCGCGAGCAGCGCCAGAAACACCGCGGGCCCCGCGGCGTCCAGCCCCCACGCGTCGGTGTCCCCGATGGCCCCGGCGCCCAGAGCACCGAGCAGCGTGGTGAGGTTCCACAGCACGTACAGGCTCAGACCGGTCACGACGAACCCGATCCGCGCCCCGCGCCGCGTGGGCTGTGCCAGGGCGACGGCGGCCGTCTCGTCGATCACCCACTGGGCGGCGAAGGGCCGCACCGCGCGCGGGAGGGCCAGCAACTGCGACAGACGCAGGCCGTAGAAGGCGTTCCGCACGCCCAGGAAGAAGGCCCCGGCAGCCGCCGTGAACGGGCCGCCACCGGCCGCGAGGGCTCCCACCAGGGCGAACTGGGATGCCCCGGTGAACACCAGCAGACTGAGCGCGCACGTCTGCATCAGCGAGAGTCCGCCGCCGGCCGACGTCACCCCGAAGGCGAACCCGGAGAGCCCGACGGCCACCCCGACGCCCAGCGCGTCCCGCACGACCGCACGGTCCGCCTTCCCACCGGTATCTGTATCTCTGAAAGCTGTCCGTTCTGCCACGCCCCGCACGCTACGAGGAGCCGCACCGCAGGTCTTGTACGTTCTTGCGCTCCCGCTGGTAGGCCCCCGGAGGCACCCCGACCATCCGGCTGAAGTGCCGGTTGAGATGCGGCTGATCGGTGAACCCAACGGCGACGGCGACCTCCGAGGGCGCCGTCCCCAGGTCCAGCAGCCGCCGCGCCCGCCGTACCCGCGCATCCGTGAGCCACGCGTGCGGCGGCATCCCGTAGGCGCCCCGAAAGGCCCGCAGCAACGCGAACGGACTGGTCCCGAGCTCAGCCGCCAACCGCTCCAGGCTCGGCGGCCGCGCCATCCGCTCCTCCAGCACCGCACGCGCGCGTGCCGCGATCCGGGCCCCGGCCGTCCGCACCTCCCGCCGCGGCACGGGTCCACCGTTCAGCCGCAGCAACCTGGTCACGGCGACCCGAAGCAGCGTGTCCGCGGCCAACGCATTGCCCTCGTCGGCGGCCCGCAGCACCTGATGCACCAGCCCGGCGGCATACGGATCATCCACCACCGGGCTGATGAACCCCGGTGTCCCCCGCAGCGCCGTGGTCTCGGCCGCGATCTCCGCCACCACATCGACGGACGGATACACGGCCCCGTACCGCCACCCCTCGGGCACACCGGCCCGCCCGGTGTGCGGAGTATCCGGATTCACCAGCGCGAGAGCCCCGGCCCCCGCGTACTGATCGCCCCCACCGTGGTGAAACACCTCCACCCCGTCGGCGATGGCGGCGATCACGAAGTTCTCGTGCGTATGCCGCACGAACGTCTTCCGCACATACCGGGCCCGCAGCAGATCCACCCCCGGCAGCTCGTCGTACTGCCAATGCCGCGCGCGCTCGTTCATACGACCATTGTCCGCGGCCCCGAACACACGGCGGCAAGCCTCACGCACCCGCACGCACCGACACGCCCCCGGCGGTCGGGCGCGCCCCGGCCCGACCGCCGCAGACACCCGTTGTCAGTGGCGAGGTGCACGATGGACGCATGGCCAGCAACGCACACCGAGCCCTGGACGCCTTCTCCCCCGCGACCCGCGCCTGGTTCACGGGCGCCTTCTCCGCGCCCACCACCGCCCAGGCCGGCGCGTGGCAGGCCATCCACCAGGGCTCGGACGTGCTGGTCGTCGCCCCCACCGGCTCCGGCAAGACCCTGGCCGCCTTCCTCGCCGCCCTGGACCAGCTCGCCTCCACCCCTCCCCCCGCCGACCCCGGGAAACGCTGCCGGGTCCTGTACATCTCCCCCCTGAAGGCCCTGGCCGTGGACGTCGAGCGCAATCTCCGCAGCCCGCTGACCGGCATCCGCCAGGAGTCCGTACGCATGGGCCTGCCCGAGCCCGAGGTCAAGGTGGGCATCCGCTCGGGCGACACCCCGGCCGCCGAGCGCCGCGCCCTGTCCACCCGCCCGCCGGACATCCTGATCACCACGCCCGAATCACTGTTCCTGATGCTGACCTCGGCCACGCGCGACGCGCTGACCGGCGTGGAAACGGTGATCCTCGACGAGGTGCACGCGGTCGCCGGCACCAAGCGCGGCGCCCACCTAGCGCTCTCCCTGGAGCGGCTGGACGACCTCCTCCCGAAGCCCGCCCGCCGCATCGGCCTCTCCGCGACGGTCCGCCCGGTCGACGAGGTGGCCCGTTTCCTCTCCCCCCGCCGCAAGGTGGAGATCGTCCAGCCGGAGTCGGGCAAGGAGTTCGACCTCTCCGTGGTCGTCCCGGTCGAGGACCTGGGCGAGCTGGGCGGCTCCCCGGTGGCGGACGGCTCGGAGGGCGCCGAGCGCCCGTCGATCTGGCCGCATGTGGAGGAGCGGATCACCGACCTCGTCCAGTCCCACCGCTCCACGATCGTCTTCGCGAACTCCCGCCGCCTCGCGGAGCGCCTGTGCAACCGACTGAACGAGATCGCGTACGAGCGAGCCACGGGCGAGACCCTCGACGAGCACCACTCCCCCGCCGAGCTCATGGGCGGCTCCGGCGCCGCCCAGGGCGCGCCGCAGGTCATCGCCCGCGCCCACCACGGCTCGGTGTCCAAAGAGCAGCGTGCCCTCGTCGAGGAGGACCTCAAGGCGGGCCGCCTCCCCGCGGTCGTCGCCACGTCCAGTCTCGAACTGGGCATCGACATGGGCGCGGTCGACCTGGTGGTCCAGGTCGAATCACCCCCCTCGGTGGCCTCCGGCCTGCAACGCGTCGGCCGGGCAGGCCACCAGGTGGGCGCGGTCTCCACCGGCGTGGTCTTCCCGAAGTACCGCGGCGACCTGGTCCAGGCGGCGGTGGTCACCGAACGCATGCGTACCGGCGCCATCGAGTCCCTCAGGGTCCCCGCCAACCCGTTGGACGTCCTGGCCCAGCAGATCGTCGCCATGACGGCCTTGGACACCTGGCAGTTCGACGACCTCCTCGCCGCCGTCCGACGGGCCGCCCCCTTCGCCTCGCTCCCCGAGTCCGCCTTCACGGCGGTCCTCGACATGCTGGCCGGCCGCTACCCGTCCGACGCCTTCGCCGAGCTGCGCCCGCGCGTGGTGTGGGACCGCGTCACCGGCGAGATCACGGGCCGCCCCGGCGCACAGCGCCTCGCCGTCACCTCCGGGGGGACGATCCCCGACCGCGGCCTCTTCGGCGTCTTCCTCGCCGGCGCCGATCCCAAGAAGGGCGGCGGCCGGGTCGGCGAACTCGACGAGGAGATGGTCTACGAGTCCCGTGTGGGCGACGTCTTCACGCTGGGCACGAGCTCCTGGCGCATCGAGGACATCACCCGCGACCGCGTCCTGGTCTCCCCGGCCCCGGGCGTACCGGGCCGGCTGCCCTTCTGGAAGGGCGACCAGCTGGGCCGCCCGCTCGAACTGGGCCGGGCGGTGGGCGCGTTCCTGCGCGAGGTCGGCTCGCTGCCCAAGGACGACGCACGGCTCCGCCTCCTCGCCGCGGGCCTGGACGCCTGGGCGGCCGACAACGTGCTCTCGTACCTGGACGAGCAGCGTGAGGCGTGCGGACACGTCCCGGACGACCGGACGATCGTCGTGGAGCGCTTCCGGGACGAGCTCGGCGACTGGCGCGTGGTCGTGCACTCCCCCTTCGGCGCCCAGGTGCACGCCCCCTGGGCCCTCGCGCTCGGCGCGAAGCTCTCCGAGCGGTACGGCATGGACGCGCAGGTCATGCACGCCGACGACGGCATCGTGCTGCGCCTGCCGGACGCCGACCTGATGGGCCTGGACCTGCTCGACCAGGAGCCGGTCAAGATGGGCCGGGAGTACGACGCCGAGCAGGCGCCGGTCGGCGCGGCGGACGTGGTCTTCGACAAGGGCGAGGTCGACCAGGTCGTCACCGACCAGGTGGGCAGCTCGGCCCTGTTCGCGGCCCGGTTCCGCGAGTGCGCCGCCCGCGCGCTGCTGCTGCCGCGCCGCAACCCGGGCAAGCGCACGCCGCTGTGGCAGCAGCGCCAGCGCGCCTCCCAGCTGCTCCAGGTGGCGAGCGAGTTCGGCTCCTTCCCGATCGTCCTGGAGGCGGTCCGCGAGTGCCTCCAGGACGTCTTCGACGTCCCCGGTCTCGTCGAGCTGATGGGCGACCTGGAGTCCCGCAAGGTGCGCCTCGTCGAGGTCACCACACCCGAGCCGTCCCCCTTCGCGCGCTCCCTCCTCTTCGGCTACGTCGCCCAGTTCCTGTACGAGGGAGACTCTCCGCTCGCCGAGCGCCGCGCCGCGGCCCTGTCGCTCGACTCACGGCTGCTCGCCGAGCTGCTGGGCCAGGCGGAGCTGCGTGAGCTGCTCGACGCGGAGGTGCTGACGGAGCTGGAGCGGGAGCTTCAGTGGCTGACCGAGGACCGCCGCGTCAAGGACGCCGAAGGCGTCGCGGACCTCCTCCGCCTCCTCGGCCCGCTCACGGAGGCGGAGCTGGCCGAGCGGGGCGCCGAACCGCAATGGGCTCAGGAGCTGGCCGGCGCCCGCCGTGCCATCCGGGTCCGGATCGCGGGCAGCGATCACTGGGCGGCGATCGAGGACGCGGGCCGGCTGCGCGACGCATTGGGCACCGCCCTGCCGGTCGGCGTCCCGGAGGCCTTCACGGAGCCCGTCAAGGACCCGCTCGGCGACCTCCTCGCGCGCCACGCCCGCACCCATGGCCCGTTCACCTCGACCACGGCCGCGGCCCGCTTCGGCCTGGGCGTGGCCGTCACCGAGGGCGCCCTCCAGCGGCTGGCCGCGGCGGGCCGGGTCGTCCAGGGCGAGTTCCACCCGGCCGGGATCGGCCAGGAGTGGTGCGACGCGGCCGTGCTGCGCCGGCTGCGCCGCCGCTCGCTGGCCGCCCTGCGCCATGAGCTGGAGCCGGTGCCGCCGGCCGCGCTCGCCCAGTTCCTTCCCCAGTGGCAGCACATCGGCAAGGGGCACTCCCTGCGCGGCGTCGACGGCCTGGTGCGCGCCATCGAGCAGGTGCAGGGCGCGTCCGTGCCCGCCTCCGCCCTGGAGAAGCTGGTCCTGCCTTCCCGGGTCGTGAATTACAACCCGGCCATGCTGGACGAGCTCACCGCCGCCGGAGAGGTGGTCTGGGCCGGGGCGGGCTCCCTCCCCGGCAAGGACGGCTGGGTCTCCCTCTACCTGGCGGACGCGGCCCCTCTGCTCCTGCCGCCCCCGCACCCCTTGGAGCTGACCGCTCTCCACCAGTCCGTCCTGGACGTCCTCTCCGGCGGCTACGGCCTGTTCTTCCGCCAGATCGCCGACCAGGTCCGCGCCACCACCCACCCCGACGCCACCGATCCCCAACTGGCCGACGTCCTCTGGGACCTGGCCTGGTCCGGACGCCTGACCAACGACACGCTCGCTCCCATGCGCTCCCTGCTCGGCTCGGGCCGCACCGCCGGCTCCACGGCCCACCGCGCCAAGCGCGCGGTCCCACGCGGCCGCTACGGCTCCCTGACGGCCGCGGCCCGCCCCGCCTCCCGCTCCGGCCCGCCGACCGTCGCCGGCCGCTGGTCCCTGCTCCCGGCCCACGAGCCGGACCCCACGGTGCGGGCCCACGCCCTCGCCCGCACCCTCCTCGACCGGCACGGCGTGGTGACCAGGGGCGCGGTCTCGGCGGAGGGCGTCGAGGGCGGGTTCTCGGCGACGTACCGCGTGCTGTCCGCCTTCGAGGAGAGCGGCCAGGCCCGCCGCGGCTACGTGGTGGAGGGCCTCGGTGCCGCACAGTTCGCGATGGACGGTGCCGTGGACCGCCTGCGCGCGGTGTCCAACGCCCGCGACCGCGGCGAAGACCTGCCCGGCCCCCCTCCGGGCCCCGACCTCGATCCGTTCCCCGCCCATGACTTCGCCGGGCAGGACGACTCGCTCCCTTCCAACGACCACCCCGACGACCCCGGCCCCGACGGCTTCCCCGGCCTCGGCCCCGCCTACGTCACCCCGGCCCCGCAACCGTCCCGGGACGAGTACATCTCGCCCCGGGACTACGCCCCGCAGGGCCCGCCATGGCAGAACGGCGGAGGCACACCGTACGCCCCCGGGTTCCCGGGCCGCCGCACCCGCCCGGACCCCGCCTCCCGGGCCGTCGTCCTCGCCGCCGCCGATCCGGCGAACGCGTACGGTGCCGCCCTGGCCTGGCCCGAGCCCCCGACCGGCGCCGGGCACAAGCCGGGCCGCAAGGCGGGCTCCCTGGTGGTGCTCGTCGACGGGGAGCTGACGCTCTACATGGAGCGCGGCGGCAAGACCCTGCTGGCCTGGGCCACCGACCCGGACGGCGACCCCACCGACGATCCCCGCCTCCACGCCTCAGCCGAGGCACTCGCCGCAGCCGCCCGCGCGGGCTCCCTCGGCACGGTCACGGTGGAGCGCGTCAACGGCGCCCAGGCCCTGACCTCCCCCATCGGCACCCTTCTGGAAGGAGCGGGTTTCATCGCAACCCCCCGAGGCCTCCGCCTCCGCGCCTGATCGTCCCGGGGACGTGCCACCCTTGACCCATGCCCGAAGGTGACACCGTCTGGCAGACCGCGAGGCGACTGCACGGCGCCCTCGCGGGCAGGGTGCTGACCCGCAGCGACCTCAGGGTGCCCCGGCTCGCCACGGCCGACCTCACGGGCCGCACGGTCCTGGACGTCACCCCGCGCGGCAAACACCTCCTGACCCGTGTCGAGGGCGGCCTGACCCTGCACTCCCACCTGCGGATGGACGGCTCCTGGAAGGTGTACGAGAACGGCCGGCGCTGGAGCGGCGGCCCCGGCCACCAGATCCGCGCGATCCTCGGCAACACCGACCGCACGGCCGTCGGCTACCGCCTCCCCGTCCTGGAACTCCTGCGCACCACCGACGAGCACCGCGCGGTCGGCCACCTCGGCCCCGACCTCCTGGGCCCGGACTGGGACCCCGACCGGGCCCTCGCCCATCTCCTCCAGGACCCCGCCCGCCCCCTCGGCGAGGCCCTGCTCGACCAGCGCAACCTCGCCGGCATCGGCAATGTCTACAAGAGTGAGCTCTGCTTCCTGCTCGGCGTCACCCCCTGGCTCCCCGTCGGCGACCTGCCCGCCGAGCACGCCGCCCAGCTGCCCGCGCTCGCCAAGAAGCTGCTGGAGACCAACCGCGACCGCCCGATCCGCAGTACGACGGGCCGCCGCGGCCAGGACCTCTTCGTGTACGGGCGGGCTCCCCGCCCCTGCCTGCGCTGCCACACCTCCGTCCGCGTCGCCGAGCAGGGCGACGGCTCCCGCGAACGCCCCACATACTGGTGCCCCACCTGCCAGCCGGGCCCCGCCCCGGCCACTCCCCCATCCCGGCGAAGCCGCACCAATTGACGACCCGTCAGAAACGCTCGTACGGTCCCTGTATGCCCGTCACGGCGTACGACCTCACCGGCCGCACCGCGTTCGTCACCGGAGCCGCGAGCGGTATCGGCCGCGCCTCGGCGCTCCTGCTCGGCGAGGCGGGCGCCACCGTGCACTGCGCGGACCGCGACACCGAGGGCCTGCACGAGACGGCGACCCTGATCAAGGACAGCGGCGGCACCGCCCGCACCCACGCCCTCGACGTCACCGACCGCGCCCGGCTGAGGCAGGCCATCACCTCCTACGAACGCCTGGACGTCCTGGCCGCGATCGCCGGGATCATGCACAGCAGCCCGGTTCTGGAGACCCGGGACGACGATCTCGACCGGGTGCTCGACGTCAACTTCAAGGGGGTGCTGTACGCCTGCCAGGAGGCGGCCCGACTGATGATCGCCCGGGGCACAGGGGGCAGCATCGTCACCATGGCCTCGGGCGCCGTCGACACCGGCGCCCCCGGGCTGCTCTGCTACGGCGCGGCGAAGGCGGCAGTGGTCCAGCTGACCAAGACCCTCGCGACCGAGGTGGGCCGGCACGGCATCCGCGTCAACGCGGTCGCGCCGGGCTGGATCCGTACGCCCATGACCGACCGCCACGACAGCGAGGCCCAGACGCACACCGAGGCCGTCATGGCCCGCATGTCACCCCTGGGCAGGGTCGGCGCCCCCGAGGACATCGCCCACGCGGTCCTCCACCTGGCATCCGACGCCTCGTCCTTCACGACGGGCCAGATCATCCGCCCGAACGGCGGCGTGACGATGCCCTGGTAAGGCACCCCCGTCCACCCGGAGACCCCTCGAAGTAGTCCACCCCCGACATCACCCCCGCCGCCACACCACACCCCGACTCCCCGCCGCCAACACCCTCCGCCACCGCCCCGCAGCAACCACCCCGCTCGCCCGCCCCTTCGGCACGCAATGCACCGGCAGCACACTCAGCCCCCACCCCCCGGCCGCGACCGTGGCCTCCAGCACCCCGGCCCCGGGCGAGACCACCAGCCGCAGCACCGCCCACCACCACAGCGCCCCCAGCCCCAGCACAGCTGCGCAGGCCCCCCAGCGCCCTATCCCCGCCATGGCCGCCACCTCCAGCCCGACGCTATTCGGCCGCTCGGGCCGGCGAACAGGGCGCACCAACGGCACACAGGCGCACCGCGCACCCCACTGCGCCGAGCTGGGAGACCGCGAGCCGCAAAACCGCGAGCGGCGAGCCCCCCGGCCGGCCCGTCGCCCGCTGTCGTGCCCGCTCCGGTCACCCGTTCTCGGCCTGGAACATCCAGTGATGCTTCTCCAGGTCCGCCGTGATCCCGATGAAGATGTCCTGGCTCACCGGGTCCGGCTCACCTGTCGCCTCGACCCGCTCCCGCATTCGCGCGATCACCGCACCCAGCGCCTCGACGAGCGTCCGCACGGCGGTCGTGTCGTCGACCCACCCCTCGGGGGTCACGCCGATCCCACTGCCGACGGCCACCGTCGCGGCACGCCCGTCGGGCGGGATTCCGAGCGCCGCGGCGCGCTCCGCCACGGTGTCGGAGTACTTCCGCGCGATGTCGACCACCTCGTCGAGCTGGAGATGCACGGAACGGAAGCGCGGCCCCACCACGCTCCAGTGGATCTGCTTCGCCACGAGGGCGAGGTCCACCAGGTCGACGAGGGCACCCTGCAACGCCTCGGACACGGCCTTCAGGCTCGCGTCGGACAACGGGCTCTTCACGACGTACATCCGCACCTCCGTTGGCTGCCCCCCGCCATCCCCTCAACGATGACCGCCGCACGCCCCACCGGCAAACGCAGACAAAACGGGCAGGAAGGCGACGGGCAGGCCGACGTTGAAACAGCCCCTGCGCAAGCGAAAACCCCGGGCGCACCCCTCCGGATCTCCCGGAGAGGCCCGGCCGGGGCCGCACCACACCTTCTCAGCGCCTCGTCGGCGTCACACGCTCACACGGCGACAGCCGCGTCCGCGTAAAACGCTCACGCGGCGACGACGTCCACCGCCTCGGCGGGCGCCTTGATGGTCACCCGTTCCGGTGGCACACCTGTCACCGAAACAGAACCCAGCATCGGGCGAACCGGCGTGGACACAGGTTCGCTGGGGGTGGCCGCAGCAGACTGGGCCAGCTCGGCAAGGGCGAGTTCGTCGCTCACTTCCCGCATGAGCTCGGACATCCGTACGTCCAGCGCGTCGCAGATGGCGGAGAGCAGCTCGGAGGAAGCCTCCTTCTGCCCCCGCTCCACCTCGGAGAGATAGCCGAGTGAGACTCGGGCGGACGAGGAGACTTCGCGCAGAGTACGGCCCTGGCGCTGGCGCTGCCGACGCAGCACGTCACCCAGCAGGCGACGGAGCAGAATCATCGGTGGCTCCCTCCTCGGACCGCGTAGCCGCATCCATTACGCCCCACCGTACCGCCTTGCGCCGCGGCCGTGCGGGGAGCGATGTCGTGTTCACTCAGGGCTGCAAACATCAAAACCCCCCGTTCCGTTCCGTATCCTGTGCCCGTTCATTCCCAGTCTGTTCGCCCGCAAGCTCCTTCAGGAGCAGTGCGAGTACGCTCCGTACACTCTCTCTACGAATTTCCTCGCGGTCGCCGTTCAACCGCAGAGCCTCCACTTTTCCGCCGCCGGCAGAACCGGAATCGCCCCTCAGGGGCCCGTCCACGGCGACGAAGACCGTCCCGACGGCCTGTCCGTCCTGCGGCTCGGGACCCGCGACACCGGTGGTCGCGATGCCCCAGTCGGTGCCGAGCGCCTTGCGCACTCCGGCCGCCATCTGGGCCGCGACCTGCGGATCCACCGCTCCTCGCGCCGCCAGGAGGGCGGCGTCGACGCCCAGCAGTTCATGCTTCAGTTCGGTGGCGTAGGCCGTCACCGAGCCCCGGAAGGCCTTGGACGCCCCGGGGACGGATGTGATCTCCGCCGCAACGAGACCACCGGTCAGCGACTCCGCGACGGCGAGCGTCCTGCCCTTCACCGTGAGTAGTCGCACCACGTCGGTGGCCGTGGAACTCACGCTTCCTTCTCCTCCAACGCGGCCTTGCGCTCGGCGATTCCCCGCCTGCGCAGCACAATGGCCTGTTTCACATAGTCGAGCCCGGTCACCACGGTCAGGACGACCGCCGCGGCCATCACCCAGAACCTCAGGGTGGCCAGCCACCCCGTCAGCGCCAGGACGTACATGCCCACGGCCACGCCCTGGGTGAGCGTCTTGAGCTTGCCTCCGCGGCTGGCGGGGATGACGCCGTACCGGATGACCACAAAACGCAGCAGGGTGATCCCGAGTTCCCGCCCGAGGATGACGCCGGTCACCCACCACGGCAGATCGCCGAGCGCGGACAGACAGATCAGCGCCGCCCCCATGATCGCCTTGTCGGCGATGGGGTCGGCGATCTTCCCGAAGTCCGTGACCAGGTTGTAGGTGCGCGCCAGATGACCGTCGAAGAGATCGGTGATCATGGCGATGGCGAAGGCCGCCCAGGCGAGGGACCGCCACACCGGGTCGTATCCGCCGTCCGCGAGCATCAGCGCGACGAAGGCCGGTACGAGGATCAGCCGGAGCATGGTCAGGAGGTTGGCGACGTTCCAGACACTGGCCTGGTTGACGGCCGCTGCCGCCAGTTTCCCGCCCCGCGCGGGCTTCCCGTCGTCCTGCGCGTCGACGATGGCGCCGCTCTGTGAGCCGTCACCCACGGCAGCCCCACTGTCACCCGCACCGGGCGCACCGCCCTCGGCCGACCGCGCGGCCCCACGGCCCGTCGCAGCCCCGGGAACCTTCCCCGAGGCCGCACCCGCCGCGGCCCTTCTCGCGCCGGAGGGGCCTCCCGCCGCGGATGCCGGAACACCGGTCATCTGCCCGCCTCCTCACTCCACGCCGGCGACGCGAACGAGCCCTGAAGCGGCTCGGCCACCAGGTCGACGCCCTCCGTACCGACCACCTTCGCCTCGACCATACGGCCGCTGCTCAGACCCGCGCCGCTCGTGAGCAGCACCTGGCCGTCCGTCTCGGGCGCCTGGTGCGCCGCGCGGCCGTACACGCCCTCCTCGGCGTCGACGGACTCGACGAGCACGTGCACCGTCTGGCCGACGCGCTCCTCGGCGCGCTGCGAGACGAGCTCCTCGGCCAGCCGCGAGACGCGGGCCAGCCGCTCGGCGACGACGTCCTCGTCGAGCTTGTTCTCGTAGGTCGCCGCCTCGGTGCCCTCCTCGTCGGAGTAGCCGAAGACGCCGATGGCGTCCAGCCGCGCGCCGTTCAGGAACCGCTCCAGCTCGGCGAGATCGGCCTCGCTCTCGCCGGGGAAGCCGACGATGAAGTTGGAGCGCACGCCGGCCTCGGGCGCCTTGCTGCGGATCGTGTCGAGCAGTTCCAGGAACCGGTCGGTGTCGCCGAAGCGGCGCATCGCGCGCAGCACGCCCGGCGCGGAGTGCTGGAAGGAGAGGTCGAAGTAGGGCGCGACCTTCGGGGTCGACGTCAGCACGTCGATCAGGCCCGGCCGCATCTCGGCGGGCTGGAGGTAGCTCACCCGGACCCGCTCGATGCCGTCCACCTCGGCGAGCTCGGGCAGCAGCGACTCCAGCAGGCGGATGTCGCCGAGGTCCTTGCCGTAGGAGGTGTTGTTCTCGGAGACCAGCATGATCTCCTTCACGCCCTGCTCGGCCAGCCAGCGCGTCTCGTTCAGCACGTCGCTCGGGCGGCGGGAGATGAAGGAGCCGCGGAAGGACGGGATGGCGCAGAAGGAGCAGCGTCGGTCGCAGCCGGAGGCGAGCTTCACGGAGGCGACCGGGGAGCCGTCCAGACGGCGGCGCAGGGGCGCACGCGGGCCGGAGGCCGGAGCGAGACCCTCCGGAAGATCGGCCGGGGCGTGCCCAGGCAGTGCGACCGCGGTGGCCGACTCCTGCCGCTCGGCCGGGCTGATCGGCAGCAGCTTGCGCCGGTCGCGCGGGGTGTGCGCGGCGTGGATGCCGCCGTTGAGGATGGTCTGGAGCCGGTCCGAGATGTCCGTGTAGTCGTCGAACCCGAGCACGCCGTCGGCCTCGGGGAGGGCCTCGGCGAGTTCCTTGCCGTACCGCTCGGCCATACAGCCCACCGCCACGACGGCCTGGGTTCTGCCGTGTCCCTTGAGGTCGTTGGCCTCCAGGAGGGCGTCGACGGAGTCCTTCTTGGCGGCCTCGACGAAGCCACAGGTGTTCACGACAGCGACGTCCGCGTCCCCGGCGTCCTCCACGAGCTGCCAGCCGTCCGCCTCCAAACGGCCTGCGAGCTCCTCCGAGTCCACCTCGTTACGGGCGCAGCCAAGGGTGACGAGTGCGACGGTACGGCGTTCAGGCATGGGCTCAAGAGTACTTCGTCCCGCTGACACCCCACGTCGACGGGGTTGGCCGTTTCCTGGCCAACCCCGTAGTGACCGCACCCGCGGACCGATTATCCGGCCTCGGGGTCGCCCTTCGTGTAGGTCAGGCGCTCCACGGAGCCCGGTTTGAAGTCGTCCTTGATCTTCTTGCCGTTGACGAAGAGGTCGATCGCGCCGGCGTCCCCGAGGACGACGTGCACCTTCGAGCTGTCCTGGAAGGTCTTGGTGTCGCCCTGCTTGAGGACGCCGTCGAAGATCATCCGGCCGTTGTGGTCCTTGGCGGCGATCCAGCTGCGGCCGTCGACGGCGGCCACCTGGACGGTCACCTTGTCCTGGGGCGCGGCCGCGATGGCGCTGTCGGACGCCTCGGGCTTGGGGTCGGTGGGCTTCTTGGTCTTGGTGGTCGGGGAGGCGGAGTCGCTGGGCGTGGCGCCCACGGCCACGTTCGTCTCGTCGGCGCTGTCGTCGCCGCCCTGGAACATGGTGAACCCGACGAAACCGATCACGGCGACGATCGCGGCGACCATGGCCGCGGTCCAGTTGGGCCCCCGCCGCTCCGGACGGATGCGTTCCGCCTCGAACAGGGGAGCTGCCGGGGTCGGTGCCGGGCGCCCGCCGTGCTCGTCGCCGTACTGGGCGAGCAGCGGCGCCGGGTCGAGGAGCACAGCCTTGGCCAGGGCCCTGATGTGCCCTCGGGCATAGACGTCCCCACCGCAGGCGGTGAAGTCGTCCGCCTCGATGGCGTGCACGATGTTCATGCGGACCCGGGTGGCGCTACTGATGTCGTCGACGGTCAGCCCAGCGGCGATACGCGCCTGCTGAAGGGCACGACCGATGGAGGGGCGGGCTTCCTCGCGGTCTTCTTCGACGCGCTCGTCTTCGAACGGACGCTCGTCTTCAGGGGAGTTGCCGATGGACACGGGGGCGCCTTTCGAGCGTGTAGCCGCCTGTGCTGGAGGTTCAGTCTAGGGGGGGTACAAAAGGGTGGGGCAACCGGGCGGTGGCACTTTGTACGCCATCGGAATGGCCCGACATTCCGATGGTGAGGAAGCTGTTTATCGCTTCCCTCAACTTGACGTACGCCGAAGGGAAACGGTTGCTCACTGGTCCCTTACGGGTGAGTCACGATCCGGACACCCGATTGCAGTACAACTCGGCCAGGCGACCGGCGTGTCCCGCTTCCCTACCCTTCAGACTCCCCCCGGATCAGCGCGAGCACGCCATCCAGCTCGTCAGGCTTCACAAGAACGTCACGCGCCTTCGAACCCTCGCTCGGTCCGACGATGTTCCGGGACTCCATCAGGTCCATCAGCCGTCCGGCCTTCGCGAAGCCGACGCGCAGTTTGCGCTGGAGCATGGACGTCGATCCGAACTGCGTGGAGACGACCAGTTCGGCCGCCTGGCACAGCAGGTCGAGGTCGTCGCCGATGTCCTCGTCGATCTCCTTCTTCTGCTTGGTCCCGACGGTGACGTCGTCCCGGAAGACGGGCGCCATCTGGTCCTTGCAGTGCTGGACGACGCCCGCGATCTCCTCCTCGGTCACGAAGGCGCCCTGCATACGGGTCGGCTTGTTGGCGCCCATCGGCAGGAAGAGCCCGTCGCCCTTGCCGATGAGCTTTTCGGCGCCCGGCTGGTCGAGGATGACCCGCGAGTCGGCCAGCGACGACGTGGCGAAGGCCAGCCGCGACGGCACGTTCGCCTTGATCAGGCCGGTGACGACGTCGACCGACGGCCGCTGTGTGGCGAGCACGAGGTGGATGCCGGCCGCGCGCGCGAGCTGCGTGATCCGCACGATCGCGTCCTCGACGTCCCGCGGCGCGACCATCATCAGGTCGGCGAGCTCGTCGACGATGACCAGCAGATACGGGTACGGCTGGAGCTCGCGCTCGCTGCCCTCGGGCGGCTTGACCTTGCCCTCGCGCACGGCCCGGTTGAAGTCGTCGATGTGCCGGTAGCCGTAGGCGGCCAGGTCGTCGTAGCGCAGGTCCATCTCACGGACGACCCACTGGAGCGCCTCGGCGGCCCGCTTGGGGTTGGTGATGATCGGGGTGATCAGGTGCGGGATGCCTTCGTAGGCGGTCAGCTCGACCCGCTTGGGGTCGACGAGGATCATCCGGACGTCCTCGGGGGTCGCCCGCATCATGATCGAGGTGATCAGGCAGTTGATGCAGGAGGACTTGCCGGAGCCGGTGGCGCCGGCGACCAGCATGTGCGGCATCTTCGCCAGCGAGTGCATGACGTAGCCGCCCTCGACGTCCTTGCCGAAGGCGACCAGCATCGGGTCGTCGTCCTCCGCGGACTCCGCGAGCCGCAGTACGTCACCGAGGTTGACCATCTCCCGGTCGGTGTTCGGGATCTCGATGCCGACCGCGGACTTGCCGGGGATCGGGCTGATGATCCGCACGTCCGGACTGGCGACGGCGTAGGCGATGTTCTTGGCCAGCGCGGTGATCCGCTCGACCTTCACGGCGGGGCCGAGCTCGATCTCGTAGCGCGTGACCGTCGGCCCGCGCGTGAAGCCGGTGACGTTGGCGTCCACCTTGAACTCGGTGAAGACGTTGGTCAGCGCGGCGACTATGGCGTCGTTGGCGGCGCTGCGGGCTTTGCCGGGGCCTCCGCGCGTGAGGAGGTCGAGGGACGGCAGCGCGTACGTGATGTCGCCGGACAGCTGGAGCTGTTCCGCGCGCGGGGGCAGGTCACGGGGCTTGGCGGGCGGGGACTTGGTGAGATCGCGGACGCCCGCCTTCGGCTTCTCCTGCTCGGGCTTGTCCTGCTTGAGCTTCTCCTGCTGGGGCCGGGCGGCCGGGACGGGCGTCGGTGTGGTCGCCTCGCGGTCCCCGACGGTCACGCCCTGGGTGAGGTCGGCGACGATCGGCGAGGGTGGCATCCCGTGCAGGACGGCCCCGTCGAGCGCCGCGGCCGCCGCCGCGGCGACGTCCACGGCGTCCATGGGCCGGTCCATGTCGGGCTGCGGTACGGCGGACCGCCGGGGACGGCCGCGGCGCCGGGAGAGGGCCTCCTGCTCGGCGCTGTCGGGGTCGTACGCCGCCGGCGCCGGCGTGCGCCTGCCGCGCGGCCGGGCGGGCAGAGCCTCACGCCACTGCTCCTCGTAGCGCTCGTCGTCCTCCCCGAACTCGTCCTCGACCGGGTCGCGGACGATCCCGAGCCGTACCCCGAGGTGCCGCAGCCGCTGCGGGACGGCATTGACCGGGGTGGCCGTGACGACCAGCAGCCCGAAGATCGTCAGCAGCACGAGCAGCGGCACGGCGAGCACCTCGCCCATGGCGTACGACAGCGGGGTCGCCATGGCCCAGCCGATGAGGCCGCCGGCGTCCCTTATGGCCTGCATGCCGTCGCCGCGCGCGGGCGAGCCGCAGGCGATGTGGACCTGGCCGAGCACGCCGATGACGAGCGCGGACAGGCCGATGACGATGCGTCCGTTGGCCTCGGGCTTCTCCGGGTGGCGGATGAACCGTACGGCGATGACGGCGAGCAGGACCGGCACGAGCAGGTCGAGCCGGCCGAAGGCGCCGGTCACCAGGATCTCGACCAGATCGCCCACGGGGCCCTTCAGATCGGCCCAGGTGCCCGCGGCGACGATCATCGCGATGCCGAGCAACAGCAGGGCGACGCCGTCCTTGCGGTGGGCCGGGTCGAGGTTCTTGGCGCCCTGCCCCACGCCGCGGAACACGGCGCCGACGGCATGTGCGACCCCGAGCCAGAGGGCGCGCACGAGCCGGTAGATGCCCCCGGTCGGGCTCGGAGCCGGTTTGGGCGCGGCCTTCTTCGCCGCGGCCTTCCTGGCGGGCGCCTTCTTCGCGGGGGCCTTTTTGGCAGCGGCCTTCTTCGCCGGAGCCTTCGCCGAAGCGGCCGCCTTCTTCGCGGGCGGCTTCTTGGCTGCGGAGGGACGTGAGGCCATGGGTGTGAGGTTACCGGGGGAGACGACGAGGGACACGTGTGCCTACGGCTTCACCCGTTCGTGTCGCTCCGGGAGAGGCACAGAACTGACGCGCGCTCATGGGCGGACAACCACGCCTGTCCGGGCGTCAGTTCTGCGAGGACACCGACGATGTGCTCCCGGTGCCCGGCTCCAGCGCGTCCAGCGCCCGCCGCAACCCCGTGAGCTTGCGCTCCAGATGAGCCGCCGTGGCCACCGCCGCCGCGTCCGTCGAGTCGTCGTTGAGCTGCTTGGTCAGCGCCTCGGCCTGCTCCTCGACGGCCGCGAGCCGCGCGGAGAGCTCGGCGAGCAGCCCGGCCGACTCCTTGGCCTCGCCGTCCACGTCCTTGCCGTTGCCCTCCAACTGGAGCCGCAGCAGCGACGCCTGCTCACGCAGCTGGCAGTTCTTCATGTACAGCTCGACGAAGACGGAGACCTTCGCGCGCAGCACCCACGGGTCGAACGGCTTGGAGATGTAGTCGACCGCGCCCGCCGCATAACCCCGGAACGTGTGGTGCGGTCCGTGGTTGATCGCGGTGAGGAAGATGATCGGGATGTCCCGGGTCCGCTCCCGCCGCTTGATGTGCGCGGCTGTTTCGAAGCCGTCCATGCCCGGCATCTGGACGTCCAGCAGAATGACCGCGAAGTCGTCCGTGAGCAGCGCTTTGAGCGCTTCCTCCCCGGACGATGCCCGCACCAGCGTCTGATCGAGCGCAGAGAGGATCGCCTCCAGCGCAAGCAGATTCTCCGGCCGGTCATCGACCAGGAGGATCTTGGCCTTCTGCACCATGGCCCGCCCTCCTCGCCCCGGCGTGGGGCCTCCCCTGTCCGCAGGACCTGGGGATGCACCGGTGGGTGCCGCCCCAGAGGACGACTCCCTTGCGCCGCCCGTCCTTGTGCCGGTCATCGTAGCCGCACCCCGCCCGTCGCCACACCCTGTCACCGCGATGTCACTGTGCACGTAGCAGAAACGCAGCAGGAGACCAGAAGGTTCCCCCGATCTCGTACTTCTACACGACTATGCGCACACCGACTCCGCAACTCCGCGTGAACACCGAACCTTCCCGCCAACGTTGCGTAACGGTCCAACGTTCCCCTCATTCCCCCCGCATCCACTGATCCATCACCGCCAGCAGGTGATCGGGGTCGACCGGCTTCGTGACGTAGTCGGAGGCACCCGACTCGATCGCCTTCTCCCGGTCGCCCTTCATCGCCTTCGCGGTCAGCGCGATGATCGGAAGCCCGGCGAACTGCGGCATCCTGCGGATCGCCGTGGTCGTCGCGTACCCGTCCATCTCGGGCATCATGATGTCCATCAGCACGACCGCCACGTCGTCGTGCTGCTCCAGCACCTCGATGCCCTCACGGCCGTTCTCGGCGTACAGCACCGACAGGCCGTGCTGCTCCAGGACGCTGGTCAGCGCGAAGACGTTGCGGATGTCGTCGTCCACGATCAGGACCTTCTGCCCGCCGAACCGGATGCCGCGCTGCGGCTTCGGCGCCGTCTCCTGCTCCGCGGGCGTCCACTGCTCCGGCTGCGCCGGGCGCGGTGCCAGCTCCGGCATCCTGCGGCGGCGCCGGAACAGGGCGGCCGGCCCGTTCTGCGTCTCGTTGTACGACTTCACCTCGGCCGGCGTCTCGACCTCGACCTCGGACAGCTCGGACAGCTCGGACAGGTCCGACGTCGACACCATCAGGTCACCGGCCTCCAGGGCCGGCAGCTGCTGCTGATAGCCCTGCGGCGGCAGTTCACTGGGGTGCAACGGCAGGTACAGCGTGAACGTCGAGCCGCGGCCCGGCTCGCTCTGCGCGTGGATCTCACCGCCGAGCAACTGGGCGATCTCCCGCGAGATGGACAGCCCGAGACCCGTACCGCCGTACTTGCGGCTGGTCGTGCCGTCGGCCTGCTTGAACGCCTCGAAGATCACCCGCATCTTGCTGGACGCGATGCCGATCCCGGTGTCGGTCACGGAGAACGCGATCAGCTCGGCGTCCGGGTCGGTCAGCGACCCGGCCTCCAGCAACTGCTCACGGATCCTCTGCGGCACGTCGTCCCGCGCCGGCCTGATGACCAGCTCCACCGACCCGGAGTCGGTGAACTTGACCCCGTTGGACAGCAGGTTGCGCAGCACCTGGAGCAGCCGCTGCTCGTCGGTGTGCAGCGTCGCGGGCAGCTCCGGCGACACCCGTACGGACAGGTCCAGGCCCTTCTCCGCGGTCAGCGGGCGGAAGGTGGCCTCCACGTAGTCCACGAGCTGGACGAGCGCGATCCGCGTCGGGGAGACGTCCATCTTGCCCGCCTCGACCTTCGACAGGTCGAGGATGTCGTTGATGAGCTGGAGCAGGTCGGAACCGGCCCCGTGGATCGTCTCGGCGAACTCGACCTGCTTCGGCGAGAGGTTCCCCTCGGCGTTGTCGGCGAGCAGCTTGGCCAGGATCAGCAGCGAGTTGAGCGGCGTACGCAGCTCGTGAGACATGTTCGCCAGGAACTCGCTCTTGTAGCGCATCGACACCGCGAGCTGCTCGGCGCGCTCCTCCAGGACCTGCCGCGCCTCCTCGATCTCGGTGTTCTTCACCTCGATGTCGCGGTTCTGCTGGGCCAGCAGCTCGGCCTTCTCCTCCAGTTCGGCGTTGGACGCCTGGAGCGCCTTCTGCCGCTGTTCCAACTCCGCGGAGCGCTCACGCAGTTGCTCGGTCAACTCCTGCGACTGCGCCAGCAGCAGCTCGGTCTTGGTGTTGACGGAGATGGTGTTGACGCTCGTCGCGATCATCTCGGCGATCTGGTTGAGGAAGTCCTTCTGGATCTGCGTGAACGGCGTGAAGGACGCCAGCTCGATGACGCCGAGCACGCTGCCCTCGAACAGCACCGGCAGCACGATCACCTGCGCGGGCGGCGCCTCACCGAGTCCCGAGGAGATCTTGAGATAGCCGCTCGGCGCGTTCTCCACCAGGATCGTGCGCTTCTCCTCGGCGGCCGTCCCGACCAGTGCCTCACCCGGCTGGAACGACGTCGGCATGGAGCCCATCGAGTAGCCGTACGAACCGAGCATGCGCAGCTCGTACTGGTCCTCGTCCGCGGCGTTCATGTCCTCGCCGTCGACGAGCGGCATCGCCACGAAGAACGCGCCGTGCTGCGCGGACACCACCGGCGTCAGCTCGCTCATGATCAGCGAGGCCACGTCCTCCAGGTCGCGGCGGCCCTGCATCAGGGCGGAGATACGGGCCAGGTTGCCCTTGAGCCAGTCCTGCTCCTTGTTGGCGATCGTGGTGTCGCGCAGGTTGGCGATCATCTTGTTGATGTAGTCCTGGAGCTCCTGGATCTCCCCGGACGCGTCCACGTCGATCTTCAGGTTCAGATCACCGCGGGTCACCGCGGTCGCCACGCGCGCGATGGCACGTACCTGACGGGTCAGGTTCCCGGCCATCTCGTTCACGGACTCGGTCAGGTCCCGCCACGTGCCGTCGACGTCACGCACCCGTGCCTGCCCGCCGAGCTGTCCTTCCGTGCCCACCTCGCGGGCGACCCGGGTGACCTCCTCGGCGAAGGACGACAGCTGATCGACCATCGTGTTGATGGTCGTCTTCAGTTCCAGGATCTCCCCGCGCGCGTCGATGTCGATCTTCTTCGTCAGGTCACCCTTGGCGATGGCCGTGGTCACCATGGCGATGTTGCGCACCTGACCGGTCAGGTTGGACGCCATCTGATTCACGGACTCGGTCAGGTCCTTCCACGTGCCGGCCACCCCGGGCACATGCGCCTGCCCGCCGAGGATGCCGTCCGTGCCCACCTCACGGGCCACCTTGGTGACCTGCTCGGCGAACGAACTCAGCGTCTTCACCATCGTGTTGATGGTGTCGGCGAGCTGCGCGACCTCACCGCGCGCCTCGATCGTGACCTGCCGCGTCAGGTCACCGTTGGCGACCGCCGCGGAGACCTGGGAGATGTTCCGCACCTGGGTGGTCAGGTTCTTGGCCATCAGGTTGACGTTGTCGCTCAGGTCCTTCCAGATGCCCGTGACGCCCGGCACGTGCGCCTGGCCGCCCAGGATGCCCTCCGTGCCCACCTCACGGGCCACCCGGGTCACCTGCTCCGCGAAGGAGGACAGCTGGTCGACCATCGTGTTGACGGTCGTGACGAGCTCGAGGATCTCACCCTTGGCGTCGACGGTGATCTTCTTGGACAGATCGCCCCGGGCGACCGCGGTCGTGACCTCGGCGATGTTGCGCACCTGGATGGTCAGGTTGTTCGCCATGCCGTTCACGGACTGGGTGAGGTCCTTCCAGGTGCCGGAGACACCCTGCACCTCGGCCTGGCCGCCCAGGATGCCCTCCGTACCGACCTCACGGGCCACACGCGTGACCTCCTGGGCGAACGACGACAGCTGGTCCACCATCGTGTTCAGGGTGTTCTTGAGTTCCAGGATCTCCCCGCGCGCGTCCACGTCGATCTTCTGCGACAGATCACCCCGGGCCACCGCGGTCGCCACCTGCGCGATGTTGCGCACCTGCGCGGTGAGGTTGCCGGCCATGCCGTTCACGGAGTCCGTCAGGTCGCGCCACACACCGGCGACCCCGGGCACCTGCGCCTGACCGCCCAGCCGGCCGTCCGTACCCACCTCGCGGGCGACCCGGGTCACCTGGTCGGCGAAGGCCGAGAGCTGGTCGACCATCGTGTTGATGGTGTTCTTCAGCTCGAGGATCTCCCCGCGCGCGTCGACGTCGATCTTCTGGGACAGGTCACCCCGGGCCACGGCCGTCGTCACCTGCGCGATGTTGCGCACCTGGGAGGTGAGGTTCCCGGCCATGGAGTTGACGGAATCGGTGAGCTCCTTCCACGTACCGGACACGCCGTCCACCCGGGCCTGACCACCGAGACGGCCCTCCGTGCCCACGTCCCGGGCCATCCGGGTCACCTGGTCGGCGAAGCTCGACAGCTGGTCCACCATCGTGTTCACGGTGTTCTTCATCTTGAGCATCTCGCCGGAGACGTCGACCGTGACCTTCTGCGAGAGGTCACCGTTGGCCACCGCCGTCGTCACCTGCGCGATGTTCCGCACCTGTCCGGTGAGGTTCCGGAACGCCGTGTTGACGGAGTCCGTCAGGTCCTTCCATGTCCCGGCCACACCCGGCACCTGCGCCTGACCGCCCAGCTCACCCTCGACACCGATTTCGCGTGCCACACGGGTCACTTCCGCACCGAAGGCGGACAGCTGGTCGACCATCGTGTTGACGGTGTTCTTCAGCTCCAGCATCTCGCCGGCCACGTCCACGGTGACCTTCTGCGACAGATCACCATTGGCCACGGCTGTCGTCACGGCGGCGATGTCACGCACCTGAGTGGTCAGATTCCGGAAGACCGTGTTCACCGAATCGGTGAGGTCCTTCCACGTCCCCGCCGCACCCGGCACGTTCGCCTGACCACCGAGCCGCCCCTCGGCCCCGACCTCGTTGGCCACTCGCGTGACCTCGTCCGCGAAGATCCGCAGCGTCTCGGTCATCTGGTTGATCGTCTCGGCGAGCTGCGCGACCTCGCCCCGCGCCTGCACGGTCACCTTCCGCGACAGGTCACCGTTGGCGACCGCCGTCGTCACCTCCGCGATCCCGCGCACCTGGGCCGTGAGGTTCCCGGCCATGGTGTTCACGGAATCGGTCAATTCCTTCCACACACCCGCGACCCCGGGCACCTGCGCCTGCCCGCCCAGCGCACCCTCGGTGCCCACCTCACGGGCCACCCGGGTCACCTCGGAGGAGAACGCCGACAGCTGGTCCACCATCGTGTTGACGGTGTTCTTCAGCTCCAGCATCTCGCCGGCCACCTGAACGGTGACCTTCCGGGACAGATCACCCTTGGCGACCGCCGTCGTCACCAGCGCGATGTCCCGCACCTGAGCGGTGAGCCGGTACGCCATCGTGTTGACGGAGTCCGTGAGATCCCGCCACGAACCCGACATACCGCGCACACGGGCCTGCCCGCCCAGCTTGCCCTCGGTGCCCACCTCACTGGCCACACGCGTGACCTCGTCGGTGAACGTCGACAGCTGGTCGACCAGATTGTTGACGGTCCGCCCGACCTTCAGGAACTCACCGCGCAGCGGCTGCCCGTTCCCGTCCGGCACCTGCGTCCGCAACTCCATACGCGGCGACAGATCACCCTCGGCCACCGCGGACAGCACCCGGCTGACCTCGGAAACCGGCCGCACCAGGTCGTCCACCAGGGCATTCGAGTTGTCGATCGCGGTCGCCCAGGAACCCTCACAGGCCCCAGTCTCCAGCCGCTCGGTGAGCTTGCCCTCCCGGCCCACCATCCGCCGCACCCGCGAGAGCTCACCCGTCAGATGCAGATTGCGGTCGGCCACCTCGTTGAAAACCGCCGCGATCTCGGCCATCACGCCGTCCCCGGACACCGTGAGCCGCTTGCGGAAGTTGCCGTCCCGCATCGACACCAGGGCAACCATCAGCCGATTCAGGGCTGCCGTGTCCACTTCAGTCGTGCCGCTACGCACTTTGCCCTGATTGCTTGGGGACTGTCCGCCTTTTGCGCGCGTCTTCTTGCCACGCGTCGCTGCGCCAGACTCCACTGTGTCCCTCCCGCAGGGGTCGACCGTCACTGCTGTGCTGAGGTACCACGCTCGGCGTACCGGTTACTACTGCGTATTCTCCGCCCTGCATACCAGGCCGTTCCCAGGGGGCTGCTGCCCCCCGTACGCAGAAGACACTCAGCCTGCCCGGACTTTCACAAGAAGCTTGCCCAGTGTTTCACCCTGGCCGAACCAGGCCATAACAGTTCGGCAGCTTCGCACATCGTCCGCACACCCTCCGGACGGAAACACTGCAGACCGGCATCCGCATGGACCGCGAAGGTAAGTAACCTTGCATCCGGCTGTCCAGCCGCGCCGGTCCGTCCGGCCTGGGCGGTGGCACGAAGACGAGCGGGCATCGGAGGGGCGGCCGCACACATGACCACCGGACTGATCCCGGGGGGACAGCCCCCGGACCCCCGGCCGACGGGCGGCCTGCCGCAACAGCGGCGCGAGCCGGTCGGCCACGCAGCCCAGCACGTCGAGAACCGGTCGAGGAGTTCTGTGATCACCGCGCGAGCGGCCGCCAGTTTCGAGCCCGTCGGGCGATCTGTCGCGAGCGCCCGCTCCTTCGTCCGCGACACCCTTCAGGGCTGGGGCTTCGCCGACATCGTCGACGACGCCGTCGTTCTCACCAGCGAACTGGTGACCAACGCCGTGGTCCACGCCGGCACCTCCGCCGACCTGCTCTGCCTGCGCAGCGACGAGGGCGTGCGCATCGAGGTGGCCGACCGCTACCCCGAGCGTGAGATCCCGCTCCAGGCCTCGGCCATCAACATGGGCAGCCCCGACCGCGAGGGCGGACGCGGCCTCCAGCTGTGCGCGGCCCTCGCCGGCCGCTGGGGCGTCGAGTACACCCCCACCCACAAGACCGTCTGGTTCCAGCTCGCCCTCCCGGCCCGGGCGGTGGGCACCCGCGCGGCCGGCCCGGCCCTCCCCGCCGACCTCCTCCCCCTCGCCGACGGCCGGGTCCGTGTGGCCGTCGTCCAGATCGACCGCACCGGCCACATCACCGCCTGGAACGAGGACGCCGAGGACCTCTTCGGCTACCCGGCCGAGCAGGTCACCGGCAAGCCCCTGACCGACCTCGCGGCCTGGCCGCACACCCCGGGCACCAGCACCGGCATCGCGGAGGCACTCCAGCTCTCCCGCTGGGAGGGCAGTTACGGCATCCGCGCCGCCAACGGCCGCGTGACCCCCGTCTACGCCTCCCACCTGCGCGTCCGCGACACCGGCGGCGAACCGTCAACCGTGTGCCTCCTGGTACGGGACCACGAACGGGCCGTTCTCCAGACGCCCCTGCGCGTCCCCGCCTCCGACACCGGCGCCGCCTCCGAGGGCCAGAGCACCGACCCCTTCGAGGTGTTCATCGGCTACCCCGCCCCGGACGACCTCGACGGCCTCCTCCAGCGCACGGTCGAACGCGCCCGCGACATGCTCGACGGCGACTCCGCGTTCCTCCTGCTGGCCACCGACGACGAGACGGAACTGGAGGTCCGCGCCTCCACGGGCCTGCCCTCCGCCCGCCAGCGCTTCGCCCGCGTCCCCGTCGAAGCGGGCTCCGGCCGCTACGGCTCCGCCCGCATGCCGGCCGTCCACGACGATCTGACGGCGGTCCCCGGCGCGGTGCCGCTGCTGAACGGCACGGGCATGCGCTCGGTCGTCACGGTCCCGCTGAAGGTCGAGGGCCGCCTCACCGGCTCCCTCGGCGTCGCCGCCGAGGCCCCCGGCAGATACTCCAACGAGGAGGCCCTGCGCCTCCAGTTCGCCGCCGACCGCATCGCACTCGCCGTCGAATCGGCCCGCCTCGGCGAACTGGAGCGCCTGCGCCGCGGCTCCCTGAACTTCCTGGTCGAGGCCTCCGACCTGCTGGCCGGCACCCTGGACCGCGACCAGACCCTGGCCCTGATGGCCCAGATGACGGTCCCCACCCTCGCCACCTGGTGCGCCGTCTACACGATCGCCCACCAGGCCTCCGAGCCCTACCTCTCGTACGTCCTGCACGAGGACGAGGAACTCATCGACGGCATCAAGTCCCTGCTGTCGAAGGTCCCCCCGCCCGACCCGGTCCCCACCCCCGGCGCCCGCGTCTGGTCGGCCCCCGCCGAGGTGGCCCACCAGGCGGCTCTGCGCAGCTCCATGCGCAGCCTCGGCCTCAGCGGCGGCCCGACCCGCCAGGTCACCCCCGGCATCGGCCCGACCCTCGCCACGGCATCCGCGGTGGGCGGCGAGACGGTCGTCCTCCCCCTGGTAGCCCGCAACCGCGTCATCGGCATGCTGACCCTCGGCAAGCCCACCGACGAACACTTCCGCCAGGAGATCCTGGAACTCGCCGAGGACCTGTCCCGCCGAGCCGCCCTGGCCCTGGACAACGCCCGCCTCTACTCCGAGCGCACGGCCATCAGCCAGTCCCTCCAGCGCAGCCTCCTCCCCCCGGAACTCCCCACGATCGAGGGAGTCGAGGTCGAGGTCATCTACCGCGCCGCAGGCGAGGGCAACGAGGTCGGCGGCGACTTCTACGACGTCTTCCCCATCCGCGACGGCGCCTACGGCTTCGCCATCGGCGACGTCTGCGGTACGGGCCCGAACGCGGCGGCGGTCACGGGCCTGGCCCGCCACGCCCTGCGCCTCCTGGCCCGCGAGGGCCTCAGCGGCCCGGCGGTCCTGGAGCGCCTCAACTCCGCCATCCTCGACGAAGGCGCCCGCAGCCGCTTCCTCACCCTCCTCTACGGCGAGATGCGCCCCCAGGGGGACGGCAGCGCCGAACTGAAGGTCGTCTGCGCCGGCCACCCGCTCCCGCTGCGCCTGCGCCAGGACGGCTCGGTGGAACCGGCAGCCGAACCCCAGCCGCTCCTCGGCGTCATCGACGACCTGGAACTCTACGAGCAGACGGTCACCCTCGACCCGGGCGACGTCCTCCTGTGCGTCACGGACGGCGTCACCGAGCGCCGTGAAGGCGCCCGCATGCTGGGCGACGACGGTCTCGCCGACGTCCTCACGACCTGCACGGGCCTCACGGCCGGCGCGGTCGCGGCCCGCATCATGCGCGCGGTGGAACGCTTCGCGTCGGATGCCCCGTCCGACGACATGGCGATCCTGGCCATGCGCGTCCCGGGCCTCCACAAGGACTAGGACACGAAAAAGGCCCCACCCGTGAGGGTGGGGCCTTTTCTGCTGGAGCCCCCAAACGGAATCGAACCGTTGACCTTCTCCTTACCATGGAGACGCTCTGCCGACTGAGCTATAGGGGCCTGTCGCGTTGCGGGGTTTCCCCCGCAGCAACGGAATAGATCATACCCCGAACAGAGCCGTGCTCCCAACCACGTCAGAAGGCGGGCTGAAGAAGCCCTCCAAGGGCATTACATGCGGACACGATCCGCTGCATGTCCCGCTTGGTCAGAGTGGCGTCCACAGGCAGTGCGAGCGTCTCGTCGGAAGCCCGCTCCGTCTCCGGGAGAGAAACACACCGCCGGAATTCGGGCAGTCGATGCACCGGAGTCTTCACCGGCACCCGGCACTCGACTCCCCTGGCCCGCACAGCTCGCGCGAAAGCGTCCCGATCCGGCCGCCCGTTCCCCGGAACCCGCACGACGTACTGCTGATAGGTGTGCCCGTCACCGTCGTCCGGCGTCCGCACACCCCTCAACTTCGTATGGAGATAAGCCGCCCGCTCCCTGCGCTGGGCTATCTCGTCGTACGGCGCCTCGGACTCCCCCTGCTCCAGCACGAGCAGCCCGTGGCGCGCTCCCAGCGCGTGCAGCCGCGCGATGTCGGCGAGCCGCCCGAAGCGGTGCACGACCACCACGGCCGCGGTCCGCGGAGTTACCGCCGCTTCCACAGCGGAGGCGTCGAGGCAGTAGGAGACAGGATCTATGTCGGCGAACACCGGCAGCGCCCCGGCCTTGGCCACGGCCTCAGCCACCTCGACGTTCCCGAAGGCCGGCACGACGACCTCGTCACCGAGTCCGACACCGGCGGCCCTGAGCATTGCAGCAGTACCCATGCTGTGGATGCTGATCGCGCAACGTGAACTTCAAGTGACGGAGAACAAAAAAGGGTTGGACCCGTAACCGAAGTTCCGGGTCCAACCCTGTCAATATTTGTTCGGCGGCGTCCTACTCTCCCACAGGGTCCCCCCTGCAGTACCATCGGCGCTGTAAGGCTTAGCTTCCGGGTTCGGAATGTAACCGGGCGT
>NZ_JBVJJE010000017.1:0-152458 GCF_055585925.1 Streptomyces sp. NPDC052064
GTGAGGTCGGCGAAGAGGAGCGGGCCGCTGATGCCGCCGGCTGCCGTGCCGATGGCGTAGAAGAAGGCGATGGACATGGCGCGGGTCTCCATCGGCAAGACCTCGGAGACCGTCAGGTAGGCGCTGGACGCGCCCGCCGAGGCGAAGAACAGCACCGCGCACCAGCATGCCGTCAGCGTGCTCGCGCTGAGCGAGCCCTGGTCGAAGAGCCAGGCCGTGCCGAAGAGGAGCAGGCCGGACAGCAGGTACGTGCCGGAGATCATCACCCGGCGGCCCACCGTGTCGAAGAGCTTGCCCAGCAGCAGCGGGCCGCAGAAGTTGCCGAGTGCGATGACCGCGAAGTAGTAGCCGGTGCTGCCGCTCGGGACGTCGAAGAACGTCGTCAGGATCGCGCCGAAGCCGAAGGTGATGGCGTTGTAGAGGAAGGCCTGGCCGATGAAGAGGGAGAAGCCGAGGACGGCGCGGCGGCGGTAGTCGGAGAAGACCGTACGGCCGATCTCCAGGAAGGAGACGCTGCGGCGCTGGTGGATGGTGATCTCGCCCTCCGCCCGCGGCAGCGGCTCGCCGTTCTCCTGCTCGATCTTCCGCTCGATCGAGGAGACGATGCGTTCCGCTTCGTCGTCGCGGCCGTGGATCAGGAGCCAGCGGGGGCTCTCCGGGACGTGCCGGCGGACCAGGAGGATCACCAGGGCCAGGACCGCGCCGAGAGCGAAGGTGAGGCGCCAGCCGACGTTCGCCGCAAAGACGTCCGTGTCCAGCGCGACGATCGAGAGGAGGGAGCCGCCGACCGCGCCCAGCCAGAAGCTGCCGTTGATCATCAGGTCGACGCGGCCGCGGTACTCCTTGGGGATCAGCTCGTCGATCGCGGAGTTGATGGCCGCGTACTCGCCGCCGATGCCGAAGCCGGTGAGGAAGCGGAAGAGGAAGAACCACCAGGTGTCGAAGGCGATCGCGGTCAGGGCGGTGGCGCCGAGGTAGACCGCCAGTGTGATCATGAAGAGTTTTTTGCGGCCCCACTTGTCGGTCAGCCGGCCCCAGAAGAGCGCGCCGGAGCAGGCTCCCGCCACGTACAGGGCGGCCGCCATGCCGGTGACCTCGCCGGAGGTGATGGGCAGGCCGCTGCCGGGCTCCGACAGGCGGCTGGCGATGTTGCCCACGACGGTGACTTCGAGGCCGTCGAGGATCCACACGGTGCCGAGTCCGATGACGATCGTCCAGTGCCAGCGTGACCACGGGAGGCGGTCGAGACGGGCGGGGATGTCGGTGGTCACGGTTCGGCCGGTGCCGGCCTGTGCGGTGGTCATGGGCTCCCTCCTCATCGAGAAGAACCCGGTTCGAGTGCCCTGAGCGCATTCGCTTACGCCCTGCCACCTCACGTCACCGGCGCGTCACGTCTCCCCCCCCCTCACGCTCCCAGCGCGTGCGACACCGTGTAGATCAGCAGGCCGGCGAGCGAGCCGACCACCGTGCCGTTGATCCGGATGAACTGGAGGTCGCGGCCGATGTTCGCCTCGATCTTCTTCGTGGTGTGCTCGGCGTCCCAGCTCGCCACCGTGTCCGTGATCAGGGAGGTGATCTCCTTGCGGTAGGTGGTGACGACGTACACGGCCGCGTCCTCCACCCACTGGTCGACCTTGTCCTGGACCTTGCGCTCGGCCGCCATCCGGGAGCCCAGCGACAGCAGGGAGGCCCGTACGCGCAGCCGCAGCTCGCTGCGCTCGTCCTCCGCCGCCGCGACGATCATGGATCGTACGGCCGTCCAGGCGCTGGCGATGAGGTCCTGGACCTCGCCGCGGCCCAGCACCTCGCCCTTGAGCCGCTCGACCCGGGCGCGGGTGTCGGTGTCGGACTGGAGGTCGGAGGCGAAGTCGGTGAGGAAGCGGTCGAGGGCGCGGCGCGCGGGGTGGGCGGACATGTCGCGCATCTCGGTGGCGAAGCGCAGCAGTTCCTTGTAGACGCGCTCACCGACCTTGCGGTCGACGAACCTCGGCGTCCAGCCGGGGGCGCCGCCCTCCACGGCGTCCATCACCTCGTCGCGGTGCAGCACCAGCCAGTCGTGCGCGCGGGTGACGACCAGGTCGACGACCCGCTTGTGACCGCGGTCGGCGACGATCTTCTCCAGCATCTTGCCGATGCCGGGCCCGATCTCCTGGGCGTTGGCGCGGCGCGTGATCGCCTCGCCGACCACGGCCTGGACGTCGGAGTCGCGCAGGACGGTCAGGGCGCCGCGCAGGGCCGTGGACAGCTCCGCCGTGACCCGGTCGGCGTGCTCGGGGACGGCGAGCCAGGCGCCGAGGCGGCTGCCGATGCCGACGGCGCGCAGCCGCTGCCGTACGACGTCCTCGGAGAGGAAGTTCTCACCGACGAACTCGCCGAGGGAGACGCCGAGCTGGTCCTTCTTGGTGGGGATGATCGCGGTGTGCGGGATGGGGATGCCGAGGGGGTGGCGGAAGAGGGCGGTGACGGCGAACCAGTCGGCGAGCGCGCCGACCATGCCCGCCTCGGCGGCCGCGGCGACATAGCCCGCCCAGGGCCCGGCGCCGGAGTTCTGGGCCCACTTGGCGAGGATGTAGACCACGGCGACGAACAGCAGGAGCCCGGTGGCGGTGAGTTTCATACGGCGTACGCCGCGCTGCTTCTCCTCGTCCGCCGGGCTGAAGGTCGCCATCGCACGGTTCGTGACGGCTCCCGGGCGGGCATGCTGCCCCCGGACGTCACCCTTTTCTTCCACTTTCGTCCGTTCCATCCGCTCCACCCGCTTGGTGATCCCGCACACATTGTCCCTTCCTGACCGACTCCTGGAACGGATCAGGAGTTCCCGGCGTCTGTCGGGAGGGGGTAATGCCATGGGGGGTCCTGTGAGCTTCCCCCTGCCCATGACGCATCATGGGCACATCAGATCGGAGCCTGGGGCTCCCATCGCCCGAGGAGAACTACACAGCATGACCCGGGGTCGTGGTTACGCCCTTCTGGCCGGACTGATCGCAGCGATCGTGGCCCTTTCCACCGCCATATACGTCGGAGTGGCGACCGACGACGGTACGCAGAGCCGGAACGCCATCGCCGACAGCCGCCTTCCGAACAACGCCGCCCCCGCCTCCACCGGCACCTGGGTCGGCACCTGGTCCACCTCCCCGTCCGCGGCCGAGCCCGGCACGGAGACGACCGGCATGGCGGACCGTTCGGTGCGCAACGTCGTTCACAGCAGCGTCGGCGGTACGAGTGCCCGCGTGACGCTGTCCAATCTCTACGGTCAGTCGCCTCTGAGCATCACGCGCGCCTCGATCGCCGTCGCGGCCGGGAGCGGCACGGCCGCCGCGCTCTCGGACACCCTGCGGCAGCTGACCTTCAACGGCGGGCCGACGGTCGTCATCCCGCCCGGCCGGCAGGTGATGAGCGACGCCGTGCGCATCGTCATCCCGCACGACGCGGACGTCCTGATCACCACGTACACACCGACCAGCTCCGGCCCGGTGACGTACCACCGGCACGCCCGGCAGATCTCCTACGTCGCCCAGGGCGACCACACGGCTGACGCGACGGGCGCGCCGTACACCGAGCAGAGCATGTACTGGCGTTACCTGACCGCGCTGGACGTGCTGAGCAACGAGTCCGACGGGACGGTCGTCGTCCTCGGCGACTCGCTCACCGACGGGATCACCTCCACCGCGGGCGCCAACAGCAGGTGGACCGACGTCCTGTCCGACAGGCTACGCGCGGAGACCGCCGCCGGGCGGGACCTGCCCCGCTACAGCGTCGTCAACCAGGGCATCAGCGGGAACCAGGTCCTCGCGGACGGGCTGGGCCGGCCTGCGGACAACCCCAGCGGGCTGAACCGCTTCGCGCGGGACGTGCTGGAGCGGACGAACGTCAAGGTCGTCGTCATCGACCTCGGGGTCAACGACATCCTGCGGAACCCGCGGCTCGCGGATCCGAACGCGATTCTCGGCGGGTTGCGCACGATGGTCGGGCAGGCGCACGCGCGGGGGCTGAAGGTCGTGGGGGCGACGCTGATGCCGTTCGGCGGGCACCGGGGGTACTCGGACGCGCGGGAGGCCGTGCGGCAGCAGATCAACGCGGAGATCCGGGCGGGGCGGGTCTTCGACGCGGTGGCCGACTTCGACAAGGCGCTGCGTGACCCTTATGCCCCGCGGCGGCTGCGGGCCGACTACGACTCCGGCGATCACCTGCATCCCAGTGACAAGGGGTATGCGCGGATGGCGGAGGCGTTCGACCTGGAGAGCCTGAAGGGGTCGGTGCCGGCGGAGCTGTAGGGCTGAGGTCAGCTGCTGCGTACCCGGCGATAGTGCTGGGGCGGGGTGGGTGCCCAGCCCGGCGCCGCGGGGTGCCGCCCTCTGTGGGACGGGTGGCGCCCCAGCGGCACGACTGCCCGCAGGCGGCGGCTAGCCGTCCAGCTGGCGTCGCCCCGCCCTGCGGTCCAGCCTCTCCTGGCGGCGTTCCTCGCGGAGCCGCTGCTTCTCCGCCCGGGTCAGCTTTCGCTGGACTCCGACGCCGCCCCAGAAGGCGAAGCCGGTGACGATGACGCGCGGCGCGCCGGGGGCGCCGGGGACGCCCTCCTCCTGGTGGTCGAAGCCGCCCATGACGCCGACGCCGCGGACGACGACCTCGACGCCGGGCGGGACGATGACGTCCACCCCGCCCATGATCGCGATCGCGTTGACCTCGACCTCGCGCTCCGCGAAGTTCGCCTCGCGCAGGTCGATCTCCCCGCCGCCGCAGAGGGCGAGACAGGTGAACCGCCGGGGCATCGTCCAGCGCCCCTTGCGCTGGAAGCCGGACATCACGGCGACAGCCCACGACGAGGATCCCTCGCCGCCGACGATCCGCCCGGACCACTCCGAGCCGTCCGAGCCTGCGGCGGGCTCCTTGGCCAGTGACACGGAGGGCACCGTGACACCCGCGGCCGGCAGGTCCCGGGTGATCGGCGCCAGTTCGCCGTACGTCCGCGCCTGGTACGTCGCGTCCAGCCGCTCCTCGAACTCCGCCATGTCGAGACGGCCCTCCGCGAGGGCGTCCCGCAGGATCTCGGCGACCCGTTCACGGTCGGCGTCGGAGGCGCGGAGGTCCGGGACTGAGTCGTCGGTCATACACAGCAGCCTACGAGTTACATGTCCCGGACACTATGCGGTCGCGCGCTCCGCGTACATTTTGGCGATCACCGCCTCGATGTCCGGCTCCCGCACCGACAGGTCCACCAGCGGGTACTCCGCGGCGATCCGCGCGACCAGCGGCGCCGCCGACTCCGCCGCCGGGAACGCCAGCCACTGCCGCGGACCGTCCACCCGGACCACCCGGGCGGGCGCCGGGGCGTCGATCGGCGGCAGTTCCCGCTCCAGGTCCACCACCAGGGTCCGCTCGCTCTCCCCCGCCTCGTGCAGCCCGGCGAGCGGGCCGTCGTACATCAGGCGCCCGTGGTCGATGACCATCACCCGCTTGCACAACTGCTCGATGTCCTGGAGATCGTGCGTGGTCAGCAGCACCGTCGTGCCGCGCTCGGCGTTCAACTCCCGCAGGAACTCCCGCACCTTGGACTTCGACACGACGTCGAGGCCGATGGTCGGCTCGTCGAGGTACAGCACCTCCGGGTCGTGCAGCAGTGCCGCCGCGATGTCGCCGCGCATCCGCTGCCCGAGCGAGAGCTGCCGTACCGGCACGTCCAGCAGGTCGCCCAGGTCTAGGAGTTCGACCAGACGGTCGAGGTTCTCGCGGTAACGGGCGTCCGGGATCCGGTACATGCGGTGCATCAGCCGGTACGAGTCGACCAGCGGGAGGTCCCACCACAGCGTCGTACGCTGCCCGAACACCACGCCGATGCGGTGCGCGAGCCGCGAGCGTTCGCGGGAGGGATCGATGCCGGCGACCCGGAGCCGGCCGGCGCTCGGGGTGAGGATGCCGGTCAGCATCTTGATCGTGGTCGACTTGCCGGCGCCGTTCGGGCCGATGTAGCCGACCATCTCGCCGCGTTCCACGCGGAAGGAGATCGAATCGACGGCCCGCACCTGCCGCCGCTCCCGCTTCATGAAGCCGGTCTTCTTGCGCACGTCGAAGACCTTCTCGACACCGTCGAGTTCGATGAACCCGCTGTCCGCCGACCCACCGTCCGCCCCGGCCGACCCGTCGTCCACTCCGGTCAGCCCGCTGTCCACCCCGGTCAACTCAACTCCCTGTACTCCGGTAGGAACGAAGCCCCACCCGCCACGCCATCCCCGCCAGCGCGCAGCAGGCCACCGCCACCAGCGGCGACGCGAAGGCCGTCCACCGGGGCAGTTCGACCGGGTACGGCCGGCCCAGCACATAGGCGGCGGGGACCCAGTTGACGAAGGCGAGCGGCAGCATGAAGGTCACGCCGCGCACCAGGTCCTTCCCGAACACGGTCGGCGGATACTGCAGCAGCGTGGTCCCGCCGTACGTGAACGCGTTCTGCACCTCGGCGGCGTCCTGGGCGAAGATCTGGAAGGCCGCGCCCGCGACGAACACCGCCGAGAAGATCGCCGCGCCGCTGACCACCATCACCGGCACCAGCAGCGCCTTCGGCGCACTCCAGTCGACGTCGACCGAGACCAGCGCCCAGACCAGCACCACCGCGCCCTGGGTGATCCGGCCGAGGCGACGCAGCGCGAAGCGGTCGGCGCCGACCTGGGCGAGCACCGGCGCGGGACGCACGAGCAGGATGTCGAACGAGCCGTCACGCATCCGGGCGCCCAGGACGTCCATCGAGCCCAGCACCAGGTCGGCGATCCCGAACGCCGTCACCGACAGCCCGTACAGGAACGCGATCTCGGGCAGCGACCAGCCGCCCAGCGAGTCGACCTGCGAGAACATCAGCAGGATGCCCACGAAGTCCAGACCGGTCACCATCAGGTTGCCGAACACCGTGACGACGAAGGAGGTGCGGTAGGTCATGCTGGACCGCACCCACATCCCGGCGATCAGCCGGTAGGCCCGCAGCCCCTCCAGCAGGACGCTCCGCTCACCCACCCTGCACCACCACCCGCCGCGTCGCGGCCGACTGCAGCAGCCGCCCCGCCGCCAGCAGCGCCACCGCCCACGCCGCCTGGAAGGCGAACGCCCCGAGCGGGTCGGTCTCCCCCATCAGCACGTCCGCCGGCATCTGGATCTGCGCCGCCCACGGCAGCACCCGCACGATGTCGCCGAACACCCCCGGGAAGGCGTTCAGCGGCAGCACCATGCCCGAGAAGAAGACCCCCGTGATCATCAGGACCTGGTTGACGCCCATGCCGTCCATGAGCCAGAACACGCTCAGGGCCGCCAGATAGCGGATCGCGAAGCTGACGACCGTTGCCAGCAGGAGCGTGACCACGAAGGCCGCCCAGGGGATGACCGACGTCGGCAGCGCCATGGGGAAGAAGACCGCGCCGAACGTGAACGGGATGACGCCCCGTCCCAGCATCTGGAACAGCGCCCGCCCCACGTCGCCCGCCAGCCACCACAGCTGGAGATCGGCCGGCCGGTACAGGTCGACGGCGATCTCACCGGTGCGGATCCGCTCCATCAGGTCCTTCTCGGCTCCGCCGCCCTGGATGGCGAGCGTCGCGTAGAGGCACTGCCCCAGCCACACATAGGTCACGGCCTGCGCCTGGTCGTACCCTCCCAGGTGCGGCTTCTCCTCCCAGAGCGCCAGGTACGTGTAGACGAGAATGAGGCCGAAGACCGTGTTGGTGAACACCCCGGCCACCGTGGCCGCCCGATACGTCGCGTACCGCCTGAAGCCCCCCGCCGCGACGGCCGCGTACAACCGTCCCGAGCCCACATCCACAGCCCTCCTCGCCGCCCGGCACCGAAGCGCAGGAGCCTAGTGGACCGGCGATCACGCGTGCCACGGCTTTTCGGGAGGGGTGGGGGCGCCGCAGGGCGAGTCCGGCCGGCCCAGACGGTACGATCCGTTCCGTCCGCGTGGGCCGAGCGCCCGTGGTCAGGGCGAGCAGTCGTAGCGTCGGTCGTGTCCCCCTTCAGGCGAATCTCGCGCAGGCAGGATCGCTCTCCGAACAGGCGCGCAGGATGACGCAGTTCACCCTGCGCCCGTCCCGCGCGTTCGCCCGCACGGGGCCCGCCTCGCCACACGGTTCACGACACGGCCCTCGGTCAGGGAACTGATCGCCGGATGGGACAGTCTTCATCACAGGGGCGCAAGAGCGAGCAGAGACGTACGGGAACGACGTACGACGCGAAACAGGAGTCCGTGCACGACATGAGTGACGAGCCTCAGCCGCAGCAGCCGACACCGGGCTGGGCACCGAGAGAGCCGCAGGCGGACGGCGACCCGAACACGCCGGAGGCCCGGCCGGCCGGGAAACCGAAGCGGACCGGCTGGCGCCGGACGATCCCGACCTGGCGTATGACGCTCGGCGCCTTCATCATCGTCGCCCTGCTGCTGGTCGGCGGATTCTTCCTCGGCTACTCGCTGGTGAAGATCCCGCCGGCCAACGCGCTCGCCACCAAGCAGGCCAACGTCTACCTCTACGCGGACGGCTCGGTGATCGCCCGCGACGGCGAGGTCAACCGGGAGAACGTCACCCTCCCGCGGATCTCCAAGGACGCCCAGCACGCGATCCTGGCCGCCGAGGACCGCGACTTCTACACCGAGTCCGCCGTCGATCCCAAGGCCATGCTCCGCGCGGCCTGGAACACGGCCCTCGGCAAGGGCAAGCAGTCCGGCTCCACGATCACGCAGCAGTACGTGAAGAACTACTACCTGCGCCAGGACCAGACCGTCACGCGCAAGGCCAAGGAGTTCTTCATCGCGATCAAGCTGGACCGCGAGGTGAGCAAGGACCACATCCTCGAGGGCTACCTCAACACCAGCTACTTCGGCCGCAACGCCTACGGCATCCAGGCCGCCGCCCAGGCCTACTACGGCATGGACGCCACGGACCTCGACCCGGCCCGCGCCGCCTACCTCGCCGCGCTCGTCAACGCCCCCAGCCAGTACGACGTCGTCGCCCACCCCGAGAACCGCAAGGCCGCCGAGTCCCGCTGGAACTACGTCCTGGACGGCATGGTCAAGAAGGGCTGGCTCAGCGCGTCGAAGCGGGCCGGCATGAAGTTCCCGGTGCCCAAGGAGTCCACCCTGTCCACCGGCATGTCCGGCCAGCGCGGCTACATCGTCCGGACCGTCAAGGACTACCTCACCCAGAACAAGATCATCGACGAGAATCAGCTCGACGCCGGCGGCTACCGCATCACCACGACGCTCCAGAAGCCCAGGCAGGACGCCTTCGTGAAGGCCGTCAACGACAAGCTGATGGACAAGCTGGACAAGAACAACAAGATCGACACCTACGTCCGCGCGGGCGGCGCCGCCGTCGAGCCCAAGACCGGCAAGGTCGTCGCGATGTACAACGGCATCGACTACGTCAAGCAGTACACCCCGAACGCCACCCGCAGGGACTTCCAGGTCGGCTCCACCTTCAAGCCGTTCGTGTTCACCTCGGCCGTCGAGAACGCCTCGCAGACCCAGGACGGCCGCGTGATCACCCCGAACACGATCTACGACGGCACCAACAAGCGCCCGGTCGAGGGCTGGACCGGCGACCCGTACGCCCCCGAGAACGAGGACCAGCACTCCTACGGCGACATCACCGTCACCGAGGCGACCGACAGTTCCGTGAACTCGGTGTACGCGCAGATGGCGGCCGACGTCGGCCCCCAGAAGGTCAAGCAGACCGCGATCGACCTCGGCGTCCCCGAGACCACCCCCGACCTCGCCGACGGCCCCGCCATCGCGCTCGGCACGGCCACCGCCAGCGTCCTCGACATGGCGGAGGCGTACGCCACGCTCGCCAACCACGGCCGGCACGGCACGTACACGATGGTCGAGAAGGTCACCAAGGAGGGCTCGCCGATCGAGCTGCCCGAGCGGCGCACCCGGCAGGCCGTGAGCCGCGAGGCCGCCGACACCACCACCTCGGTCCTGCGGAGCGTCGTCCAGAACGGCACGGCCTCCGCCGCGCAGGCCGCGGGCCGACCCGCCGCAGGCAAGACCGGCACCGCCGAGGAGGACACGGCGGCCTGGTTCGCCGGCTACACCCCCGACCTCGCCACGGTCGTCTCCGTCATGGGCCAGGACCCGGTCACCGCCGCCCACAAGTCGCTGTACGGCGCGATGGGCCTCAAGCGCATCAACGGCGGCGGGGCGCCCGCCGACATCTGGGCCCAGTTCACCCGGGACGCCCTGGAAGGCAAGCCGGTCACCGACTTCGACCTCAGGCTCCAGCCGGGCGCCGACGTCCCGCAGGCCCCCAGCACCGAGGCCCCCACCGACCCGACCACGGGCGGCACCACCGACGGCGGCAGCACGTCCACCGGCGGCCAGGACACCGGCACCGAGACGCCCGGCCAGGCCCCGAGCGCGCCCGAGGAGCAGACCCAGGGCCAGACCGACGGCGGCACCACCGACGGCAGCACGGGCGGCGAGTCCCCGAGCGGCGGCACCACGGACGGCGGGACCGACGACGGCGGCACCGCCACCGACGGCGGCACGACCGACGGCGGCACGACGGAGGGCGGCGGCGACACGACCGACGGCGGCACGACGGGCGGGTCGACAGGCCCCGGCTGGGGCGTGGTCCCGCAGACGGCGCGCCGCGAGTGAGCCGCCCGCCGTCGCTCTCTCAGTGACCCGAGGTCGCCTTCAGCCCCACCACGGCGACCACCAGCAGGCACACGAAGAAGATCCGGGCGGCGGTGGCCGGCTCCCCCCAGCACGGCCATGCCGAACACCGCCGCCCCGGCCGCCCCGATGCCCACCCACACGCCGTAGGCGGTACCGATGGGCAGGGTCCTGGCGGCCTGGGACAGCAGCAGCATGCCGGCGACGATGCCGGCACCGGTGAGAACGCCGGCGAGCGGGCGCGTGAAGCCGTCGGTGTACTTCATACCGACGGACCACCCGACTTCGAGCAGACCGGCGACGACGAGCAGAACCCAGGCCATGACGGCACCTCCGGGAAACGGGCTGACGGTGCAGGTGCGTCGTCTTTGCCTTCGTCCCGGTACGGCGCGTCTCGTCGGGTCTCTCCAACGTGGCAAAGCAGCGCGGAAGGGGCCGGTGACGATGGTCACCGGCCCCTTCCGCGCTGCTTCTGGACCTACAGATAGAGGCCCGTCGAGTCCTCCGAGCCCTCGAACCGGTCCGCGGCCACAGCGTGCAGATCACGCTCGCGCATGAGCACGTACGCGATACCGCGCACCTCGACCTCGGCGCGGTCCTCCGGGTCGAACAGAACCCGGTCGCCCGGCTCCACGGTCCGTACGTTCTGCCCCACCGCGACGACCTCGGCCCAGGCCAGCCGCCGGCCGACCGCCGCCGTGGCGGGGATCAGGATGCCGCCGCCGGAACGCCGCTCGCCCTCGCTGGTGTCCTGCCGCACGAGTACGCGGTCGTGCAGCATCCGGATGGGCAGCTTGTCGGGATGGGTGCTGTGCTCGTTTCTCTTGGCGCTCACGCCTGAAACCTACCTGTCTTCCCCGTGAACGTACGCGCTCGGGTCAGCCCTTGCGCCGCCGCGCGCTGAAGGCGAGCAGCCCGACCACTCCGACGACGACGAGGGCGACGGGCACGACCCGCTCCAGCCGCGGGGCACCGTCCTCGTCCACGAACCGGGCCCGCACATCGGTGACGGCCCGGTTGACCTCCACATAGGCCCGCCCGAGGGTGTGATCGATATTGGACGCGACCTTGGCCTTGGCGTCCCCGACGATGGTCTTCGGGTGCACCCGCACCCCGATCTCGTCGAGGGTCTCGGCCAGGGTCTCGCGGCGGCGCCTGATGTCCGCCTCGATCTGCGCCGGGGTTCTGGTGTCCGCCGTGTCCGCCACCGTGTCGCCTCCGAAGTCGGTGTGAAACCTGTGCTGGACAGTCTGTCAGCTCCACGGCTCATCGCACTGTCGGGACCCCCGGTTACGCTGGTCCGATGAGCGAGCGACTCCAGCCGGGGGACGTGGCCCCCGCCTTCACCCTGCCCGACGCCGACGGCACCGAGGTGTCCCTGTCGGACCACAAGGGCCGCAAGGTCATCGTGTACTTCTACCCGGCCGCCCTCACCCCCGGCTGCACCAAGCAGGCCTGCGACTTCACGGACAACCTGGAGCTGCTGGCCGGCGCGGGCTACGAGGTGATCGGCATCTCCCCCGACAAGCCCGAGAAGCTGGGCAGGTTCCGCGACAAGGAGTCCCTGAAGGTCACGTTGTTGGCCGACCCGGACAAGCAGGTCCTGGAGTCCTACGGCGCCTACGGCGAGAAGAAGCTGTACGGCAAGACGGTCGTCGGCGTCATCCGCTCCACGGTGATCGTGGACGAGGAGGGCAAGGTCGAACGGGCCCTGTACAACGTCAAGGCGACGGGCCACGTGGCCAAGATCATCAAGGATCTGGGGATCTGAGACCCCGCTGATCCTCTGGAGCGGCTCGTACCGGAGAGGTCCGGTACGAGCCGCTCCGTTTTTCGGGCGTGACCGTCCGATAAGCGGTTCGTTACTCCGTGCGAGACCGCGAACGAGTGGTCGAGGGGCGGAGTGACGGAGGGGCTCGATGGGGGCGAGTGCGTACACCAGGGAGCGGCTGGAGGAGGCGGCTCGGGGGGCGCGGACGTTGTCGGAGGCGTTGGTGTGGTTGGGGGTGGATCCGAAGAGTTCGACACGGCGGTATGTGTACGGGCGGATGAAGAAGCTGGGTGTGGACGTGTCGCACTTCGAGCGGGAGGGGGTGAAGTGGACGAGAGACGTCCTTGAGCGGGCGGTCGCGGCGTCGACGAACATGTGCGAGGTGCTGCGGCACCTCGGGCTCGAGGTGGTAGGCGGGCATCACACGCACATCAGCCGCCGGATCAAGGCGTACGACATCGACACGTCCCACTTTCAGGTGCCGACGAGGCGTGGGAAACGCTGGCGCCCGCGGACCCCTGAGGCCTTCCTCGTCGAGCAACCAGCCGATCGCGCCCGACGTGTTCCGAGCGACCGCCTCAAGTGGGCGATGACGGTTTCCGGGGTAGCGGAGCGGTGCGCCCTCTGCGGCATAGAGGCGGTCTGGCGGGGCCACCCGCTCCCCCTGGAGGTCGACCACATCAACGGCCGCTGGAGGGACAACCGGATCGAGAACCTTCGGCTCCTGTGCCCCAACTGCCATTCGACGACGGACAATTACCGAGGGCGTGGCAAACGACGCGCGCGGGGGCATGCCTCATGAGCAGTCGGCGGGCACGGCCCACCCCCGAGGAACTGCGTGTCGCGGTCGCCGAGTCCGTCTCCATCTCAGAGGCGCTTCGCCGCCTGGGACGCCCGGGCAGCAGCACGCAGCGCGCGCATCTGCGCCGGTGGATCGCCCAGGAACAGCTCAACACCGAGCACTTTCTGGGACAGGCCCACCAGCGCGGGAAGCGCGGTCCGGCACTGGCCCGGCGCCCCGAGGAGATCCTGGTCAAGCACGACGGCGAGCGTCGGACCCGCACCGCTGTGCTGCGTCGGGCCCTCCGCGAAAGCGGTGTCCCCGAACTCTGCGCCGAGTGCGGAATCGGCCCCGAGTGGCTCGGCAAGCCCATGACCCTGGAGGTCGATCACATCAACGGTGACTGGAGCGACGACCGGCTGGAGAACCTACGGTTGCTGTGCCCCAACTGCCACGCCTCCACGGACACCTGGTGCCGAGGAGGGCAACGCAGGAAGGTGGCCGCCGACCGGTAGCATGGCGGCCACACGCGGCCGTGGCGAAATGGCATACGCGAGGGCCTTAGGAGCCCTTGGGCGAAAGCCCGTGTGGGTTCGAATCCCACCGGCCGCACATGCACTGAGGGGCCGCCCACCCGAGTGGCCCCTCAGCCCAACAGCTCCCGCACCACCGGCACCAACGCCCGAAACGCCTTCCCCCGATGGCTGATCGCGTTCTTCTCCTCCGGGGTCAGCTCCGCGCAGGTTCGGGTCTCGCCCTCCGGCTGGAGGATCGGGTCGTAGCCGAAACCGCCCGCGCCGGTGGGCTCGTGGCGCAGGACGCCCCGCAGCCGGCCTTCCACGACCCGCTCCGTGCCATCCGGCAGGGCCAACGCCGCCGCGCAGGCGAAGTGGGCGCCGCGGTGTTCGTCGGCGATGTCCGAGAGCTGGGCGAGGAGCAGGTCCAGGTTGGCCTTGTCGTCGCCGTGGCGGCCGGACCAGCGGGCGGAGAAGATGCCGGGGGCGCCGTTCAGGACGTCGACGCAGAGGCCGGAGTCGTCGGCGACCGCGGGCAGGCCCGTCGCCTGGGCCAGGGCGTGGGCCTTCAGCAACGCGTTCTCGGCGAAGGTGACGCCGGTTTCCTTGACGTCGGGGATGTCCGGGTAGGCGTCGGCGCCGACGAGTTCGTGCGGCAGCCCGGCTTCGGCGAGGATCGCGCGAAGTTCGGTGATCTTTCCGGCATTGCGGGTGGCGAGGATCAGGCGACTCATGGCCCCCAGTATCGCCGGGCCCGGGGGCGCGCCCCGTAAGGGGCGCGGGGCTGTGACACATGCGGCTCCGCCGCGTGGACGCGACCAGCCACCACGGATCCGCGCCCACCCACCGACAAAACCCGGCAGACGAGAAGCCCGGCCCAGCCGGTGCAGCGTTAGGGCGTGCAGACCTTCGTCAGTTCGCCCGCCGCGTCCGTGACCGGGCTGATGTCGGGCGTCTCGTCGCCGTTCTTGATCGCCGTGCGGACGTTGCCGACGGCCTGGTTGAGGTCGTCGACGGCCTTGTTGACGTCGGCGTTGTCGGTCTTGTCGCCGATCTTGTCCAGGTTCTTGTCGATGGAGTCGAGGGACTCGTCGAGCTGCGTCGGGTCGTTGGCGGCGTTGTCGACGGCCTGCTGGAGTTCCGTGACGCTGTCGGCGATGGCGTCGGCGGTCCGGACGCAGTCCATCGCCTTGTCGACGGCGGCGCAGCCGGTGGTGAGTCCGGTGGTCAGCGCGACGGCCGCCAGGGTGGCGGCGACGGCTGCGGTGCGGCGTCGGCGGCGGCTCGCGGCCATGGAACGGTCCCTCTCGTCGGGCGGGCCGGGCGGCCCGTGTGGGTGGCCGGGCGCACAGGGATGAGCCGTGCGCCCGTACTCCTTCAGACGCGAGCGTGCTCGGCGCGGTTGCCCGTGCCGAGCACTCGTCTTGGCGCGCCCTTTACTTTTCGAGGACGGTATCAAGCGCGGTGCGCTGGTGGGCGGCGAGTTCCGTGCAGCCGGCGACGGCGAGGTCGAGGAGGGCGTTGAGTTCCTCGCGGGCGAAGGGTTCGGCCTCGGCGGTGCCCTGGACTTCGACGAAGCGGCCGTCGCCGGTGCAGACGACGTTCATGTCGGTGTCGGCCTTGACGTCCTCCTCGTAGCAGAGGTCGAGGAGGGGGACGCCGCCGACGATGCCGACGGAGACGGCGCTGACGGTGCCGGTGAGGGGCTGGCGGCCGGCCTTGATGATCTTCTTGCGCTGGGCCCAGGCGACGGCGTCCGCCAATGCCACGTAGGCGCCGGTGATGGCCGCGGTGCGGGTGCCGCCGTCGGCCTGGAGGACGTCGCAGTCGAGGACGATGGTGTTCTCGCCGAGTGCCTTGTAGTCGATGACGGCACGGAGCGAACGGCCGATGAGGCGGCTGATCTCGTGGGTGCGGCCGCCGATGCGGCCCTTGACGGACTCGCGGTCGCCGCGGGTGTTGGTGGAGCGGGGCAGCATGGAGTACTCGGCGGTGACCCAGCCTTCACCGCTGCCCTTGCGCCAGCGCGGGACGCCTTCGGTGACGGAGGCGGTGCAGAAGACTTTGGTGTCGCCGAAGGAGACGAGGACGGAGCCTTCGGCGTGCTTGCTCCAGCCGCGTTCGATGGTGATCGGGCGGAGTTGTTGGGGGGTGCGGCCGTCGATTCGAGACATGCCGCTGAGCCTATCCGTACGCGCGGAAGGGGCCCCTCCCGCGGTGGGAAGGGGCCCTCACGGCCGAGCTCGGGGGTCTGTCAGGGGGTGAAGCCCGGGACGATCCCCGCGCTTCACATCATGTCTTCGATCTCCGCGGCGATGGGGTCGGCGTCGGTGCCGATGACGACCTGGATCGCGCTGCCCATCTTGACGACGCCATGGGCGCCGGCGGCCTTCAGGGCGGTCTCGTCGACCTTGGCGGGGTCCACGACCTCGGTCCGCAGGCGGGTGATGCAGCCTTCGACCTCTTCGATGTTGTCGATGCCGCCGAGCCCGGCAACGATCTTCTCAGCCTTGGTGGCCATGTTCGTTCTCCCTGATCCGAACCGCTTTGTCGCAGTAATCCACAGTTGACCCAACTTTGCGAGCGGTCATGTCGTGCGTGCCGAAGGATGGCGTCACGTCAGTGTGCGACCGTCCGTTCGACTGGTCTACACCACGAGCCTGTCTCTCGACAAAGGGACCGGAACGAGTGCCGACAGCCCCGCCGGCGCCGAGGCCGCCGTCAGTCCTGCCCGCGCTCGCTGGAACCGGCTGGGTCAGCCTGGTGTGTTCGGGGACGACGGGCTGGACGAACGTCTCGAAAGTGATGGTGGGGGCGGGCGGGGCACGGTCCACCAGCCCGGTCATCATGGCGTTCGTGGCGATCGGGTTCCCGTCGCTGTGTCCGTGGGTATGGCCACCGATCGGTGACGCGCTGGAGGGTTTCAGCAACTGGATGGACGGTCTGGACGCGGGGGGGCGAGCGTCTTCGAGGTGGCGAACCGGGCGTTGCCGGTGGTGGGGCTGCACCAGTTCCTCAAGGACGGGTTCAGCTTCTCGGCGGGGCTGATCGACTACGCCATCAACTGGAACCTGGCGACCAGACCGTGACTGATCGTCCCGATCGGTCTGTGCTTCGCGTTCCTCTACAGCGTCACGGCGTGATCGTCGAGGCGGGCGGAATTGGCGGGTTCCACTCGTTCGGCCTACCGTGCTACAACTGGTCTACACCACTCACTGGTGGAGGTCGCGCGGTGGAGACCGCGTTCCCCTTTTGAGACGCCGCCGTCCCCCGTCGAACTCTTCCCTGGGCGGCGCCGTGCCCCATGGAGGAAGTTCATGTCCACAGCCACAGCCGCGTCCGCGAGCCCGAAGAAGGGGTCTGCGGTGATGGCGGTCCTGCAGCGTATCGGCCGCAGCCTCATGCTGCCCGTCGCCGTGCTGCCTGCCGCCGCGCTCCTGGTCCGCCTCGGCAACACCGACATGCTGGGGCGGGAGTCGTTCCCGGAGTTCATCACCAAGATCGCGAGCTTCATGACCGCGGGCGGCAACGCGATCCTGGACAACATGCCGCTGCTGTTCGCCGTGGGCATCGCGATCGGCTTCGCGAAGAAGTCGGACGGCTCGACCGCTCTCGCCGCCGTCGTCGGTTACCTGGTCTTCAAGAACGTGCTGGCCACGTTCACCGACCCGAGTCTGCCCAAGGTGGCGACGGCTGTCGACGGCAAGGTCGTCATGACGGACGCGCCCGTCGACGCCAAGGTGCTCGGCGGTGTCGTCATGGGTCTCGTGGTGGCTCTGCTCTACCAGCGCTTCTACCGCACCAAGCTGCCCGACTGGGCCGGCTTCTTCGGCGGTCGCCGCCTGGTCCCGATCCTGTCCGCCTTCGCGGGCCTGGTCATCGGCATCGTCTTCGGCTACATATGGCCGGTCCTCGGTACGGCCCTGCACAACTTCGGCGAGTGGCTGGTGGGCTCCGGAGCCGTCGGCGCGGGCATCTTCGGTGTCGCCAACCGCGCGCTGATCCCGATCGGCATGCACCACCTGCTGAACTCCTTCCCCTGGTTCCAGGCCGGCACCTACGAGGGCAAGAGCGGCGACATCGCCCGGTTCCTGGCGGGCGACCCGAGCGCCGGCCAGTTCATGACCGGCTTCTTCCCGATCATGATGTTCGCCCTGCCGGCCGCCTGCCTGGCGATCGTGCACTGCGCCCGGCCCGAGCGCCGCAAGGTCGTCGGCGGCATGATGGTCTCGCTCGCGCTGACCTCGTTCGTCACGGGCGTCACCGAGCCGATCGAGTTCACCTTCATGTTCATCGCCCCGGTGCTGTACGCGATCCACGCGGTGCTCACCGGTGTCTCGATGGCGCTGACCTGGGCCCTGGGGATGAAGGACGGCTTCGGCTTCTCGGCCGGCGCGGTGGACTTCTTCCTGAACCTGGGCATCGCGACCAACCCCTGGGGCCTGGCCCTGGTGGGCCTGTGCTTCGCGGCGGTCTACTACGTGGTCTTCCGCTTCGCGATCACCAAGTTCAACCTGCCGACGCCGGGCCGCGAGTCCGACGAGGAACTCGCCGAGCTCCAGAAGGCGGAGGCGAAGTAGTCCGCACACGGTGAAGGCCCCGGAACCGCTTCGGTTCCGGGGCCTCGTCGTGCTCGTGTGCCGGACAGGCCCTCAGACCTCGTACGTCTGCCGCGGTGCCGCGAGGTCGACCGGACCGTCGTACACCGCGCGGGCGTCGGCCAGGTTGACCTGGGGGTCCGTCCACGGCGGGATGTGCGTGAGGACCAGACGCCGGGCACCTGCCCGGGCCGCCGTCTCGCCCGCCTCGCGGCCGTTGAGATGCAGGTCGGGGATGTTCTCCTTGCCGTGCGTGAACGCCGCCTCGCACAGGAACAGGTCGGCGTCCCGGGCGAGTTCGTCCAGGGCAGGGCTCAGACCGGTGTCGCCGGAGTACGTCAGGACCTTGCCGTCGTGTTCGACGCGGATGCCGTACGCCTCCACGGGGTGGGCCACCCGCTCGGTGTGCACCGTGAACGGGCCGATCTCGAAGGTGGACGGCTTGACCGTGTGGAAGTCGAAGACCTCGCTCATGGAGGAGGCGGAGGGGGTGTCCGCGTAGGCGGTGGTCAGCCGGTGTTCCGTGCCTTCCGGTCCATAGACGGGGAGCGGATCGCAGCGGCCGCCGTCGTGGCGGTAGTAGCGCGCGACGAAGTACGCGCACATGTCGATGCAGTGGTCGACGTGCAGATGGCTGAGGAAGATCGCGTCGAGGTCGTAGAGACCGCAGTGGCGCTGCAACTCGCCCAGGGCACCGTTGCCCATGTCGAGAAGCAGCCGGAAGCCGTCGGCCTCGACGAGGTAGCTCGAGCAGGCCGATTCCGCGGACGGGAACGACCCCGAGCAGCCGACGACGGTGAGCTTCATGAAGCAGAAACCTCCGCTGGCGGGAATGTCTGAGAGGGGCGTCGGGGGTCGTGCGGTGCGTCGAGCGTAAGGCGCAAAACCTCCGGTCGCTCCTCCGCCAAGGGCCGTTGTGGGCGAACTCACCTGTGGTGTCACCGGTTCGGCTGGCAGGGCGCGGCGTGATCCTTGTGAGGGGGGCGCGTGGGAGGGACGGCGCCGGTACCGTCTCAGTATGGACACGTCCTGGTGGCTGGCGCTCGCCGCGGTGGTACTGCTCGCGCTCGTCGCCACGCTCGTCGACGGCTGGGGGCGGCGGTCGTCGGCGCGGCGGGGCCGGACGGCGGTTGGAACCGCCACGGTGGCGGGCCTGCCGCAGCCGGCGGAGATCTGGTGGGCGGACGTTCCCTACGAGGACGAGGTCCGCACGAAGGACCGGCCCTGCCTGGTGCTGGCGGTGCGCGGGGAGCGGGCGACGGTCGCGAAGATCACCACCCGGTTCCGGCACGAGCGCACCGGCGTGATTCCCCTCCCCCCGGGCTCGGTCGGCGACCCCCAGGGCCGCACGAGCTTCCTGGAGACGGACGAACTGCGGGAGGTCCCGGTGTGGGGCTTCCGGCGACGGGTCGGGGTGGTGGACCCGGCGCTGTGGGACCAGGTGCGGTACCTGGCCGGCTGAGAGCCGGAACTCACACGTCCCCGCAGGAACATGCCACCGGACCGGCCACGGGCCGACCGCGACGACCGGCGGATCGGCCGACGCGACGACCGGGCGCTACGGCCCGCCACGGCCCCCCGCCCCCCAGCCGAAGCCCGGCCGAAGACCGGACCGTCGGCCACCACCCTCGCCCCAGCCGTCGAAGCAGCAGGTATGGCACCAGCACGCCAGCCCGTAACCGCGGCCGGCACCCCGGCGGACCACCCGCCTGCCGCCGGGGGGGGACCGCGCCCGGGAACCCGAGCGGCCCGAGGACCGGGCCGGGTCCGGGCTGCCGCCGGGACTGCGGGTCGGAAACGCAGAAGGGCCGGAGTCCTCACTCCGGCCCTTCTCGTGTGATCCGCCGTCGGGTTACGCCCAGAGCTGCCCCTGGAGCGTCTCGATGGCCTCCTCCGTCGTGGCCGCCGTGTAGACGCCCGTCGACAGGTACTTCCAGCCGCCGTCGGCGACGACGAACACGATGTCCGCCGATTCGCCGGCCTTCACGGCCTTGCGGCCCACGCCGAGCGCGGCGTGCAGCGCGGCGCCCGTGGAGACGCCGGCGAAGATGCCCTCCTGCTGGAGCAGCTCGCGGGTGCGGGTGACCGCGTCCGCGGAGCCGACCGAGAAGCGGGTGGTGAGGACCGACGCGTCGTACAGCTCGGGGACGAAGCCCTCGTCGAGGTTGCGCAGGCCGTAGACCAGGTCGTCGTAGCGCGGTTCGGCGGCGACGATCTGGACGTCCGGCTTGTTCTCGCGCAGGTAGCGGCCCACGCCCATGAGCGTGCCCGTGGTGCCGAGGCCCGCCACGAAATGGGTGACGGAGGGCAGGTCCGCGAGGATCTCGGGGCCCGTCGTCGCGTAGTGGGCACCCGCGTTGTCCGGGTTGCCGTACTGGTAGAGCATCACCCAGTCCGGGTGCTCGGCCGAGAGCTCCTTGGCGACGCGCACGGCGGTGTTGGAGCCGCCCGCGGCCGGGGAGGAGATGATCTCGGCGCCCCACATGGCCAGCAGGTCCCGGCGTTCCTGCGAGGTGTTCTCCGGCATCACGCACACGATGCGGTAGCCCTTGAGCTTCGCCGCCATGGCCAGGGAGATGCCGGTGTTGCCGCTGGTCGGCTCCAGGATGGTGCAACCCGGGGTCAGCCGGCCGTCCTTCTCCGCCTGCTCGATCATGTGCAGGGCCGGGCGGTCCTTGACCGACCCGGTCGGGTTGCGGTCCTCCAGCTTCGCCCAGATACGCACGTCGGCGGACGGCGACAGCCGCGGCAGGCGCACCAGCGGGGTGTTGCCGACCGCGGCCAGGGGTGAGTCGTATCGCATAGGTGATCAGACCATGCCGCCGGCCACGGCCGGCAGGATCGTGATGTTGTCGCCGTCCGTCAGCTTGGTGTTGATGCCGTCGAGGAAGCGCACGTCCTCGTCGTTCAGGTAGACGTTGACGAAGCGGCGCAGCTGGTCGCCGTCCACGATGCGGGCCTGGATGCCGGCGTGCCGCGTCTCGAGGTCGGCGAACAGCTCGGCGAGGGTGTCACCGCTGCCCTCCACCGCCTTCTGACCGTCGGTGTACTGGCGGAGGATGGTCGGGATGCGGACCTCGATGGCCATGGCTCAGGGCTCCTGTCGGGAGTAGTCAGTCGGGCGCGCGGCAGCGCAAGAACAGCGGGGTGGTGCGTGTGTGCAGCGCCGCGGCTCACGGCCGTACGGCGGCAGGGTCGGCGTCAACAGATGGCGCTGGCGAGCCTGCACAGGTCGACGTGCAGCCGCGCCACGAGCAGCATGCCCGGCGTCTTGTCGCTCACGTCGTGGAAAACCATGCGCTCATCGTATCGATTCCCGGTCCGGGTTCTGGAATGTGATCCCACATCGCGGACGATTTCAGGCCGGGGAGTGAGACCGCGCTGTTCAGGCCCGCTCAGTACGCCTCGACGATCTCGACCTGCTCCTCCGTGACCTCGCCCTCCACGATCCGGAACGAGCGGAACTGGAACTCTCCGGCCCCGTCTGTGTCGGCCGTGGAGACGAGGACGTAGTGCGCGCCGGGCTCGTTCGCGTACGAGATGTCGGTGCGGGAGGGGTAGGCCTCGGTCGCCGTGTGGGAGTGGTAGATCACCACCGGCTCCTCGTCGCGATCGTCCATCTCGCGGTAGAGCTTGAGCAGGTCGCCGGAGTCGAACTCGTAGAACGTGGGCGACATGGCCGCGTTCAGCATGGGGATGAAGCGCTCGGGGCGGTCCGAGCCCGCGGGGCCCGCCACGACGCCGCACGCCTCGTCGGGGTGGTCCTTGCGCGCGTGGGCGACGATCTGGTCGACGAGGGCCTGGGTGATGGTCAGCATGCTCGTCAGGATAAGCAGAAGGGCCGTTCCGTACCGATGGCTGGTACGGAACGGCCCACATGCCGGACGCCCTGAGCGGCAGCCGCAGGGGGCGCCACGAGTGCTCCCTGCGGCTGGACGTCCTGACTGGTTCGTCAGCCGGCTCAGCCGACCTTCTCGAACTCCGCGTCGCGGCGCTCGGCGATCTGCGGGTTGCGGCTCTTGAGGATCGCCCAGCCGATACCGAGGGCGACGGCCCAGCCGGCCGCGACGTACAGGCAGACCCGCGCGTCCTTGTCGTACGCGATCATGCAGGTCACGCCGACGAGGAAGAGGAGCGCGACCCAGCTGAAGAGCGCCCCGCCGGGAGCGGGGAAGGACGAGGCGCGCAGCCGGCCCGCGTCGACGGCGGCGCGGTAGCGGATGTGGCTGACGAGGATCATCATCCAGGTCCAGATGCCGGCCGCGGTGGCGACGGAGGTGACGTAGAGGAACGCCTTCTCCGGGACGACGTAGTTCAGAACGACGCCGATGCCCATGAGCGCCACGGAGACCGTGATGCCGACGGCGGGCGTCTTGCGGGCGTTGAGCTTGCCGAACGCCTGCGGCGCCTCACTGTTGGAGGCCAGGTCGCGCAGCATCCGGCCGGTGGAGTACATGCCCGAGTTGCAGGACGACAGGGCCGCGGTGAGCACCACGAAGTTGACGATGCCCGCGGCGAGCGGGATGCCGATCTCGCCGAACGCGTGGACGAACGGGCTCTCGCCCTCGGAGAACTCGGTCCACTTGACGACGGAGAGGATCACCAGCAGCGCGCCGACGTAGAAGACGATGATGCGCCAGGGCAGGGTGTTGATGGCCTTGGGCAGGGTCTTCTCGGGGTTCTCGGACTCGCCCGCGGTGACGCCGACGAGCTCGACGGCGAGGTAGGCGAACATGACGCCCTGGAGCGTCATCAGGCTGGAGCCGATGCCGTTCGGGAAGAAGCCGTCGTGCGACCAGAGGTTGGAGACGGTGGCGGTGTCACCGGCGTCGGAGAAGCCGAGGGTGAGCACGCCGAGGCCGATGACGATCATGCCGATGATGGCCGTGACCTTGATCATCGAGAACCAGAACTCGACCTCGCCGAAGATCTTGACGGAGATCAGGTTGACGCCGAAGAGCACTACCAGGAAGACCAGGGCACTGACCCACTGCGGGATCTCGGGGAACCAGAAGTGGATGTAGATCGCGGCGGCCGTGAGTTCGGCCATGCCGGTGACCACCCACATGAGCCAGTACGTCCAGCCCGTGACGAATCCGAAGAACGGGCCGAGGAATTCGCGGGCGTACTCGGCGAAGGAGCCGGAGACGGGCCGGTAGAGGAGCAGTTCGCCCAGCGCCCGCATGATGAAGAAGATGACGACGCCCGCGAGGGCGTACATGAGGATGATGCTGGGCCCGGCCTTGGCGATGTTCGCTCCGGCACCCATGAACAGACCGACGCCGATGGCGCCGCCGATCGCGATCATCTGGACCTGGCGACTGCCGAGCCCGCGCTCGTACCCCTCCTCGGGGACGTTTTCCGTGTCGACCTGCGCAGAGGTCATGTGTGGTGCGCCTTTCTCCATGCCGACCCGGGCCTTCGTCGGCCTCGGATCGGGTCTCGATCCCCCCGGATTGCTGGAGTGGTGCCTGGCCGGCGGTTACCGGCTCGGTGGCGCACCCGGCCGAACATTCGGGTGGTGTCGGCCGGGCGATCGTGAAGATTTATCACGACGGCAGCAGTGATCACACGGACGGCTTGTGACACACCACACAGGGAAAACCGGACAAAGTGCAGCCGAAGTCGGCATAGAAGGCGAGAGCGGTGACGGGATCGTTATCCGGATTTGAGCGTCCTCTGAGCGAACACCGATCGGTCACCCCGCGGTCACAGAACCTGCACGGATCAGGGCATAAGGGTCTCGACCAGCGTCTCCTGAAGGCCGCCCAGCCACAGATAGGCCATCACCATCGGCTTGCGCGGCTCCTCGTCCGGGAGGCGGTAGAGGAGGTCGGTGTCCTCCTCGTCGGTGATGTCCAGCCGCGAGCCGATCGCGAGCCGCAGATCGTTCAGGGCGCCCAGCCACCGCTGCGACTCCTCCACCGACAGCTTCAGCACCGCGCCGCCCTCGCCGGCCGAGGCCGAGGAGAGCGCGTCAAGGGAGCGGATCACCGCGAGGGCGTTGTCCCGCTTGCCGGCCCGCAGGTCGTTCTCGGTGTAGCGGCGGAACTCGGCGGAGTACGCCCGCTGCTCCTCGGCGTCCCGGGGCGAGGCGGGCTGCTCGGGGTCGCTGTAGGCATCCGGGAAGAGGCGCTTGAGCACCGGGTCGGCGGGCGGCTCGCTCGGGCCCTCGGCGAACAGCTCGGCGAGCGGGTCGTCGGGGGCGTCCTCGGCGGGGCCGGGGCCGATGAGCTCCAGGAGCTGGACGGCCAGCGACCGGATGATGGAGATCTCGACGTCGTCGAGGGCGACGGCCGCGCCGCCGCCGGGAAGCGGTTCGAAGGTTCCGGGCATGAACGCCTTTTCACTGCTGGGCGGGGAGCTGGCTACTTGCGGTCCTGCTGGAGGGTGGCCCACAGGCCGTAGCCGTGCATGGCCTGCACGTCGCGTTCCATCTCCTCGCGGCTGCCGCTGGAGACGACCGCCCGGCCCTTGTGGTGGACGTCGAGCATGAGCTTGGTGGCCTTGTCCTTGGAGTAGCCGAAGTACGTCTGGAAGACGTACGTCACATAGCTCATGAGGTTGACCGGGTCGTTGTGGACGATGGTGACCCAGGGGAGGTCCGGCTCGGGGACGGCGAAGACCTCCTCCGCCGACTCGGTCCGTTCGATCTCCAGGGGCGCGGGTGACGTCACACTGCCCATGCTGCCACCCGAGGGGGGTAGTCGCACAAACGGGCCTGGAAGTCGGGGGCCTTGACGTAAATCGTCAGACTGACGAAATGGGGGTACGATCCCGCTCATGAACACAGCGGACCTTGGGCTGCCGGTGGATGTTCCCTCGACGGCGCTCTTCACGGACCAGTACGAGCTGACGATGCTGCGGGCCGCCCTGGAGGCGGGCACGGCCGAGCGGCGGAGCGTGTTCGAGGTCTTCACCCGGCGCCTGCCGAACGGGCGCCGCTACGGCGTCGTGGCGGGCACCGGGCGGGTGCTGGACGCGGTGGAGAACTTCCGCTTCGACGCGGGCGTCCTCGACTTCCTGCGCGAGCGCGAGATCGTCGGCGGGGAGACCCTCGAGTGGCTCGCCGGCTACCGCTTCAGCGGGGACATCTGGGGCTACCCCGAGGGCGAGGTGTACTTCCCGGGCTCGCCGATCATGCGGGTCGAGGGCACCTTCGCCGAGTGCGTGCTGCTGGAGACCGTGATCCTGTCGATCCTCAACCACGACTCGGCGATCGCCGCGGCCGCCTCGCGCATGTCGTCGGCCGCCGGGGACCGGCCGCTGATCGAGATGGGCGCCCGGCGCACGCACGAGCTGGCGGCGGTGGCGGCGTCCCGGGCCGCGTACGTGGGCGGCTTCGCGACCACCTCGGACCTGGCCGCCGGGTTCCGCTACGGCATCCCCACCGTCGGCACCTCCGCCCACGCCTTCACCCTGCTGCACGACAGCGAGCGGGACGCCTTCCAGGCCCAGGTGAACACGCTGGGGCGGGGCACGACGCTGCTGGTGGACACCTACGACGTCGCCGAGGCGGTCCGTACAGCCGTGGAGGTCGCCGGGACCGGGCTCGGGGCCGTGCGGATCGACTCCGGCGACCTGCTGCTGGTGGCGCACCGGGTCCGGCAGCAGCTGGACGAGCTGGGCGCGACCGACACGAAGATCATCGTGACCTCGGACCTGGACGAGTACGCGATCGCCTCGCTGGCGGCGGCGCCCGTGGACGCGTACGGCGTCGGTACCCAGCTGGTGACCGGGTCCGGGCACCCGACGTCCTCCATGGTCTACAAGCTGGTCGCGCGGGCCGAGTCCACCGGGCCGGACGCGCCGCTGGTGCCGGTGGCGAAGAAGTCGAGCGGGGGCAAGACGTCCGTGGGCGGGCGCAAGTGGGCCGCGCGGCGGCTGGACTCCTACGGGGTCGCCGAGGCCGAGGTGGTCGGCACCGGGCCGGTGCCGGCGGATCTCGCGGACCGGCAGCTGCTCGTGGAGCTGGTCAAGGGCGGCGAGGTCGTCGCCCGTGAGCCGCTGGACGCGGCCCGGGACCGGCACGCGGCGGCGCGAGCGGGACTCCCGATGTCGGCCACACAGCTCTCGCGCGGGGAGCCCGTCATTCCGACGGAGTACGCGCACGGAGCCTCGGGTAGCTAGGGGGTGTGCCGCGATGCGCCGACCCGTGCCCCCTCCCGTCTCCTCCTCCATGTCAATAGGCTCGGAAGTTCAGCGGCCGGGCTTGCCGACCTCATAGCCGAAGGACACCGACCATGCGCCGCGCCTTGATCGTCGTAGACGTGCAGAACGACTTCTGCGAGGGGGGCAGCCTCGCGGTGTCCGGCGGTGCCGACGTGGCCGCCGCCGTCACCGAGCTGATCGGGCAGGCGGCCGGGTCCGGCTACCAGCACGTCGTGGCCACCCGCGACCACCACATCGCCCCCGGCGGCCACTTCTCCACCAACCCCGACTACGTCCGCTCCTGGCCCGCGCACTGCGTCGCCGGCACGGAGGGCGTCGGCTTCCACCCGAACTTCGCCCCCGCCGTCGCGTCCGGCTCCGTCGACGCCGTCTTCGACAAGGGCGCGTACGCGGCGGCGTACAGCGGCTTCGAGGGGACGGACGAGAACGGCACAAAACTGGCCGACTGGCTCCGCTCCCGCGAGGTCACCGAGGTCGACGTGGTCGGCATCGCCACGGACCACTGCGTACGCGCCACGGCCCTGGACGCCGCGGAGGAGGGCTTCCGCACCCACGTCCTCCTCGACCTCACGGCGGGCGTGGCCCAGGAGACCACCGAGCGGGCCCTGGAGGAGCTGCGCGAGGCGGGCGTGGAGCTCTCGGGCAAGCCGGTCGTCCAGTGATGCGGTAGGCCCCGAGGGTCAGGTCTGGGCCGTCGGACGGCGCAGGAGGGCTCTGATCGGGCGCCACAGTTCCAGGGCGAGGTCCGGGCCGCCCACGACACCGTTGTCAGGGGCCGTGCGCCATATCAGGCCGTCGGGGTGGTGCAGGACCGCTGTGATCTCGTCGGGGGACGGTGGCGCGGCGTTGCCGCGCAGGTAGACCGCGCGCATCCCCAGGTTGCGGAGCCTGGTCAGGGCTCGGGCGCGGTTCGCCGCGTGGACGAGCACGCGGACGGAGCCGGGGCCGTCGACGGCGGGGCTGGGCAGGTTCAGTGCCACCACCACGGTGCCGTTCGGCAGCTTGCAGAAGCCTCCTGCGGCCATGCGGTCATACCCCCGTGTCGGTCGGTGTGTCGGTCGGTGTCAATAAGAGAACCACAGGACGCACCTAAACACGGATCGGCGGTGACCCGCCAGGGGGTCACCGCCGATCATGCTCTGACCTGGGAAGACGCGATTTACTTCGCTGCGGGGCCTACTTCGAGCTCGATCGTCGAGCCGTCCTTGGCCTCCTTGATGATCTTGATCTTGGTGTTGGTGTCAGTGATCTTGACGCCGCCGGTCTCGTTCGTCTCGTCGTAGTAGTCGTTGGTGCGGTCGTTGAAGACCGGCACACCCTTCGACGACGGGATCCGGGTCGCCACGTCCGCCATGTGCAGCGTCAGGCCGTCCGTGCGGTACTTGCTGAACGGCGCGTCGTAGCTCTGGATGCGGTTGCGCATCAGCGTGCCGTCGGACCACTTCAGCGCGGTCGGGTGCGAGTCGATCGGCAGGAGCAGGCCGGTGCCGGGGTGCTTGCTGGTGTTGTTGTCCGCCTGGGAGGTGTCCCACTTCCAGATCAGCAGTCCGTTCTGGTACGCGTAGTGCTCCACCCAGTCCGGACGGCTGCCGGAGAAGCCGAAGTTGTACGGGCCGACCTTGAGGGTCTTGTCGTACGACACGTACTGGCGGTTCTCCGCGATGTAGTACTGCGCGTAGTCCTCGGTGAAGGACGCGCCCATGCGGGAGAAGCCGTTGGCCTTCCAGGCCGCGTCCGCGGACTCGGCGTCGTCGGAGAAGACGGCGGCACCGTCGGCGGTCACGGCGATGCGGTCGGCCGCGAAGCCCTTCATCGCCAGGCCGCCGTCGGTCTGGTAGCGGAAGCGCAGGTCGATCTTCTTGCCCGCGTAGGCGTCCAGCGGGAACGCCAGCTTCTTGTAGGCGTCGGCCGTGCCGGTCAGGGCCGGCTTGTCGCTGCCGTCCCGCGGGAGCGGCCGGCCGTCCACCGTGCCGTCGAGCGCGGTCCAGTTGGCGCCGCCGTCGGTCGACACCTCGGTGTAGAGGTAGTCGTAGTTGGCCTCGATCTCGTACCAGCCGTCGAGGGTCAGGGACGCCGACGCCTTGCCGGTCAGGTCCACGGAACGAGTCAGCGTGTTCTTCAGGTCGTTGCCGCTGCCGCTCCACCACTGGGTGGCGCCCTGAGCCGGGGTGACGAGTTCCGTGGTGACGGCCTTCTTGGGCAGCTCGACCACGAGGGCCTGCTTGTGCTTCGTGTTGTACTCGGCGAGACCCAGCTTGTGCCACGAGTTCGTCGCGGCCTTCGCGCTGTCGTACTTGAGCCAGCCCAGCTGGAGCTTGTCCCAGGCGGTCATGTCGCCGGGCAGGTCACCGATCTCGTTCTTGCCGGTGCCCAGCCAGGAGCCGGAGGACATCAGGGTCCAGAAGCCGGTGGAGTTGTCGCCGCCGCCGGTGGTGTCGTAGTGGTCCGGCAGGCCGAGGTCGTGGCCGTACTCGTGGGCGTAGACGCCGAGTCCGCCGTTCTCAGGCTGGACGGTGTAGTCGCCGACCCAGATGCCGGTGTCACCGATCTTGGCACCGCCGAGCTTGTTGTCCGCGGGGCCGGTGGCGCCGGCGTCGGTGCCGAAGGCGTACCAGCGGTGGGCCCAGATCGCGTCCTCGCCCTGCGCGCCGCCGCCCGCGGACTCGTCCTCACCGGCGTGCACGACCTGGAAGTGGTCGATGTAGCCGTCGGACTCGTTGAAGTCGCCGTCGCCGTCGAAGTCGTAGCGGTCCCACTGGTCGTACTGCTTGACGTCCGCCTTGATCTCGGCGTCGGTCTTCCCAGCTGCCTTCTGCTGGGAGACCCACGCGTTCAGACCGTCGCTGACGACGTTCCACACGCTCGGGCAGTTGGTGTCACCGCACGCGTTGTTGCCGTAACGGGCCTCGTTGTAGGGGACCTTGACCCAGTCGGAGACCTCGCCCTCGACCGAGTAGCGGCCGGAGGACTGCTTCTCGTAGTACTTCTTCACCGACTCGGTCTTCTTGCCGGTGCCGAAGTAGAGGTCCTGGAAGTACTCCTGGTCGTAGTCCGCCCGCCAGGCCGTGGAGTTGTCCTTCTTGCGGTCCGGCTTGGCTATCTGGTTGTGCAGCGGGCCGGGCGTGCCGCCGAACTCGCTGACCTTGTCGCCGAACTCGACCAGGATGGTGAAGATCTTGTCGGTCTTCTCGCGGCCGAGCTCGACGTACTTGCTGTCGCCCTTCTTGCTCTTGAGCTGGACGACCTTCGAGCCGTCGCGGTTCTTGACCGTGTTCTTGCCGGATATGACCTGCTTCAGGGCCTCCTGGCGCTGGGCCTCCTGGGTCTTGCTCAGCGGGCCTTCGAGGTCGTGCTCGCCGTGGTGGCGATCCGCCGGGTCGTGCCGGTCCACGGTGGTGGACCTGGGAGCGGAGGTGTCGTCGGCCTGGGCCACACCGAATGCGGAGCCGGTGGCCGTGGCCGCCGCGAGCGCCACGCCTATCGCGGCCGCTCTGAACGTCCAGGGTCTACTGGTCACTTGAGTTCCTCCCCCGCGTTCGTGCGCGCGGAGGAAGGGGTCTGGTGTGAAGGGGCCCGCGCGCGCGTGATCAACGCGTGTAGTCAAGTGACGACATTTGACTAGAGGTTTAGAAGAAAAGACAGACCTTGACTTGAACAGGTCAAGTGCACTATGCGGAGTCGGCGTTCGTTTTACGGACAACCAGGCTGGTGCCCGGGCAGCGGTGTCCGCCGCCCGGCAGGCACGTGCCACCGTCCGGTGGGCGCGCGCATATGTCCACTACCTGGACGCCATGACTCCGTGCGCCCCCTGTGCTCCGGCCCTGTTGGTTAGGTCACGCTTACCGTTCGTTCCACTCGGGCACCCTGCCGATGAGAATGTCACTTGGCGGAACGCCCGGAAGCTGGCGGAATGCCAGGCCGACACCCCCGTGGACCCCCACTTTCGAGGACATGATGGCCATGCCCCGTCCGACTGCCGCACAGCTCGCCTACGGTTCCTGCACCGTGATCTTCTCGACCCTCGCCCTGCTGCTGCTGTCACAGACGAGTTCGGGCGTGGGGATCGCGGTCATCGCCGTCGCGGCGCTCGCCCTCGGGCTGCTGGTCGCCATGACGGTGCCGCTGCCCGGGAAGCGCCCGGCAGCGGTGGAACAGCCCGCGCCCCAGGAACCCGTACGGGCCTCGGTGCCCGCGCCGGCCCCGGAGCCGGTGCGCGAGCGGGCGGTCTCCTGACCGCCGGTTGATCCGTCTGTACCTCGCGTTGCCTCTGTCGGTGCGGTGCCTCAGTCGGTGCTGACCACGACCGTTTTGGCCGCCTTGTCGTGCAGGCCCTGCTTGTAGGGCCGGTCGAGGAAGCTCCAGCCGCCCGAGATCACGGTCCAGAGGCAGGCGCAGCAGAAGGCGAACGGGATCCACAGCACCGCCGCGCGCATCAGCGCGGTCTGCCCGGAGGGCGTGGCGCCGTTGTCGAGGTTGGCCACCCGCATGTGCAGCAGCTTCTTGCCGAGGGTCTGGCCGGTGCGCGCGGTCAGGAGGGTGTCGTAGGCGATGTAGAGGACGGCGGCGACCGCCGACTGCCCGAAGGACTTGCCGACCTCGATGCGGTCGCTGTCCACGTCGTACTCGTTGACGCCGAAGCCCCAGGTGAGCAGCCAGACGACGGCGCCCACCAGGATCATGTCGATGATGCGGGCGAGCGTGCGCTTGCCGCTGTCGGCGAGCGGGGGCATGCCCGCCAGGGGGTCGGTGGGGTAGGAGCCGCCGCCGTAGGGGCCACCACTGGGAGGGCCGTCGTAGGGCGAGCCCGCGCCCTCGCCGGGCTGCTCGCCCGGGGGCCGCTTCCTGAACGGATCGTCTTCCGGGGGCTGCTGACCGGAGCCGGGGGGCGGTTCACTGCTCATGGCCCGAGTCGACCGCGTACTGCCCGGCTCCGCATCCGGCGGGCGGCCGTCCGAAGTACGGACTCCCTGGTGCCGCAGCGGTACGCCGCCGTCCCGTGACGGACATACGGGTGCCGCTCAGCCCGCCACGAACGTGTGCGCGGCCTTGTCGTGCCAGCACTGGCGCCACGGCTTGTCGAAGAGGCACCAGGCGATGCCGACGATCCCGACGACGAGGAGTCCGGGCACGCTGTAGACCAGCCAGCGGCGCAGGGCCGCGCCGAACTCCGGGGCGTCGTGGCCCTCGATGTCCCGTACGTCGAGCCCCATCAGCTTCTTGCCGAGGGTGCGGCCCCACTTGGCGGTGGGCAGCACCTCGGAGACGACGCCGACGAGCAGCAGGACGGCCAGGACGATGCCGAGGTACGCCGACGTGGTGCCGTCGAGCAGCCAGACCGTGACGGTCTCGCCGGAGAGCTTGGCCTCCTCGATCTTCTCGTTGACGTGGTCGATCGCCTTGATGCCGAGCGGTACGGCGACCCCGGCCGTGATGCCGGCGAGGACGAGGGTGTCCAGCAGCCGGGCGGCCAGCCGCTTGCCGAGCGCCGCGGGGCGGGCCGACGCCTGGCGCCGCGCGGCCGCCTGGAACACGTCCTCGGTCGGCGGCTTCCAGGGCGCGACGGGCTGATCGTCACCGCCGCCCTCTCCGGCGAGCCGGTGCACCTGCTGCGCCCAGGAGGACTGACCGCCACCGGGGCCGGCGCTGAGGGGTGCGGCGGCGGAGGCGGGGCCGGGCTGGGGCCCGCCGGACTGCGGGGGGACGGTGGGCGCCGACTGGGGCCCGGACAGCGCAGCCGGGGCGACTGCGGAGGCCTGGACGCCGGGGTCGGCCTGTGCGGCGGCCCGGGCGGCGGCGGCCTTCCCGGCACCGAAGCCGGGGCGGTTCGAGGCGTCCGCGGAGCCGGCCACACCGCCCTGCGCGCCGAAGGCGGGTCCCACCGGGTTCCCGCCCGGGCCGGCCTGGGCCCCGAAACCGGACGCCGCCGGGCCGGCCGAGCCCGCCGCCCCGAAGCCCGAGGCACCGGAGGCCGCCGCCCCTCCCTGAGGGCCGAACCCAGACCCGGGCGGGTTGCCACCGGAACCGCCCGACCCGGGCTGCGCACCGAACCCGGACGCCGCCGGGCCACTGCCCGAACCGCCCGAGCCCGCAGAACCGAACCCGGGAGTCCCCGAGTTGCCGCCGGAGCCCCCGGCGGGCTTCGAGCCGCCTCCGGACGCGGCCGTGCCCGGACGCGGCGACACCGCGCGGAACGTCATCGTGCCCTCGTCGGGGGCATCGGCGGAGGCCCCTCCCCCGGACTTCCCCGTCGGGCGGCGGAAGACGAACGTGCTGCCGGCGGCCGCGGCGTTCGCCTCCTGGTCGGTGGGGGAAGGGGGTCCCCCCTGGTCGAGCGAAGCCGAGAACTCGGGGGAGTTCGCCGTGCCGTCGGTGCCGGCGGACTCGCCGGACGGCTGCCGGTCGGCGTGCGGCACCCGCGGATCGGCGCCCTGCGCGCCCTGCGGTGCGCCCCACGAGACGCGGCGGTCCTGGTCGCCGCCGAAGCCGGCCTGCCGGGAGCGGTCGGCGCCCCAGGCGGACGCGGGTTCGGGACGGCTGCCGTGCTGGGCGTCGGCAGGGGACGGCTCGTCGGCCGGGTCCTCGTCGAAGAAGTGCGGACCGGTCTCTTCGACCGAGGCCGAGGCGGAGCCGGAGGCGCCGGGCTGCTCCGTCCCCGCGCCGGGAGGCGGTGCGAGCGTCTCGCCGTCCTTGGGCGCGGGACGGCTGGTGCCCGGTACCCAGGACGCACCGTTCCAGTACCGGACGTATCCAGGAATGGACGGATCCGGGTAATAACCTTCGCGGGGCCTGTCGTCACCGGGGGCCGGGGTTGGGGCGCTCATCTCCGTCGTCCCGTATCTGCTCGAGGGCCAAATGGGGGCCTCCACATCTATCAGACGCGCGCAACCCCCACCGCCGCTCCCACCGGACCCACCCCTTTCGAGCACTGATGTGCTACGGATCGCGCGGCCCGACGCCTCCCCCTGCGAAAAAAATTCCGGCAACGCGCGTAATGCCGCCGCCCCCGCGCGCTCTCTCCTCCCGACCGGCCCTCGCGGGCACCCGTGCGGAGAAGGGAACACCGCCATGCACACCGTGGTGGAACGCGAACTGGAGCTGAAACTCGTCCTGTCGCCGGAGCACCGGATCCCGGTTCCGGCCCGGCTCGGGTATGTCACCGACGATCCGTACGCCGTGCACGTCACCTTCCACATCGACTCCGCGCACCCCGTGCACTGGACGTTCGCCCGGGACCTGCTGGTGGAGGGCGTGTTCCGGCCGTGCGGGCGGGGGGACGTGCGGGTGTGGCCGACGAAGGCCGAGGGGCGCAGCGTCGTACTGATGGCGCTGAGTTCACCCGACGGGGACGCCCTGCTGGAGGCCCCGGCGGCGCAGGTGTCGGCCTGGCTGGAGCGCACGCTGCGGGTGGTCCCGCCGGGGACGGAGGGCGAGCAGCCCGGCCTCGACGACGAGCTGACCGAGCTGCTCGCCCGGTGAGGCCTGTGAGGCCGGTGAGGACACGGCCGTCAGAACAGCTTGCCCGGGTTCAGGATGCCCAGCGGGTCGAAGGCCTGCTTGACGGCCCGCTGCATCTCCATCCCCACGGGGCCGATCTCGCGCGCCAGCCACTCCTTCTTCAGTACGCCGACGCCGTGCTCGCCGGTGATGGTGCCGCCGAGTTCCAGGCCGAGGGCCATGATCTCGTCGAAGGACTCGCGGGCGCGCCGGGACTCGTCGGGGTCCGCCGGGTCGAAGCACACCGTCGGATGCGTGTTGCCGTCCCCCGCATGGGCGACGACCCCGATGGTGAGCCGGTACTTCTCGGCGATCCGGTCGACCCCTTCGAGCATCTCGGCGAGCCGGGAGCGGGGCACGCACACGTCGTCGATCATCGTCACGCCCTTGACGGCCTCCAGCGCGATGAGCGACAACCGCCGTGCCTGGAGGAGCAGTTCGGACTCCGCCGCGTCGTCGGCCGGTACGACCTGGGTGGCGCCGGCGGCCTCGCACAGCGCGCCGACGGCGGCGAGGTCGGCGGCCGGGGCGGTGGTGTCGAAGGCGGCGAGCAGCAGGGCCTCGGTGCTCTCCGGAAGGCCCATCTGTGCCAGGTCGTTGACGGCCTTGACCGTCGTACGGTCCATGAGTTCGAGGAGTGACGGGACGTGGCCGCCCTCCATGATGCGGCACACGGCGTCGCAGGCGGCGGCCGCGGAGGCGAACTCGGCAACCAGCACGAGCTGCTCGGGCGGCTTGGGGCGCAGGCCGAGCACGGCCCGTACGACGATGCCGAGCGAGCCCTCGGAGCCGACGAACAGACGGGTCAGGTCGTAGCCGGCGACGCCCTTGGCGGTGCGGCGGCCGGTGGACAGGAGCCGCCCGTCGGCCAGCACCACGTCCAGTCCGAGGACGTACTCGGCGGTGACCCCGTACTTCACGCAGCACAGGCCGCCCGAGGCCGTGCCGATGTTGCCGCCGATGGTGCACATCTCCCAGCTGGAGGGGTCCGGCGGGTAGTACAGGCCGTGTTCGCCGACGGCCCGGGAGAGGGCGGCGTTGATCACGCCGGGCTCGACGACGGCGATGCGGTCGACCGGGTTGATCTCCAGGATCCGGTCCATCCTGGTCAGGGAGAGCACGACGCAGCCGTCGGAGGCGTTGGCGGCGCCGGACAGGCCGGTGCGGGCGCCCTGCGGGACGACCGGGACGCGCAGGGCGGTGGCGGTGCGCATCACGTGCTGGACCTGCTCGACCGTGCGGGGCAGGACGACCACGGCCGGGGCGCCGGCCGGGCAGAAGCTCGCCATGTCGTGGGCGTACGAGGCCGTGACGTCGGGGTCGGTGAGGACGGCCTCGGCGGGCAGGCCGTTGAGCAGCAGGTCGACGAGGTCGCCGGTCGCTGCGGTGTCTGCGTCGTCGGAGCGGGGCGCTTCGATACGGCTCATGATCACAGGTTCGCACCCGCGGCCATCGGTGTGAACCCCGTCGGCGGCACCCTTCACCTGCCCGGGTGTGGTCGTCGTACTGACGCACCGTGAGCGCCACGGAGAACCGTGGGAAAGCCGCCGGACGAGGTGCCGGAGACGGACGGGGAGTGAGGTCGTGCGGGTGCCCCGTGACACCCGCACGACCTGACCGGGGCGGCCCGGGTCACAGGTTGCCGCGGCGGGCCTGCTCTCGCTCGATCGCCTCGAACAGGGCCTTGAAGTTGCCCTTGCCGAAGCCCATCGAGCCGTGGCGCTCGATGATCTCGAAGAAGACGGTCGGACGGTCCTGGACCGGCTTGGTGAAGATCTGCAGCAGGTAGCCGTCCTCGTCGCGGTCGGCGAGGATCTTCAGCTCGCGCAGGGTGTCGATCGGGACCCGCGTCTCGCCGACCCACTCCCCCAGCGTGTCGTAGTAGGAGTCGGGCGTGTTGAGGAACTCGACGCCGGCCGCGCGCATGGTGCGGACCGTCTGGACGATGTCGTTGGTGTTGAGCGCGATGTGCTGGACGCCCGCGCCGCCGTAGAACTCCAGGTACTCGTCGATCTGCGACTTCTTCTTCGCGATGGCCGGCTCGTTGATCGGGAACTTGACCTTGAGCGTGCCGTCGGCGACGACCTTCGACATCAGCGCGCTGTACTCGGTGGCGATGTCGTCGCCCACGAACTCCTTCATGTTCGTGAAGCCCATCACCTTGTTGTAGAAGCCGACCCACTCGTTCATCCGGCCGAGTTCGACGTTGCCGACGCAGTGGTCGATGGCCTGGAAGGTGCGGTGGGCGGGCGGCTCGACCATCGGCTGGGCCGCCACGAAACCGGGCAGGTACGGGCCGTCGTAGCCGGAGCGCTCGACGAGGGTGTGGCGGGTCTCGCCGTAGGTGGCGACGGCGGCCAGGACGACCGTGCCGTGCTCGTCCTTCCGCTCGTACGGTTCGGCGACCGGGCGGGCGCCGTGCTCGACGGCGTAGGCGAACGCGGCGCGTGCGTCCGGCACCTCGATGGCGAGGTCGACGACTCCGTCGCCGTGCTCGGCCACGTGCCGGGCGAGGAAGTGGCCCCAGTCGCTGGACGGCTTGATGACCGAGGTGAGGACGAAGCGGGCGGAGCCGTTCTCCAGGACGTAAGCAGCGGTCTCGCGGCTGCCGTTCTCCGGTCCGGAATAGGCGACCAGCTTCATGCCGAAGGCGGTGGAGTAGTAGTGCGCCGCCTGCTTGGCGTTGCCCACGGCGAAGACGACCGCGTCCATTCCCTTGACCGGGAAGGGGTCGGCCTGCCGGGCGGTGTCGGGAGTGTGGTGTGTGGTCTGCGTCATAGCCGCAGGGTCTCCCCACTCGGCAAGGTGCGCAATAGTTTGCTTGTCCGCTGGGCAATCTGTTCAGCAATACGGTCGTATCGACGGCATTTCTGTACAGGATGACCATGCCGGGAGGCTGCTGTGGCGATCGATCATCTGGACGGCCGGATCATCCTGCTGCTGGCCCGGGAACCGCGGATCGGGGTGCTGGAGATGTCCCGGCGACTGGGAGTGGCCCGCGGCACGGTGCAGGCGCGGCTCGACCGGCTTCAGTCGAACGGAGTCATCCGCGGCTTCGGCCCGCAGGTGGACCCGGCGGCGCTCGGCTACCCGGTCACGGCCTTCGCGACGCTCCAGATCCGGCAGGGCCAAGGCGCCGACGTCCGGGCGCACTTGGCGACCGTGCCCGAGGTGCTGGAGCTGCACACCACCACCGGCAGCGGGGACATGCTGTGCCGGCTGGTGGCCCGCTCGAACGCCGATCTCCAGCGTGTGATCGACCGGGTCGTCGGTTTTGATGGCATCGTCCGGGCCTCCACGGCGATCGTCATGGAGAACCCGGTGCCGCTGCGGATCATCCCGTTGGTGGAGCAGGCCGCGGAGGAGACCTGAGTCGTGGGGTGAGCGCTTGTGACCTTCTGGGAGTATCTGGCCGGCCGGCACCAGCAGCTGCTCACGGACGCCTACCAGCACGCCGGCGCCGTCTTCCAGTGCATGGTCGTCGCGACCGTGCTCGGGGTCCTGATCGGCGTCGCCACCTACCGCAGCGAGTGGGCCGGGAACCTCGCGACCACGACCACCGCCACCGTCCTGACCGTCCCCGCGCTCGCCCTGATCGGGCTGCTCATCCCGGTCGTGGGCCTGGGCGTGGCGCCGACGGTGATCGCGCTGACGCTGTACGGGCTGCTGCCGGTCGTGCGCAACGCGATCGTCGGGCTGCGCGGGGTCGACCCGTCGCTGGTGGACGCGGCCACGGGCATCGGGATGTCCCGGGCGGCCCGGCTGCTGCGGATCGAGCTGCCGCTGGCCTGGCCGCCGATCCTGACCGGGATCCGGGTCGCGACCCAGATGCTGATGGGCATCGCGGCCATCGCGGCGTACGCCTCCGGCCCCGGCCTCGGCAACGTCATCTTCCGCGGCCTGGCCTCGCTGGGCAGCGCCAACGCGCTCAACCAGGTCCTCGCGGGAACGCTCGGCATCATCGTCCTGGCGCTGCTGTTCGACGCCGCGTACGTCCTGATCGGGCGGCTGACCATTCCCAGGGGGATCCGTGCCTGAGACCGGTGACCACGGGGCCTCCATCGAGCTGGAGAACCTGACCAAGCGGTACCCCGGCGGTGCGCAGCCGGCCGTGGACGACGTGAGCATGGAGATCAAGGCGGGCGAGGTCGTCGTCTTCGTCGGCCCCTCGGGCTGCGGCAAGTCGACCACGCTCAAGATGATCAACAGGCTGATCGAGCCGACCGGCGGCCGTATCCGCATCAACGGTGAGGACGTCACCGACATCGACCCGGTCGGGCTGCGCCGCAAGGTCGGCTACGCGATCCAGTCCGCCGGGCTCTTCCCGCACATGACGGTCGCGCAGAACATCGCGCTCGTACCGAGGATGATCGGCTGGCCGAAGGCCCGGATCCGGGCGCGGACCGAGGAACTGCTCGACCTCGTCGGCCTCGACCCCGGCGAGTTCCACGGCCGCTACCCGCGTCAGCTCTCCGGCGGCCAGCAGCAGCGGGTGGGCGTGGCCCGGGCCCTCGCCGCCGATCCCCCGGTACTGCTGATGGACGAGCCGTTCGGGGCGGTGGACCCGATCACCCGCGACCATCTCCAGGACGAGCTGATCCGGCTCCAGCACGAGCTGCACAAGACGATCGTCTTCGTCACGCACGACTTCGACGAGGCGATCAAGATCGGCGACCGGATCGCCGTCCTGCGCGAGCGGTCCCACATCGCGCAGTTCGACACCCCCGAGGCCATCCTCACCAACCCGGCGGACGACTTCGTGTCCGGGTTCGTCGGCGCCGGGGCGGCGCTGAAGAGGCTGAACCTGACCCGCGTACGGGACGTGGAGATCACCGACTACCCGACGGTGACGATCGACGACCCGTTGCAGCAGATCTTCAACCGGCTGCGGGCCGGCGGCACCAACGAGGTCCTGGTGCTCGACCGGCGCGGCCGCCCGTACAAGTGGCTCCGGCGCGGCGACCTGATGCGGGCCCGCGGCTCGCTGGCCCGGGCCGGGACGCCGGTGCACGACACGGTCACCCGGGACGCGACCCTGCGGGACGCGCTGGAGGCGGTGCTCACCGACAACGCGGGGCGGGTGGCGGTGACCGGACGGCGGGGTGAGTACACGGGCGTCGTCGACATGGAGACGCTCATGAACTCCGTGCACGACATGCTGAAGGCGGACCGGCTCGACGCGCTGGAGCACCAGCACGAGCTGGAGGAACTGCGGGCGGCGCAGACGCACGCGGAACAGGACGGCGGCGGGGGCGTCACGAGCGTGGGCGGCTTGGGAGGGACGCGGTGACCGCTCCCGGTCCGGTGCGCACCGCCCCCGGACCGGCGGACGAAGACGAGACCGAGGAGCCCCGGACGCCACCCGGCCCGCCGCCCCGGCACGTCGGCTGGCAGAAGCTGACCGTCCTGCCCGTCGCCCTGGTGGCCGTACTGCTCGCCACCTGGCTCTGGTTCCGGCGGGCCGACCTGGACGCGCTGTCCCGGAACGCCCTGTCGGGCGGCCAGGTCTCGAAGGCCCTGTGGCAGCACATCCAACTGACCGCTATCTCCACGTTCTTCGTGCTGATCATCGCGATCCCGCTGGGGATCCTGCTGACCCGCGGGGCGTTCCGCAGGGCCGCCCCGGTGGCGATGGCGTTCGCCAACACGGGCCAGGCGACACCCGCGATCGGTCTGCTGGCGCTCCTCGTCATCTGGCTGGGCATCGGCCGCAGGGCCGCCCTGATCGGCATCATCGCCTACGCCGTCCTGCCCGTGCTGTCGAACACGATCACCGGCCTGAAGGCGAACGACCCGACCCTGCTGGAGGCGGCGCGGGGCATCGGCATGTCGCCGGTGGGAGTCCTGACCCGGGTGGAACTCCCCCTCGCGGTCCCTCTGATCCTCGCGGGTGTACGCACGGCCCTCGTCCTGAACGTCGGCACGGCGACCCTGGCGGTCTTCGGCGGGGGCGGTGGGCTGGGCGTGCTGATCACGACCGGGATCACCAACCAGCGGATGCCGGTACTGGTGCTGGGCTCGATCCTCACGGTGGTCCTGGCGCTGCTGGTGGACTGGCTGGCCTCGCTGGCGGAAGTGCTCCTGCGGCCCCGGGGACTCCAGCCATGAGACGGCGCAGGTACCTCGTGGCAGCGGGGCTGCTGGTCGCGGGCTGTGGCCTGACCAGCGGCTCCCCCATGGCGGACGACGTGCGGCCCGGGTCGGTCGGGCGGGGCGAGCCGTTGAAGGGCGCGAGCCTGACCGTGACGTCGAAGTCGTTCACCGAGGGGCTGATCCTGGGCGCGATCATGGGCATCGCCCTGGAGGCGGCCGGCGCGGAGGTGCTCGACCGCACGGGCATCCAGGGTTCCATCGGCAGCCGCGAGGCCGTCCGCAAGGGCGACGCCGACGCCGGGTACGAGTACACGGGGACGGCCTGGATCACCTACCTGGGGAACAGCAAACCGATCGCCGATCCGCACGAGCAGTGGGAGGCGGTGCGGAAGGCCGACGCTGGGAACGGGCTGACCTGGCTGCGGCCGTCGTCCCTGAACAACACGTACGCGCTGGCGATGAACCAGCGGAACGCGAGGAAGTACGGCACGAAGACCCTGTCGGACGTGGCGAAGCTGGCGAAGTCCGCCCCGGAGGCGGTGAAGCTGTGCGTGGAGGTCGAGTTCGCCAACCGGGCGGACGGGTTGCCGGGCATGCAGCGGGCGTACGGGATGAAGCTGCCGGCGCGGAGCATCACGCAGATGGACACGGGGATCATCTACACCCAGACGTCGAAGGGGAGTTGCCCGTACGGGGAGGTGTTCACCACCGACGGGCGCATCAACTCCATGAACCTGGCGGTCATGGCGGACGACAGGACGTTCTTCCCCAACTACAACGCCGCGCCGATGGTCAACGCCAGGACGCTGAAGGAGTGGCCGGCGATCGCGGACGTGCTGGATCCGGTGACGGCGAGGCTGGACAACGGGGTGGCGCGGACGCTGAACGCGAAGGTGGATGTGGAGGGGGAGGATCCGCACCAGGTGGCGCTGGACTGGATGGTGGCGGAGGGACTCGTCAGGGAGAGGTGACGAAGGGAGTTGCAAAGAAACCCTTGCAAGGGTTTCTTTGCAAGGATACCTTTGCACCGTGACCGAACCCCAGAACCCACAGGTACGGCAACTCGACGCCCGATCCCTGCGCGGACTCGCGCACCCCCTGCGGATGCAGCTGCTGGACGCCCTGCGCTTCGGCGGCCCGGCCACCGCCTCGCAACTGGCCGCGAAGCTGGGCGAGTCCAGCGGTGCCACCAGCTACCACCTGCGCCAACTCGCGGAGTACGGCTTCGTCGAGGACGCCCCCGAGCGGGGCAAGGGGCGCGAGCGATGGTGGCAGGCGGTCCACCACGGCCTGCGCTTCGACGAGACCTTGCTCAACGACTCGGACCCGGTCGTACGCGGGGCGGCGGACCTGTACCTCCACGAGGTCGCCACCACGCAGACCCGGGATCTGTCGACCTGGCTGGGCAACCGCGACTCATGGCCCGACGAGTGGAGCCGCGTCTGGGACATGAGCAGCTTCACGCTGCGACTGACGCCCGAACTGACACGGGAACTCGTCGAGAAGATGCACGCGCTGGTCGAGACCTACCGCGACCGCGAGACCGCCGAGGACACCCCCGGCGCCGAGCAGGTCCGCTTCCACACCCACGCCTTCCCGATCAGGACGGACTGAGATGCACCCCGACATCCACCTCACCCTGTACCACGCCCGCGCCGCGGAACTCCGTGCCGAGGCCGGAGCCCAGGGCCCCGTCAGGGCCAAGCCCCCTCACAGCCTCCGCACCCGCCTCGGTTGGACCCTCGTCGAGGTCGGTTTAAGGCTCGCCACCCGGCCGGGGACGGCAGCCGCTGCCCACTAACAGCTGGGCACGGACCCCTTCCCCGTCTCCAGGGCCACCAGTGAACTCACCGTGCTCTTCAGCGTGGTCACCGGAATCAGCCGCAGGCCCTTCGGCAGTTCGGCCCGCGCGTCCGCGCACTCGGCCTTCGGGACGAGGAACACGGTGGCACCGTCACGCTTGGCGGCCTGGGTCTTGAGGGCGACGCCGCCCACCGCCCCGACCGTGCCGTCGGCGGCGATCGTGCCGGTGCCGGCGATGACACGGCCCCCGGTGAGATCACCACCGGTGCCGTCGCCGTTGAGCTTGTCGATGATCCCCAGGGAGAACAGCAGCCCGGCACTGGGCCCGCCCACGTCCGAGAGCTTCAGGCCGACCTTGACGTCCTTGTCGTCGAGGCCGAGGTAGTTCAGCGCGGCCTGCGTCGCCGCGTCCTGGGACTCCTTCATCTGCTTCTCGTTGTGCCGCTCGATCTCCTGGACGGTGTCGCCGCTCGGATAGATCGCGTCGCGCGGCATGACCGCCCGGTCCGTGCGGAACCAGCTGTCGACGATGTCCGGGAGCGAGACCCGGCGGTCCGGCGAGGTGGCCACGATGGTGGTCATGCGCAGCTGGCCAGGCGTGTCCCGGGTCGGCGCGCCCGAGATGGTGATCACCGGGGCGCCCTTGTCCTCCCCGAGCACGTTCGTCGTCTGCCCGGGCTGCGCCACCGAGAACGGCAGCGGCGCGAACACCGCCGTGGCGAGCAGAGCCACGACGGGCAGGGCGCAGACGGCGATGGCCTGGGGGCGCGGGAGGCGAGAGAACACGGGATCAATCTAACTCGGGCATGGAATCCGGCCGGGCCCAGGTCGCCCGGGGCCTGACCGGAGGGCTCGGCGGACGCCGGGGCGACGTCGTCAGAGCGCGCCCGTAGCGGTCCCGCACACGTCAGCGCAGCGCGTCCGCGACCTCTCGCGCCGCGTCCACGACCCTCGCCCCCACCCGCTCCGGCACCACGTCCGTCAGCATCACCACGCCCACGCTGCCCTCGACACCCGTCACGCCCAGCAACGGGGCCGCCGCCCCGCACGCGCCGGCCTCCAGCTCCCCGTGCGTCAGGGTGTAGCCCGGGTCCGTCATCGGGTGCTGCCGGGCCGCGAGGATCGCCTTGCCCGCGGCGCCCCGGTCCAGAGGGTGCCGGAATCCGGCCCGGTAGGCGACGTGATAGTCCGTCCAGGTCGGCTCCACCACGGCCACGGCGAGCGCGTCCGCCCCGTCGACCAGGGTCAGGTGCGCCGTCGCGCCGATGTCCTCGGCCAGCGACCGCAGCGCCGGCATCGCGGCCTCTCGTACCAGGGGGTGGACCTGCCGGCCCAGACGCAGCACGCCGAGCCCGACCCGGGCACGTCCGCCCAGGTCACGGCGTATGAGCGCGTGCTGTTCCAGCGTGGCGAGCAACCGGTACACCACGGTCCGGTTGACGCCCAGTTTGAGGGAGAGCTCGGTCACGGTCAGCCCGTGGTCCGTGTCGGCGAGCAGCTTGAGGACACGCAGTCCTCTGTCGAGCGTCTGGGAGGTCTCCGCGGTCACGACGCCCACTCCTTAGTGGTGAGGTCGGCGGCCCCCTGGTCGGCGGATGCGTCACCGAGTCCCGTCGGCAACGCGCTTCAGAGGCCGCCGATCGGCCGGCGGCCCGGCCTGTCCGGACCGCGTCGCTTCACGGCTGCGCTCCGCGGCGGCGCTGCCACGGGGCGTATGCGTAGCCGGACAGTAGCGAAGGGGGTTCGCTCAGCGGAAGGCTCCGTCCACAATCCGGGCACACGTCGGGATCGACTGGCTCTGTTTGCCCGGATACGTACAACAGGGGACTCATCGGGCTCCAATGAGCACACACGACACCCACACATACGGAACGGGCCGGGCTCGGCTCGGCCCGGCCCTGTGACGACGCCCGGCGTCACTTCATCCGCGTCGCCCACTCCTGGACCTTGGCGATGCGCTGCCGCAGCTGCCCCGCCGTCGCCTCCGCCGCCGGAGGCCCCCCGCACACGCGCCGCAGCTCCGTGTGGATCACGCCGTGCGGCTTGCCGCTCTGGTGGACGTACGCGCCGACCATCGTGTTGAGCTGCCGCCGCAGCTCCATCATCTCCTTGTGGGAGACCACCGGCCGCCGCTCTGCGGGCACTTCGAGCAGGTCGGCCTCCTCGTCCGGCTTCTTGCGGCTGTGCGCGATCTGCCGGGCCTGCCGCTTCTGGAGCAGCAGCTGGACCTGGTCGGGCTCCAGCAGCCCGGGGATGCCGAGGTAGTCCTGCTCCTCCTCGCTCCCCGGGTGGGCCTGCATGCCGAACTCGGCGCCGTTGTACATGACCCGGTCGAAGACCGCGTCGGACTCCAGCGCCTCGAAGGGCAGCATGTCCTGCTCGCCGGTGTCCTCGTCCTGCTCCTTGTTCGCCTCCTCCATCTCCTTCTCGGATTCGGCGTACGGGTCCTCCTCGCCCTCCTTCTTGGGCTTGTCGAGGACGTGGTCGCGCTCGCGCTCCATCTCGTTGGCGAAGGAGAGCAGGTCGGGCACGGTCGGCAGGAACACGGAGGCCGTCTCGCCGCGCCGCCGGGACCGTACGAAACGCCCGACGGCCTGGGCGAAGAAGAGGGGGGTCGAGATGGTGGTGGCGTACACCCCGACCGCTAGCCGCGGCACGTCGACGCCCTCGGACACCATCCGCACCGCGACCATCCACCGGTCGGTGTTGCCGCTGAACTCGTCGATCCGCTCGGAGGCCCCGGAGTCGTCCGACAGCACGAGGGTCGCCTTGCTGCCGGTGATCTCCCGGATCAGCTTGGCGTACGCGCGCGCCGAGTCCTGGTCGGAGGCGATGACGAGCGCCCCGGCGTCTGGGATGGCCTTGCGCACCTCGGTCAGCCGCTGGTCGGCGGCGCGCAGCACGGCGGGCATCCACTCACCGCGCGGATCGAGGGCGGTCCGCCAGGCCTGGCTGATGGCGTCCTTGGTCATGGGCTCGCCGAGCCGCGCGGCGACCTCGTCACCGGCCTTGGTGCGCCAGCGCATGTTGCCGCTGTAGGAGAGGAAGATGACGGGCCGGACGACGTTGTCGGCGAGCGCGTTGCCGTACCCGTAGGTGTAGTCGGCGGCGGACCGCCGGATCCCGTCGTTCCCCTCCTCGTACGTCACGAAGGGGATGGGGTTGGTGTCGGACCGGAAGGGCGTACCGGTGAGGGCGAGTCGGCGGGTGGCGGGCTCGAAGGCCTCCAGACAGGCCTCGCCCCAGGACTTGCTGTCACCGGCGTGATGGATCTCGTCGAGGATGACCAGGGTCTTGCGCTGCTCGACGCGGTTCCGGTGGAGCATCGGCCGCACACCGACACCCGCGTACGTCACGGCGACCCCGTGGTACTCCCGGCCGAGCGGCCCGGCGCTGTACTCCGGGTCGAGCTTGATGCCTATGCGGGCCGCGGCCTCGGCCCACTGCTTCTTCAGGTGCTCGGTCGGGGCCACGACGGTGACCTGCTGCACGACGTGGTGGTGCAGCAGCCAGGACGCCAGCGTCAGCGCGAAGGTCGTCTTGCCGGCGCCGGGGGTGGCGACCGCCAGGAAGTCCCGCGGCTGCTCCTGGATGTACTTCTCCATCGCGCCCTGCTGCCAGGCACGCAGCTTGCTGGCGGTACCCCACGGGGCGCGGCCGGGGAACGCCGGGGACAGGTGGTGCGAGGCAGAGCTTGTGCCGGCGGTGGTAGTCACGGTCTCCGTTGGGGGTCGGGCGGCTCGTTCGAGGGAGTCTGACGGCTCGGCTACGTATGACAACCGGGCCACCCTACCGGCGGCCCACCACTGTCCATGCGCGGACAAGGCCGGGTCATGCCCGGGTGGGATCCACGTCACAGCCCGGAAGGGCTCCTCACCGCTCCCGCAGCCGCGTCGTCACCCAGGCCCCCACCAGCGCCACCACCGCCATCGGCAGGAACACCGCGGCGAAGGCGGCCGGATGGGAGCCGCTGGTGTCGGTGGTGGTGTGGGTGACCGTGCCGCCGCCGAGGGCGGCGAAGGCGGCGCCGCCGGCGGAGAGCAGGACGACGTTGGAGAGGCCGTCGGAGATCTGGAGGGCGGCGGAGTTGGTGCCGGCCTCCTCGGGGGCGGAGAGCTTGAGCAGGAGCACGCTCGTGGAGGAGATGACGAGGCCCATGCCGAAGCAGCCGAACGCCCAGGCGACGGCCAGGGTCCAGACGGGCACGGAGTCGATCAGCACACTCGGCGCGGTGGCGATGGCCACCGCCACCAGCAGCATGCCGAGAGTCGTCAACCGCTCCCGGTACGGCTCGAACCGCGGCCGCGACTGCACCCACGAGCCCAGCGCCCACGTCCCGCCGCCCGCGGCGAGCGAGAACCCGGCCAGGGTCGGACTGAGGCCGCGCTGGGTCACCAGCATCAGCGGCACGAAGGATTCCGCGGCGATGAAGGACCCCGCGGCGACGCCGCGCAGCAGCACGACGGAGGGCAGCCCGCGAGCGGCCCGGTAGGTGCCGCGCGGCAGCAGCCCGAGCACGGCGGGCACCAGCAGGGCCAGTCCGACCGCGCCCGGCAGGAGCGAAAGGGGGCGCAGGTCCTGGGCGGCGTACTGGAGCAGGCCGGCACCGAGGGAGATGGCCAGGGCCAGGCGGATACGGCGGCGGTTGAGGGAGGGGGGCCGGCCGGGAGAAGAGGGCTCGGAGTCCGGCTCCGCCGCAGGTAACGGTCCGGCCGCCCGGCGCCGTATCTGCGGCAGCGCGAGCGCGAGCGGAAGGACGACGAGCACGGGTATCCCGATGAACACCCACCGCCACCCGAGCTGCTCGGTCACCGTGCCGGCGGCGAGCGGGCCGACGATCGACGGCAGTATCCAGCTCGCGGCGAACGCGGCCATGATGGCCGGCCGCAGCCGCTCCGGATACGCCCGCCCGACGACGACGTACAGCGCGACGATCACCAGCCCGCCGCCGAGCCCCTGCACGGCCCGCCCCAGGATGAACACCCACATCGCGCCGGCGGTCCCCGACAGCAACAGCCCGGCCCCGAAGGAGGCTATGCCCGTCGTCAACGGCCCGAGAGGCCCACGCCGGTCCGACCACTGCCCGGAGAGCACCATCCCGAACAGACTGGTCGTGAAGTACCCGGAGAACGCGAACGCGTACAGCGGCACCCCGTCCAACTCACGCGCCGCGACGGGCATCGCCGTACCGACCGCCGTCGCCTCGAAGGCGATGAGCAGCACGACGGAGACGATCCCGAGGCTCAGCGCCCGGTAGCCCCGCCCCAGCACGGTCTCCTCCACCGCGGCGACGGAGGGCAGGTCATCGGCACCTACGACATCCGCGTCGGGCGGCTTCGGGACACTCATGCCCGCCAGCGTAAGGCCCACGGGCCACTGTCACCCCTGTCGCGAGATGGTCCCCGGCTGAGACCTTGGTCGTACACCCCTCCTCTCGGCCACCCCCGTTCATGAACTGCGTATGGCAGTCACGTTGCACCGGTCCGGATGCCCTTGAGCCCTGCCTCACCCGCGTCCTACGGTCACGACATCGAGTGCGAACAAGGCCGTGTGCCCGAGTGGTTCAGGGGCTCGCCTGCAAAGCGAGTTACGCGGGTTCGAATCCCGCCACGGCCTCTTCACCAGCCTGCCGGGCAGAGACCGCCGGTCGGGCAGAACATGACCCACGTGGAGTTGCAGCCCGTTCGTACGGTCACGGCGTCAGCCGGCGTCGGGAAGCGCTCCCGGTCCGCTTTCCTCGTCGGCCTCTCGCCTCGCCCGGCGCGCGTTCTCCGCGCGTACGGCGTCCAGCCACCGCCACAGGCCGACCTCCTCAAGCCGCAGCCCGGGACAGGCGATCCGATGCGGTACGCGGCACACGGCGCCGGGCGCGGGCTCGTCCTCGCGGCTGTTCCACGCGGTCCCGTTGGAGTCCACGTACCAGCGGTGCCAGGCGGGAACCATGTGCGCGGGCACCGGCATGTCCGGTTCGAGGAGGACGTGCCAGCCGTAGTAGGTGACACGCCGGTCACCGACAAGCCCGCAGTTGGGGCAGACGGGTGGAGCGGGCGGCTCAGGGCCGGTGGCGCCCTCCATCGCGGCCTGGGCCCGGTCGGTCTTCTCCCACGGCCGCGGCGCGCCCGGTGGCCGCTGCCGGTGTCCGTCGAGGTCGGGTAACGGGATGATGCTCGACTCGCCTGTATCCCCCATGGGACCGAGCATGTGCGTGCGTCCGGGAGTCAGCCAGGGCGCAATAAGGGCGCAACGGGAGCAGTCGGGTCGGGGGACCCCGCTCCTACAGCACCCCGCCCGCCTCGTCCTGGAACGCGTCCGTCCAGTAGTGGCGGCCCGACCTGCCCGCCGTGACGCCCGTCGGGTCGACGGCCGACAGGACCTGGAGCATCGTCATGGCCAACTGGTCGTAGGTGTCGGTGGTCAGCTCGTGGTCCGACTGGGCGTCGATCGCCCGCTCGCGGTGCAGCAGCCAGAGGGTGAACGCCAGGGTCGACACGTCCGTGTTCAGCGGGTACAGCGTCGCCTCGGGCTCGCACCAGTTCAGGACCGCGCCCGTCGCGCCGTCGACGACCAGGCTGTTGTCCTCGACGAGGTGGCCGAGGCGTATCAGGCGGTGGGCCTCGGAGGGGAGCAGCCCCGTCGGGCCGTCCGTGTCGGCGTAGTACTCCGCCAGCGTCGCCAGCGGGACGTCCGTGTCCAGGGAGAAGACGTAGGCGTCCTCCGGCAGGCCCACCTCGCGCAGGAAGCGGCGGGTCGGCTCGTGCGTGAGGGTCGCTGGGAAGTCGACGTCCTCGAAGCGGGCCACCTTGCCGGGGCCGAACTCCTGGTCCAGGAGGCGGTGCGGGAGGTCCAGGGACAGGCCGGAGGTGCCGCCCCGGCCCGCGACCAGGGACAGTGGACGGATCAGGGCCGCCATCTTCCAGAACGGGGCCGGCTCGCCGTCCGCCCCGTCCCGGAACACCGCCAGCAGGTGCTGGGAGGCCTCCGCCACCGCCTTCGGGCCGAAGCGGCCCGCGTAGGAGGCGAACTGGCCACGCAGACCCGCCAGTTCGTCCGTGGACTCGGCGAAGCGCACCAGCGTCCGCAGCGAGGGCGCCAAGGGGCGGCGGTCCATCAGGTCGGGGCGGTCGTGCAGGAAGTACGTCGTCGAGATCTCGCCCGTCGCGCCGTCCAGCAGGACCGACTCCGTCTCCAGGTCTCCGGGGCCGAGCAGTCCGCCTATCACGAGCTGCTCGCGCAGCTCCGCCGACAGCCGGTGGTCGGGATCGCCCGTCGAGTCCGCCACCGTGCGCAGACCCTCCCGGCCCAGCTCGGCGAAGCTCAGCACGCCGCTTTCGCCCGGCAGTCCGGGCCCGGTCAGCCAGTGCCGCGTCGACGCGTGCGTCACCCACGGGTCCAGGTCGGACTCGGTCAGGGTGATCACCGCGGAACCGGCGTCGGTCGTACTCATGGGCTCCCCCGAATGTGCTTGCTCACCGTCCCCTGGCGGAGCACGGCAGTCCGCCCGGCCAGGCCCGGCAGCCGTCCCCCACTGCCCAGAACACTACGCCCCACCACTGACAACGCCCCGGAACAGCGACGCGCGCCCCGGCGACCGCACACGTCCACCTCACAGGACGCTCAGAGCACCCTCGCGCGTTCCCTTTCCGCCAGAATCGCCTCCACGGTCTGTCCCACCGTCAGCTCCGAGGTGTCCAGCCACAGTCCGATGCGCGGCGTCCGCGTGCGCAGCGCCTCGTCCAGCATGCCGACGGTCCAGGCGTCGCCGTATCCCGTCTTCGGCCGCTCCGCCTCCCGCGCGGCCACCGCCTCGGGGCGTGGCGCCAGGACGACCACGTGCAGCGGCCGGGTGCGCACCAGACCGGCGTAGGTCCTCAAGTCCTCGCCCAGCACCACGTCCTGCACGACCGCCGTGAACCCGGCCTCGGCGTACGCGTCCGCGGTCGCCGCCGACAGGCGGTACCGGAGCCGGAGTTGCGCCCGGGCCTCGTCCCCGGCGCCGGGGGCGTACTCCTCGCGCCCGGACACGATCATGCGCCGGAACAGGTCACCCCTGACGTGCGCCGCCCGCGGCAGCGTCTCCGCCAGCGCCTGGGCGACCGTCGACTTGCCGGCCGCCATCACCCCGGTGACCAGGACGACGCCGGCCGGCATGGGCGTCACGCCCGTTCCGTCACCACCGCCGCCTGCGGGCGGATCGGCAGCCGGTTCACGGGGCGGCCCGTGGCGGCCCGCACGGCGGACGCGATGGCCGCCGGGGACGCCACCACCGGCACCGCGCTGACCGCTTTCGCTCCGAAGGGGGCGACCACGTCCCGCTCCTCGACCAGCCGGACGATGCGGATGTCGGGCGCGTCGAGAGCCGTCGGGAGGGCGTAACCGGTCAGGTCCGGGTGGCGGATCAGGCCGCGCGGGGTGCGCAGGTTCTCGGTCAGCGCGATGCCCAGGCCCTGGGTCACGCCCGCCTCGATCCGGGCGGCCAGCTGGGTGGGGTTCAGGACCCGCCCCACGTCCTGGGCGACGGCCAGTTCCACGACCCGTACGGAACCGAGCTCGATGTCGACGTCCACCACCGCGCGGATCGCGCAGAAGGCCATGCCGACGAAGGCGTCGCCCTGGCCGGCCTCGTTGAGCGGCTCGGTCGGGTGCGGGCGGCACTGGGCGGTGGCCCACAGTTCCTTGCCGTCCAGCGCCTCGGTGACGGTCGTCGAGAGGACTCCGTCGTACGACGTGATCTTGCCGTCGGTGATCTGGAGCAGCTCCGTGGACATGCCGAACTTGTGGGCGAGCGGCTGGAGGAGCTGCGTACGGACCATCTTGGCCGCGCGCTCCACCGCGCCGCCCGACACCCAGGTGTGCCGGCCACGGCAGCCCGCGCCCGCCGGGGGCTGGTCGGTGTCGACGGGCGCCACGTGCACCTCGTCTATGCCGAGCGTCTCCTGCACGATCTGCCGGGCCAGGGTCGTGAAACCCTGGCCGGCCTCGACGGCCGCGCACAGCACCGTCGCGACACCGTCGTGGACCTTCACGGTCGCCGTGGAGACCTCGTCCGCGCCCTCCGCGCCGAGCATGTGCACCATGCCCACGCCGTAGCCCACGCCCCGGCGCACGGCGCCCGGTTCGCCCGCGCCCTCGGGGCCGCCGGGCAGCAGCCACTCCTCCTCGGGCGTGTCCTTGGGCAGCGGCGGGAGCGGGAAGTCCCGCACGGCCTGGAGGAGTTCGGCGACGGGAGCCGGGCAGGTCACCGTCTGGCCGGTCGGGAGCACGTCGCCCGTCGCCATGGCGTTGCGCAGCCGCACCTCGGCCGGGTCGAGGCCGAGCTTCTTGGCGATCTTGTCCATCTGTGCCTCGTAGGCGGCACAGACCTGCATGGCGCCTTCGCCGCGCACGTGGCCGGACGGGGGGTTGTTGGTGCGGACGGCCCAGCCCTCGATGAAGGCGTTCGGGACGACGTACGGGCCGCAGGCGAAGGCGACGGCGGCGGCCAGGGCGTCGGCGGAGGTGTCGGCGTAGGCACCCGCGTCGAGCAGGATCTGCGCCTCGACCTTGACGAGTCTGCCCTCGGCGTCGGCGTGGTGGCGGTAGCGCAGCAGGGTGGGGTGCCGGTGGGCGTGCCCGAGGAAGGACTCCTCGCGCGTGGCCGCGAGTTTCACCGGGCAGCCGGTGCGCAGCGCCAGCAGGCCGAGCGGGAGCTGGAAGCCCTGGTCCTCGCGGTCGGCCGTGGCGCCGGGGACACCGGTGACGACGACCTTGACCCGCTCGGGTTCCAGGCCGAAGGCGGCGGCGGCCGTGTCGCGGTCGGCGTGCGGGTCGGTGGACGCGAGGTACAGCTCCACACCGCCGTCCGGGCGCGGTACGGCCAGGCCCGCCTCGGCGCCGATGGGCGCCGGGTCCTGGCGGCCGATGCGGTACAGGCCCTCTGCGACGATCTCGCCGGCTGCCTCCGGGTCACCGTGGCGCAGCGGGATGTGCCGGATCAGGTTGCCGTCGGGGTGCAACGGCTCCGCCTCGAAGGCCTGCTCCGGGTCGGTCACCGGGTCGAGCACCTCGTACTCGACGATGACGGCGGCGGCAGCCATCCGCGCGGTGTCCGGGTGGTCGGCCGCGACGGCGGCGATGGGCTCGCCGTGATGGCGTACGACCTCGGAGGCGAAGACCGGGCGGTCGGCCTTGCCGCGGCCGTGCAACGGGCTGCCGGGGACGTCCTCGTGGGTGACGACGGCACGTACGCCGGCCATCTCGCGCGCGTGGGAGGTGTCGATGGAGACGATGCGCGCGTGCGGGTGCGGTGAGCGCAGCACGGCCGCCCACAGCAGGCCCTCGGCCCACAGGTCTGCGGCGTACGGGAAGGTGCCCTCCGTCTTGGCGCGGGCGTCTGCGGCCGGGAGGGAGGCGCCGAGGCCGTGCGGCAGTGGTTCCGGGGCGGGGGCGGCCTCCGCGGCCTGTGCGGCCTGCGCGGTGGCTGCTTCGTTGCTCACGCGGGGCCTCCGTCCTGGCCGTAGGGCTGGTCATGGGGGTCTGGAGTGTGCGGGTCCGGAGTGTGCGATTCCGGGGGCGAGCCGAAGGCCGACGCGTTGACGCCGCCGCCCGGGCCCGCCTGGTGCGGGATGCGGGCCTCGTCGGTGTCGCCGTCGGCGGGCGCGGAGTGTGCCTCGCGTTCGGCGACGACCTCCTTCACGGCGTCCACCACGCCCCGGTAGCCGGAGCAGCGGCACAGGTTGCCGCACAGCGCCTGGCGGGTCTCCAGCTCGGTGGGCGCCGGGTTGCCTTCCAGGAGGTCGTGCACGGTCATCGCCATGCCCGGCACGCAGAAGCCGCACTGCACGGCGCCGCAGCGCGCGAGCGCCCGCTGCACGTCCGACGGCCGGCCGTCCTCGGCCAGGCCCTCGACGGTACGGACCTCGCTGCCGGCGGCGGTCACGGCCGGGACCAGGCAGGACGCGACGAGCCGCCCGTCGACCTGGACGTTGCACGCGCCGCACTCGCCCTGCGAGCAGCCGTCCTTGGCCCCCGCGAGTCCGAGCCGCTCGCGCAGCACGTACAGCAGGGACTCGCCGATCCAGGCGTCGGTGACGGGGCGGTCGGTGCCGTTGACGCGCAGGACGTAGGAGGCGAGGGGGTGTTCCTCCTGCGGGGCCGTTGAGGGCTCGTCCTGGGACGCCTCGCCCTGGTCGTCGGCCGAGTCGTACGAGACGGCGGACCGGTCCTGCGGTGCCGGGTCGTCCGGAGTCTCGCCGTCGGCGTCCTCCGGCCCGGCGGCCGGGTCCGCCTCGGCCGGGAGGGGCCCGGCGGACGGCTCGGCGGGGCCGTCAGCGCCCTCTGCGGCCTCCGGTGCGTCCTCGGCGACCTCATCGGGGCCGGGAACGTCCTGTGAGGCTTCCTGGGCGGTCTGCGGGGGCGCGGCGGCTTCCGCGTGTGCCTCGTGCGCGGGCTCACCGGGGGCCTCGGGGTACGGCTGGGGGCCGGGCTGTCCGGGGGCGTGCGCGACGGAACCGGGGTGCTCGGCGTCCTCGGGGTGCTCGGGAGCGTCATCGGTGGCAGCGGGGTGCTCGGTCGGCTCACCGCCGTGACCCGACGGCTCCGGCGCGTTTCCGGGTACGCCGGACGGCTCCGGGCCGTGGCCGGGGGAGCCGGAGGGCTCCGGGCCGTGGTGGTCCGTGAAGGCGTGCGGCTCCGAGCGGTAGTCGGTGAAGGCGGACGACTGCGAGCCGTTGTCCGTGAAGGCGGACGCCTCCGAGCCACGCTCCGTGACGTCCTGGGGATCCGAGCCATGGTCGGCGAAGGCAGACGGCTCCGAGCGGTGGTCGGTGAAGGCGGACGACTCCGCACCGTGGCCGGGTACGCCGTGCGACTCCGAGCCGTGGTCCGTGTAGGCGGACGACTCCGAGCCGTGGTCCGTGAAGCCGTGCGGATCCGACCCGTGCTCGGCGAAAGCCGGCTGCTCCGGCCCATGACCGGCACCGTCGGGCGGCTGAGGTGCGTGACCGGCGCCCGGCACCTCCGGCCCATGGCCGCCGAACCCGGACGGCTCCGGCCCATGACCGGGGGAGCCGGACGGCTCCTGCGCCTGCCCGGCACTCTCCGGCTGCTGCGGTACGTGACCGGTGCCGTCGGTCGCCCCGGGGGCGTGGCCGGCCGCCGGGTCCGCCTCCTGCGGCAGGGGCCCGGCAGGCAGCTGCTCCGGGGCGTGGGCGCGCTGCGCGGCCGGATCCGGTGCGTACCCGGAGGCCGGTCCGGCGGCCCCCGGCTGCCCGTGTCCGTGCCCGTCGCCCTGCTCGTGCCCGTACGGATAGCCCGGCCCGGCCTGTTCCTGCCCCGCCGGGTCCTGCGGGACCTGCTGTCCCCACGGCTGGCCCGCCGCCTGTGTCGCCCACGGCGCGGGCGCACCGCCCGGCAGTGTGGGCGGTGGGGTGCCGCCCCACTGCTCGACCAGCGAGGACGTGGTGAACTCGCCCGACTCGTCCGGAAGGTCGCCCCCGGCGACGGGGATGGACCACTGCCCGGTCACGTCATGGCCGGGCGCGGACTCCGCCGCCGTGGCCTCGTCGAAGTTCCACTGCCCGGTGGCTCCCGGGTTGTACGTGAAGCGGTCGTTCCCGTGCCGCGCCGCCCCCGCGTCGGAGCCGTACGGCGTGCCGGATCCGTACGGCGCCTCCGAGCCGTACGACCGCTCCCCCGTGTCGTGCCCCGGCTGCTCGTGACCGCCGTGCTCGTGGCCCTGCTGGTGTGCCGCGTGCGGGTCGTGCCACTGGGCGCCGTCGACGGGCACGCCGGGCACCGGCCACGCGCCCGGGGCTGCCGGGTCGGTACCGGCGGTCATCGCGGGGTCGACCGCTATCTGCGGCGGTACGTAGCCGTGGCCGGGCGCGGCGAGGGGGCTGTGAGCGGCCAGCAGGGCGTCGACGCCCCCCTCGGGGAGTTCGACGAAGGCGGTGGCGCCGTCGTCGTACTCGCCCTGGGGCAGCGGATCCCAGCGGCTCCCGCCCCGGGGCGTGCCCTCTCCGTGCTGGTCGTCGGTCACGACAGCGCCCTCCCCAGTGCTCGTCGGGCCAGCGCGGCGACGGTGCGCCGCAGGTGCAGTACGGCGGGCGGAAGCTGCGGTACGGAGCCGTCCTCGGCCGGGGCCGCGTCGGGGATGCAGGCCGTGGCGACGTACTCCCCGAAGGCGTTGAGGGCCTCCGGCACGAGCGCGCGGTTGTTGTCCCAGTCGATGAGCCGGCCGACCCACTGCTCGGCCTCCAGGGGCCGCAGCGGCATCGGCGCTATGGCGCCCACCGCGCAGCGCACACCCCGGCGCGCGGGGTCCAGGACCAAGGCCACGGATGCCACCGCGCGCCCCGGGCCGGTACGACCGGTCGCCTTCAGGAAGACCTGTGGGGCGTGCAGCAGCGGCACGCGCACGTAGCCGATGAGTTCGCCGGCGCGCAGCATGTCCATGCCGGCCAGCAGGTGCGACACCGGGAGCTCCCGGCGGGCTCCGCCCGGGCCCGCGATGATCAGTGTCGCCTCCAGGGCGGCCAGCACCGGCAGCGCATCGCCGGTGGGGGCGGCCGAGGCGATGTTGCCGCCCAGGGTGCCCGCGTTGCGGATGTGCGGCGGGCCCGCGGCGCGCGCGGCGGCGGCCAGCGCCGGGATCAGGGCCGCGAAGTCGGGGCGGCCCATGCGCGCGTGCGTGAGGCCCGCGCCGAGCAGCGCGTGACCATCCAGGTACCGCCAGCCGCGGATCTCGCTGATCCGGCCGAGTCCCACCAGCGCGGCGGGCCTGAGCTGCCCGGAGTTGACGGCGGCCATCAGATCGGTACCGCCCGCGACGGGCACGGCGGCGGGCACGGCGGTGAGTGCCGCGACGGCCTCGTCCAGCGTCGTGGGCAGCGTGACGACCTGCGCCGCCTGCGGTGCGTGCGTGGTCAAACCGGCTGCCCCTTCCCGCTGCCCCACCTGGTCCCACCTGTGTTGCCGTACGGTACGTGCTGACAGGGCGGACGTGGCAACTCTGGCACATCTTGGCGAGAGCCGAAGACACGGGTCCGCTAGGAGGCATTCGCCCACCTCACCGGGGAGATCGTCCGTTTTCGCACGGGTTCGCCAGTGCGCGCGGATTGGCACTTTCGGTGACCCTTGTGCGCATTTTCCGTGGCCTGTTCGAGCTGTTCGGTAGCGACGGCCCGCCTGCTACCGGCGGGGCGGCGGGCCGTCCTTCGGGCGGCCCGGCACCCCGGGGCGCCGCTGCCAGGGCAGCGGGCCGGCGGGTGGCCGGTAGGCGACGCCGAGGGCGTCGAGACGCCGGTAGTGGGCGGTCATGCGGCGCTCGAAGCCGGCGAAGTCCCGTTCCGCCGGGTCGGGCAGGGCGCTCCAGGCGACCTCGGCGAAGGCCGCGAGCCGGGGGAACGTCTGGTAGTCCACGCGTGCCTGGTCCTCCAACACTTCGGTCCACACGTTGGCCTGGGTGCCGAGCACGTGCCGGGCCTCCTCGGGCGTCAACTCCGGCGGCACGGGCTCGAATCGGTAGACGTCCTCCAGGGTGCGCACCCACCCGATCGGTACCGGCTCGTCGGGGCCCGGGGCCTGACGGTGGTCCAGATACACCTGCTGCTCGGGGCACATGACGACGTCGTGGCCGGCCCGCGCGGCGGCGATGCCTCCGGCGTAGCCGCGCCAGGAGGACACGGCCGCGCCCTTCGCCAGCCCGCCCTCCAGGATCTCGTCCCAGCCGATCAGCCGGCGCCCGCGCACGGAGAGCCAGGCGTCGAAGTGCCCGATGAACCACGACTGGAGCTCGTCCTCGTCCGCGAGTCCGAGTTCCCTGATGCGCGCCTGGGCGGTCTCGGACCGCCGCCACTGGCCCTTGGGGCATTCGTCGCCGCCGACGTGGACGAACTCGGACGGGAACAGCTCCAGTACTTCCTCGAAGACACCCTCGTAGAAGCGCAGGGTGTTGTCAGTGGGGGCGAGTACGTTCGGGTTGATTCCCCAGGTGTCCCAGACGGAGAGGGATGTGCCCCCCTCAATGGATGCAGCGATGACGTCGGTGTTGCCGAGTTCCGGGTACGCGGCGATGGCGGCCTGCGAGTGGCCGGGTACGTCGATTTCGGGGACGACGGTGATATGCCGCTCGGCGGCGTAGGCGACGATCTCCCGGATGTCGTCCTGGGTGTAGTAGCCGCCGTGCGGCTTCTCCTCCCACAGCGGCGAGGCCCGGTGGCCGGTTTTCGTCCGGGCCCGCCAGGAGCCGATCTCCGTCAGCCGTGGATGCCGCTGGATCTCGATGCGCCAGCCCTGGTCGTCCGTCAGATGGAAGTGGAAGACGTTGAGTTTGTGCGCCGCCATCAGATCGAGATAGCGCAGGACACCTTCCTTGGGCATGAAGTGCCGGGCGACGTCGAGCATGAGGCCGCGCCAGCGGAAACGGGGGGCGTCCTCGATCGTGAGGTACGGCACGGCCCAGGCGCGGTCGCGGCTGAGCGGAGCCTTGCGGTACGCGTCAGGGCCGAGAAGCTGCCGCAGGGTCTGGGCACCCCAGAAGACACCGGCCGCGCTGCCGCCCCCGATGAGGACGCCGTTCCGGTCGCTGACGAGGCGGTACTCCTCGGGGCCGAGCTCGGGATCGAGTTGGAGCCCGATGCCGTCGCCGCCGACATCGTCGAGTTCCCGCCCCTCGCGCAACGGCAGACCGGTGGCCTGCCAGAGAACGGTGCGCAGCCAGTGGCCGACGCCCTGCGTCCCGGAGCAGGCGTAGAGCCGGGAGTGCGTCGTCAGCCGCACCTCGCCGGTGATGGCGACGACGCTGCGGGGCTTCGGGATCAGTTCAGTCACGTCAGTCCTTCACCGCTCCGCCCGGTCCGCAGACAAGGCCATCGGCAGCGTCGACTGGGAAGTGTCATGATCGGCAAGGTGGTCCGAAGAAACGGAAGCGGAATCGTGTCACGGCGGTCGCGGCGAGAAACGCGATGAGTGCGGAGGCGATCTCCACACAGCCCGCGACGACGACGAGGCTGTTGAGTGCTCCCTGGCCTGAAGGAGCCTTGCAGCATCCCGCGCAACGCCCGGACGACAGCACAAAAGCCCCCAGGGCGCCCAAAGCGCACCCTGGAGGCCTTACGCCCCGCGCGGGCGGGCGTTACTTGTCGCCCTTGCCCTTGTCGTCGTCGCCGGAGCCCATGGACTCGTAGATCTCCTTGCACATGGGACACACCGGGTACTTCTTCGGGTCGCGGCCCGGCACCCAGACCTTGCCGCACAGCGCCACGACGGGGGTGCCGTCGAGGGCGCTCGCCATGATCTTGTCCTTCTGGACGTAGTGGGCGAAGCGCTCGTGGTCACCGTCACCGTGGGAGGTCTGCGGCGTCGGCTCTACGAGGGTCCCCGTACCAGTCCCGCGCTCGGGCTCGAGAGTGCTCATGAACCCAAGGGTACTGAAGCTCACAGACATCAGTTGAGCGAAGGGTCGTCCGGGTACGTCGCCACCATCGCCAGCTCGTTGCGCTGGCGGCGCAGCACCTCGCGCCAGAGCCTCTCCGGGGACGGCGAGGAGACGTCACCGGGCTCCGACTCGACGACGTACCACGCGCCGTCCACCAGCTCGTCCTCCAGCTGGCCCGGGCCCCAGCCGGCGTATCCGGCGAAGATCCGCAGCGAGCCGAGGGCGGAGGCCAGCAGTTCCGGCGGGGCCTCCAGATCGACCAGACCGATCGCGCCGTGCACCCGGCGCCAGCCCAGCGGTGCGGCCTCCCCGGACGCGCCGCCGGGGACGACGGCGACCCCGAGGGCCGAGTCCAGCGACACCGGGCCGCCTTGGAACACGACGCCGGGTTCGCCGGCGAGATCCCCCCAGCCCTCCAGGATGTCGTCCACGTCCACCGGGGTGGGGCGGTTGAGGACGACACCGAGGGAGCCCTCCTCGTCGTGGTCGAGGAGCAGCACCACCGCGCGGTCGAAGTTCGGGTCCGCCAGGGCGGGCGTGGCCACGAGCAACCGCCCTGTGAGCGAGGACACCTCGGTCATGCCAGACATGATCCCGCATCTTCCCTCCACGCGGGGAGGCAATGCGGGGACGGGAGTGAACGCGGCCATGAATCAAGGATGCGGCCTGGTAAGGCCTCGATCGAGGGTGACGGCGGGAGACGGGCGGGCGCACCGATACGTCCGGCGCGCACGGACGTGACCGTGACCCCACGTGCCCGGCACGGAACGGTTCGTGTTGTGACAGAGCTATGACGTGGCTGGGTCTGACTCAGGCTTACGGAAGGGGGGTGGAGGGCGATTACCCTTTCCCTCCTGGCCCCTGCCCGACTCCACGGAACGCGAGATTCATGACCGTCAACGACGATGTCCTGCTTGTCCACGGCGGAACCCCGCTGGAGGGCGAGATCCGTGTCCGCGGTGCGAAGAACCTCGTACCGAAGGCCATGGTGGCAGCGCTGCTGGGCAGCGCTCCGAGCCGGCTCCGCAATGTTCCGGACATCCGTGACGTACGGGTCGTTCGGGGTCTGTTGCAGCTGCACGGCGTGACGGTCCGTCCGGGGGACGAACCCGGCGAACTGGTGATGGATCCGACGCGCGTGGAGAGCGCGAACGTCGCTGACATCGATGCCCACGCGGGTTCGAGCCGTATCCCGATCCTCTTCTGCGGCCCCCTTCTGCACCGCCTCGGCCACGCGTTCATCCCGGGCCTCGGCGGCTGCGACATCGGCGGCCGGCCCATCGACTTCCACTTCGACGTGCTGCGGCAGTTCGGCGCGCGGATCGAGAAGCGGGCGGACGGGCAGTACCTGGAGGCGCCGCAGCGGCTGCGGGGCACGAAGATCCGGCTGCCGTACCCGTCCGTGGGCGCGACCGAGCAGGTGCTGCTGACGGCGGTGCTCGCCGAGGGTGTCACCGAGCTCTCGAACGCGGCTGTCGAGCCGGAGATCGAGGACCTGATCTGCGTCCTTCAGAAGATGGGCGCCATCATCGCGATGGACACCGACCGGACGATCCGCATCACCGGTGTGGACCAGCTCGGCGGCTACAACCACCGCGCCCTGTCCGACCGCCTGGAGGCCGCGTCCTGGGCGTCGGCCGCGCTGGCGACCGAGGGCAACATCCTCGTCCGTGGCGCCCAGCAGCGCTCGATGATGACGTTCCTGAACACCTACCGGAAGGTGGGCGGGGCCTTCGAGATCGACGACGAGGGCATCCGCTTCTGGCACCCCGGCGGCCAGCTGAAGTCCATCGCGCTGGAGACGGACGTCCACCCCGGCTTCCAGACCGACTGGCAGCAGCCCCTGGTGGTGGCCCTGACCCAGGCCACGGGCCTGTCCATCATCCACGAGACGGTCTACGAGTCCCGCCTCGGCTTCACCTCCGCCCTGAACCAGATGGGCGCCCACATCCAGCTCTACCGCGAGTGCCTGGGCGGCTCCGACTGCCGCTTCGGCCAGCGCAACTTCCTCCACTCGGCCGTCGTCTCCGGCCCCACCAAGCTCCAGGGCGCCGATCTGGTCATCCCCGACCTCCGCGGCGGCTTCTCGTACCTCATCGCGGCGCTGGCGGCCCAGGGCACGTCCCGCGTCCACGGCATCGGCCTCATCAACCGAGGCTACGAGAACTTCATGGAGAAGCTCATGGAGCTGGGCGCGAAGGTCGAGCTCCCCGGCAAGGCGCTCGGCTGATCCCGGCCCTGGAGCAACGCCCGCCCGGCTGGGGGTCCGGGGGTCATCCCCCGGGAAAGCACAGCATGGAGAAGCTCATGGAGCCGGGCGCGAAGGTGGCACTGCCGGGCAGGGCGCTCGGGTAGTACACGCAGTCAGCACACGCAGTGATGCCAAAGGGGCGGCCACCCGATTCGGGTGGCCGCCCCTTTGGTGTCACTGTGCCTCGTACGTCGTCCTGAGACGTACGAACGACCAGGTCACTTACCCTTGGCCGCTTCCTTGAGCTTGGAGCCCGCGGAGACCTTCACGCTGTAGCCAGCCGGGATCTGGATGGGCTCGCCGGTCTGCGGGTTGCGGGCGGTGCGAGCGGCACGGTGGGTGCGCTCGAAGGTCAGGAAGCCGGGGATCGTGACCTTCTCGTCCCCCTTGGAGACGATGTCGCCGACCACGTCGGCGAACGCGGCCAGCACGGCGTCGGCGTCCTTGCGGGTCACCTCGGCGCGGTCGGCCAGCGCGGCCACCAGCTCACTGCGGTTCATGTTGTTACTCCCGTGTTCATCTTGCCGTTGAGGCGTCAGATCGAAGCCGATGCTGCCAGGGTCCTCAATGAGTCCCCGGACCCGGGTCCGTCGTCAGACCCTCGCGCCCAGGGAGGCATCCTGCCTCTACCTGCGGCGGGAAAGCCAATCCGGCACCCGGCGGAGTCGTGAGAACACCCTTGGGGAGTCACACGAAAAGAGGGCCTGAGCCTGGCCGCCACGATAGGGGTCCGCCGCTGACAGTGGTCTTGCGACGCGCCGTTTTCCGGGTTGCCGTGGGGATCCTCACAGTCCGGGGGCTGTCGCCCCCGGACTCACTGCGGGCCGAGCGGCCTCGTCCTCAGACGCCGGACGAGCTGCTGACCGTCGCGCCCACCGCCTTGGCGGCCTCCCGGACCGCTCCGGCGACCGCGCCCGCGACCTTGTCGTTGAAGACGCTCGGGATGATGTAGTTCGGGTTCAGCTCGTCCTCGGTCACCACGTCCGCGAGGGCGGTCGCGGCGGCCAGCATCATCTCCGTGTTGACCGTGCGGGACTGGGCGTCCAGCAGACCGCGGAAGACACCCGGGAAGACCAGCACGTTGTTGATCTGGTTCGGGAAGTCGGAACGGCCGGTGGCCACAACGGCCGCGGTCTGGCGGGCGATTGCCGGGTCGACCTCGGGGTCCGGGTTCGCGAGCGCGAACACGATGGCACCCTCGGCCATGGCGGCCACGTCGTCGCCGTCGAGGACGTTCGGGGCCGAGACGCCGATGAAGACGTCGGCGCCGCGCACGGCCTCCTTGAGCGTGCCGGTCAGGCCCTCGGGGTTGGTGTTGTCGGCGATCCAGCGCAGCGCCGAGTCCGGGGCGGCGTCCACCAGGTCCTCGCGACCCGCGTGCACGACACCGTGGATGTCGGCGACGACGGCGTTCTTGACGCCCGCGGCCAGCAGCAGCTTCAGGATGGCCGTACCGGCCGCGCCGGCACCGGACATGACGACCCGGATGTTCTCGATCGCCTTGCCCGTGACGCGAAGTGCGTTCGTGAGGGCGGCGAGGACGACGATCGCGGTGCCGTGCTGGTCGTCGTGGAAGACGGGGATGTCGAGGGCCTCGCGCAGCCGGGCCTCGATCTCGAAGCAGCGGGGAGCGGAGATGTCCTCCAGGTTGATGCCCGCGAAGCCCGGGGCGATCGCCTTGACGATCTCGACGATCGCGTCGGTGTCCTGGGTGTCGAGGCAGATCGGCCAGGCGTCGATGCCGGCGAACCGCTTGAACAGGGCCGCCTTGCCCTCCATGACGGGCAGCGCGGCCTTCGGGCCGATGTTGCCCAGGCCCAGCACGGCGGAGCCGTCCGTCACGACCGCAACGGAGTTGCGCTTGATGGTGAGGCGGCGGGCGTCCTCGGGGTTCTCGGCGATCGCCATGCAGACGCGGGCCACGCCCGGCGTGTAGACCATGGACAGGTCGTCACGGTTGCGGATGGGGTGCTTGGACGCCATCTCGATCTTGCCGCCGAGGTGCATGAGGAAGGTCCGGTCCGAGACCTTGCCCAGCGTGACGCCCTCGATGCCGCGGAGTTCCTCGACGATCTCGTCCGCGTGCGCGGTCGACGAGGCCGCGATGGTGACGTCGATACGGAGCTTCTCGTGACCGGATGCGGTGACGTCGAGGCCGGTCACCGAGCCTCCGGAGGACTCCACGGCGGTGGTGAGCTGCGAGACGGCGGTTCCGCTCGCGGGCACCTCCAGCCGGACCGTCATCGAGTAGGAGACGCTGGGCGCCGTTGCCATGGCCGACTTCCTCTGCTTTCACCTGACGCTGATTTGTGCCGTCCGATCGTCGCACCTACCGCCGGGTAGCAGGTAGCCACCCTCGATTGCGAACTTTTTGTTCGCGGAACAGGCCAGCAAAAAGAGACCCACGTCACTCTGACGTGGGTCCCTCGGGAAGTAAGCGACACCGACCCGCCATGCTCGCCTCGCGGCAAGTGGTCGCTCGTAGCGACGATGGTTGGGCCCGGGGGCTTGGATCGGGCCGGTGCCACGTCCAGGCTAACAAACAGATCCCGTAAGGCCATTCCCGTACCGGGAGTTCATTTCACCGACAAGTGGGTATCCGGGCACGGTCCGCCGGAAGGACCGGAAGGACGGGTCAGTCCCTGAGCAGGTCCGGTACTCCCGCCGCGTCGGGCTCGTCCCGTTCGGCCGAGACGACCGTGAGCTGCTGCGTGGCCCGGGTCAGTGCGACGTAGAGCACACGCAGGCCGGCCGGGGACTCGTCGGCGATCTCCGCCGGGGAGACCACGACCGTCGCGTCGTACTCCAGGCCCTTCGCCTCCAGGCTGCCGAGGACCACGACCCTCCCCCAGTCTCGGCTTCGCTCGACCGGGGGGACCCCCATGCCGAGCCCGGCGAGCCAGCGGCGGGCCTCCTCTCGGCGCTGCATGGCGACGACCACACCGACCGTGCCGTCGACGCGCTCCAGCAGCCGGGCCGCCTCGGCGCGGACTGTTTCGGCCAAAGTGTTGTCCACGACTGTGAAGCGGGGCTCGACTCCGGTGGAGCGGACCGCCTTCGGGGACGCGGAGCCGGGCATGGCCAGGGCCAGCACCTTCGAGGCGAGCTCGGCGATCTCGGCCGGATTGCGGTAGTTCACCGTGAGCTCGAAGCGGCGGCGCGGACGGGTGCCGAGGGCCTCGTCGCGGGCCTCGGCGGCCTCGTCCGGGTCGGACCAGGAGGACTGGGCCGGGTCCCCGACGACCGTCCAGGTGGCGTGCCGGCCACGGCGGCCGACCATGCGCCACTGCATCGGGGTGAGGTCCTGGGCCTCGTCGACGATGACGTGGGCGTACTCGGTGCGCTCGGCGGCCAGCCGCTCGGCGCGCTCGCGCTGCGACTCCTCGCGCACCGGCATCAGCTCCTCCAGACCGGTGAGCTGGTCGAGCGGATCGAGTTCGCGCTTCTTCCGGGGGCGGGCCGGGGCGCCGAGGACGGCCTGGAGCTCGTCGAGCATCGCGATGTCGTGCACCGAGTAGCCGTCTCGCCTGAGGGAGCGGGCGACCTTGCGGATCTCCCCGGGGTTGAGGATCCGCCGGGCCCAGCGGCCGAGGCGCCGCTCGTCGGCCATGGCGTCCAGGACGGCCGCCGGGGTCAGTTCGGGCCACCAGGCGTCGAGGAATTCGATGAAGGCGTCCTCGGAGGTGATGTCCTCGTCGAAGGAGGAACGCAGCTCGGCGGCGAGCTCCGGGTCGGCGTGGCGGCCGGCCGCGCCGGACTGCTCCCACAGGGCGTCCAGGAGAAGCTTGCGGGCGCGGGGGCGCAGCAGGTTCACGGGGGCGGTGCCGCCGAGGGCGGCGCGGCGGATGCCCGCCAGCTGCTCGGCCTCCAGCTCCAGTCGGCGGCCGAAGGCGACCACGCGCAGCCGGGCCGGTGAATCGTTCAGCTCCAGGGCTCCGCGCGCGGCCTTGCGCAGCACCTTGAGCATGCGGGACGAGCCCTTGGCGCGGGCCACGGACGGGGAGTCGTAGAGCGTGGCCTCGGCGCCGTCGACGAGGGAGCCGATGGCGCGGATGGCGACCTGGCCCTCCTCGCCGAGCGAGGGCAGCACGCCCTCGGTGTAGGCGACGAGCAGCGGGGTCGGCGAGACGATCAGGATGCCGCCCGCGTACCGGCGGCGGTCCTGGTAGAGGAGGTAGGCCGCGCGGTGCAGGGCGACGGCGGTCTTGCCGGTGCCCGGGCCGCCCTCGACGTAGGTCACGGAGGCGGCGGGGGCGCGGATGACCAGGTCCTGCTCGGCCTGGATGGAGGCGACGATGTCGCGCATGGTGTGGCTGCGGGCCTGGCCGAGCGCGGCCATCAGGGCACCGTCACCGATGACGGACAGCTCGTGGCCGTCGAGGAAGGCCGTCAGCTCGGGGCGCATCAGGTCGTCCTCGACGCCGAGCACCCTGCGTCCCTTGGAGCGGATGACCCGGCGGCGGACGACCCGGCCGGGGTCCACGGGCGTCGACCGGTAGAAGGGAGCGGCGGCCGGCGCCCGCCAGTCGATCACCAGCGGGGCGTAGTCCTGGTCGAGGACGCCGATGCGGCCGATGTGCAGCGTCTCGGCGATGTCGGCGGTGTTGTCCTCACGGATCGAGCCCTCGGCGGGTTCGACGGCGGTGTACGCACCGTCGGGGCCCTTCTTGCCGTCCTTGCCGCGCAGCAGGTCGATGCGGCCGAAGAGGAAGTCCTCGAACTCGTTGTTCAGCCGGCTGAGGTGTATGCCCGCGCGGAAGACCTGGGCGTCCCGCTCGGCGAGCGCGCCGGGGGTGCCGACCTGGCCGCGCTGGGCCGCGTCGTTCATGAGGAACTCGGCCTCGTGGATCTTCTCCTCGAGACGCCGGTACACCCGGTCCAGGTGTTCCTGTTCGACGCCGATCTCTCTGTCTCTCAGGGAGTCGAGCGCGGTTTCCTGTTGAGCCTGAGCGGCCACCGGGCCCCCTTCTGACGTGCTGGGCAGCCGTCCACCGTACGCGAAGGGGACCCGGTAAGGCTACGCGTCGACCTCGACCAGCCGCTTGCCGTCGAAGGTCACTACCTCGAAGTGGTCGATCTCGTTCGGCTCGAAGGCGGCGCCGCCCTGGACGTACAGCGGCTCCTTGGCCTTCTCGGACTTGGCGTCCGGCAGGCCGTAGCCCCATTCCGGGACGGACCAGGAGGACAGGGTCTCCCGCTCGCCGTTCTTGCCGACCGCGACGAGGGCGCACTTGAGCGGGCCCTTGACGTTCTTCAGCTCCAGGACCATTCCGGTGCCCCAGTCCTTCTTCTGGACTGCGACGGTCGCGGAGACCTTGGTGTTCGGGTCGGTGGCCGTGATCTTGTCGGAGATGCCGTCGAAGGCTTCCTTGGCGGGACTCGACGCGAGCGGGCGGTTCTCCGCGCCGCCGCCGTCGCCGCCGTTCGTCGCGACCGCGACGAAGGGACCGCCGATGATCAGCGCGCCGGCCGCGGCCACCATGTAGAAACTGCGGCGGCGCTTCTGGGCGCGGCGGTCGGCGACCTCGTCGACCAGCTTCTCCACCAGGCGCGGCCGGGGCTTCGCGGACAGCGACTCGCCGATCGCGGGCGTGCCGGAGCCGGGCAGGTCGGCGAGGGCGGCGAGCATCGGCTCCATGCCGGCCAGCTCGTCGAGCTGCTGGGCGCACCATTCACAGGTCGCGAGGTGGGCTTCGAAAGCGGTTGCTTCGGCGTCGTCGAGGATGCCGAGAGCGTAGGCGCCGACGGTCTCGTGCTCGTTCGGCACCGGAGATTCCTGCATGGGTCCAGACATACCCATGCCTCCCGTGCCGAACCCCTGGTTTCCCCCGTAAACACTCATCACGCCGTCACCCCCCGCTCCTCCAGTGCCAGCTTCATCGAACGCAGGGCGTAGAACACCCTGGAGCGGACGGTTCCGCTGGGTATGCCCAGGGTCTCGGCCGCCTCATTGACCGTACGCCCCTTGAAGTACGTCTCGACGAGCACCTCCCGGTGAGCGGGGGTCAGGTCGTCGAGTGCGTCCGAGAGAGTCATCAGCCACAGCGCCTTGTCGATCTCGTCCTCCGCGGGGATGACCTCCAGCGGCGACGGGTCGACCTCCTGCGGCCGGGCCTGCCGGCTGCGGTGGCCGTCGATGACGATGCGCCGGGCGACCGTCACCAGCCAGGGGCGTACCGATCCGGTCGCCCGATTGAGCTGACCGGCGTTCTTCCAGGCACGGATGAGCGTCTCCTGCACGACGTCCTCGGCGCGCTGCCGGTCTCCGGCGACCAGGCGCAGGACATACGCAAGCAGGGGTCCGGCGTGTTCGCGATAGAGCGCACGCATCAGCTCCTCGTCGGGTTCCGAGGGCTGGGACATGCGATGTCGGGCCCTCGGTGCACGTTCATTGGCCACGACGGAATCCTTGCGCACGCCCACCTCCGGTGTCCGGGGGTTCCCCCAGTCGGTCGCTCCACATGCCGTACGGACGTGAGGCGTTGGGTGTTCAAAGAGACGTGACAGATTTCTTCGGAGTGGCGTGACGAGGGGGACATGGGAGCACATTCCCACCCCGCGTTCTTTACATTTCCGCCACAGCGACCAGATCAAGCCAGGCCTTCCCTACGGGTGCGTAGGTAAACGGCGTGTAATCGAAATCACTTCGACAGTGCATCCGCAGAAGTCGCATTTAGGACAGGGAAATTGAATGCAGCGACCACCCAACGGCCTTGCCGTGAAGGGCAAAAGGGACTTAAGCGCGGGTGAGTGCCGCGCGGCGGCGGTGCCGGGCGACCCGTTCGCGGTTCCCGCAGACCTCGCTGGAGCACCAGCGCCTCCTGCGTCCCCGGGAGGTGTCGAGGTACACGATGGGGCAGTTGTCGCCCTCGCACTCCCGCAGGGCCGCGCGGGCGACGGGGTCGGTCAGCAGGTCCACGGCATCCCGGGCGACGGCCGCGAGCAGGGCGGGGCAGCCGGGCGGGCCGTCCAACTGACGTACGAGCTCGCCGTCTCCGCCGCGGACGGCGCGCGGGGCAGGGGGTGCGGTACGGGCGAGGTCGTTGACGCGCGCGAGCGCGAAGTCGTACGCCCGGGCTCCGGATCCCGACCAGCCGCGCACCAACCGGTCGACCTGCCCGCGCAGTTCGCGGAAGGCGACCAGCCAGGTGGCGTCGGCGTGGGCCAGGGCGGTGTCCGCCGGGACGAGCCCGGAGCCGGTGATCCAGACGCGCAGCACGTCCACGGAGTCCAGCCGTTCCTCCGGATGCGTGGTGGAGAGCAGATCGAGGCAGATCCGCCCGGCATCGAACCGCAGCTCGTACGGGGCCGTGGCCGTACCCAGTGCCATGTGCCTGTCACCGCCTAGGGTGCACCCCGGTCGCGAGGGGTTCGGCGGGGTGCCAGTGAGAGGGCTGGGAAACCGTTCCCTCTTACAGTGCCTGCCCACTGCGGCGCCGGAAACCCCTCGCACGGGCCGGTCGTGAGGGACGGCTCCGCCCGGGCACGGGTTCCGGCCATGGCGTGCACGCCACGCCGAGCGGGCCCGGTCGCGCGGTGGGCGTCAGCGTGGCGGTATTTCGCCCAACTCGCGGATGCGGTCACGCGTCCGCGTACTTCGTCTCCGCTGCCGGGTCCAGGGCGAGGCGGTAGCCCCGTTTGACCACCGTCTGGATCAGTTTCGGCGTGCCGAGGGCCGTGCGGAGGCGGGCCATGGCTGTTTCGACCGCGTGCTCGTCGCGGCCGGAGCCGGGGAGGGCGCGCAGGAGTTCCGCGCGGGCGACCACCCAGCCGGGGCGGCGGGAGAGCGCGCGGAGGAGGGACATACCGGCGGGCGGCACGGGCTTGAGGTCACCGTCCACCAGGACGGCATGGCCGCGGATCTCCACCCGGTGTCCGGCGATCGGCAGCGTGCGTGCCCGGCCGGGCAGTTCCTTGCAGAGGAGCTGGACGAGGGGGCCGAGCCGGAAACGCTCGGGCTGGATGGTGTCAATGCCGCGGGACTGCAGCGGCAGGGCGGTGACCGGACCCACGCAGGCCGACAGTACGTCGTGGCTCAGGGCCTCCAGTACCTCGTGGAGCATCCCGCGCTCCTCCGCCCGGGAGAGCAGGGAGGCCGCGGCCGGGGCACTGGTGAAGGTCAACGCGTCCACGCCCCGGGAAACCGTCGCGTCCAGGAGGCGGTCCACCGGGGCGATGTCCTCCGGCGGCATCCACCGGTAGACGGGCACGCCCACGACCTCGGCCCCGCCCTCCCGCAGCGCCTCCACGAACCCGGGCAGCGGCTCACCGTGCAGCTGGATGGCGATCCGCAGCCCGTCCACGCCCTCCTCCAGCAGCCGGTCGAGCACCTCCGCCATGGACTCCGACGACGGCGACCACTCCTCCGTCAGCCCGGCGGCGCGGACCGCGCCCTTCACCTTGGGGCCGCGTGCCAGGATCCGTACGCCGCCGAGCCGCGACAGCAGATCGTCGCCGAGCCCCCAGCCGTCGGCGGCCTCGACCCAGCCCCGGAAACCGATCGCGGTCGTGGCGACCACGATGTCCGGCACCTGGCGGATGAGCTCCTTCGTCGCGCCCAGCAGCTCGCTGTCGTCGGCGAGCTGCACGATCCGCAGGGCAGGGGCGTGCAGAACGGCGGCACCGCGCCGCTGCAGCAGCGTGCCCAGCTCGTCGGCCCGGCGCGCGGCCGTCACGCCCACGGTGAAGCCCGCCAGGGGCCCGTGGTCCGGTCGCTGTTCTTCCTCGTACATGGCTCTCGTCCCGCACTCGAGTCGTCGTACTTATGGGTACGGCGTACCTACATGCCGATCGAGCCTGTCAACGGCTCGTGACAGGCTCGGATCGGCTTGATGTCGCTCGTGTTACCGATGCCGTTGTCCGCCGGATCGACGGCTGCGGGCTTCGGCCGGGGATCCGGGGGGATGGCCCCGGATCAGCACAGCGTCACACCTTGGCGTAGCTGAGCTGCGGCTCCGCCGAGGTCGCCGTCGTGGCGGGTACCCGGGGAGCCGTACGGCGAAGGTATACGGACCAGGTGACCACGAAGCAGACCGCGTAGAAGGCGAGGAAGGCGATGAAGGCGCCGGTGCCGGAGCCGTAGGAGATGAAGGACTGGCGGAAGGCGAGGTTGATGCCGACGCCGCCGAGCGCGCCCACCGCGCCGATGAGTCCCATCGAGGCGCCGGAGAGGCGACGTCCGTAGGCAGCGGCCGCTTCCCCCTTCAGCCCCTTGGCGAGGGCCTTGTTCTGGAAGATGCCCGGGATCATCTTGAACGTCGAGCCGTTGCCGAGCCCACTGAGCACGAACAGCACCACGAACGCCACGGTGAACAGCGCCAGCGACTTCTCCATCGAGGCACCGATCAGGATCGCCGTCGCGACGCCCATGCCGACGTAGTTCCACAGACTGATCTTCGCGCCGCCGTACTTGTCGGCCAGCCAGCCGCCCAGGGGCCGGATCAGGGAGCCGAGGAGCGGACCGATGAAGGTGACGTACGCCGCCTCCAGCGGGGTGCGTCCGAACTGGTTCTGCAGGACCTGGCCGAAGGCGAAGCTGTAGCCGATGAAGGAGCCGAAGGTTCCGATGTAGAGGAAGGACATGATCCACGTGTGGGCGTCCCGTGACGCGTCCTTGGCGGCACCGGTGTCGTTCTTGACGTTCTCCAGGTTGTCCATGAACAGCGCGGCCATGACCGCGGCGACGAGGATCAGCGGGATGTAGATCCCGAGCAGCACGCGCGGCCCGCCGCCGGCGCCGATGATCGCGAGCGCGGCCAGCTGGATCACCGGTACGCCGATGTTGCCGCCACCCGCGTTCAGACCGAGGGCCCAGCCCTTCTTCCGCAGCGGGAAGAAGGCGTTGATGTTGGTCATGGAGGAGGCGAAGTTGCCGCCGCCGATGCCGGCGAGCAGGCCGACGAGCAGGAAGGTGGAGAAGGAGGTGCCCGGCTCCATCACGGTGAACGCGGCGACCGTAGGGACGAGGAGGAGGCCGGCGGAGATGATCGTCCAGTTCCGGCCGCCGAAGATCGCGACGGCGAAGGTGTAGGGGACGCGGACGACGGCGCCGACGAGCGTGACCATCGAGGTCAGCATGAACTTGTCGGCCGGGGTCAGCCCGTACTCCGGGCCCATGAAGAGGACCAGCACGGACCACAGGGTCCAGATCGAGAAGCCGATGTGCTCGGAGAGCACGGAGAAGAAGAGGTTCCGGCGGGCGACCTTCTCCCCGGTCTCCTTCCAGAAGATCTCGTTTTCCGGATCCCAGTGCTGGATCCAGCGTCCGCCCCTGCTCGGGGGTGCGGGTGCCGTGCCAGGGCCTGTCATGACGCCTCCACTTGCTCCGGGACTCGGTCGTTCCATGAGTGCTGATCCCGAAGGTAGGGAGGACGCGTTTCGTGGCTGTGCCAGCGGGTGACCGCGAGGGAACTTTGCTCTCACCCCTGCCTTGGGCGGGATGAGAGGTTCGGTGGCGTTGTGTCAGCGTTGCGGGGGCTGCCAGTGGGGATTCTGCTGGGGATACGGCTGGTTGTAGGGGCCGGGGGGCTGGCTTCCGTACGGGCCGGGCGCGGGCTGGGCGGGGTACGGGCCCGGTGCCGGCTGCGCCGGGTACGGGCCGGGCGCGGACTGGGCGGGGTACGGGCCCGGTGCCGGCTGGGCGTACGGTCCCGGTGCCGGCTGGGCGTACGGTCCCGGCGCCTGCTGTCCGTAACCTGCGTGGGCGCCCCCGGCCGGAGTGGGCATCCCGCCGGGCTGACCCGGCGCACCCGCGTACCCCGGCGCCCCAGCCGCCTGCGCACCGCCGTACGGTCCTCCCCCGAACGGATTGCCGTGCCCCGGCAGCTGCGCCCCGGGCGGCAGGTACCGCAACCGCCCGTTCTCATCCGTCACCGGCATGAAGCCGGCCGCCTGCAACCTGGCTGCGAACTTCGTGTTGCGCTTGCGCGTGACCAGCAGCCCGATGCCGAAGATCGCCATGAACAGCAGCCACACCACACCCGCCGCGACGAAGTCGAAGGACTCACCGCCGGCGCGGAAGGCGAGGACCACGCAGCCGACGGTGATGCCGAGGGCCGCCCAGCCCATGCGCTTCTCGGCGTTCTTGCCGGTGAGGTCGAAGTTGATGCGGGCCTTGAGGAGCTCGAAGGCGTCCGGCACGAGCGGCGGGAGGGAGACACCGTCGCCGGCGCCCGGGTACTGCGCCCAGTTCTGTGCGGCCCGGGCCCGGGCCTGCGGGCTGGGGTCGGGCAGGATCAGCATGGTGAGCGCGCCGTTGCGGCCGGTGCTCTGCCGGACGTCCGCGTACTCGTAGCCGAACTGCTGGGCGACGAAGGCCAGCCGGGCGAGCTTCTTCACGGACGCCATCGGGCTGGTGAGCTCGACCGGCTCTCCGCTCGCCATCAGCCGCAACATCTTCTGTGTCTGCCGCTTACTCATCCCACCGCTCCCCCGGGCCACTGACTGCTCACAGTTGTTCACATGCGCAACTCAGGCAGTTTTCCACACCGGGAAAGGCCGGGGGCACGGGGTCCCGTTATCTTCTAGCGGACCCCACACGGGAAGGGGAGAGTCCATGTCCGCTGAGTCGGGGGCCGAGCGGCCGGAGGCGCAGCGCCCGCAGCGCTCCTTCGCCGGAAACGTCGCCTTCGGAGCGGGAACGCTCCTCGTGCTGGCGACGGCGACGCTCGGCGCGTTCGCGGCCGTGGCCCTGCTGGGCAGGGCGGTGGACGCGGCCCCGCTGTCGAGCATGGTGCCCGACGACGGGCACAACGCCCTGGTGGTGGGAGGCATCGCGATCGGCGGACTGACCGGGCTGATGCTGCCGGTGATCCTCTTCGGCATGGTGCGGGGGACCGAAGAGAACGGAGGCACGCCCCGGGTCGGCCCGGGAGCCGCGGCGCGCAAGGTGCTGGCGGTGCTGGTGTTCGACGTCTGGCTGCTGGTCGTGTCGTTGCTCGTCGCCCAGCTCGGGTGGTTCCTCCCGGCCCGGATCACCACCGTCGTCGCCGTCTTCGCCGTCGGGTTCGGCTGGATGCCGCTCGCGATGGTCCCCTGGGAGCGGTTCGGTCTCGGTGATGTGTTCGGGAAGCGCCGGGGTTCCGCCGCGTCACGCCAGGCGGAGTGAGTCCGCCAGCTCGTCGGCGACCTTGACGAGCTCCGCGCCGAGCCCCAGGGACGTCCACAGCAGCCGGCATTCCAGCGCGGTCGTTCTCTCGCCTGGACCGAAAAGGAACCCCCGGAAAGGGCCGCTCATCGTCCGCCCCCCCCGCCGATGACGGGTCAGCTTAGCTTCCGGGTGCCGCGCGCCTCCGGCTGCCACGAACCCTCACCCGAGGCGCACGATTCGGCCACAACCGGGGCTTCCGCTTCGCCGCGACGTCCTCGACCCAGCCGAACGCGAGGATCGCCGCGCCGATCAGGGGCCAGACCAGGACGAACATCCAAAGGGTGTACGTGGTGTCCAGGGCGGACACCGCGCTGTCGCTCTGGAGGAACGGCAGTTCGTAGAGGAGGTCGAGGATCGGGACCGTGGCCATGATGAGGAGGTTGTGCCAGAGGTAGATCGTGACGGCGCGGTTGTTGGAGAGGGTCACGAGTTTGTCCCACCTGGCGAGGCGGCCCGGGAGTGCGCGCCAGGACGGGGAGTACTGGAGGAGGACGACCACGAAGCCGAAGGACCAGGCCGCCTGGGCCAGGGGGATGTCGTTCAGGTCCCAGCCGTCGGGCCCCAGGTGACCCGAGGCCCACCACAGGCCGAAGGCCATCAGCAGGGCCGCGCAGGAGATCGACAGGTAGCGGGGGATCTGCTTGAGCAGACCCTCGTGGTGGGCGAAGCCCAGGACCCAGCAGCCGCCGTAGACCGCGAAGTCCGTCACGGCGTTGCCCGTCTCGCCGGGGATCTTCACCAGGCCCGTACCGACGACCGCCGTGAGGCCCAGGGGCGCCAGCAGCGTCGGCCACGGTGCCCGGCGGAACGCCCACAGCAGCAGCGGGGAGGCGATGACGAACCAGAGGTAGGCCCGCAGGTACCACAGCGGACCGGCCGCCTGCACCGCCCAGGTGTCCTCCAGCAGGCCGGACTTGGCGCCGAGGTGCCAGGGGAAGGGCGGGGCGCCGACGGGGAAGACGTAGTTGAAGAGGTCGATCAGGCCCCAGGTGCCGCCGTGGTCCGGGTCCTTCAGCGGGTTCCAGCCGCCCGCGAACATCATCGCCAGCACCACCACGCTGAACGCCCAGAGCGGGGGCAGGAGCCGGCGGATCCGGCCCCGGACCACCCCGAGCGCGGGGCGGTTCAGCGAGCGCGCCATCAGGGAGCCCGCCAGCGCGAACATCACGCCCATCGACGGGAACAGCACGGTCAGCCACGCCCAGCCGAACAAGTGGTAGACGACGACACGGACCAGGGCGATCGAGCGCAGCAGGTCCAGGTAGCGGTCACGGCCGCCGCCCTGGCGCGGCGCCGCGTCGGGGGCGGCTTCGCCCGAGGCCGCGGGGTCCGTCGTGCGCTGCTGCGGGATGCCGTACGACGGCGGCCCCGGTGTGCCGGACGCCGCCGATGACGTGGGGATCGGGTTTCCGTGGGTCATGCCACCGGCCTCCGCTCGCCGCTGCTCTGGGACCGCTGGCGCGGCACGGGGACGCCGCCGGGCGCGTCGACGACACCGGTGCGCCGCAGTTTCTGCCAGCGCAGCCGGCCGCCGGTGAGGGCGGTGATCCAGGACTGGAGCAGGACGACGTACATGAGCTGTCGGTAGAGGATCTGCTGCAAGGGCAGCGAGACGAGGTGGGTCATGCGCTCGCGGTCGAGTCGGAAGGCGTAGGCCGCGCAGACCGCCTGGATCGCCAGGACGCCGAGCCACGCCATGATCGTTTTCTGGGTCGGGCCGAACACCAGGCCGTAGACGAGGAACACGTCGATCAGCGGGGCCAGCAGGGGCGCCACGACCATGAAGAGGGACACCAGCGGGAGGCCGACGCGGCCGAAGCGGCCCGAGGGGCCCTTGTCGACCAGGGCCCGGCGGTGTTTCCAGATGGCCTGCATGGTGCCGTACGACCAGCGGTAGCGCTGGGACCACAGCTGCTGGACCGTCTCCGGCGCCTCGGTCCAGGCACGGGCGTTCTCCGCGTAGACCACGCGCCAGCCGTCGCGGTGCAGGGCCATCGTGATATCGGTGTCCTCGGCGAGCGTGTCGTCGCTCATGCCGCCGACCCGTTCCAGCGCGCTGCGACGGAACGCCCCGACCGCGCCGGGGATCGTCGGCATGCAGCGCAGGACGTCGTACATCCGGCGGTCGAGGTTGAACCCCATCACGTACTCGATGTGCTGCCAGGCGCCGATAAGGGTGTCCTTGTTGCCGACCTTGGCGTTGCCCGCGACCGCGCCCACGCGCGGGTCGCCGAAGGGCTGCACCAGTTCGCGCACGGTGGACGGTTCGAAGACCGTGTCGCCGTCCATCATCACGATGAGGTCGTACCGGGCGTTGGCCACACCGCGGTTCAGCGCGGCCGGCTTGCCCGCGTTGAGCTGGCGGACCACCCGGACGTTGGGCAGGCCCATGTCCTCGACGATCCGTGCCGTGCCATCGGAGGAGCCGTCGTCGATGACGAGGACCTCGATGGGGTGGTCGCTCTCGGCGAGGGAACGGACCGTGTTCTCGATGCACTTGGCCTCGTTGTACGCCGGGACCAGGACCGACACCGGTTCGATGATCGGTGCTCCCCAGCGGAAGCCGCGGCGGCGCACCCGGCGGGCGTGCATCCCGGAGAGCAGCAGCATCAACACGAAACGGCCGATGACGAGGGTGCCGACGATCGCGAGGCCGAAGACCAGCCCGTCGGTGAGGTGCTCCGAGGCCTGGACCAGGAAGATCCACGCCGCACCCTTCCACTGGTCGAGGCCGGTGACCTGGGAGTGCGCGCTCGGGGCATCGAGGGCCTCGGTGAGGTTGTGGAACTCGTAGCCCTGCTCGCGCAGGTCGGGCAGCATGCGGTCCAGTGCCTCGACAGTCTGGTGGCGGTCGCCGCCGGAGTCGTGCATCAGCACGATCGCGCCCTTGCCGCCCTTGGGCGTGGCACGGCGGACGATCTCGGCGACACCGGGCTTGCGCCAGTCCTCGCTGTCGGTGTTGTTGACGACGGTGATGTAGCCGCGGCGGCCGATGTACTCGGTCACCGGCCAGGACCTGTTGTCCATGGCGCCTGCGAAGGAGGAGTACGGCGGCCGGAAGAGGGAGGTGCGGATGCCCGCCGCGCCCGAGATCGCGAGCTGGTTCTGGGACAGCTCCCAGTCGATGCGCTTCTTGGACTGGTAGGAGAGGTCGGGGTGGTTGAAGGTGTGCAGGCCGATCTCGTGGCCTTCCTCGACCATGCGCCGGACCAGGTCCGGGTGGCGCGAGGCCATGGTGCCGGTGACGAAGAAGACCGCGTGTGCGTCGTGCTTCTTCAGTACGTCCAGGACCCTTGGTGTCCAGGTCGGGTCGGGGCCGTCATCGAAGGTGAGGACCAGGCGGTGGTCGGGCACGCGCAGGCTCTCGGTGCGGCCGCTGCGGGTGTCGATGACGGGCCCGCCGCTCATGATCTTCTCCGGCACCTGGTCGGTGGCGGCGGGCGGCCGGACCCGGTGGTCGGCGAGGATCTCGCTGTGCACGTAGCCGCGCAGCATGAGCATCGCCATCAGCGCGACGAGGACGAGCAGGGGCAGCAGCAGGCGCAGGGGCAGGCGGCGCCTGGAACCGCCACGGGCTCCGGGCGCGGGCCCCGAACGGCGGGTATGGGATGCCATGGGTTGTGGTACTCCGGGGTGGTGCGGGTGTGAAGTGCTGCGGGGACGGGGTGGTGCGGGGACGGTGCCGGCTGCTCCGCGGCGTCATCGGGTCCCTCCGCTCCAGCGGGACCGGGAGCTCTGGGCCTGAGATCTGGGGCGCCGGAGCGCCCTTCCCCCGGATCTGCCCTGGAGGGCGGACGCGGCGGGCGCCGCCCCGCGACCGGGTCTAGGCGGCGGGCGGCTGGGCGGCGGGCGGCTGGGCGACGGGCGGCGTCTCGGGCGGGCCTTCGGCGACCGTTTCGGTGCCGCCGCTGTCGCCGGCGCCTGTGGGCTCGGTCGGTTCTGACGTGGGCTCGACCGTCGGCGTCGGGTCGGTCGCCGGCGTGGCCGGCGGGTCCGCCGGCTCGGTCGGGGTCGGGTCGGTTACGCCCTTCCCCGGGGCCGGTGTGGTCGAGGTCGCCGTCGGCGAGGGCCTGGCGGTCGCGCCGGGACGTCCCGGGCTCGCGGAGGCCGCAGGTTCGAGGGCGTTGGGGCCGGGCGCAGGTGCCGTGGCCTCGTCGGTCGCCGGCGCGCTGCCCGGGGTGGTGGCGCCCGTGTCACCGGCCGGGGCCGACTCCGTGGGCTGCGACGGGGTGTCGACCTGCCCGGCCGGCCGGCCCTCCTGCTGGCCCGGCACGGGCAGCCAGGGCGCGTTGGAGTTGCCCGACAGCACCGTGGCGACGATGACGACGGCGTAGACCCCGCAGGCCAGGGCGATGGCTATGCCGATCCGGCGGAGGCGACGGCTGCGGCGACCGGACTCGTCCACGAAGACTGGCCGGTCGGAGGTGCTCGCGCCGGTGTCTTCCTTGACCTGCCGTACGAACCCGTCCCCGAGCTGGACGGCGTCGAGCTGGACGGTGACCTCGTGCGGGTCGTGAGTGTGCCCGGCGAGGGTCCCGGCCCGGACGTGCCCGACCGGGTCGGCGTCCTCCTGCCAGGGGTCGCCTACGACCGGCCGGGTTCCGGGATCCGCGGCGAACGGGTCGACCTCACCCTCGCTCTGCCGGGGAATGCCGCGCAGTATCTCCGTCAGCTCCGTCCGGGCGGACGGGCGGGTACCCGTCACCTGGACGTCGCCGCCGGCGAAGACCTGCGTGGCTCTCCGGTCCCGGGCTCTGCCGTCCGCGGGGAGTTCACCGGTCGCCGCTGCGACCTCGGGCCATTCGGGTTGGGCGTCTTCTCGCCACTGTTTCACACGCACGCACTTCCCCCCACGGGATGGTTCAGGTGCGCGTACGACCTGAGCACCCGTCGTCCGGACCGGGTCCCCAACCCGTCCAGAGCGCCCCCCATTACCACACCGTGCTCAGGCGTCGAATGTAGCGCACGCGGAGGATATGTGCGGACCACGTGCGGAATCGTGTCAGCGGCGAGACACCATGAGGACATCATCGGTGGCCGGAACCCACCCTCCGGCGGGCCTCCGCAGCCACCCCTCCTCCACCGCGAGCCGCGCCGCCGCCCGTCGCAGCGCGTCGAGCCCGGGGTGCGTCAGGCCCTTGCGCCACACCAGCGAGACGGGGGAAAGCGGAACGGGATCGACCAGAGGACGTGACACCGTCGTCGGCGGGGCCGGGAACCCCACGACGGCCAGGACCGGGTTGCGCGTACGGGCCATGACCCGCTGGAACTCCTCGTCCCCCACGGCCAGTGGTGCCGGTGGCGCGATCTCGATGTCCCGCCCCTCGAACAACAGCCGCGCGAGACCGGTCCACTCCGGCGTACGGGGATTGCCGGCGCCCGCGTAGACGGTCTCGCCGGCCAGCTCGGCGAGCGGCACCTCCGCCAGCGAGGCCAGCCGGTGGTCCTCGGGCAGCACGACCGCCATCGGCTCGTACCTTACGGGCTGGTGGTCGAGCCCGGCCCGCAGTGCCGGGTCCAGCCCGGCGAACCGTCCGAACGAGGCGTCCAGCCGGCCCGCGAGCAACTCCCCGGCGGCCCCGGTCAGGCCGCTCTCGTAGCGGGCCATCAGCTCGTGCCCGGGGGCGAGTTCACGCGCCCCCTGCAGCACGCGACGCGGTGTGACCAGGCCCGGGGAGTTGAGGTCCACCAGCAGGGGCCGGGCCCGGTCGAAGGCGGCGAGCAGTTCCTCCTGCGCCTGGAGCACGCGGCGGGCGTACGGCAGCAGCCGCTCTCCGTCGGGCGTGAGCGTCACCTGCCGGGTGGTCCGCACGAACAACTCGGCGCCCAGCTCCCGCTCCAGTCGTCGCACGTCCCGGCTGAGCGCCTGCTGGGCCGTGTGGAGACGCACCGCGGCACGGGTGAAGTGCAGTTCCTCGGCGACGGTGACGAAGGCACGCAGGAGTCGGGGATCGAGGTGGCCGGGCATGCCGTGAACCTACAGCGGCGGGCTGCCCGCTCAGCCTCCGGCCACCCGCTCAGGCCCCTCGCCCGCGCCCTCACCCTCACGCTCAGCCGAAACCGCACCGGCACCGGCACCCGTCACCTCACCCCCCGGAACATCCCCACCGGGAAAGTCCCTCGACGGAACCTGCCCCAGGCGATGGCGAGGCACAGTACGCACGGGCGGACGGGTCAGCGTGATCTGGCGGACGACCTGCTGGAAGCACGCCAGCGCCGCCAGCCCGGGCAGGGCCGCGGCCGCGGTACCGAGGACGGTCCTCGGCGCCTGGGCGACACACAGCAGCACGGCGACGCACGAGAAGACCAGCACCACACACCAGGAGTGCACGGCACGGCGCTGGTGCAGCGCGGCGCGCAGGACGGACAGGGAGGCCACCAGCCAGGGCCCGTACACCAGCAGGGGCCACCAGGTGCCGAGGCCGCGCTCCGCGGAGGACACGCCGACCAGGCGCAGCGGGTCGTAGGCGACCATGCCGCTCAGGAGACTCACCGCGGAGGCGATGACGGCCGTCAGGGCGGCGACGAGGAAGCTGGTGGTGCGGAGCACGCCCCCGGCTCGTCGAACCCGGACCTTGCGGTGACGCCGGGGGACGTCCCGCACGGGCGGCAGTTCCTCGGTGATGTCCTGGAGCCGGCGCATGCGCTCGCCCGGGGGCGGGTCCGCGGGGGCGGGCGGTGCCACGTCACGCGGGGCGGGAAACCTCGACTCCTGGTCCCCGAGTGCCTCCTCGAGGATGAACGCCAGTTCCTCGGCCGGATCCCAGGTCGGATCCGGTGGCGTCAGCGGAGTGACGAAATCCCGGGTCGGCGCCCGGTGCCGGCCGGTGCCCTCGATTCCGTTGTCGTACATAGCGCGGCCCGACTATTCCGCGAGCGCGAAAGCGGGCCATTCCGTCGCACAGATCCACCGCCGGGCGAGGTCCTTTTCCAGCACACTCATGGCATCGATGAAATCGCGCAGCACCGGCTCGGTCACCTGGAGCGCGACCGGGCAACCGGCCTTGGTGAGCGTGCCGTTGACGGTAGCCGACGAGTGCGCTGGAGCGGGAATGTAGGTGTAGGGGCCGAGCGTTACCGCCCAACCGTCTTTCCTGGTCGCCTCGGTCATGTACCGACTAACCGTCGGCCCTCTTCAGCGGATGCGCGGCAAACGGGTGAAGGATTTCCCGGTTGAGCATCTTTTCTATGCGCCATTAAGGACTCTCCATATCTCTGTATGAAGAACGGGTAGCGAATATTTCCCGCCCGTCCTACAACCCAGGTGCGTGATTCCGTACGGAACAGGTGTTGGACCCCCCGGTCGCCTCCGGGCGACGGTGGGCGCATGCCGCAACTCACCCCGTACCGCCGTCTCTTCGGGCTGCCGGGCGCCCGGGCCTTCACCGCCGGGAACCTGATCGCCCGGCTGCCGATGGGCATGTTCAGCGTCAGTGCGGTCGTCATGATCGCCGGGGCGCGGGGCTCGTACGCCCTCGCCGGTGCTGTCACGGCAACCGGACTCGCGGCGACCGCGGTGGTCGCGCCGTGGACCGCGCGGCTCGTCGACCGGTACGGCCAGGCCCGGGTGGCGCTGCCCGCCACGATGATCGCCGTCCTCGGCTCGCTCGCGCTGCTGCTGTGCGTGCGTCACGACGCCCCCGTCTGGACCCTGTTCGCCTCCTACGCCGCCACCGCCACGACCCCCAACATCGGCGGCATGTCCCGGGCCCGCTGGGCGTATCTGCTGGCCGGTGACGCCAAGGCGCTGCACACCGCCAACTCCTTCGAGCAGGCCGCGGACGAGCTGTGCTTCATGCTGGGCCCGGTGCTCGCGGCCTTCCTGTGCGGGGCGTTCTTCCCGGAGGCGGGCACGCTCGTCGGGGCGGTGCTGCTGCTGGCGGGAATGCTCCTGTTCACGACTCGGCGTGCGACGGAGCCGCCGGTCGGCGCGCGCATACCCGCGAGTGCGCCGCTGCGCGCCGCCGGCATGCCTCCTCTGCTCGCGGTCTGCCTGGCGATGGGCGCGGTGTTCGGCTCGACTGAGGTCGTCACGCTCGCGTTCGCGGACGCACGGGGGTACCGGTCGGCGGCCGGTGTCGTGCTCGCGCTCCAGGCGGCGGGCTCGTGCGTGGCGGGTCTGCTGTACGGCGCCGCGAAGCCCGCCGGGCCGACTGCGTCCCGCCTGCCGTGGTGTGTGGCCGCGATGACCGCGCTGCTGATCCTGCCGCTGCTCGCGGCCGCCCTCACCGGTTCGCTCCCGCTCCTGGCGGGCGCGCTGCTGATCGCCGGGATGGCGACGGCTCCGACGATGGTCACCACCATGACGCTGGTCCAGCAGCGCACCCCCGAGGGACGGCTGAACGAGGGCATGACTCTGGCGGTGACCGGCCTGCTCGGCGGCATCGCCTGCGGCAGCGCGCTCGGCGGCTGGACGGTGGAGCACGTGTCCGCGACGGCGGGATACGGCATCCCGGTGACGGCGGCGGCCGTGGCCCTGGCGCTGTCCCTGTGCGCCACGTCGAATCGCTTCACCGGTCAGCGCTCGCCCCAGTGACGCCCTCACGCACCCTACATACGTTCTTCCGTCGAAGCGCTTCGACGTCACGGGAGAAGCGGACCACGCATGACAGAGGCCCCGCCGCTCGTAAGCGACGGGGCCTCTGCCCACATGGGATGAGTGGAGATGGCGGGAATCGAACCCGCGTCCAACGGTGTGGAATCAGGGCTTCTCCGTGTGCAGTCGGCTGTGCTTTTCTCGGCCCCGGAGATCACGCCGACAAGTCTCCGACGGGCCCAGTCACTGTGTGGTTTCCCTCTTCACCCCGTGACCGGGATCAAGGTTTAGTTCCCTAAATGATGCCAGGATCCGGGTCGGGAACACCCCCGGGCTGACACTCCCTTAAGTAGGGGAGCCGCTGCTCGCTACCTGAAGATCAGGCAGCGAGGGCGAGCTCGCCCTGGGAGATGGATCGCTTGGAATTGGCGATTATTTTTTCGGCCTGTGGTTTACGAGATCATGGCCGCTTCCTCGACACGCTTCCCCTGCTTCGACAGCCGCTGTCGAAACCGATCATCCCCATGTTGATTTTTCAATCGTCGCCCCCGCCGGGGGCTCGCGCCCGCTGTGAGGCGCAGGTGCCATCGTACGTGACCAACGCCCGACGATGCCACCGTATTCCCGGCGACCGGGTGTCCGCCGAGCCGGCCCTACCCCCGAGCCTTGCGCCGCACCGCCGAGATCACCCGCTCGGCCTCGCGCCGGTCCTGCTTCTCGCGGAGCGTCTGGCGCTTGTCGTACTCCTTCTTGCCCTTCGCCAGCGCGATCTCGACCTTGGCGCGGCCGTCCTTGAAGTACAGGGCGAGGGGCACGATCGTGTGACCCGTCTCCTGCGACTTCGACTCCAGCTTGTCGATCTCCTCGCGGTGCAGCAGCAGCTTCCGCTTGCGCCGCGCGCTGTGGTTGGTCCACGTGCCCTGGCTGTACTCCGGCACGTGCACGTTGTACAGCCACGCCTCGTGCCCGTCCATCTGCACGAAGCCATCGACCAGCGACGCCCGTCCCTGGCGCAGTGACTTCACCTCGGTGCCGGTGAGGACCAGACCGGCCTCGTAGGTGTCGATGATGAGGTAGTCGTGCCGCGCCTTCTTGTTCTGCGCGATCAGCTTGCGCCCTTTTTCCTTAGCCATAGTGCCGCCCATTTTCGCACTACGGAGGGGTCCCGCGGGAAGTCGATTACGAGGGACCGGCCAGACCGCGCAGTACGGTCTCGGCCCGCTGGAGGGCCCCTTCGTCGGCGTCCAGGTCGGGCGTGATGCCCCGGCCGTCGACCGCGCGGCCGGAGGGAGTGCGGTAGTGCCCGACGGTCAGCTCCGCGACGGAGCCGTCGGGCAGCCTGCTCGGCATCTGGACCGAGCCCTTGCCGAAGGTCCGGGAACCCACGACGAGCGCCCGTCCGCGGTCCTGAACGGCGCCGGTGAGGAGTTCGGCCGCGCTCATCGTCCCGCCGTCGACGAGCGCGACCAGAGGTCTCGTCGTGTCACCGCCGGGCTCGGCGTGCAGGGCACGCTGCTCGCCGTCGACGTCGTAGGTGGCGACCAGGCCGCCGTCGAGGAAGGCGGAGGCGGCGGTGACGGCCTCGGTGACCAGGCCGCCGGAGTTGCCGCGCAGGTCGAGGACGATCCCGGCGCCGGGCGGGGCCTGCCGGACGGCCTCACGGACCTGGTCGCCGGAGCCCTTGGTAAAGGTGTCGACCCGGATGACAGTGATCGAGCCGGCGACTTTTCGAACGGCGACCGAGTCCGTGGACAGCTGAGCCCGGCGCAGGGTCTCGGTCCACGCGCGCGTGCCGCGCTCCAGGCCGAGGCTGACGGTGGTGCCGACGGGGGCGTCGGTGGCGTCCCCGCGCAGCAAGGAGACGACCTCGGTGACGGGCCGCCCGTCGGTCTTCTCGCCGTCGACGCTGCGCAGCAGGTCTCCGGGGCGGATCCCGGCGGCGGCCGCGGGCGAACCGGCGCGCACCTTCGTCACCTCGATACGGCCGTCGCGTTCGCTGCGCGCCCACAGGCCGACGCCGGTGTACTGACCGTCGAGGGTTTCCTCGAACTCCTCATAATCGCCCTGGGAGTAGACGGCGCCCCAGCGGTCCCCGCTGCGGCTGACGGCGCGCTTCGCGGCCTCCATCGGGGACTTGCCGTCGGCCATGGCCTCCTCGGCCGCCCTGGCGACGTCCGCGTGGTGCCCGGCCGGGGTGGCCGCACGGGCCTCGTCCGGCGCGGACTTCCGCTCGGCCTGCGGGAGGGATCCCGTGGCCGCGCCGGCGACGAGCACGCTCGCGAACATCAATGTCAGGGCGGCCCCGCGGCGGCTGCGACGGGGCTGACAGAACGGGTCACGACCTGACATGCCGGTGAGTCTAGGACAAGGGGAAGGGCCGTACGGCTGGTTGACCGCACGGCCCTCTTGGTATGTGTCACACCTTCAAGTACTTGCGCAGCGCGAAGAACGCCGCCAACGCGGGCATCAGCAGGCTCGTTGCGAGGATGAGCGGCAGCTTCGTCAGGACCGCGTCCCAGCCGATGAAGTTGATCAGCGTCAGCTGGTCGGCCAGGGCCAGTCCGTGGTCGATGAGGAAGTACCGGGCGATCATCAGGAAGGCGCACGCGAGCGTGCCGCCGATGAGCCCGGCGACCGCGGCCTCCATGATGAACGGCGCCTGGATGTAGAAGCCCGAGGCGCCGACCAGGCGCATGATGCCGGTCTCGCGCCGGCGGCTGAACGCCGAGACGCGCACCGTGTTGACGATCAGCATCAGTGCGACGACCAGCATCAGCGCCATCACCGCGCGCGCGGCCCAGTTCATGCCGTTCAGTAGCTTGAAGAGGTTGTCCAGGATGCCCTTCTGGTCCTGCACGGACTGCACGCCGTCCCGGCCGTTGAAGGCGGTGGCGATGACCTGGTACTTCTGCGGGTCCTTCAGCTTGATGCGGTACGACTCCTGCATCTGGTCCGGCGTGAGGGAACTGGCCAGCGGGGAGTCGCCGAACTGCTCCTTGTAGTGCTTGTACGCCTGATCCTGCGACTCGTACGTGACCGTCTGGACGACGCCCATCTTGTCGAGGTCGGCCTTGATCTGCTTCTTCTGGTCGTCCGTCACCGCGCCCTTGGCGCAGTTGGGGTCGGACTCGGCGTCGCTCTTGTTGCAGAGGAAGATCGAGACGTTGACCTTGTCGTACCAGTAGCCCTTCATGGTGTTGACCTGGTCGCTCATCAGGAGCGACCCGCCGAACAGGGCGAGCGACAGGGCGACGGAGACGACGACGGCGAAGGTCATCGTCAGATTGCGGCGAAGACCGACGCCGATCTCCGACAGGACGAACTGGGCGCGCATGGCGAAGGGTTATGCCTTTCCGTGACTCTCGGGTGCGGTCTCAGTGCTGGTAGCCGTAGACACCGCGGGCCTGGTCGCGGACGAGGCGGCCCTTCTCCAGTTCGATGACGCGCTTGCGCATCTGGTCCACGATGTTCTGGTCGTGCGTGGCCATCACCACGGTCGTGCCCGTCCGGTTGATGCGGTCGAGCAGCTTCATGATGCCGACGGACGTCTGCGGGTCGAGGTTGCCGGTGGGCTCGTCGGCGATGAGCAGCTTGGGCCGGTTGACGAAGGCCCGCGCGATGGCGACACGCTGCTGCTCACCACCGGACAGCTCGCCGGGCATCCGGTCCTCCTTGCCGCCGAGCCCGACGAGGTCGAGCACCTGCGGCACGGACTTGCGGATCTCGCCGCGCGACTTGCCGATGACCTCCTGCGCGAAGGCGACGTTCTCGCCGACCGTCTTGTTCGGCAGCAGGCGGAAGTCCTGGAAGACCGTCCCCAGCTGGCGCCGCATCTGCGGCACCTTCCAGTTGGAGAGGCGCGCGAGGTCCTTGCCCAGAACGTGCACCTGCCCGTGACTGCACCGCTCCTCGCGGAGGATCAGCCGCAGGAAGGTGGACTTTCCGGAGCCGGAGGACCCCACGAGGAAGACGAACTCGCCCTTCTCGACCTCCAGGGATACATCCCTGAGGGCGGGGCGGGTCTGCTTGGGATAGACCTTGGAGACGTTGTCGAATCGGATCACGGATGCACCACGGGTAGCCGGGGGTAGATGAGCGTGACCATACGCGAACCGGGCAGGGCACCGCAGTCACCGGTGGCGCTTCTGTAGAACTTGTGCCTTTTTCTGCCGGTGAGTACCACGCCCCCAGGGTGCGCGGGGGAACTGCGCGAGGAGCCGCGTACGACCCGCAGCCGCGCGGCAACAGCGACCACCCCCCTCGGGAGCGACCCGCGCACCCTCCGGAGGAACCTGGCACAGTGGAGAGGGAACGTTCGCACCACCGCGAGCGTTACACACAAGGAACCGGCGCAAGGAGGGCGAGCGCATGACGTACGACCGGCTGGTGTGCGCGAACTGCGCGGCGCCCGTGAGCGAGGGCCGGTGCCCCGTGTGCCGTGCGAACCGCGAACGGCTGCAGCAGGAGAACTTCCTCGCGGGTCTGAACCCGATGGCGCTGATCGCACTGCTGGCAGTGCTGATCGCCGCGGTGGCGCTGCTGGCGCACCAGACCGCCTGACCGCCGAGCGGCGTAGTCAGCGGTCCGAAGACACGGCCGAGGGCCCGGAGCGTTTCGCTCCGGGCCCTCGGCGTTGCGCTGTGCCTACGGTCCGTACGGACGCGGCTACCGTCAGGCGGCAGTCCCGCCGCGGCCGCCCATGAGACGCGGCAGGACGCGGAAGCCGACACCGCCGGCGATCATCGTGGCGGCGCCGATCACCAGGAAGGTGGTCTGCGCGGCACCCGTCTCGGCGAGCTCCTGGCCGTTGCCCTGGGCCTGCGGCGCCGCCGGGGTGGCGTCCGAGCCGATGTCGGTGAGGGACGAGGAGCCCTCCTCCTGCGGGGAGGTGCCGCCGTCGGGGTCGGTGTTGTTGCCGCCGCCGTTGCCGCCACCGTTGGCGTTGCCGTTGCCGCCACCATTGCCGTTGCCGTTCCCGTTGCCCGGGTCGGTCGGCTGGCTCGTCGGGTCCTCGGTCGGCTCGGTGGGCTCGTCCGTGGGGTCGGTCGGTTCGTCGGTGGGCTCCTCGGTCGACGGCGGGTCGGTCGGGAGGTCCGTCGGCAGGTCGGTGGGGATGTCCGTCGGGACATCCGTCGGCGTCGGAGTCGGGACGGGCGACTCGTCGGCGCACAGGATGCCGAGCAGGCAGTTCTCGGCCTCCGCGGCGGATGCGGCACCGGCGGCGGTCAGCGAGGCGCCGGCGGCGATCACGGCACCGGCCGCTATCCGCGCGACACGGATCCGCGTCTTCTTCGTCATGTGGTTGCTACCCCCAGTAGCTCATCGTCATTAGGCACCGCTCGGGGCTGTGCTCGACGGGGATAGCTGCGGTGAAGAGCCCCCCGGTTCACATGCGCCCCAGAGACACGCATGCCGCGCTTTACCCTTCCCATTTTTCAAAGACACGTCAAGGGCGTTTGCGTGCGCCATGTCCAAATACGGGGGTAATGCCGGGAGTCTGACTCTGTGAGCGTGATGTAAAACCCAGACATGCGGGGCACGGACAAGGCAACCGCCGCCCTGACATCGGCAGTTACCTTGTCGACAAACTTACTTCTCCTGCTGCTTGCGCCAGCGAATTCCGGCTTCGAGGAACCCTTGGATTTCACCGTTGAACACGGCCTCGGGGTTGCCGACCTCGAACTCGGTGCGCAAATCCTTGACCATCTGGTACGGGTGCAGCACGTACGAACGCATCTGGTTGCCCCAGGAGTTGCCGCCGTCGCCCTTGAGGGCGTCCATCTTGGCCTGCTCCTCCTGGCGGCGCCGCTCCAGCAGCTTGGCCTGGAGCACGTTCATGGCCGTCGCGCGGTTCTGGATCTGCGAGCGCTCGTTCTGGCAGGAGACGACGATGCCGGTGGGGATGTGGGTGATGCGCACCGCGGAGTCGGTGGTGTTCACGCCCTGACCACCGGGCCCCGAGGACCGGTAGACGTCGACCCGCAGCTCGCTCTCGTCGATGTCGACGTGGTCGGACTGCTCCACCACGGGCAGGATCTCCACGCCCGCGAAGGAGGTCTGCCGCCGGCCCTGGTTGTCGAAGGGCGAGATGCGCACGAGGCGGTGCGTGCCCTGCTCGACGGAGAGCGTGCCGTACGCGTAGGGCGCCTGGACGGCGAAGGTGGTCGACTTGATGCCGGCCTCCTCCGCGTACGACGTCTCGTAGATCTCGGTCTTGTAGCCGCGCTGCTCGGCCCACCGCAGATACATGCGCTGGAGCTTCTCGGCGAAGTCGGCGGCGTCGACGCCGCCGGCCTCGGCGCGGATGTTCACCAGAGCCTCACGGGCGTCGTACTCGCCGGAGAGGAGGGTGCGGACCTCCATCTCGTCCAGCGCCTTCCTCACGGCCGTGAGCTCGGACTCGGCCTCGGCGCGGGTGTCCGGGTCGTCCTCCTCCTCGGCCATCTCGAAGAGAACGGCGAGGTCGTCGATACGACCGCGCAGGGCCTCCGCCTTGCGCACCTCGGCCTGGAGGTGGGACAGCTTGCTGGTGATCTTCTGCGCCTCTTCGGGGTTGTCCCACAGGGACGGCGCGGCCGCCTGCTCCTCGAGCACGGCGATGTCTGCCCTCAGCCTGTCGAGGTCCAGAACGGCCTCGATCGACTCCATGGTCGAGGAGAGGGACTTGAGCTCTTCGGATACATCGACGACTGCCACGCCTCCAGCGTAACGGCTCCGCCCACCGGCCAGCGCCGGGCACTCGCCCCGGCCGCCTGCCGCCGTCGGCTTCGCCTGTTCCGCGGGAGGGGCCGGGGGAACGGCCGCTGCCGCCGTCGGCTTCGCCCGTTCTGCGGGAGGGGCCAGGGGGAACGGGGACGAACTCCTCGTGCCCCGCGCCACCCCCGCGCCGGTCGCCCGTCGGCGGCGGCCGGGCCCCGGCGCCGACCGCTGCCGTCGCCCTTCGCCTGTCTCCGGGACAGGTCAGGGCGACTGCGGGGCCGAGTTCTTCGTGTCCTGGGGAGGTGCGCTCGCGTCGTCGCCCGATGTGGACAGCCATGCCCCGACGCCGATCGCCACCGCCAGGGCGACCGCGCCCGCGCCCACGGCCACGCGGCGGCGCCGGGCGATGGCGCGGTTGCGGGCCGAGCCCGGCCGGGGCGTGCCCGACGCGCGCGGGGCCCGGGCCGTGCCGTGCGCGCCCCCGGCCAGTTCGTCGGGTGCCGGCACGCGCATCGAGGTGTGCGTGTCCCGGTTGGAGTCGGCCGGTTTCGCACCCGGCACCAGGGGGACCGCGCCCCGCCGCCGGACCCGCTCCCCGGCCGGTGCCGGTCCGGCGGGCTGCTCCTCCTGGTCCGCCTCCTCGGCGGACTCCGTCTCCGGCTCGTCCACCTCCAGCGGTGGCATGCCCGCCAGCATCGGCAGCAGCTCCCGCAGCCGGGCCCCGAGCTCCGAGGCCCGCAGCCGCGACGCCGGCGCCTTGGCCAGGCACTGCACGAGCAGCTGCCACAGCTCGTCCGGGATGCCGGGCAGCGGGACGACCGTCTCGGTGACGTGGCGGCGCAGGACCGCGCCGGGGTGGCCGCCGCCGAACGGGGTGAAGCCCGCAAGCAGCTCGTACAGCACCGTGGCGAGCGCGTAGATGTCGACGGAGGCGCGCGGCGGCAGGCCCTCGACGATCTCCGGCGCGAGGTAGTCCGGGGTGCCGATGATCTTCGTGGCCTTGGTGCGGCGCGGGGTGTCGATGAGTTTCGCCACGCCGAAGTCGGTCAGCAGCGCGCGGTGGGAGCCGCCGGGGCCCAGAGGGCCCTGCATGTCCAGCAGCACGTTCTCCGGCTTCACGTCCCGGTGCACGACGCCCGCGGCGTGGGCGGCCGCCAGCCCGTCGGCGATGTCGGCCGCGATCGCGACGGCCGCCTCGGGCGCCAGGCGCCGTTCCCGCTCCACCCGGGTCCGCAGGTCGGTGCCTCGGACGAGGTCCATGACCAGCGCCAGGTCGTTGCCGTCGACGACCAGGTCGCGCACCGACACCACGTGCGGGTGCTCCAGGCCGAGCAGTGCCGTCCGCTCCTGCACGAACCGCCCGACGAGTTCCTGGTCGGACGCGAGGTCCTCGCGCAGCAGCTTGATGGCGACGGGGCCTTCGGGACCCTCACCCAGCCACACCGTGCCGGCGCTGCCCCGCCCCAGGATCTGGTGGGCGGTGTACCGGCTGCCGATCTTCCGTGCCAAGGCTGCTCCTACCGACGCGTGTTGTCGTTAAAACTACGCGTCCGGAGAGCCAACCTTCACTGCGGAGGCAGAAATCACCCGCCAGGTGTCGACAAATCACCAACCCCGCAGGGCGGTTCCGGTCAGTTCGTGCCCGAACCGCTCCCGCCGAGCTTCTCGAACCAGCCGGTCACGGTGTTGAACCAGTCGGTCAGCTGGTCCCAGTAGCCCTTGCCGGTGCCGATCCACTCCTGGAGCGGGCTCAGCTCCCAGATCAGCCAGCCCGCGACGAACAGGATGACGATCGTGAAGAGACAGCCCTTCAGGCAGCCGAGCCCGGGGATCCGCATCGGGTTGGCGCTGCGCTGCCGGGGCTGCCGGGGCTCGCGCTGGGGCCGCTGCGGCTGCTGGGGCTGGGGCGGCGGCGCGGGCGGGGCATAGCGCTGCGGAGGCTGGGGCCGCTGGGGCTGCGGGGCGTACTGCTGGGGCTGCTGCGGATGGCCGTAGCCGGGGCCCGGCTGGGGCCGGGCGACCTGCCGCTGGGGGCGGCGGCGCAGCGGGTCCTCGTTCGGGTCGAGGTACTGGACCTGCGTCTGTTCGTTGCGGTCGCGGGCCGCTCGCAGCTGGTTCTGCCAGGGGTGCGGGTCCTCGGGTCCGCCCTGCTGGCCCTGCTGACCGGGGTGGCCGGGCGAGCCCGGCGGGACCGGCGGCATGACGGCGGTCGGGTCGGCCGCGCCCCGGTTGGGGAGTACGGCGGTGGGGTCGGCGGCGCCGGACGGGCCGCCGGTGTGCGGCATGACGCTGGTCGCGGCGTTCGGGTCGTACGAGCCCGCGCCCTGCGGGAGGACCTGAGTGGGGTCGGCGTCGGCCGCGCCGGGCGTGTCCGGCACGGGCGCGGGCGCCGGGTCGGGCACCAGGAGCACGCCGACGCCCTCGGCGGCGGCGATCTGCGCGGAGTTCGCGTGCACCCCGATGCCCTCGGCGACGACGCGCAGGCCACGGGCGAGGTTCTCCGCGCTGGGCCGCTCGTCCGGGTTCTTGCGCAGACAGCGCTCGATGATCGTCCACAGCGGGTCGGGGACCGTGGACGGGCGGCGCGGCTCGGCGCTCAGGTGCTGGTGCAGCACCTCCAGGGCGGAGCCGCCGGAGAACGGCGGGCGGCCGGTGACCAGCTCGTACAGCAGGATGCCGGCACCGTAGATGTCGACGGCGGAGGTCTGCGGGCGGCCCTCGGCGGACTCGGGCGCGACGTACGCGGGCGTGCCGACGAACTCCTGGGTGCGGGTCAGGCCCGGGGAGTCCGCCAGTCGGGCGATGCCGAAGTCGGTCAGCAGCGGGTGCATCTGCCCGTCGTACTGCTGGAGCAGGACGTTCGCCGGCTTGAGGTCGCGGTGGACGACGCCGTCGGCGTGGCTGGCGGCCAGCGCGTCGGCGATCTGGGCGGTGAGCAGGGCCGCGGCGACGGGGCTGAAGGGCCCGTTCTCGCGCAGGTAGCGATGCAGGTCGGGCCCCTCGACGAGGTCCATGACCAGCGCCAGCAGCTCGCCCTCGACCACCAGGTCACGGACCCGGACGATGTTCGGGTGGGTCAGCCGGAGCAGGACGGAGCGCTCCCGGAGGAACCGCATGACGATGTCCGCGTCGCTGGCCAGCTCCTCCTTGAGGACCTTGATGGCGACCGTCTCTCCGGGCTGTCCCGGCACGGCCGCCTCGGCGCCCGCGGTCTCACGCTGGCGGGCTCGCCAGACGGTGCCCGTGGCGCCGCGTCCGAGCGGCTCCTCGAGCAGATACTTGCTGCCTACCGGCCGCACGTCATGCGCTCCCTGGTGCTTGCCTTGCCTGCTGGCCTGTCCGACCCACTGTAGTGCCGTGCCGCCGGGGACCGGGGTGTCGTCTTTCTGTGGGTCTTACGTATCCGTTCTCACACGCGTTCGAAGGGAAGACGCTCACCTCGGTCTCGGGGTTGCCGAGAGTGAGCGTGACCGATCTCAACTGATCGCGAGTGGGGCATCTCTCAGGCACTTTTGCGGGCAGAGCCGACCAATCAAGATCACTTGTTCCGGAGCGAGGGGCGCGCTGTCAGTGGCAGGTGCGAGGATGCGTGCAGTATTGGCCGACGTGCTGGGGCGGGGTGGGGGGACTCCGCGCCCGGGCAGAAGGGACCGCTGACGGCGATGCAGATCCGGCTGACCGTCGTAGACCCGCTGGGCCTGGCGGCTCCGGCTCGGGACCGCGCCGCGCGCTGCGATGTGCTGGTCACCGCGCCCGCCGGGACGGCGCTCGCGGCGGTGTCCTCGGCGCTCGCCCAGGTGGTCCTCGGCGGTGACGGCTCGGGCTCCCCGGTGCTGTACGCCGGGGAGCAGCGGCTCGACGCCCAGCGCTGCACGCTCGGCGAGCCCCCGCTGACCGACGGTGCCGTGCTGTCCGTAGGCGGGCCGGGCGAGCCGGAGCCGCATCCCGAGCTGGACGACGCGCCGGCCCAGCTCCAGGTGGTCGCCGGGCCCGACGCCGGCGGCGTCCACCTTCTGCACGGCGGCGAGATCCGCATCGGCCGCTCCGCCGACGCCGACGTACCGCTCGACGACCCGGACGTCTCCCGGCTGCACTGCGCGGTGACGGTGAGCGCCGACGGCGGCGTCTCGGTCGCCGACCTCGACTCCACGAACGGCACGACGCTGGACGGCACGCGGGTGGGCGGCCGGGCGGTCCGTTTCACACCGGGGGCGCTGCTGCGGATCGGCGAATCGGCTCTGCGGCTGGCTCCCGCCGGGGGGCCGGGGGGCCGCGTGGACACGACGCCGGACGGGGAGGGGCACGTGCGCGTGCCGGGGCCTGACGGCGGCTCGGGGGCGGATACGCGTGCGTCGGACCCGCTTGCGGCCGGTCGTTCCGGTCTTGCCGGTCCTACCGCTCCCGCCGCTCCTGCCGGGCCGACGCATCACGCTTACGGCTCGGCGGCCTGGGGCGCGCCGGGCACCGTGGGGCAGGGCTCCGGGGAGTCGGCGGTGGTGCCGGGGCAGGGTGGGGCGCCTCGGGTCGAGAGCAGCGGTGTGGAAGCGGACGCGGAGGCCTCGCGGGCGGCTTCCGGGGACGGTCCGGGGGCCGCGCAGAGCGGATTCCGGGCATCTCCTGGGGAGCAGGGGCCGGGCATCGCCCGGGGCCAGGGAAACCCGGGGCCCGTCGTACGGGCGCCGCGGCAGCGCGACGCGACACAGGGCGGGCTCGGCGCCGGGGACACGCACGCGGGGCGCTCCGGTGTCGAGGCGTTCGGCGACAGGGGTGCGGGCGGTTCCGGCCAGGGCGACGGAACGGCGGACGGCGTAGGCCCTCATGCCCGGGCCGGGGGCCAGGCGGTCCCGCGTCCGACGACTCCGACCGGCGCCGGTCCGGTCGACGACGGCGGCCCGGTTTTCCCGGCAGACGCCGCGGACGAGCTGTCCGGTCGCGGGCGCAAGGGCACTCCTCTCCGGGGCACGGACGTTCCGCCGGGGACGCGCAGGCGGGGCGGGCTCGGGGCGTGGGCGCGGCGGTTGGCCGGAGGGCGCGGCGAGCAGGGGGCGGACGCGCGCGGGACGTACGAAGGCGAGCCGGCCGAAGTGGCGGTGCAGCGCTCTGCCGTCGGGCCGGCGGTGCCGGAGACCTGGCCGGATCCGGCCACGCTGCTGCTGACGGCGCTGGGGCCGGGGCCCCGGCTGTGGGAGCGCGGTCCGGGGCACCCGGAGGCGCTCGCGGTGCGTCTCGGCACCGCCGACCGGGCGGCGCCGGACGGCTCGGGCCTGCTGCCCGCGGTGCCGGTGACCTCCGGGCTGCGCGAGGCCGGCGCGCTGGGACTGGCCGGGCCCCGGGCGCGGCTCGCCGGGCTGGCCCGTGCCGTGCTGGCGCAGCTCACCGCGCTGCACTCCCCCGACGCCCTGGAGATCGTCCTGATCGCCGCGGACCGCTCCCGCCCCCTGGAGGAGCGCACCGCCGAGTGGGGCTGGCTGGGCTGGCTGCCGCATGTCCGCCCGGGGCACGGGCAGGACTGCCGCCTGCTGCTCGCCTACGACCGGGAACAGGCCGCTGCCCGCGCGGACGAGCTCCTCCGCCGCCTGGAGGACCAGCTGGCGGACGCGGGAGGCGGCGCCGCAGGGGCCGACGGGCTGCTGGGCAACGTGCGGTTCTCCAGAGCCCAGGGGACCGACGGCCCGAACAGCGACGCGCCGGGCCCCGACGCCCAGGGCGGCGACAGCCCGGCGACCAGCACCGCCGGTCCCGTGCACCGCCGCCCCTCCTGGGCCCGGGACGACACCCCCACCCCGGCGACCGCCTTCCCCGGCCCCTACACCGTCCTCGTCGTGGACGGCGACCCCGGCGGAGCCGACCTGCGTGAGGCCGTGGCACGGCTGGCGCTGGAGGGCCCTCGGGCCGGGATCCATGTCGTGTGCCTGGCCGAGACAGCGGCCGCCTCCCCCGCCTCGCCCGTGACGGAGACCTACGAGGCGGCCTGCTCGGTGGCGCCCGCGTTCCGGCAGTGCGGTGCGGTCGCGCTGCTCAGCGGGGACGTGGCGACGGCGCTGCGGCTGATGCGCGTGGCCCGGGTCGGCGGCGCCTCAGGGCCGGTCGGGCCGGTGGGCCACGGCACCATAGCCACCGTCGACGCCGTGTCCCCCGCGTGGGCCGAGCGGTTCGCACGGGCGCTGGCGCCGCTGCGCACGGACGGCGCGACGAGGGAGCGGCAGCCGCGTGTCTCCGCGCCCCTGCCCCAGGCGGCACGGCTGCTGGACGAGCTGGGCCTGGCCCGGGCCACCCCGGCGTCGCTGATGGCGCGCTGGGCGGACGCGGCCGACGACACCGAGGCGCTGGGCGGGCGGGTGCGCGCGGTGCTGGGCGCCGGGCCGCGCGGCCCGGTCTGCGCGGACCTCGCGGCCCAGGGACCGCATCTGCTGATCGAGGGCCCGTCGGGCAGCGGCCGTACGGAGTTGCTGCGGGCGGTCGTCGCGTCCCTGGGCGCCGCCGAGCGGCCGGACCGGCTGGGCATCGTGCTGGTCGACGGCCGGGGCGGCCCCGGCGCGGGCGGCGGGGCCGGCGAGGGACTGCGCGTCTGTACGGACGTCCCGCATGTCACCACGTATCTCACGGCCCACGACCCGGTCCGGATGCGCGAGTTCGCACAGTCCCTGAGCGCCGAGCTGAAGCGGCGCGCCGAGCTGCTGGGGCGGTCCGACTTCGCCGAGTGGCACACGGGACGCGAGCTGTCGGGCCGTATGGTCGCCCAGCGCACGGCGACGGCCCGGGGCGGCGCCCAGGCCGAGGCCGGTGCCGGGACCGCCGCCGGGGCCGGGGATCTCGACTCCCCGCCCAGTTCGACGATGCGGCTGCGGCCCCGAGCGGCCCGGCGGCAGACGGAGGCGGCGCCGCCCCTGCCCCGGCTCGTCGTGGTCGTGGACGACCTGGACGCGCTGGTCTCCCCTTCCCTCGGCTCGACCGGACGGCCCGCGGCCGGGTCGGTGATGCGCGCGCTGGAGGCCGTGGCCCGGGAGGGCGAGCGGCTGGGCGTCCACCTGGTGGCGGCCACCGGCCCGTGCGCCCGTACGGCGGAGACGGAACCGGCGCGCCGGGCCACCCTCCGCGTCACCCTCGACGCACCGGCACCGGGCCATGGGGGCGCCCCCCCGTTCGAGCGCAGCGGAGAACCCGGGGGAGAACCTGCTCCGGGCCGTGGCCGCCTCGCCTGCGCGGACGGTCGGATCACGCCGTTCCAGGGCGGGCGGGTCACCGGCCGTATCCCCCGGACGGCGACCCTGCGCCCCACGGTCGTGCCCCTGGAATGGCACCGCATGGGTGACCCACCGGCCCGGCGTCCGGTGCGGGAACTCGGAAACGGCCCGACCGACCTGGCACTGTTGGCCAGCGCGCTGGAAAGGGCGGCGCGGGAGGTAGCGGCGGCGCGTGTGCCGTCACTTCTGTAGCACTCGTCCGTGGCACTGGCTGGATGCCGACCCCGTCCGTTGATCAGGGACGAGACCCTGGTCACGAGGGGGTCACGATCCCCCGCTTGACAGCCGACGCCATCTTGCCGCCCCCGCACACCCGGGCGTAGACCAGATCGCACGGGAGCGCGCTCGACGTTCGACGATGGAACGAAGAACGGGGCAGTCATGCGCATGACGAGCAGCACCATCCGGACACGCTGGTCGCCGAAGCGGGACAAGGCGACCCCCCAGCACCGCAGAGCCGCCAAGGCCGCGGCCGCCGTCGCCGCGGGAGCGCTCGCGCTCTCGCTCACCGCCTGCGGAGGCGACGGCGACGGCGACGGAAACAGTGGAACCGAGGGAAACACCGAGGAGACCGCCAACAACGTCACCCTTCCGAAGCTTGACGGGACGAGCCTGGAGATCGCCGCCGTGTGGAGCGGCGCCGAGCAGGCCAACTTCAAGAAGGTCCTGGCGGAGTTCGAGAAGCGCACGGGCGCCAAGGTCACGTTCGTGCCCGCCCAGGACCCGATCATCAACTTCATCGGCTCGAAGGTGGCCGGCGGTCAGCCGCCGGACATCGCGATGCTGCCGCAGCCGGGCGCCATCAAACAGGCCGTCGACCGGGGCTGGGCCAAGCCACTCGGCGCCGAGGGGCTGAAGGAGCTCGGCGAGAACTACTCGCAGGGCTGGCAGGACATCGGCAAGGTGGGCGGCAAGCAGTACGGCGTCTACTACAAGGCCGCCAACAAGTCCCTGATCTGGTACAACAACCAGGTCTTCGAGAACGCCGGGGCGAGTGAGCCCGAGACCTGGCCGGATCTGCTGAAGACCGCGCAGACGGTCTACGACTCCGGCGTCACCCCGTTCTCCGTCGGCGGCGCCGAGGGCTGGACGCTGACCGACTGGTTCGAGAACGTGTACCTCTCCCAGGCCGGGCCGGAGAAGTACGACCAGCTGGCCAAGCACGAGATCAAGTGGACGGACCCGTCCGTGAAGGACGCGCTGACCACGCTCGCGCAGGTCTGGGGCAAGGCGAACTACGTCGCGGGCGGGGCGAGCGGTGCGTTGCAGACCGACTTCCCGGCCTCCGTCACGCAGGTCTTCACCGGCGGGGACCAGCCCAAGGCGGCCATGGTCGCCGCGGGCGACTTCGCGCAGGTCAACATCCCGACGACCATGAAGGTCGGCACGGACGCGAAGGTGTTCCCGTTCCCGGCGGTCGGTGACAACGGGCCGGTGGTCTCGGGCGGCGACGCGGCCGTGATCCTCCAGGACTCGAAGGGGGCGCAGGCCCTGGCCACCTGGCTCGCCTCGCCGGACGCGGCGGAGATCCAGGCCAAGCTGGGCGGCTACCTCTCTCCGAACAAGAACGTGCCGAACTCCGCGTACCCGAACGCGGTGCAGCAGCGGATCGCCAAGGCGCTCATCGACGCCGGTGACGACTTCCGCTTCGACATGTCCGACCAGGCCCCGCAGGCCTTCGGCGGCACGCCCGGCAAGGGCGAGTGGAAGCTCCTCCAGGACTTCCTGAAGAACCCGAAGGACATCGCGGGTACGCAAGCGAAGCTGGAGACCGAAGCGGCCGCGGCCTACGGAGGCTGACGGCATGACGTCGGCCACGGCGGCAGGGGGCACTCCGCCCCCTGCCGCTCCCAAGTCGCGCAAGAGTGTGACCGGCACCCGCAGGACCGTCGCGGCGCTGTTCCTGCTGCCCGCGCTCGTCCTGCTCGGCGCGCTCGTGGTGTACCCGATCGGGTACTCGGTGGTCCGCAGCTTCTACGACCAGTCCGGCGACGGCTTCGCCGGGATCGACAACTACCAGGCCCTCTTCACCGACGAGGGCATCCGCACCGCGCTGAAGAACAACATCATCTGGGTGGTGTTCGCGCCGACGGTCGCGACGGCGCTCGGCCTGATCTTCGCGGTGCTGACCGAACGGGTGCGCTGGGGCACGGCCTTCAAGCTGGTCGTCTTCATGCCGATGGCGATCTCGATGCTGGCGGCGGGCATCATCTTCCGCCTGGTGTACGACCAGGACCCGGACAAGGGCGTCGCGAACGCGGTGTGGGTGGGCGTGCACGACACGTTCGCCCAGTCGTCGGCGTTCCCGAAGGCCCACCCGGGCCGGGAGTCGCCGCTGGAGCCGGCGGGCGGGGGTGCGTTCATCACCAAGTCGCCCGTCCGCACGGGCGAGACCGTCTCGTTGCCCCTGGTGGGTGTCGCGCCGGACCTGATGCCGGACGACGCGAAGAACGCCGTGGCGGCGAAGCCCGAGCCGGACAAGATCACCGGTACGACCTGGCAGGACTTCACGCGGGGCAAGGGCGTGGGGACACTCAACCGGGTCGACGCGTCCGAACTGGGCTATGCCGGCATGAAGGTCGAGGCCGTGAAGGACGGCAGGGTCGTGGCGTCGGCCACGGCAGCCGACGACGGCACCTTCACGCTGCCCGCCTCGGCCGACGGGGCCCAACTCCGGCTTCCGGACAGCAACTTCAAGGAGCCGTACAACGGCCTGGACTGGCTCGGCCCGTCCCTGGTCACCCCGTCCATCATCGGCGCGTACATCTGGATGTGGGCGGGCTTCGCGATGGTGCTGATCGCGGCAGGGCTCGCGGGCGTGCCGCGGGAACTGCTGGAGGCCGCCCGGGTCGACGGCGCGACCGAGTGGCAGGTGTTCAGACGGGTCACGGTGCCGCTGCTGGCGCCGGTTCTCGCGGTCGTCGCCGTCACCCTGATGATCAACGTGCTGAAGATCTTCGACCTGGTCTTCATCATCGCCCCCGGCTCCGCCCAGGACGACGCGAACGTCCTCGCCCTGGAGCTGTACCGCAAGGGCTTCTCCGAGGACCAGCCGGGCATCGCCAGCGCCATCTCGGTGTTCCTGCTGCTGCTCGTGATCCCGGTGATGTGGTTCAACGTGCGTCGGCTGAGGCGGGAGGTGCGGCGATGAAGACGAAGCAGTCGCTGGGGTCCCGGCTGGCCGAGGGGGTCAGCGGTGGGCTGGTGCGGGTGTTCCTCATCGTCGTCGGCCTGTTCTGGCTGGTGCCGACGATCGGTCTGCTGCTCGCGAGTCTCCGCTCGCCGGAGGACATCGCGGCGAGCGGCTGGTGGAAGGTGTTCACCGAGCCGTCGCAGATCACCTTCGACAGCTACTCCAAGCTGCTGGAGAACGAAGACATCACCAGCTCCCTGCTCAACACGGTGTGGATCACCGTGCCGGCGACCCTGCTGGTCGTGATCATCGGATCACTGGCGGGCTACGCCTTCGCCTGGATGGAGTTCCCCGGCCGCGACTGGTGGTTCCTGGGCGTGGTCGGCCTGTTGGTCGTGCCCGTGCAGGTCGCGCTGATCCCGATCGCCGAACTCTTCGGCAGCATCGGCATCTTCGGCTCGGTGATCGGCGTGGTGCTGTTTCACGTCGGCTTCGGCCTGCCCTTCGCCGTGTTCCTGCTGCGGAACTTCTTCGCGGAGATCCCGAGAGAGCTGCTGGAGGCGGCGCGCCTGGACGGGGCGGGTGAACTGCGCCTGTTCTTCCGTGTCGTGATGCCGCTCGGCGGCCCGGCGATCGCCTCGCTCGGCATCTTCCAGTTCCTGTGGGTGTGGAACGACATGCTGGTCGCGCTGATCTTCTCGGATTCCGGAAGCCAGCCGATCACGGTCGCACTCCAGACTCAGGTACGGCAGTTCGGCAACAACATCGACGTGCTGGCACCCGGCGCGTTCATCTCGATGGTGGTCCCGCTGGCCGTCTTCTTCGCATTCCAGCGGCAGTTCGTGTCCGGCGTGATGGCGGGAGCCGTCAAGTAGCGTTCAGCGCAAGCCAGTTGGAGGGGCGGACCGGTCGCGGTCCGCCCTTTCCGCGTTCCCCCGGATGCCGTAGCCGCCGTAACCAACTCACCCCACCGGCCGTTCCCGGGCCGAACGCCCGCGCCGACCGATGGATGGCCTCTTGCCCAGGTTCAGTGTCATTGTCCCCGCGTACCAGGTTCAGGCGTACCTGTACGAGTGCCTCGAATCGGTGCTCTCCCAGTCCTGTCCCGATCTGGAACTGATCGTCGTCGACGACTGCTCGCCGGACGCGTGCGGCGCGATCATCGACGAGTTCGCCGCCCGCGACGCGCGCGTCCGCCCCGTCCATCTGCCCGAGAACGTCGGCCTGGGCCGCGCGAGAAACGCAGGCGTGGCGCACGCGTGCGGCGACTACCTGCTGTTTCTCGACAGCGACGACACCCTCACGCCCGACGCGCTGCGGTCCATCGCCGACCGGCTGAAGGAGACCGACGAGCCGGACGTCCTGGTCTTCGACTACGCGCGCACGTACTGGACGGGTGAGGTGGTCCGCAACCAGGCGGCCCTCCAGCTCACCGAGCAGGGCTCGGCCCCGTTCCGCCTGGAGGACCGGCCGGGCCTGCTGAGGCTGCTGATGGTCGCCTGGAACAAGGCCTACCGGCGGGAGTTCGTCGAGGAGAAGGGGTTCGTCTTCCCGCCCGGGTACTACGAGGACACGCCGTGGACGTACCCGGTGCTGATGACCGCGGAGTCGATCGCGACCCTCGACCGTGTCTGCGTGCACTACCGGCAGCGGCGGCAGGGGGGCATCCTGCGCACCACCAGCGAGCGGCACTTCGACGTCTTCGAGCAGTACGACCGGGTGTTCGCGTTTCTGGAGGAGCGCCCCGAACTGGTCCGGTGGCGGCCGGTGTTGTTCCGCCGCATGATCCATCACCTGGCGATCGTGTACTCCCGGCGGGACCGGCTGCCCTCCGGCTCGCGCGCGGACTTCATGCGCCGGGCCCGCGCCCACTACCGCCGCTACCGCACCCGGGGCGCCCCTGTCCCCCTGCGTGCCCGGGTGCACCACACCCTGATCCGCTTCGGCCTGCACCGTACCTACCGCACGCTCCAGCTGGCGTCGGCCCTGCACCGCGGCGTCGCGCGGACCACCGGGAGGCTGCTGTGCGGCCTGCGGTCCGCCGCGCTCAGGCTCCACTACCACGTCCAGCGCTGTCTCCCGCTGCGCGCCGACCGGGCCGTCTTCGCCGCCTACGACGGCCGCGGCCACAGCTGCAACCCGGGCGCACTGGAGTCCGCGTTCCGCGATCTCGCGCCGCACATCCGCACCGCGTGGATCGCCCGTCCCGAGTACCACCACACCATCCCGCCGGGCCCGCGCCGCCTCGTCCCCGGTACGGCCGCCTACTGGACGGCACTCGCCCGCTCCGCCTACCTGGTCAGCAACACCGAATTCGACCACCGACTGGTCAAGCGCCGGGGCCAGACCCTGATCCAGACCGGGCAGGGCACCCCGCTGGGGCACATCGGCCTCGACCTCCAGGAGCGCCCGGCGGCGGCCCGGGGCAGGGACTTCGCCCGGCTGCTCAAGGGCGTGGACCAGTGGGACTACGTGCTGTCCGCCAACCGCCACACCACTCTCACCCACGAGCGGGTCCACCCCGGCCGCTACACCACGCTGGAGTACGGCTACCCCCGCAATGACGTGTTCCGCACGGCGACCTCGGCGGACGTGGCCCGGCTGCGCGCGTCGCTCGGCATCCCGGAGGGCACGGTGGCGATCCTCTACGCGCCCACTCACCGCGACTACCGCCGCTCCCAGCGCCGCGCCCTCGACCTCCAACGGATCGTGCGCCGCCTGGGCCCGCGCTTCATCGTGCTGGCCCGCGCCCACCACGCCTACGACGCCCCGCTGACCAGCACCTGCGGCCGGGTCGTCGACGTCAGCGACCACCCGAGCGTGTCGTCGCTGTGCCTGGCCTCGGACGCCCTGCTCACGGACTACTCCTCGCTGATGTTCGACTACGCCAACCTGGACCGGCCGATCGTGATCCACGCCGACGACTGGGAGGCGTACGAGGCGGCCCGCGGCGCCTACTTCGACCTGCGCTCCTTCCCGCCGGGTGCGGTGGCGCGCGGCGAGGACGAGCTGATCGACATCTTCGCCACCGGCCACTGGCGCGGCTCCCGGTCGGCTCAGCTGCGCTCGGCGTTCCGGGAGCGGTTCTGCACGTACGACGACGGCCGGGCCGCCGAGCGGGTCGTACGCCGGGTCGTCCTCGGGGAGTCGGACCTGCCGCCGGTCGTGCCGCTCGACGAGCGCCGGCCGGTGCCGTCGGCGGCGGCCTCGCTGGCGCGCGTGCCGCTCGCCACGGTGCCGCGGCCGGCCGGCCCGGCCGTCGTCACCGACAGCCTCTGAACCCGGTTCTCACGCGTGGGAGTTCGTATGCCCTCCAGCCCGTCGCGGCCGACCCCGAGCCGGCCGCCTTCCTGGCGCCCGTCCGGGAGGCCGGGACGCCGTAGTCACGTCGCCTGACGCGGCCCCCGCTTCCGCAGGCGCTCGACCCTCGACAGAAAGAGCAGAATGCCCCGCTTCAGCATCGTCGTCCCGTCCCATGGGGTCGCGGGCCGGCTGTCCCAGGCGCTGGACTCGATCCTCGGCCAGTCGTTCGGCGACTTCGAGCTGATCCCGGTGTGCGACGCGCCCGACTCACCCGCGGCGGACGTCGTCGCCTGGTACGCCGAGCGGGACTCCAGGGTGACGCCGGTGCACTCGCCGCCGTCGGCCGGTCTGGCCGGGGCGCGCAACACCGGGCTGCGGTCGGCGGTCGGCGGCCATGTGCTGTTCCTCGACGGGGACGACGTCCTGGCCCCGGGAGCGCTGGCGGCGCTGGACGCCCGGCTGGGCGCGGTGGGCGACGTCGACGTCCTGTACTTCGAGCACGAGCGCACCCCCTGGTGGGAGGGCGAGCCGACCAACCCGGCCGCGCCCCTGCTGGCCGGGACGCCGGAGGGGGCCTTCTGCCCCGACCGGGCCCCGCGGCTGACGGGCGTGGCGCTGCCGGCGTGGAGCGCGGCCTACCGCCGGGCCTTCCTCACCGAGCAGAGCATCACCTTCCCCGGGGACCACTTCACCGACACCGGGTTCGGCGGGCTGGTCGCCCTGCGGGCGGAGCGGGTGGCGGCCTTGCGCGCGGTCGTCGTCCGGCATCTGCTGCGCCGGCCGGGCAACCGTCTCAACCTGCCGGGAGAGCACCACGCCGAGCTTCTCGAACAGACCGAGCTGGTCCTGACCCGGGCCGTGGAGCAGGGGCTGCCGGCGGAACGGCTGGGGCCGCTGTTCGAGCAGCTCTTCGCCGCCGTACTGAAGACGGCCGCCCATCCCCGACGGCTGTCGGCCGGGCGGCGCGCCTTCTTCCGCCGGGCGAGCGCGCTCTACCGGCAGCACCGCCCCGCGGGCTACCAGCCGCCCGGTGGCAGCCTCGGCGTCCAGCACCGGCTGCTGGCGTCCGGGGCGTACGCGGCGTTCCGCACCCTGCGCGCAGCCACCCGGAGGGCCGCGCGAGCCGCCGCACTGCTCCCGCACCCCCGGGGGCTGCGCACCCGTCTGCGGTACGCGGCGGGTCTGCGCCTCCCCCTCGACGAGAACCTCGCCGTGTACTGCGCGTACTGGGGCCGCGGTTACGCTTGCAACCCGGCCGCGATCCACGCCAAGGCCCGCGAACTCGCCCCGCACCTGCGGTCGGTGTTCCTGGTGGAGCCGGACGCGGTGGACAGCGTGCCGAAGGACGTGGAGTACGCGGTGATCGGCAGCCGCAGGTACTGGGAGGTGCTGGCCCGCGCCAAGTACCTCGTCAACAACGCCAACTTCGCGGACGCCGTCATCAAGCGCCCCGGCAGCGTGCACCTCCAGACCCAGCACGGCACACCGCTGAAGAAGATGGGCGCCGACCAGGCGACGTACCCCGTGGTGGCAGCGGCGACCGGGAGCTTCGCCAGACTGCTGGCCCGGGTCGACCGCTGGGACTACAACCTCACCTCCAACCGCCACTCCACCGAGATGTGGGAGAAGGCGTTCCCCGGCGCCCACGAGACCCTCGAGTACGGCTATCCGCGCAACGACGTCTACTACACGGCGTCCGCCGAGGACGTCGCCCGTGCCCGCGAGGAACTGGGCGTCCCGGAGGGCAAGAAGGCCCTGCTCTACGCACCCACGCACCGCGACTACGCCACCGGCTTCGCGTCGGGTCTGGACCTGGCGGAGTTCTGCGAGGCGATCGGCGACGACTACGTGGTGCTGCTGCGCGCCCACTACTTCTACGACCAAGGGGCGAGCCGGGGCGGTGGCCGGATCATCGACGTCACCGGGCACCGCTCGTCGGAGGACGTGTGCCTGGCCGCCGACGCGCTGATCACGGACTACTCCTCGATCATGTTCGACTACGCCAATCTGGACCGGCCGATCGTCGTGTACGCCGACGACTGGGAGGTCTACCGGGAGATCCGGGGCGTCTACTTCGACCTGATGCGGGTCCCGCCCGGCCGGGTCGCCCGTACGCCCGAGGAACTTGCGGCCGTCTTCCGCGACGGCGGCTGGGCGGACGAGTCCGCCACGGCCCTGCGTGCCGCGTTCCGGGAGCGCTTCTGCCAGTTCGACGACGGGCGGGCCGCCGAGCGCGTCGTGCGCCGGGTGCTGCTGGGGGAGCCGCCCGAGTCGATCCCGCCCGTGATCCCGCTCGCGGAGCGCGTTCCGGCCCCCGCCGCCACCCTCGTAAGGAGCTGACCGAAGAAGTGCCCCGCTTCAGCATCATCGTCCCCGTCTACAAGGTGCAGGGCTTCCTGCGCGAGTGTCTCGACTCGGTGCTGGGCCAGTCGTACGGCGACGTGGAGGTGATCGCCGTGGACGACCGCTCGCCGGACGGCAGCGGTGCGATCCTCGAGGAGTACGCGGCCCGCGACGCCCGGGTGCGGGTGCTGCACCTGCCCGAGAACGTCGGCCTGGGCCGGGCCCGCAACGCCGGCCTGGAGCATGCAACCGGCGACTACGTCCTGTTCCTCGACAGCGACGACCAGTACACCCCGGGCCTGCTGGCGGCCGTCGCCGCCCGCCTCGAAGCGACCGGCGAGCCGGACATCCTGGTCTTCGACCACGTGCGCACCTACTGGTGGGGCCGCGGCGGGCGCAGCGAGGCGGCGGACCTGCTGGCCGCGGCGGGCACGGACACCTTCGGCATCCGGGAGAGCCCGCAGTACCTGAACCTGTTCCTGGTCGCCTGGAACAAGGCGTACCGCCGGTCCTTCTTCCAAGAGCACGGCCTTCAGTACGCGCCGGGGCTGTACGAGGACGCGCCGGTCACCTACCGGTCGATGGTGCTGGCGGACCGCATCGCCTGCCTGGACCGGATCGGGGTGGAGTACCGGCAGCGCCGGCAGGGCGCGATCACCAAGACGCCGGGGCGCCGGCACTTCGAGATCTTCCCGCAGTACGAGGGCCTGTTCGCGTTCCTGGAGCAGCGTCCCGACCTCGACTGGGCGCGGCCGCCGCTGCTGGAGCGGGCCCTGGACCACATGCTGTTCGTGTTGGCCCGGGAGGACCGGGTGCGGCCCGCGGACCGGGGCGACTTCTACCGTGAGATCCGCTCCTTCCACCGGCGCCACCTCCCCGAGGGCGGCTTCCCGGAGCCGGACGGCTGGCGCGGGGTAGAGATGCGACTGCTGGCGTCGGCTCCCTACGCGTCGTACGCGGCGGTGCGGGGTCTGCGGGACCTGCGCGCGGCTGCCCTGGGCGGGCAGCGGCGGGTGGCTCGGAAGGCGTCGGCGACCGCCCTGCGCGGCTGGTACGCGGCCCAGTCGAAGCGTCCCCTCGATCCGCATCTGGCCGTCTACTCGGCGACCCACCACCGCGGGGTGTCGGGCGACCCGGCCGCGATCCACGCCAAGGCCCTGGAGATCGCCCCGCACATCCGGGGCGTATGGGTGGTCCGGGAGGACGCGGTGGACGCGCTGCCGCCCGGCATCGACCATGTGACGCCGGGCTCGCGGCGCTACCACGAGGTCATGGCCCGGGCCACGTACTGGGTGAACAACGTCAACTGGCCCGGCACCCTGGCCAAGCGGCCCGGCAGCGTCCACATCCACACCCACCAGGGCACCCCGCTCAAGTACCTGGGCGCCGACCTGCTGACCAAGCCGGGCGCCCGGCTTGGTTTCGATGTGCCGCAGATGCTGCGCCGCGCCGACCGCTGGGACTACAGCCTGGTCGCCGGGCGGCACGCGGAGCGGGCCTGGGCGCGGGCGTACCCGTGCCACTTCACCTCGCTGCGGACCGGCAGCCCGCGCAACGACGTGCTGGTCGGCGCCGGCCCGGAGCGGGGCCCGGCCGTCCGCGAGCGGCTGGGCATCCCCGCCGACCACACGGTCGTGCTGTACGCGCCGACCCGCCGCGACTACCGGCGGGGCGGCCACGTGGACCGGTTCGACCTGGCCCGGTTCGCCGCGGACCTCGGCCCCGGCCACACGCTCGTCGTGCGCCTGCACCCGTCGCTGGCCGGGGGCGTGGCGCGCGGCCTGGGCCTTGCCGACCTGCACCGGCGGGGGGTGGTGGTGGACGCGACCGACGAGCCGCACGTCGAGGACGTGCTGCTCGCCTCCGACGTGCTGGTCACCGACTACTCCGCCCTGATGTTCGACTACGTCCTCCTCGACCGGCCGGTCGTGGTGCACGCCGACGACTGGGGTGCCTTCACGGCGAGCCGGGGCGCCTACTTCGACATCACGGCCGACGCGCCGGGGCATGTGTCGCGCTCGTACCGGGAGCTGGCCTGGCTGTTCGCGTCCGGCACCTGGCAGGACACGGAGTCGGCGCGACTGCGGGCGGGCTTCCGGGAGCGGTACTGCGAGTTCGAGGACGGGCAGGCCGCCGAGCGGGTCGTACGCCTGCTGATGCTGGGCGAGCGGGGCGGTGCGCTGCTGCCCGTGGCCCGCCGGATCCCGGGGCCGCGTGCCCGGTCCGAGGCGCTGGTGGAGCGATGAGACCTCCCGCCACCCCCGAGGCCGTTCCCTCCCTGCCCGGCCAGCGGGCCTCCTCGGCGCGGTCCCCGGCCGCCGTCGAGCGGCTGCGGGCGGTGCACTGGTGGCACGCGGCACTGGTCGCCGTGCCGACCGCGGCCCTGTTCGTGCTGGGCTACCGGCGGCGCTGGATCTGCGACGACGGGCTGATCTACCTGCGTCCGGTCCGGCAGATCCTGGCGGGCAACGGGCCCGTGTTCAACGTGGGGGAACGGGCGGAGAGTTCGACCGGCACCCTGTGGCAGTGGCTGCTCGCGCTCGGCACCTGGGTCACCGGCGAGGACCCGGCGTTCCTCGCGGTCGGGCTGGGGCTGCTGCTGAGCACGGCCGGTTTCGGGCTGGCCCTGTACGCCACGTGCCGGCTGCACCGGGGCGCGGCTCTGCTGCTCCCGGCGGGCGTGTTCGCGCTGCTGGCCGTGCCGCCCTTCTGGTCGTACATGACCTCGGGCCTGGAGAGCGGCCTGGGCGCCTTCTGGACCGGCCTGTCGTGGTGGCTGCTGACGGGCACCCGGCGCGGTCAGCAGGCCCGGGTCACGTACGCCGCCGCCTTCGTGTTCGGGCTGGGTCCGCTGGTCCGGCCCGATCTCGCGGTGGCCACGGTGTGCTTCCTGGCGGCGCAGTGGTGGGTGCTGCGCCCGTCCCGGCGGGGTACCGCGGCGATGCTGGCCTCGGCGGTGGCGCTGCCGCTGGCGTACGAGGTGTTCCGCGCGGGGTACTACGGGATCCTGGTGCCGCTGCCCGCCGTCGCCAAGGAGGCGAGCGCCAGCGACTGGGGCCGGGGTGCCGGCTATGTGCAGGAGACGCTCGGGCCCTACTGGCTGTGGCCCGTCGTGCCCGTGCTGGCCGGGATGGCCGTCCTCCTCGTGCGGCGCGTCCGCCGGGAGCGGCGGGACCGCGCCCCGGGGCGGGCCTCGCTCGCGGTGCTGCTGGCGCCGTTCGCGGCGGGCCTGCTGCTCGCCGGGTACGTCGTCCGTGTCGGCGGCGACTACATGCACGCCCGCATGATCCTGCCCGCCCTCCTGCTGCTGCTCCTGCCGGTCCTGGTCGTGCCCGCGACCAGGACCACGGGGGTCGCGAGCGCGCTGCTGGTGGTGTGGCTGTGCGCGGCGGTCAGTCCGCTGCGGGCACCGTTCGACGTGCGCAGCACGTCCGGCTCCTTCAACGTGCGCAGCTCCGACGTGGAGGGCCTCGGCGACCACAACCCGGTGCGCACCGCCACCTGGGTGGACAACTGGCCGTCCCTGCCGGAGGGGCGCGGCATGCTGGCTCAGGCCGCGCGAGCGCCCCGGCCGACGCTGCTGTACTTCGACGCCGGGCGCCGGCTGCACGCCACGCCGATGCGGGAGGACTCCCCGTACCAGGTGGTGATCGTGGGACGTCATCTCGGTGTCACGGGAGCCGCGGCGCCGCTCGACGCCTATGTCAACGACGCCTGGGGACTGGCCAGTCCCATCGGCGCGCATCTCGCGCTGGAGCGGTGGAGCTGGCCCGGGCACGAGAAGTTCCTGCGCAACCACTGGGTCTTCGCGGAGTGGGCGGTGGAGCACCCGCCGCAGCGGGACCTGGTGCGGGCCGGGGCCTCGCGGGAGGCGGTCGAGGCGGCCCGGGCCGCGCTGGGCTGCGGCGCGCTGGCCGAGCTGAAGGAGTCGGTGCGCGCGCCGCTCACCGCCGAGCGGTTCTGGCGGAACCTCACGGGTGCCTTCGAGCGGACCGGGTTCCGGTTCGCGCGCTGGCCGGCGGCGGCGGAGCGGGAATTGTGCGACCAGGGGGCTTTTGACGGGTCTCGGTCTCCGTGACGCCGCGGAGATTCATCAGGAGCCCCCTGTCGTCGGCAGGTGGGTGCAGTCGCCTCACCCGATGAAGTGACCCGGGGTCAGGGCTCGGGTACGGGCGGGAACATTCGGCGCATGCCCCAGTCCCTCCCCTTTCCCACTGTCCTGTGAGCGCCGGAGTCCTCATCCGGCGGACCGTGCTCGGCGCGACGGCACTGCGCGGCGGCCGCGTGGGGCGGCTGACCCCGTATCAGTTCTTCGGCGCCCTGTTCTGGCTGGTGATGACGCTGGCGTTCTGGCGGATCCCGCTGTGCTGCGACGCCGGACAGCACGCGGCGGTCGTCGAGCGTCTCAAGGCCGACCTGCTGCACCCGGCCCACACCATGGCCGATCTGCCGGGCGAGGGCAGCCCGTACTACGGGCCGTACGCCGTCACCCAGGGCGTCCTGGCGCGGCTGACGGGGCTGTCCGGCTGGGCGGTCGTGAAGCTCGCCGGGCCGGTGCATCTGCTGGTGCTGCTGACGGGGATCGGCCGCTTCGTCCGGGCGCTCACCCCGCGCCCGTGGGCGCCGGTCCTGGCCCTGCTGTTCATGACGCTGCTGTGGGGTACCGCGCGGATCCTGTGGAGCGGCTACCTCGGGCTGATGCCGATGACGACGAACCTGGGCTATCCGTCCGCGGTCGCGATCGGGCTGACGTTCTGGGCGTGGGCCTGGACCTGCGTGCGCGCGCGTGAGGACGTCCCGGCCGTGCGGTTCGTCGGCCCGAGCGGGCTCGGCGGCTGGTGGGGGTACGCCGGGATCGGCGCCCTGTACGGGCTGATCCTGCTCACCCACCCCGTCACGGCGGCCTCGGCACTCCTGGGGGCGGTGGCGATCGTGGCGTCGCGGCAGCGCGGGTGGCGCCGACCGGTCGTGGCGCGCTGGACGCTCGCCGGGGCGGCCTGCGCGACGGTGGCTCTGACGTGGCCGTACTACGACGTCCTGACGCTGGTGGGCGACACCGGCATGGACGCGATGCACCGGCGGCTGTACGAGGGGATGCTCGCCAACTCCTGGCTGGCGCTGCTCGGCCTGCCCGCGCTGTGGGTGCGGGCGCGCAGGTCGGCGCGTGACCCGCTGGTGCTGATGTTCCTGCTGGAGAGCCTGATGGTGGCGTACGGCTGGGTGAGCGGGCACTACACGTACGCCAGGGCCCTGTGGGCCGTGCTGGTGCCGCTGCAGTTCGCGCTGGCGGTGGAGCTGGCGGCGCCCCGGCCGTGGCGGCGCTCCCGGAGGGTGCTGGGCGGGGCGGCGGCGGTCGGGGTGTGCGTCGGGTTCGTCACCGTGCACGCCGGGGCGGTCGTGCCGCGCTCGGTCGACCCGGTGGGGTTCACGCAGCCGACGCGCTGGCCGTCGTACGACTGGGCGGCTCGGCACATCGGGCCGGGCGAGGTGGTGATCACCGACGGATACCTGGCCAGGCGCTCCATCGCCGGGTACGGGCCGAACCTCGCCGCGCCCGTCTGGCCCGACCCCGCCCTGGACGAACGGGAACGCAAACGCCGGGCGGCCGACGTCCGCGCCTATCTGGCCCCCGGCTCGACCCGCGCCGAGCGTGCCGCCGTCGTCCGCCGCTATCACGTGCGCTGGCTGCTGCTGACGCGCTGGCACCCGGTGCCCGAGGAGGCCGTGGTGGTGGCGTGGAGCAGACGGACGGGGGAGGTGCTGGCGCGGGTCGGGAGGTGACGTGCCGGTGCCTACTCGATGACGAGCTCGACCTCGATGTTGCCGCGGGTGGCGTTGGAGTACGGGCAGACCTGGTGGGCCTGCTCGACCAGCTTGCGGCCGGTCGCCTCGTCCACGCTGTCGGGGAGCTCCACGCGGAGGGTGACGGCGAGCCCGAAGCCCTCGCCCTGCTTGCCTATGGAGACCTCGGCGGTCACGGCGGCGTCGCTGACGTCGACCTTGGCCTGGCGGCCGACGAGGCCGAGGGCGCTGCCGAAGCAGGCGGCGTACCCGGCGGCGAAGAGCTGCTCGGGGTTGGTGCCCTGGCCGTTGCCGCCCAGTGCCTGGGGCATGCCCAGCGCGAGGTCCAGCACGCCGTCGGAGCTGACGGCGCGGCCCTCGCGGCCGTGGGTGGCGGTGGCGACAGCGGTGTAGAGCGCGTCCATGGAAATCCTTCCCTCTCACACGTCAACGTTCGGCGGCCCGCTTCCGGGCCGCCTGACACCCAGAATTAGAGCACACAATTAAGTTGTGTGCAATTGAATGGCGGGCACGAGCTACCCTGGAGGCATGAACACGCCGGACGACGACTGGCTCCGCCTGGACCAGCAGATCTGCTTCTCCCTGCACGCGGCATCCCGCGCCTTCAACGGCGTCTACCGCGGGATCCTCAAGGACCTCGGGCTCACGTACCCGCAGTACCTGGTGATGCTGGTGCTCTGGGAGCACGACGAGCTGCCCGTGAAGAAGCTCGGGGAGTATCTGCGCCTGGACTCCGGCACGCTGTCGCCGCTGCTCAAGCGACTGGAGGCGGCAGGGCTCGTGCGCCGGGAGCGCAGTGCGCGTGACGAGCGGTCGGTGGAGGTGCGGCTGACCGAGGAGGGCGTCGCGCTGCGGCGCCGGGCGCTTCAGGTGCCGCGCCGGATCGCCGCCTCGACCGGCTTCGGCCCCGAAGAGGTCCGCGCCCTGCGCGCCCGCCTCGACGAGCTCACCACCGCGCTCGACGCGGCCGCGCTCGCGGAGCCGCCGGGCGGTTCACCGGCAGACGAGCGGTCGTAGCGGAGCCGGGTGGCCCGTCGGTGGACGCGCCGGGTGGCTCATCGGTGGACGCGGCGACGGCGGACGGCTCGTCAGTGGCCGGTGCGTCGACGGACGGCTCGTCGGCTACTGCGTCGACGGGCGGCTCGTCAGTGGCCGGTGCGACGGCGGACGGCTCATCGGTTGCCGGTGCGTCGGCCGGCGTTCTCCGGACGTGGAGGCGGAGGATCACCCCGTCCCGGGTGTGTTCCTCCCGGACGGTGAACTCCTCCGCCAGGACGGCCAGTTTCGTGCGCTCGACCGGATCGGGCGGAGACCAGCGAGGGTCCAGCGCGTACGCCTCGGCGACGACCCAGACGCGGTCCACCGAGGCGAGCCTGTGCCGCAGTTCGCCGGGCGTCGCCTCGCGGCCCCACAGTGTCCCGGAGCGGGGCGCCGACTCCCGCAGCGCGATGTCCCGGACCTGCCGGAACCCTTTCGGGTAGGCCAGTGCGGCGAGCCTCCCGACCGACGGGACGAACAGTACCGGGTCGCCGGGGCGCACCTGGCGGAGGGCGAGCGCGGAGACGACGGCGAGGTTGTCGGGGCGGTGGGCGGCGGACCGGTCCTGACGGTGGACGGGGAGATGGTGGACGAAGGTGACGGTGAGGGCGAGGACGCCGGTGACGCCCAGCAGGGCGTGCACCTGCCGGCCGCCGACCCGCACCCGCCGCCCGTCGAACCGCAGCCGCCCCAGCACTCCGGCCACCCGCCCGGCCCCGGCGCCCATCAGCAGGGACGCGCCCGCCAGTGAGTAGAGCACGTACCGGTCGTGGAACAGCGGCCGCGCCTGCGACACGGCCATCAGGATCCCCGGCGGCACGAGCAGCAGCGGGAGCGCGACCGCCGCCAGTCGCCGCGCCCGGAGCCCGATGGCCATCAGCAGCAGCGACCCCCAGAAGACCATCCCGGTCGGCCCGGGAGAGAAGTGCCGCACCAGCCTCTCGGCTTGGTCCCACCCCGGCGGCACCAGCCACGCCACCTGCCCTGACTGCCCCTGCGACACCCACACCAGCGGCAGCAGGAGCGCCACCACCGCCCCCGCCGCGCGCCCCCACCCCGACCACACCGCCCTCGGCACCCGTAGCAGGGCCAGCGTCAGCGCGTGCGCGCAGAGCGCCGGCACCGCCAGCTCGTGCAGCAGACACGTCAGGGCGACGACGGTCCCGTACGGCCACCAGGCCCGTGCGGTGGCCGCCTCCACTGCCCTGAGAAGCAGCAGCGTCGCCCCCGCCACACCCGCCGCGACGAGGGCGTACGACCGCCCCTCCTGTGCGTAGTGGCCGGTCATCGGCGTGATCGCGTAGAGGAGACCGGCCCACAGGCCGACCCGGGGCCCGGCCAGTCGGACGCCGAGGGCCGCGACCAGGCCGGCGGTCGCCGTCGCCGCGCACACCGACGGCAGACGCAGGACGACCTCGCCCGGGTGGACGGCGAGGACTGCGTGCATGAACAGGTAGTACAGGCCGTGCACCGCGTCCACGTCGTGCAGCAGCCGCCAGATCTGCGGCACCGTGCGCTGCGCGACCTGGAAAGTGACGCTCTCGTCGCCCCACATGCCACCGCGGTCCAGGCCCCACAGCCCGATCACCGGCATCACCGCCATGGGAACCGCCACAGGCACCACGCCCGTGCCGAACCGGCCGCTCCCCCTCGACTGTCCGCTCATCACGGCCCGATTCTGTGCCGTTGCACAGGTTTCGATGACACTTGATGGTGTGTTACCACTTTCATGTCATTCGCCCGGCTTACGATCCGCCGTAATGAATGCCGTACAGAACCCCGAGAGGCCTCTCCCTCAGGTCGCCGTCGTGGTCATCGGCTACGACGACGCCGCCCATGTGACGGACGCGGTGCGCTCGGCGCTCGCCCAGGGCCCGGCCGTGCGCGAGGTCGTGGCCGTCGACGACTGCTCGACGGACGGCAGCGCCGGCCTGCTCGACCGGCTCGCCGCGTCGGAGCCCCGTCTGAAGGTCATCCGCCGCCGGGCCAACAGCGGCGGCTGCGGCACCCCGCGCAACACCGGGCTCGACGCGGTGACGTCGCCGTACGTGATGTTCCTGGACAGCGATGACGTCCTGCCGCCCGGCGCGGTCGACGCGCTGCTCGACGCGGCGACGGGCGCGCACGCGGAGGTCGCGAGCGGCCTGTGCGTACGCCGGGAACTGCCGTCGGGGCGCGAAGTACCCTGGCAGGCGCGCCTCTACACGCTCCACACCGTGCTACCGCACCCCGCGCAGCGACCGCGCCTGATCCACGACACGCTCTGCGTCAACAAGCTCTACCGCACCGACTTCCTGCGCGAGCACGGCATCCGCTTCCCCGAGGGCCGCTTCCCGTACGAGGACGTCGTCTTCACCGCACGCGTGCTGGCCGCGGCCCCGCGCATCGCCCTGGTCCCGGACCGGGTGTACGTCTGGCACGTGCGCCGGTCCGCCGAGCGGCTGTCGATCTCGCTGGACCGGTCCGGCGTCGAGAACTGGCGGGCCCGTACGGAGGCGTGCCGGCAGGCGTACGAGGTCCTGCTGGGCGCCGGGCAGAAGGAACTCGCCCGGGTGGCGCGCGCCAAGTTCCTCGACCACGACCTGCGGATGTACGTGCGTGAACTGGGGTTGCGCGACGCCGCCTACCGGCGCGCGTGGTGGGACCTCACGCGGGCGCATCTCGCGGAGTACGACGCGGACGACTGGGCCCGCAACCCGGCCGCTCCCGGCCGGCTGGTCGGACGGGTCGTCCTGGCCTCCCCGGAGCCGCGCGACCTGCCCCGGCTGCGGGAGCTGGCGGCCCGCCCGGCCCGGCTGTACCCGCCGTACGCCCGTGCCGCCGACGGCACGCCCGTCTGGTCGGAGGACCTCCCGCACGTCTCCCTGGAGCCCCTGCTCACCCGGCCCGTGTCCGTGCTGCCCCTGGCCGTCGACGCGGAACTGCGGCCCCACGCGCGCGGTGCCCGGCTGCGGCTGCGCCTGCACGAGCTGTACGGCCGGGTGGCGCAGGCGGGTCCGGAGGCGGTGGAGGTGGAGTGGCGGCACCGGGACGACGGGGACGAGGTGGTCCGCGGTACGACCGCGCCGGCGCCGTCGGTCGGCACCTGGTCGGCGGAGACGACCGTGGACCTCCCCGCGCTGGCCGCGCTCGGCGTGGGCACCTGGGACCTGCGCCTTCGCATCCGCTTCCGCGACGGCGTGAGCCGCGACGTCACGGCACACGCCCTCACGGGCGCCGGTCTGCTGCGCCGCAGCGCCGTCCCGAGCACCCGGCACGGCGTGGTACTCGTACAGCCGTATGCCACCCACTCGGGCGCGCTGGCGCTGCGCGTGGCGCCCGGCGTACGCGGTGTGCTGTCCGTCACACGCGGAAGGCTGCGCCGCCTGCTTCACTGAGAGCACGACGCGTATCGGCACAGAGCACCACCACCACGGGCCAACTGACGAGGGGACGGCCGCACATGACCTGGTTGATCAGCGGCGGCGCCGGCTACATCGGAGCGCACGTCGTACGGGCGATGACCGCGGCGGGGGAGCAGGCGGTGGTATACGACGACCTGTCCACCGGTATCGCCGAGCGCGTGCCCGCCGGGGTGCCGCTGGTGGTGGGCTCCACGCTGGACGGCGAGCGGCTCGCGCGCACCCTCGCGGACCACTCGGTCACCGGTGTCGTCCACCTCGCCGCGAAGAAGCAGGTGGGCGAGTCGGTCGAGCAGCCGCTGCACTACTACCGGGAGAACGTCGAAGGCCTGCGGGTCCTGCTGGACGCGGTGACGGCGGCGAAGGTGCCGTCCTTCGTCTTCTCCTCCTCGGCGGCGGTGTACGGCATGCCGGACGTGGACCTGGTCACGGAGGAGACGCCCTGCGTGCCCATGTCGCCCTACGGGGAGACGAAGCTGGCCGGTGAGTGGCTCGTGCGCGCGACGGGCCGGGCGGCCGGGCTGTCGACCGCGTCCCTGCGCTACTTCAACGTGGCCGGGGCGGCGAGCCCGGAGCTCGCGGACGTCGGCGTGTTCAACCTCGCCCCCATGGTCTTCGAGAAGCTCACGGAGGACGCACCGCCGCGTATTTTCGGCGACGACTACCCGACCCCGGACGGCACCTGCGTACGCGACTACATCCACGTCGTCGACCTGGCCGAGGCCCATGTCGCGGCGGCCCGGGTCCTGAGCTCCTCCCCCGGCCGCGACCTCACGCTCAACATCGGCCGGGGCGAGGGCGTCTCCGTCCGCGAGATGATCGACCGCATCAACACGGTCACCGGCTACGACCGGCCGCCCACGGTCACGCCCCGCCGCCCGGGCGACCCTGCACGCGTCGTCGCCTCCGCCGACCGCGCGGCCGCGGAGCTGGGCTGGAAGGCCCGGCACGACGTCCAGGACATGATCACATCGGCGTGGGAGGGCTGGGTGCGCCTGCACCCGGAGGCGGCGCGGGCCTGATCCGCGGTACCTGGCGAAGCCGCCCTACAACGCCTTCAACGCCTCCGCCGTAGCCCGGGCCAGCGATCCCAGATACCCCTTGGGCAGCTTCGGGCTGCGGATCACCACCGAGCGCCAGTAGAGCGGCCCGGAGACCAGGTCGAGGGCCAGGTCGTGGTCAAGGCCCCGGCGGAGTTCGCCGCGGGCCTCCGCCGCCGTGACGATGCCGGTGGCGACGCCGTCCTGGCCCTCTCGCAGGGCCTTCTGGAGGGCCTCGGCGATCTCGGGGTTGCGGGCCGCCTCGGCCTGGAGGTCGGGGATGATCTGCGAGGCGACGGGGTGGCGCAGAGCGCGGGACGTCACCTCGTACAGCAGCCGCAGGTCGCCCTCCAGGGAGCCGGTGTCCGGCGCGGGCAGACCCTGCACGGCGAGCGCCGAGACGATGTCGAGGACCAGGTGCAGCTTCGAGCGCCAGCGGCGGTACACCGCCGTCTTCCCGACCCCCGCCCGGCGTGCGATCCCCTCGATGGACATCCGCGCGTAGCCGACGGCCGCGAGCTCCTCGAAGACGGCCGCCCGAATGGCTTCCGTCACGTCCTCCCGCAGTACGGCCGCCCCCGCGGGGGCCCGGCGGCGCCGGGGCTGCTGGGGCTCGTCGGGCTTCGTCGTCATGCCGACAGCATAGGGCGTCACGACGAAACGGTTGCGTTCCGACGCTCACAAGACATACGCTCGCGTTGCGACGATACGGTCCCGTCCCGACGTAAGAGATCGTGAAGAGTCCAGTAAGAAACGCCCGTCACCTCGCTCTTCGCGACCCCACAGGTCCCACCCCCTCCTCGAACGAAAGCAGCGGATGTGAGCCAGGTCCTCCACACACCGCCCCAAGCACCGGCCCCGGCCGACGACGACCTCGCGGCCCTCGCCGCCCGCCACGGCCTCTCCGTCAGCGGCGCCCGCCCCTCCCTGCCCGAGTACGTCCGCCGGCTGTGGGCCCGCCGCCACTTCATCACCGCGTTCGCCACCGCCAAGCTCACCGCCCAGTACAGCCAGGCGAAGCTCGGCCAGGTCTGGCAGGTGATGACCCCGCTGCTGAACGCGGCGGTCTACTACTTCATCTTCGGCGTGCTGCTCGGCACCAAGCACGGCGTCCCGGACTACATCCCGTTCCTGGTCACGGGCGTTTTCATCTGGACGTTCACGCAGAGCTCGATCATGGCGGGCACCCGCGCCATCTCCGGCAACCTCGGCCTGGTGCGCGCCCTGCACTTCCCGCGCGCCGCGCTGCCCCTGTCGTTCTGCCTCCAGCAGCTCCAGCAGCTGCTGTTCTCGATGGGCGCCCTGGTCGTGATCCTGCTCTGCTTCGGCGTGCCGGTCGGCGTCTCCTGGCTGCTGGCGTTGCCGGCGCTGTTCCTCCAGTTCACGTTCAACGCGGGCGTCTCCATGGTCATGGCCCGGATGGGCGCCAAGACACCGGACATCGCCCAGCTGATGCCGTTCGTACTGCGCACCTGGATGTACGTCTCGGGTGTCATGTGGAGCATCGACAAACTGGCACAGAAGGACAGCCTGCCGCACGTGGTGACAGTGGCGCTGACTGCCAACCCGGCCGCCGTCTACATCGATTTGATGCGCTTCGCCCTGATCGACAGCTTCCACGCGAGCCAGCTCCCGGCCCATGTGTGGGCGCTCGCCGCCGGCTGGGCGCTGGTCGCCGGTGTCGGCGGCTTCATCTACTTCTGGAAGGCTGAGGAGACGTACGGCCGTGGCTGACCTCACCAACGACAGGATCCCCACCGTCGTCGCCGACGGCGTCGACATCGTCTACCGCGTCAACGGCACCGGCGCCGGACGCGGCTCCGCGACCGCCGCCCTCAACCGCATGCTGCGCCGCAAGCAGACCGAGAAGGCGTCGGGCGTGCGCCGGGTGCACGCCGTGAAGAACGTGTCCTTCGTCGCGTACCGGGGCGAGGCCATCGGCCTGATCGGCACCAACGGCTCCGGCAAGTCGACCCTGCTGAAGGCCGTCGCCGGGCTCCTCCCCGTGGAGAACGGCCGTATCTACACCGGCGGCCAGCCCTCCCTGCTCGGTGTCAACGCGGCCCTGATGAACGACCTGACCGGCGAGCGCAACGTGCACCTCGGCGGCCTGGCCATGGGCATGTCCCGCGAGCAGGTCAGGGACCGCTACCAGGAGATCGTCGACTTCTCCGGCATCAACGAGAAGGGCGACTTCATCACGCTGCCGATGCGCACGTACTCCTCCGGCATGGCCGCGCGGCTGCGGTTCTCCATCGCCGCCGCCAAGGACCACGACGTGCTGCTCATCGACGAGGCGCTGGCCACCGGCGACCGCTCCTTCCAGAAGCGCTCCGAGGAGCGCATCCGCGAGCTGCGCAAGCACGCCGGAACGGTGTTCCTGGTCAGCCACAACAACAAGTCGATCCGCGACACCTGCGACCGCGTGCTGTGGCTGGAGCGCGGCGAGTTGCGCATGGACGGGCCGACGGAGGAGGTCCTCAAGGAGTACGAGGCGTTCACCGGTGACAAGTCCGCCACGCCGAAGCCGAAGGTGCCAGTTCCCTCCTGAGGCGTGCCACAGTCGATCCTTTTGTCGCATTGATGGCACCATGAGCGAATAAGGTCCGCCTGGTGCGACGAGATGGAGGAGCCCTGTGATGCCCGAGCTCAGCGTCATCGTCCACGGGCCGAATGTTCAGGACCATCTGACCGAGCTCCTCGACTCCCTCGCCGCCCATCCCCTGCCCGACGCCGAGGTGATCGTGGCCGCGGTGGGCGACTGGGCCCGGGAGACGGCCGAGCGGCACACCCCGGACGTCCAGATCGTCCCGCTGCCGGACGGCACGGACGACGCCGCGGCCCGGGCGGCGGGGGCGGCGCGGGCCTCCGGCCACTGGCTGCACTTCGTCCACGCCAAGGACGGCCTGCCCGCCGGCGCCCCGCGCACGGTCGCCGAGCGGGTCGCCGAGCTCCCGGCCGAAGTGGACGTCCTGCTCCTCGACCACGTCCGCAGCACCTGGCGCACCTCCGGCATGCCTTCCCGGGACGGCTCCCTCCTCGCCCGGGCGGGACGGGCCGAGGTCGCCCTCGACGACTGCGCGCCCCTGCTGCGCCTCACCCCGCTGCTCGGCACCCGCGTCCTGCGCGCGGACTTCTGGCGGGCGCACGAGCAGCGGCTCACCACCGACGACGAGCCGTACGCCGCCCTGGCCGCCCTGCTGCTCGCCGACCGCGTCGCCTGCCTGCCGCACGTCGCCTACGAGGACCGCAGGCTGCGCCCCGCGAGCCTGCCCCCGGTCACACCCGAGCAGCGCTACGGCCTCGTGGAGCGCTACGAGTCGCTCCTCGACCTCACCCGGGACCGCCGAACCGCCCACGCCGTGCTGTACGACGTCATGGTCCGCGACTGCCTGCGCACCTTCGCGCGCGGCGGCATGGCGGAGGAGGTCGCGCGGGAGTTCTTCCGGCGGGCGTCCCTGGCCGCCCTGCGCCGCCGCCCCGAGGGCTACCGGCGCCCCACCGGTCTCGAAGGCGTCCGCCGCTCCCTGCTCGAAGAGGGCGCCTACGCCAGGTACCGAGCCTTCCAGGCCGTCAACCGCACCCGCCGCACCGCCAAGTCGGCCGTACGGACGCGGAGGCGGCGGGCCGGCGCCAAGCTCCGCGACCACCAGTACCGCAGGGCGCTCGGCCGCCCGGTCAATCCCCACCTGGCGGTGTTCTCGGCGTACTGGAACCGCGGTGTCGCCTGCAACCCGGCCGCGATCGCCGCGAAGCTCGCCGAACTCGCCCCGCAGATCCACCAGGTGTGGGTGGTGACCGAGGGGAACGCGGCCCTGCTGCCGCCCGGCACCGACCACGTCGTGCCCGGCAGCCGCCGCTACTGGGAGGTGCTGGCGACCGCCAAGTACCTCGTCAACAACGTCAACTTCCCCAACGCGGTGGTCAAGCGCCCCGACGCGATCCACCTCCAGACCCACCACGGCACACCGCTGAAGCGCATGGGCCTGGACCAGATGGCGTACCCGGCGGCCGCGCGGGGCCTGGACTTCCAGGCGCTGCTGGAGCGCATCGACAAGTGGGACTACAGCGTCTCCGCCAACAGCCACACCACGCGCATGTGGGAGCGCGCGTACCCGTCGCACTACGTCTCCCTCGACCACGGCTATCCGCGCAACGACGTCTACTACACGGCCGGCGCGGAGGACATCCGCACGGTCCGCGACAGGCTCGGCATCGCGCCGGGCCGCCGGGCCGTCCTCTACGCGCCCACCCACCGCGACTACGAGGCCGGCTGGACCCCGCGCCTGGACCTCGCCGCCCTCGCCGACCGCGTCGGCGAGGACACGGTCCTACTCGTCCGCGGCCACTACTTCTACGGCGGCGCGGCCTCCCCGCTCACCAACCTGCGCCGCACGGGCCGGATCATCGACGTCTCCTCCTACGACCCGGTGGAGGAGCTGTGCCTGGCGGCGGACGCCCTGGTCACGGACTACTCCTCGATCATGTTCGACTACGCCAACCTCGACCGCCCGATCGTGATCTACGCCGACGACTGGGAGACGTACCGCACCACCCGCGGCGTCTACTTCGACCTGATGGCCGAGGCCCCGGGCCCCGTCGCCCGCACCCAGCAGGAGCTGGCGGAGATCCTCACCACCGAGGCCTGGCACGACGAGGGCGCGGCGAAGACCCGGGCCGTCTTCCGGCGCCGGTTCTGCGAGTACGACGACGGACGCGCCGCCGAACGCGTCGTCCGCCGGGTCTTCCTCGGCCAGGACGAACGGGACCTGCCGCCGGTGCTGCCGATCGAGGAACGCACCCCGGCCCCGACCCCGCAGGAGGCGACCGCATGAGCACCCCCGACGTCACCGTGACGGTCATCGTCTACAACGACGCCGAACGCCTCACCCGCGCGGTCGACTCGGTCCGCCGGCAGACCCACGCGAACGTGGAGATCGTCATCAGCGACGACCACTCGACGGACGAGACCCCGGAGGTGGCACGGCGTCTGGCGGCCGAGGACCCCCGCGTCCGCCACCTCCGGCTGGAGCAGAACAGCGGCGGATGCAGCGCACCGCGCAACCGCGCCCTGGAGACCGCCCGGGCGCCGTACCTGATGTTCCTCGACAGCGACGACGAACTCCCCGACGACGCCGTCGAACTGCTGCTCGCCGCGCACCGCGAACGCGAGATCGACTTCGCGATGGGCGCGGTGCAGCGCGTCCGGGTCGACAACGGCCGCCGCTCGACGTGGATGCCGCACCTGGTCGCCGAGCGCCGCACCCTCGACGGCATCGAGGCCGACCCGCGTCTGCTCTTCGAGCACCTCTCCACCAGCAAGATGTACGCCCGCGCCTTCCTCGACCGGCACGGCCTGCGCTTCCCCGAGGGCATCCACTACGAGGACCAGTTGTTCTCGGCTCAGGCGTACTGCCTGGCCAAGTCCTTCACGATCATCCCGGAGCCGGTCTACCGCTGGTACGTGGCCCCGTTCGCCGCTTCCGAGGCCGCGTCGATCTCCAACCAGCGGCACAAGCTCACCAACGTCCGCGACCGCGTCCACGTCCAGCACCTCATCGACGCGTTCCTGGCGGAGAGCGGGCACGAGTCGCTGCGGGAGGACAAGGACCACAAGTTCCTCAAGCACGACTTCCGGATGTACGCCGGTGACCTGCCCTACCGGGACGAGGAGTGGCTGTCCTCCTTCGCGGACATCGTCACGCCGTACCTGGACACGCTCACCCCGGGTGCGTTCGCCCGCCTCCCCCGCGCCGAACGAGTCGTCATCCAGCTGATCCGCGACCACCGCCTGCCGGAGGCCAGGCTGGCGGCACGGGGCCTCGGTCACGGAGTGGCCCCGAGGCAGGTGACGACGGACGAACAGGGCCGCACCTACTGGGGCGACCACATCCCATCCACGGACCGGTCCCGCCGCGAACTGGACATCTCGGACCTGGAACTGGAAACGCGCCCCTTCCCGAGCGCCCAGTTCCGCCACGAGATCACGGAGATCACCCGAGGCCCGGGCGCCTCGGTCGACCTCACCGTCCGCACGTACGACCCGGCCCTGCGCCTCCCGGTCGGCCCCCAACGCGCGACTCTCCTCATCACCCCGGGCCGACGCCGGCTCCGCGTCCCCTTCCGCCTCTCCCCCGTCCGCCCCGGCATCTTCGAGGGCCACGCCCACCTGGACCTGGCAGCGGCCCCCCTCCCCTTCCAGGGCTTCGCCGGAGTCCGCCACCCGTTGCTCCGCCTGGCACACCAGGGCCTGTCCCACACGGGCCTCCTCCTGGCTCCCCTGACCTTCCCGCCCCTGACGACCCAGGTCCCCCACCACCGCCTGACCCTGGAACCAGAGGGCCACGGCCCGGGCCGCTTGCAGGTCCGCTGGGAACCGACGGGCCTGACGGCAAAGCTGATCCGCCCGGTGACCCACCGAGTGGCAAAGCCCCGGGTAAAGCGGGCAGCACGCTTGGTAGCAAGCGCACTGAAGTAAGCAGTCCCCCTCCCCTGCGGGCGCCCCGTCCCGCTCAGCTGCGGGCAATCGTGCCGCTAAGGGCGATGGGGGTCCCCTCGACCAGGTTCTCGTACAGCGGCCCGTGCCACCGCGGCGGCCGCCTGCGCGGCGAGGACCGCCGGTTAGGTGCGGCCCGCATCGTGCTGGAACACCCAGGTGCGGTAGACGAGGAAGCGGAAGGCGGAGGCCAGCACGATGGACACCGCCTTGACCGCGTTGGACTCGAAGGGACCGGCCAGGCCGAGCCCGTGATACCCGGCGTAGAACAGCCCGCTCTCCATGGCCACGCCGATTCCGCTGAAGACGAAGAAGAGCGCGATCTGGCGCCGGGTCCGCGACGCCCTGTCGCGGTAGGTGAAATACCGGAATCCGAGGTAATTGGTTCCCATGGCGATCAGGCTGGCCAGCACGGTCGCCACCATGGCGGCCCGGTGCAGCCCATGCAGCAGCACGTTGAACACCACGAAGTTCACCGCGACGCCGCTACCGCCGACCAGCACGAAGTTCACCACTTCGCGGACGACGCGCTTCACCGGTGGGGCGGCGGGAGCGACCACTCGCTCCCCGGAGAGATTCACTGTCACGCCCCAAGCCTTAGCCGGAAACAGTAAGTCCTCCGCTCGAAACGTCCTAGGGCACACCAAGAAGAGGCGCCCCGGGGCCGGTACCGGCCCCGGGGCGCCCATGCCGCCGTACTCCTACGAGTGCGTCCGCAGCAGCGTCCTCATCGTCCGCATCGCCACCGACAGGTTCGCGAGGTCGAACGCCTCGGATCCCTGGATCTCCTCCAGTGTGGTGCGGGCCCGGCCGAGGATCGCCGCGTTCTTCTGCTCCCACGCCTTGTAGCGCTGCTCGGGCGTCGAGGTGCCGTTGCCCACCGCCAGGACGTCGGCGGTCAGCGCCGCGTGCGCCGCGTACAGGTCCTCGCGGATCGCCGCGCGGGCCATGGACTGCCAGCGGTCGGCGCGCGGCAGCTCGATGATCCGGTCCATGAGCTGGGTGATCCGCAGCCGGTCGGCGAGGTCGTAGTAGACCTCCGCGACATCCAGCGGCTCCCTGCCCATGCGGTCGGCGATCGAGACGATGTCGAGTGTCGGGAAGGCGGAGGAGAAGCCGGCCACGCGGGTTGCGAGTTCGTCCGGGACGCCGGCGTCCGTCAGCTCGTCGTAGATCTTCTGGTACCACTCCAGGTCCGCGCCGCGCAGCAGCTTCGGCAGCTGCGTCCAGACCTGCTCGACGCGGTCGGCGAAGAAGTCGACGGTCTCGGCGAGCTGAAGCGGCTGCGGCCGGTTGTTGAGCAGCCAGCGCGTGCCACGCTCCACGAGGCGGCGCGAGTGCAGGCGAATACGGGTCTGGACGTCGGCCTCGGCCTTGTTGTCGAGCGCCTCGACCCCGTCCCACACCTCGGCGGAGCGGAAGATCACACGGGCCGCGGTCTGCGCCCGGACGATCTCCTCCAGGGAGGCGCCGGTCTCCTCACGCAGGCGGTGCAGGTACGTCGTACCGCCGGTGTTGACCGTGTCGTTGACCAGGACGGTCGTGGTGATCTCGCGGCGCAGCGGGTGGCCGTCGATACGCTCGGCGAACTGCTCGCGCAGCTCGGTCGGGAAGTAGCAGTGCAGCAAGCCCCGCAGGTACGGGTCGTCGGGCAGCGAGGTGTGCAGCAGCTCCTCGGCGACCGTGATCTTCGTGTACGCCAGCAGCACGGCCGTCTCCGGGCTGGTCAGGCCCTGCCCCTGGGCGAGCCGCTCCCGGATCTGCCGGTCGGTGGGCAGGAACTCCAGCGCCCGGTCGAGGTGACCCTCCCTGACCAGGTGCTTCATGAAGCGCTGCTGGGCGTGGAGCATGTCCTTGGACTGGGCGAGGGCGTTGGCGATCGCAGTGTTCTGCGCGTAGTTGTTGCGCAGCACCAGGTGGCCGACCTCGTCGGTCATCTCGGCGAGCAGCTTGTTGCGCTGCTTGACGGTCATGTCGCCGTCCGAGACCAGGCCGTTGAGCAGGATCTTGATGTTCACCTCGTGGTCGGAGGTGTCCACGCCCGCGCTGTTGTCGATGGCGTCGGTGTTGATCCGGCCGCCGTGCCGCGCGAACTCGATCCGGCCGAGCTGGGTCAGGCCCAGGTTGCCGCCCTCGCCGACGACCTTGACGCGCAGGTCCTTGCCGTCGACGCGGATGGCGTCGTTGGCCTTGTCGCCGACGTCCGCGTTCGACTCGGCCGAGGACTTGACGTACGTACCGATGCCGCCGTTCCACAGCAGGTCCACCGGCGCCTGCAGGATCGCCTTCATCAGGTCGGCCGGGGTCAGCTTGGTGACCTTGGCCTCGATGCCGAGGGCCTCGCGGATGTGCGCGTTGACCGGGATCGCCTTGGCCGTACGCGGGAAGATGCCGCCGCCGGCCGACAGCAGCTCCTTGTTGTAGTCCTCCCAGCTGGAGCGGGGCAGCTCGAACAGGCGGCGGCGCTCGGCGTAGGAGGTGGCGGCGTCCGGGTTGGGGTCGATGAAGATGTGCCGGTGGTCGAAGGCGGCCACCAGGCGGATGTGCTCGGAGAGCAGCATGCCGTTGCCGAACACGTCGCCGGACATGTCGCCGATGCCGACGACCGTGAAGTCCTCGGTCTGGGTGTCCACGCCCAGCTCCCGGAAGTGACGCTTGACGGACTCCCAGGCGCCGCGGGCGGTGATGCCCATGCCCTTGTGGTCGTAGCCGGCCGAGCCGCCGGAGGCGAAGGCGTCGCCCAGCCAGAAGTTGTACTTCTCGGCGACCCCGTTGGCGATGTCGGAGAAGGTCGCGGTTCCCTTGTCGGCGGCGACGACGAGGTAGGTGTCGTCCTCGTCGTGCCGGACGACGTCCGCCGGGGGCACGACCTCGCCGGCCACCATGTTGTCGGTGATGTCGAGCAGCGCCGAGATGAACGTCTTGTAACTGGCCACGCCCTCGGCCATCCACGCGTCGCGGTCGACGCTCGGGTCAGGCAGCTGCTTGGCGACGAAGCCGCCCTTGGCGCCGACCGGCACGATGACGGTGTTCTTCACCATCTGCGCCTTGACCAGGCCGAGGATCTCGGTACGGAAGTCCTCACGGCGGTCGGACCAGCGCAGGCCGCCGCGCGCGACCTTGCCGAAGCGCAGGTGCACGCCCTCGACGCGCGGCGAGTACACCCAGATCTCGAACGCCGGGCGCGGCGCCGGCAGCTCGGGGATGGCCTGCGGGTCGAACTTCATGGAGACGTACTCGTGCGGCTTGCCGCCCGCCGCCTCCTGGAAGAAGTTGGTCCGCAGCGTCGCCTTGATGACGGTGAGGAACGACCGGAGGATCCGGTCCTCGTCGAGCGAGGCCACCTGGTCGAGAGCGGCGTCGACCTCCTCCAGCAGCGCGTCCACGATCTCGTGCCCCGCGCGCTGCCGGTCCGGCGACATCCGCGCCTCGAACAGGGAGACGAGCAGGCGGGTGGTGTGGACGTTGTTGCGGAGGGTGTCCTCCATGTAGTCCTGGCTGAACGTCGACGCGGCCTGCCGCAGGTACTTCGCGTACGCCCGCAGCACCATCGCCTGGCGCCAGGTAAGCCCGGCGCTCAGCACCAGGGCGTTGAAGCCGTCGTTCTCCGCCTTGCCGGTCCAGGTGGCGGCGAAGGCGTCCTGGAACCGTTCGCGGGCGTCGTCGCCGAGGTAGTCCCCGCCGCTCTTGGAGCGCGGCATGCGCAGGCCGAAGTCGTAGATCCAGGCCACGCTGCGGTCCGTGCAGCGCAGCTCGTACGGCCGCTCGTCGACGACCTCGACGCCGAGCCGGTTGAGGACCGGCAGCACCGCCGACAGGGAGATGGCGTCGCCCGTGCGGTAGATCTTGAAGCGGCGCTCCTCGGGGGCGGCTCCCACCGGCTCGTAGAGGCTGAGCGCGAAGTCCTTGCCCTCCTCGGCGTTCAGCTGTTCGAGGTGGACCAGGTCGGCGACCGCGGCGCGCGGGTTGTGGTCGGCCTTGTAGCCCTCGGGGAAGGCGTGCGCGTACCGGCGCATCAGTTCCGCCGCGTGCTCCTCGCCGAGCTCGGCGTTGAGGGCTTCGGCGAAGGCGTCCTCCCAGGAGCGGGCGGCCTCCACCAGCCGGGCCTCGATGCGCTCCTTGTCCAAGTCGGACAGCTCGGGCAGCTCGGTGCCCTGCGGGACCCGGACCACGAAGTGCAGCCGGGAGAGGATCGACTCGGTGTTCCAGGCCGTGAAGTCGACGCTGATGCCGCCGAGCTCCTCCTTCAGGATCTCGATGATCCGCAGACGGACGGCCGTGGTGTAGCGGTCGCGCGGGAGGTAGACGAGGGCGGAGTAGTAGCGCCCGTACTCGTCCTGGCGCAGGTAGAGCCGGAGCCGCCTGCGCTCCTGGAGGTAGAGGACGGAGGTGACGATGGACCGCAGCTCGTCGACCGGGGTCTGGAACAGCTCGTCGCGCGGGTACGTCTCCAGGATCTGGAGCAGGTCGCGCCCGTCGTGGCTGTTGGGCGAGAACCCGGCCTGTTCCAGGACCTCCTCGACCTTGCGCCGGATGACCGGGACCCGCCGCACGGACTCGGTGTAGGCGGCGGAGGAGAACAGCCCGAGGAACCGACGCTCGCCGACGACATTGCCCTCGGCATCGAACTTCTTCACGCCGATGTAGTCGAGGTACGACGGCCGGTGCACAGTCGCCCGGCTGTTCGCCTTGGTCAGGACGAGCAGCTTGTGCTCGCGGGCCTTGGCCCGGGCGTCGGCGGGCAGCCGCTCGAAGGACGGGCTGACCGGGTGGCTCTCCTGGTCGGAGTGGTGCGGGTCGGCGCGCAGGATGCCGAGTCCGGTGCCGGGCACGGCGGCCAGCGAGTCGTCGCCGCGCAGCTGGTACTCGCGGTAGCCGAGGAAGGTGAAGTGGTCGTCGGCCAGCCAGCGCAGCAGCTCGCGGGCCTCCTCGACCTGAGGTCCGGGCAGGTCACCGGGGATGGGCTCGTCCGGCAGCCCCTCCGCCAGCCGGGTCGCCGCTTCCCGCATCTTGCCCCAGTCCTCGACGGCCTCACGCGCGTCGGACAGCACCCGCAGCAGGTCGGCGGTGATCTGCTTCAGATCGGCCCGGTCGGTCTCACGGTCGATCTCGACGTGAATCCAGGACTCGACGTGCGCGTCATGCGGAAGATCGCCCAAGCCGGTCGCGGGAGAGGGCAGCACCTCGATGAGCTTGCCGGTGACATCGCGCCGCACGATGAACTGCGGGTGGATGACGACGTGGATCCCGCGCCCCTGCCGCGTCAGCTCATTGGTGACGGAGTCGACGAGGAAGGGCATGTCGTCGGTGACGACCTCGACGACGGAGTGGCTGCACGTCCACCCGTTCTCCTCGACCGTGGGCGTGTGCACCCGCACGTTGGCCGTGCCCTGGGGGCGGTTTTCGGCCAGCCGGTAGTGCGAGACGGCGGCTCCGAAGGCATCGACCGGGTCGCGGTCGGTGAGGTCCTCCGGGGCCGTGTGCAGGTAGTACCGCTGGAGGAACGAGAGCAGGGACTCGCGGTCCGGGGCCTCCTGGGCGTCTGGGGTCTCCTCGCCCGTCGACCCGGTCGGTAGGTGCCCCCCGACCGGGCTGTTCTCAGCAACCCGGGCGGCCCTCTCGAGCAACTCGGCCTTGGCTTCGTCCAGCTTGGTCTGCATTGTCCTCTGGCTCCTGTCGCGCGCCGTTGCGTGACGTAGAAGGAAGTACGGCCTCTGCGCTTACGACGTCACGCCGTGACACGGGGTATCCGGTCTGTGCCGACGCTATGCCGCAAGGTGAGATGAGCGGGGGTGTCTGAGCCAATCTTGAGCTGCCCCACGAGTGTGAGGCTGCTCTCTGCGACGCCTCGGTCCGGGTGATGCTCGGCGTCCCGGGAGGCCTCGAAGCCCCGTCCCGCCCGCGAAGACCAGCGACCGCCGCCCGGTCACGGATGTGGTCCGTGCTCTCCGGGCGCAAGGCAGGGACGACGACGTCCCCGCGAACTATCGCGCTGATCACGCCACTAAGGCTATCGCTCCTTACAGGGGCCCCGTCATGAGCCGTATGTGTACAAAACCAGGCCTGGAAGTTTGACGTTTTGCACAGTCAGCGCACGTAGCTGCGGGCAATCGTGCCGCTGAGGTGGGCTCGGCGGCACCCCGCTACGCCGCCAGCCGCTCCGCTTCAGCGACCGCTTCCTCCAGCGTGTCCACCACAGGCACCCCCGCTGCCTCCAGACTCGCCCGACTGTGCGACCCGCCGGTATACAGCACAGCCCGCGCACCCACATACTGCGCAGCCACCGCATCATCCGCCGCATCTCCGATCACAACGGTCCGCTCAGGAACCACTCCCCTCAGCGACTCCAGATGCCGCACCATGTGCTCGGCCTTACTACCCCCCGACGGCCCGGTCCGCCCATCCACCCGTATGAAGTGCGGCTCGATCCCGAACCCCCGCACCAACGGCACAAGCTCCTCATGCACATACATGCTCAGAATCGACTGACTGCGCCCGGCCGACCGCCACCCCGCCAACAGCTCCACAGCCCCCATCGTCAGCCCACACGCCACCCGGTGCTCCGCGTAGTACCGATGGAAGATGTCGTCCATGACCTCCCACTCGGCCTCGGTCGGCAGCCGCCCGATCAGCCGCTCATAGAACTTCGGCACCGGCACGCAGTACAGCTCCCGGTACTTCTCCAGCGTCAGCGGCTCCAGCCCCAGCTCGGCGAACGCCGCATTCGTCGCCCCGATGATCGCTTCGATGTCATGGAACAGCGTCCCGTTCCAGTCCCAGACAATGTGCGCGCCCGTCTGCTTCCCCATGCCCTAAAACGTACCCGCCCCCACTGACAATCAAGAGAACGGCGACTCAACGCGCCCCCTGAACGCCAAGAGCACCCGCCCCGGGGCTCAGTTCCCGCGCCCCACCAGGTTCGGAATCTCCTGCGTGGCGAACCACAGCAGCTCGTGGTCCTCCGCCCCGTCCACGACGAACTGCGCGTCGTCGTCCCCACCGTCCGCCGCCGGCAGCGCCTCGGCCGCCGCCGTCACATCCGCCTCCGCGTCCGCGGCGTCGACATGCACGGACGCCGCCTTGGCCAGCGCGACGGCGCCGGCGACCCGCACCTCCCCCAGCGCTGCCGGGTCGAGCCCCCGGTCGGGATCCGCGCTCGCGACCCGGTCGGGCACGTCCAGGGCCACCACGACCCGCCGCCGCGGCGCCTCCGGCTCGGCCGCCAGCAGCCGCAGCGAGGCCAGCGCGGCCCGGCTCAGCGCCGCGTACTCCAGTTCCTCGATGTCGTCGGAGAGGTACCACTCGCGCAGCCCGGGTGTCACGGCGTACGCGACGAACGGCCCGGCTCCCAGCTCACCCGTCTCGTACGCCTCGGCGAGGCCGGGGAGGGTCAGGGGCACGTAGACACGCATGGCTGGCCGCTTCTTTCGTGGTCGTTTCATGGTCGGTGGGCTCCGGAGAGCCTTCAGGATACGTGCGGCGCGTCCCCTTTCGAGTTCCGCCCTGTGCCCCCGGAAACGGCAACTTCAGGCCCGGCATTCACCCGGCGCATCCCCGCCCTGACTGGTTCCACGCTCTCCACACCACCCGGATAGGTGAACATTCCGGCGCCCGCCACCCGACGCCCGCTCCCTTGCCCTTGCCCCCGTCGGCCCCGTACAAGATCACCAACCCGAAGTTACTCCCCGGTATCAACCGGGCCCACGAAACGGGGACCCCCATGCACAAGGTCATGACCAGGGCACAACAGCGCCCGGCCACCCGCCCACCAGCCCGCCGCGACCCACGCCGCCCCGGCGGCAGCGCCACCCCACGCACACCCGGCAGCACGACCCCGGGGAGCCCCACTCCCCGCGCCCCCGGCGGCACCGCCCCACCGCGCACCCCCGGCGGAGGCCCCGCCCGCACGCCGGCAGCCGACGGCCGCCCTCCGGGCCCCGCCCACACCGCGAGGCCCCGTACCCGCCCCACGGACACCCGCCCACCGACGCCCCCGGCCACCCCCACGGCACCCCGCAGGACGCCGCGAACCCCTGCCCCGGCCTCCCGGGACACCGCACCACGCGTCCCGGCCCAGCACCCCCGCCCTCCGGCTCCGGTCCCCCACCCCCTCCCCACCGACCTCTTCGCCGACCTCCTCCTCGCCGTCCTCAGCGGCCACCGCCCCGTCCACTCGATGCTCCGCCACACCCGGGGCCGGGCCTACGACGAACTGGCCTGGCTCGCCGAACGCGGCCCCCTGCGCACCCGGGGCGCCCGCCCCGTCGTCCGGGACATCGGCTACTTCGAACCCCGCCCCGGCGCCATCGAGGCCTTCGCCCGCATCGGCGCCGGCGACCGCCTGCGCGCCATGGCCTTCCGCCTGGAACTCGGCCAGGACCTCCGCTGGCGCTGCACGGCGGTAGAGCTCGGCGGCCCCCGCCCACCCCGCGCAGAGGCCGACTGAGCCGTCTCCCGAGGCCGCGAAGCCACCGATCCACCAAACCGAAGGGCCGGACACCCTCAGGTGTCCGGCCCTTCAAGCCACTACGGTGCCTCAGCGACCGTCACTTCTTACGACGCCCCCGGCTCCGCGCCTGCTTGCGGCGCTCCGCGCGCGTGAGGCCGTCGGCCTCGGAACGCACCGGCTCGTCGTCGTCGGTGGCGAAGTCACCCTCGATGGTGCCGCCCTCACCGTCGACCGTCGGCGCGGAGAAGTGGAGGTTGCGCCGCTGCGGGGCGTCGAGCCCCTTGGCACGGATCTCCGGGCGGGCACCGGCCTGCGCCGGCACCGTGTCGTGCTTCTCCAGGTCGGCCACCGGCTTGGCGTCCTCGACCGGGACCTCCTCGACCTGCTGCTCGACCTGGACCTCCAGGTTGAACAGGTAGCCGACGGACTCCTCCTTGATGCCCTCCATCATCGCGGTGAACATGTCGAAGCCCTCGCGCTGGTACTCGACCAGCGGGTCCTTCTGCGCCATCGCGCGCAGGCCGATGCCCTCCTGGAGGTAGTCCATCTCGTAGAGGTGCTCGCGCCACTTGCGGTCCAGGACCGACAGCACGACCCGGCGCTCCAGCTCACGCATGATCTCGGAGCCGAGCTGCGCCTCGCGCGACGCGTACTGCTCGCGGATGTCGTCCTTGATGGAGTCACCGATGAACTCGGCGGTCAGCCCGGCCCGGTCGCCGGCGGCCTCCTCCAGCTCCTCGATCGTGACCTTGCACGGGTAGAGCTGCTTGAAGGCGCCCCACAGCCGGTCGAGGTCCCAGTCCTCGGGGAAGCCCTCGGCCGTCTCGGCCTGGACGTAGGCGTCGATGGTGTCGTCCATGAAGTGCTGCACCTGCTCGTGCAGGTCCTCGCCCTCCAGGACGCGGCGCCGCTCGCCGTAGATGACCTCACGCTGGCGGTTGAGGACCTCGTCGTACTTCAGGACGTTCTTACGCGTCTCGAAGTTCTGCTGCTCGACCTGCGACTGGGCGGAGGCGATCGCGCGCGTGACCATCTTGTTCTCGATCGGCACGTCGTCCGGGACGTTCGCCATCGACATCACGCGCTCGACCATCTGGGCCTTGAACAGCCGCATCAGGTCGTCGCCGAGGGAGAGGTAGAAGCGGGACTCACCGGGGTCGCCCTGACGGCCGGAACGACCGCGCAGCTGGTTGTCGATCCGCCGCGACTCGTGCCGCTCGGTGCCCAGCACGTAGAGGCCGCCGAGCTTCTCGACCTCGTCCTTCTCGGCCTGGACGGCCTTCTCGGCCCGCTTGAGCGCCTCGGGCAGGGCGTGCGCCCACTCCTCGATGTGCTCCTCGGGGTCGAGGCCGCGCTGACGCAGCTCCGCCTCGGCGAGATCCTCGGGGTTGCCGCCGAGCTTGATGTCCGTACCACGGCCGGCCATGTTCGTGGCCACCGTGACGGCACCCTTGCGGCCGGCCTGGGCGACGATCGTCGCCTCACGGTCGTGCTGCTTGGCGTTCAGCACCTCGTGCTGGATGCCGCGCTTGCTGAGCTGCTGCGAGAGGTACTCGGACTTCTCGACCGAAGTGGTGCCGACGAGGATCGGCTGGCCCTTGCGGTGCTTCTCCTCGATGTCGTCGACGACCGCCTCGAACTTGGCGACCTCGGTCCGGTAGATCAGGTCCGACTGGTCCTTGCGGACCATCGGCCGGTTGGTCGGGATCGGCACCACGCCGAGCTTGTAGATCTGGTGGAACTCGGCGGCTTCGGTCATCGCCGTACCGGTCATGCCGCACAGGCCGGGCATTTCCTTGCCCTTGTGGTCGTGACGCTTGTAGAGGCGGAAGAAGTTCTGGAGCGTGATCGTGGCGAGCGTCTGGTTCTCGTCCTTGATCGGCACCCCTTCCTTCGCCTCGATCGCCTGGTGCATGCCCTCGTTGTAACGGCGGCCCGCGAGGATACGTCCGGTGTGCTCGTCGACGATCATGACCTCGTCGTCGATGATGACGTAGTCCTTGTCCTTCTTGAAGAGCTCCTTGGCCTTGATGGCGTTGTTCAGGTAGCCCACCAGCGGGGTGTTCACCGACTCGTAGAGGTTGTCGATGCCCAGCCAGTCCTCGACCTTGCTGACGCCGGACTCGTGGATGGCGACCGTGCGCTTCTTCTCGTCGACGTCGTAGTCGCCGGTCTCCTCGATGCCCTTGAGCGGCTGGCCGGCCTCGCCGCGCTTGAGCCGCTTGACCAGCTTCGCGAAGTCGCCGTACCACTTGGTGGCCTGGTCGGCCGGGCCGGAGATGATCAGCGGCGTACGGGCCTCGTCGATGAGGATGGAGTCGACCTCGTCGACGATGGCGAAGTTGTGGCCGCGCTGGACAAGCTCGTCCTGGGACCACGCCATGTTGTCGCGCAGGTAGTCGAAGCCGAACTCGTTGTTCGTGCCGTACGTGATGTCGCAGGCGTACTGCTCGCGGCGCTGAGCCGGCGTCATGTTGGCGAGAATGCAGCCGACGCTCAGGCCCAGGAAGCGGTGGACGCGGCCCATCATCTCGGAGTCACGCTCGGCCAGGTAGTCGTTCACCGTGATGATGTGGACACCCTCGCCGGACAGCGCGTTCAGATACGCCGGCAGCGTGCCGACGAGGGTCTTGCCCTCACCGGTCTTCATCTCGGCGACGTAGCCCGTGTGCAGGGCGGCGCCGCCCATCATCTGCACGTCGTAGTGCCGCTGCCCCAGGACGCGCTTGGCGGCCTCGCGGACGGTGGCGAACGCCTCGGGCAGCAGGTCGTCGAGCGTCTCGCCGTCCGCGTAGCGCTGCTTGTACTCATCGGTGAGGGCCCGCAGCTCGGCGTCGGAGAGGTCGACGAAGTCCTCTTCGATGGAGTTGACCTGGTCCGCGATGCGGTGCAGCTTGCGCAGGATCTTGCCTTCGCCTGCACGCATGATCTTGGAGAGGACGGACACGGGGGTTGGTCTCCTTGCCGGTCGGGCCTGGGACGGTCGGTTACCACTTGACTTACTGAGCAACGGCCATCGTATGCGAGGACCCCGCCGCGCCGGGAGGGCCTGCCGTGACGGCGACCGTCCGCTGCTTCATTTCGCTTTCACTGTGCTTCATAAGGGACAACGCCCGGGCCCCTCGGATAGTGCCGCATCCCCCGCCCGGATTACGCGAAGCGTGATCGCATCCTCACCCACAGCAAACAGATGGCGCTTTCGAGGGCCCCCGACCACCATCGGCCGATGGACCCCGTCACACTCACCACGGACCGCCTCCTGCTGCGCACGGTCGGCCCCCAGGACACCGACGCGGTGTACGACGCCTGCCAGGACTCCGACATCCAGCGCTGGACCACGATCCCCTCGCCGTACCTCCGCGAGAACGCCGAGGCCTTCACGGAACAGCTGGTGCCCGCCGGCTGGGCGGACGGCTCCATGTACACCTTCGGCGTCTTCCTCCACTCCGGAGAGCTCGCCGGCATGCTCGGCATCACCATGCGCGCCCTGGGCATGGGCGAGATCGGCTTCTGGGCCGTCAAGCAGCACCGCTCCAACGGCTACATCACGGAGGCCGCCCTCACCGCCTGCCGCTGGGCCTTCGTGCACGCCGCGATCGACCGCATCGAATGGCGCGCCGAGGTGGGCAACCGCGCCTCCCGCGCGGTAGCGGAACGAGCCGGCTTCACGATCGAAGGCACGTTGCGCGCCGCGACCAACAACAAGGGCGTACGCCGCGACACCTGGGTCGGCTCCTTGCTCCCATCGGACTTGGGCCTCCCGTCGACGGCCCCGTATGTGCCGGCGCCTGCGTAACTGCCCCAGCCCCAACACCCGCCTCCCCACCCCCGACTCCGCAGCTCACACCCCGCTGTCAGTCCCACCCCCTATCGTGCAAAACCATGACCACCCCGCGCCCCGCAACAGAGCTCTCCGCAGACGAGGCCCGCCGACTGGCGCTCCGCGCCCAGGGCTTCCTCGGCGCCCCACCCCGCCGCTCCGGTGTCCGCGGCATCCTCCGCCATCTGGGCGCGATACAGCTCGACACCATCTCGGTCCTGGCCCGCTCCCACGAACTCGTCCCGTACGCCCGCCTGGGCGCGGTGGGCCGAAAGACAGTGGAGAACGCCTACTGGAAGCCTGCGATCTCCAGCGCGACTTCGACACGACCCCACGCCTTCGAGTACTGGTCCCACGCGGCCTGCATCCTCCCCATCGAGGAATGGCCCCACTTCGCCTTTCGCCGCCGCGCCTACCGCAACCGCCCGCACTGGAACCACGAGCTCCCGGACGGCGCCTACGACGAGGTCATCAAGCAGCTCCGCGACGAAGGCCCCCTCACGGCCACGGAGTTGGGCGGCGCGAAGAAGACGAATGACTGGTGGGACTGGTCCGGCTCGAAGGTCGCCGTCGAACGCGCCCTGATGTACGGCGAGGTGGTCTGCGTGGAGCGTCGCGGCTGGAAGCGCGTGTACGACCTCGCCGAGCGCGCGATCCCGGAGGACCTGCTGCACGACGAACTGGACGACACCGAGTGCCTGCGCCGCCTGGTCCGCCTGGCGGGCCAGTCCCTCGGCGTCGGCACCCGCGCGGACATCGCCGACTACCACCGCCTCAAGGGCGAGCAGGTCGACGCGGTGATCGCCGACTCAGGCCTCGTCCCGGTCACGGTCGAGGGCTGGGGCAAGCCGGCCTGGGCCGACCCCGCGGCCCTGGAGACACCCCCGCGCGGCCGCCACCGCACCACGCTGCTCTCGCCCTTCGACTCCCTGATCTGGGAGCGGGCGCGCACGGAGCGGATCTTCGGCTTCACCCACCGCCTGGAGGCCTACGTCCCCAAGCAGAAGCGGGTGTACGGCTACTTCGCGATGCCGGTCCTGGCCGGCGGCCGGCTCGTCGGCCGCGTGGACCCGGCCCGCGAGGGCCGCACGCTGGTGGCCAAGCAGGTCGCGCTCGACGGCCCGAAGGCGGTCCCGGCCGTCGCCCAGGCCCTGGCCGAGGCGGCGACCTGGGTGGACTGCACGGACGTACGCGTGGAACTGGTCGACGCGCCGGACCTGCGCGAGCCCCTCGTCAAGGAACTCGCCCGCATCCTCGTCTGAGCCCTACCGGATCTCGAGGATCTTCTCCCGCATCGCGTACACCACCGCTTCCATCCTGGAGTGCAGCTGAAGCTTCTCCAGGATGTTGCGGACATGGTTCTTCACGGTGTTCTCGGAGATGAACAACTCCTTGGCGATATCGCGGTTGTTCATCCCCGTCGCGACGAGTTTGAGGACTTCCAGTTCGCGGTCCGTCAGCCGCGGCGCGGGCACCAGCCGGCGCTCGTCCGTGCGCTGGATCATCGACTTGAACTCGGTGAGCAGCTTCGACGCCATGGACGGGCTGATCTGCGACTGCCCGTCCGCCACCGCGCGAATGGCGGTGGCCACCTCGTCCGTGGAGATCTCCTTGAGGAGATAGCCGGTCGCGCCCGCCTTGATGGCGTCGTAGAGATCGGCTTCCTCGTCGCTGATCGTCAGCATGATGATCTTGGCGCTGGGGGCGACCTCCTTGATGGAGGTGCAGGCCTCGATCCCGCCCCGCTTGGGCATCCGCACATCCATCAGGACGATGTCGGGCAGCAGGTCGGCGGCCTTCTCGACGGCCTCGGCGCCGTCGCCCGCCTCCCCGACCACCTGGATGTCCTCCTCGGCGGCCAGCACGATCTCCAGGCCCCGGCGGAACAAGGCGTGGTCGTCCACCACAAGGACTCTGATCGGTTCCTTGCGTGGAGTCTCCGTGTCCGGGCCCATGCCAACGACGCCGTCGTCGGCACCCTCGTCACGCATCGGTCCGAAGCTGTCCGCCATCGTTCCTCCCCCTGAAGGCTGTGGCCTGTGGTCCTGAGCCATCGCCAACCCAGAGCAACGCCCCACCGGTTGGGCCGTGGCCAACCATGATTTCATGCCCGGACGACACCGGGGTGACGGAGCGGGGCGCCAAGTGGTCGCACGGGGGTGCCCCTGGGGGCGCACACGCGCTCCAGGGGCACCTGCTCCGCTGTCACCCGGCACGGTCAGCCGCCGAGCGCACCGCCCGCGTCGGGCGAGTGCGCCTGTGTGACCATCGTGTCCGTCCTGAGGTGGATCACGCCGTAGTCGTAGGCGTGCCGTCGGTAGACGACACTCGGTTCCTTCGTCTCGGAGTCGACGAACAGGTAGAAGTCGTGCCCGACCAGTTCCATCTCGTAGAGAGCCTGGTCGAGGGTCATGGGGGCTGCGACGTGGGTCTTCTCGCGGACGACGATGGGGCCGTCACCCTGCACTTCGAGTGAGCCGATCTTCTTCGTGGGGACCGTCTCTTCCGGCTCCTCCTGCGGAGTCGGCACCAGGCCGTTTCCGTTGAGCGTCGCCACGCCCGGGACGTGATCGGCGACTTCTGCGGCTGAGATCCGGCGCGCGCCGCGGCGCGAGAACCGCTTGTCGTGCTGCCTGCGCAGCCGGGCTTCCAGCTTTTCCGCCGCCAGGTCGAGCGCCGCATACGGATCGCTCGCCGCTGCCTCCGCCCGGATCACCGGACCGCGGGAGCGGAGCGTGATCTCCACTCGGTCACAGCGGTCGGCCTGCCTGGGGTTGGGCTCCTTGGACACCTCGACGTCGAGGCTGATCACCTTGCCATCGAGCTTCTGGATCTTCTCCAGCTTCAGCTTCTCGGCCACGTGCTTCCGGAACCGCTCGGGCACCTCGGTCTTGCGGCCCTTGACGACGATGTCCACGCAGAACTCCGTTCCCGGATCGCTCCGCTTCGGTGCGGAGCATCTCCCTTTTGCACCAGGTTCCGGTGTGCCCCGGAACCTCGGACTCGGTGACTTCCACCTCCTCCCCCGTGGGCGAGATCTCCACTCCACCGTCGCGAGTGTGGAAGGAAAACCCGCGGCACGGCATTCGGATTTGAGAGGTGTGGCCTGCGGCTTTCCCTCTCAACCGAACATATCTCGCCCGGACGGATGTCGTCACCCTCTACTGCGGCGTACCTCCGTTCAGGTGAATAAGCCCTCTCGCTACCTGCAACGACGCAAGATCTCAGTCAGTTCCGGTTTATTTCGAAAGAGTCCGGTGATGCCGCGACCACCGCCGCGCACACCACGTCAACGACTCCGCCGGCGCCGCCCGCGCCCGTCAATACCTGCCGGCCGGGCCGCCGGCCCGTCCTCTCTCGCGTTGATCCGACGTTCTATTCCTCTCTGCTTTCCCACGTCTCTCCCCCGTACACGGCCACGGCCACGGCAGCGTTCGAAACCGGCCCCGCCGCCCGCACGGCCCGCGCGGCCTCCGCCAAGGACGCCCCCGTGGTCATCACGTCGTCGACAAGGACGACCGGCCCACCGGAGAGCAGCCGGGCGCCTCCGGGCACCACCACCAGCGCGCCCGCGAGATTGTCCAGCCGCTGCCGGGAGTTGAGCTCCGACTGGTCGGCCACGGCCCGCCGCTGCCGCAGCGCACCGAGCACCCTGGCCGGAACCCCGCTCCGCCGCAGCTCCCCCGCCGCCGCGAGCGCGATCCGTCCGGCCGGATCATGCCCCCGGGCCCGCACGGCCCGCCGCCCCGACGGCACGGGCACGAGCAGCACAGGAGCCCCGACGGTCCGGGACCACGCCCCTTCGGCCCCGGCCCAGGAGCCGCCCCACGCCTTCCGGAGCCCCGCCCGCACGGCTCCCGCCAAGGCCTCCCCGAGGGGACCGGCGAGCGCCAGGGCACCCCGTTCCTTGTGGGCCAGCAGCGTCGCCCGCACCTCGTCCGCGTACGGAGCCGCCGCGTGCACCACGGGCAGCCCGGGCGGCTCCGGCGCCGGCCGCACCCGGCGTGCCGCGACTCCGCTCAGCACCGCACGGCACTCCGGGCAGAGCACCGTACGAGGCCTCCCACAGCCCCCGCACTCGGCCGGCAGCACCAGGTCGGTGAGGTCCTGCCACCACCCCCGCATGGCCACCACTGTGCCGCCCAGGGCCCTCTCCGGCCACCCCTGTGGACAACGCCCTGTGGACAACTCCCCGCCCGCCGAACCGCTCGTCACCCACACGAGTGACGCCCCCGTGGGGCGGCCCCGTGAGCCGGCCCTGTGGGCGGCCGGTGGGCGGCCCCGTGAGGAGCACCGGCCGACCCCGCTCCCGAAAGACAGCGGCCGCCCCTCCCGGGCCTCACCCGGCAGAAGCGACCGCAAGCCCGTCCCCGGGCACCGGCCACGGGGGCGGCCCTACCTCACCCCGGATAGACCGGCGCCGTCCCCTCCGTCACCTTCTGCCACTGCGCGCCCGACGGCAGCCGGACGATCCCGTCCACCGAGTACGCCACCAACGGCAGCCTGTCGTCCTCGGCGGCGGTGACCTCCTTCACGCCGGTCAGGGCCGCGGGCGCCGGTACGTCCGGCGTGGAGCCGTCGACCTGGACGTACCGCATCTGCTCCACGCCACCGTGCTCACGCCCGACCACGACGAGCCGGCTGTCCCCGGCCCACGACATGGCGGTGACCTCTTCCAACTCCGGGGTCGCGGAGCGCAGTTCGGCCACCCTGACGACCGGCTGCTCGCCGGTCTTCCCCTCCCGCTCGATCAGGCCGATGAGCAGGGTCTTCTTGCCGCCCTTCTCCACGACGAGCGCGATCCGTACCCCGTCGGCGGCCACCCGCACGGCCTGGACCCGCCCGTCCAGGTGCGGCATACGCACCTCCAGCGGATCGCCCTTGCCCTCCTGCAGCAGGAGCAGCCGGGGATTGTCCGGGTCACGGTCGGCCACCCAGAGGCCGTCGTGCGCGTCCCAGCTCGGGATCGTCAGCCGGTCCTCCTCGGTCCGGCCGTGGCTGCGCAGCAACGGCTCGCCCAGCGAACCGCCCGAGACCAGGGATCCCACGTACAGCGACTTGCCGTCGAGGCTGACACCGGCCGCGGTGTGCTCGTCGCGCGACACCGCCACCGAGCGCAGTGCCGTGTCGCCCTCGCCCAGCGCCCCCGGCGCCGGGTCCGGCTTGGTGTCGTTGCTGCCCGCGGGGATCCGCACCAGCCGGTCCTTGGCGTCGACGAAGTACAGGTAGTCGGGGCTGCGCACCGAGCTCCGGGAGGCGGCGGCATCGGCCGCTTCCTGCGTGAGCGAGCACAGCTCCGCCCCGCCGGCCCGCAGCTCGACCTCGTCCACCGCGGGACTGAGACTGTGCAACGTGAACAGCAGCTGGGCCGCCATCTCCTCGCACCGGTTGGTGCCGACGCCCGCGGCCTTGTCGTTGAGCGGGACCGTCAGCTTGTTCCGGTCGTCGGGCGTCAGCGCGCCTGCGTCCTTCGGCAGCGCCGTACCGGTGGGGAAGCTCGATCTGACCACGGGCCCGAGCCACCGTGTGGGCCCGCTCAGGACAGAGCGCACCATCTGCGTCATGGGGTCCACCCGCCGGCGGACGTACACGGGGTCGGCGACCGCTGCGGGCTGGGTGTCCGCCCTGGCCACCGCGGTGTTCGAGGCGAAGTAGTACTTGTTGACGGACATGTAGTTGCGCTGGAAGTCCGACTGGCCCATGACAACGCCCTGCGGCAGCGCGTCGATCCGCCACTGCCCGCTCTTCTCGTCCTGCGTCAGGTGCACGGTCCTGCCGTACGCCCCGGTCGCCGGCGCGTACGCCTGCTGCGCGTCCACCGTGGCCACCTTGGTACCGGTCAGCATGTACGAGATCTCGCCGGTGTCCTCCCGGCCCGTGCCCTCGGCCTTGGCGCCGGGCCCGTCCGTCAGCACGGTGGTGGACAGCTCCGGCCGCCACGTCTTGGCTGCCTCGCCGGTCAGGTACTGGCGCGCGGTCTTGTAGTGCGGATCGTCGCTGGTGAGCGCCTCCAGGAAGCCCTGCACGATCTCCGAGGGCTGGGCGTCCTCACCCGGCGGCACGGCGAACACCCGCACCTGGGTGTCCTGGCGCGGTGTCGACTCCACATCCCGCAGATCCCCGCTGTCCGGCATCGAGGCACACCCCGCCAGCAGCAGGACGCCACCGGCGGCGTACGCCATCACGCGCGCGGGCGTACGCCGACCGCGCCCCCCACGGTCAGCGCCCACGAGATGCCTCCCCATGCCTGTCCGCGTTCTCCGGCTCGGTTTCCCTGCCCGAGCCTGCGGATCCGTTGTCCCTGTCCGCGTCCTGCGGCCCGCTCACGGCCTCGTCCCGAGAGGGCCCAGCCGGACCACTCGGCTTGCCGTTGCCGGCCGTACTCGACGGACCACTCACCACACCGTTGCCTACCGCGCCTGACGAACCGCTCACCACGCCATGGCCTGCCGCGCCCGCAGGGCCGCTCGCGCCCGCGTCGCGAGCCGGCTGCTCCGGGGGCGCCTGCGGATCGTCCTGCCGCCGCGTGTCCGATGCGGGCCGGGGTACCACACGCGCGCCGTTGCCGGGCAGCGCCGTCGGATCGGCCGTGGGGGCCGCGGAGGCCGCCCGCGGTGGTATCGGGTCCCGCGTCGACCCCGGCGGCCGCGGCCCGCTCGTCGACTGTGCCGGCACGGTAGCCCGCTTCTCGCCGTCCCCACCGCCGCACGGCAGCCCGGCGTCGTCGAGCCCCTGGTTCCGCCGTGAGTCCTTGGGCTCAAGCGGTATGGGAGAGCCCCGCAGCGGCTCGTCAGCGGTCCTGGGCAGCGTCAGCCGGAACTGCGAGCCGCCGCCCGGCTCGCCCCACGCCTGCAGCCAGCCACCGTGCAGCCGCGCGTCCTCCAGGGCGATGGACAGCCCCAGACCGGTACCGCCGGTGGTACGCGCGCGTGCCGGGTCGGCCCGCCAGAAGCGGCTGAACACCCGGGTCGCCTCACCCGGCTTGAGCCCTACCCCGTAGTCCCGCACCGCGACCGCGACCGCACCGCCCGCTGCGGCGAGCTTGACGACCACGTCCCTGCCCTCACCGTGCTCGACGGCGTTCACGACGAGGTTGCGCAGCACGCGCTCCACACGCCGGGCGTCGGCCTCCGCCACGACGGGCTGCTGGTCGCCCAGGACGCGGATGTGCGTGCCCTTGCGCTCCGCGAGCGGCTCGGCCCCGCTGACCACCCGCCGTACGACCTCCCGGAGGTCTATCGGCTCCGCCTCCAGCGCCGCGGCACCCGCGTCGAACCGGCTGATCTCCAGCAGATCCGCGAGCAGCGACTCGAACCGGTCCAGCTGGTCGGCGAGCAGCTCCGCCGACCGCGCGGTCACCGGGTCGAAGTCCTCCCGCGCCTCGTGGATGACGTCCGCGGCCATCCGTACGGTCGTCAGCGGCGTACGCAGCTCGTGCGACACGTCCGACACGAACCGGCGCTGCATCCTCGACAGGTCCTCCAGCTGGCTGATCTTCAGCTGGAGGTTCTGGGCCATCTTGTTGAAGGCCTCGCCGAGCCGCGCGATGTCGTCCTCGCCGGTGACCTTCATACGCTCCTGAAGCCGCCCGGCGGACAGCCGCTCGGCGATCCCCGCCGCCATCCGCACCGGTGTGACGACCTGGCGCACGACGAGCCAGGCGATGGCCCCCAGCAGGACGACGACGAACAGCCCGGCCGTCGCGAGGGTCCCCTTGACCAGGCTCAGCGACTTCTCCTCCTGGGTGAGCGGGAAGAGGTAGTAGAGCTGGTACGGGTCCCCGTTGGGGTCGTTGACCTGCTTGCCGACGACCAGTCCCGGCTGGGAGTCCTTGGTCGCGTTGTTGTAGGTGATGCGGGTGTAGCTCTGGGCGGCCGTCGTACTGCTGCCGATCCGCTCGCGCAGGTCGGCGGGCACGCTCCTGCTCCAGTCCACCTCGCCGGAGGCACGCTGCCCACGGCCGCCCGCGCCGTCCGCGTCGGAGGCCGGGAGCGTCACCACGTCGAAGGCGCCCTGGCCGCCGCTGGACAGCGAGGAGACGAGGTCGCTCATCCACTCGGAGACGTTCTGCGCGGGACGCCCGTCCGCCGTGGCGACATCGTCGCCGGTGCCGCTCGCCGCCTCGTCGGCCCGCTGCTTGGCCACCGCGAACCCGCCCGTGGCCTGGCTCTGGGACGCCTTCACCTTGGCGTCCAGCAGGCCGTTGCGCACCTGCCCGATGACGACGAAGCCGAGCAGCAGGACCACGCCCAGCGACATCAGCAGCGTGGTGACGACGACCTTGAGCTGGATGTTGCGCCGCCACAGCCGCATGACGGGCAGCAACGGCCGGCGTACCCACCGCATGAACAGCCGGATGACCGGGCTGCCCTGGACCCCGCCCTGGAGCAGCAGCCCGCTCTCCAGGAACCGCCCCCAACGGGAGCCGCCCTTGTTCCGCCCGACAGGCCGCCCCGGGCGGCCCCCGGACCGTCCGGACGCCGAAGCGGCACTGTCGCCGGACATGTCAGCTCGGCCCTGCCTTGTACCCGACACCACGGACGGTCACCACGATCTCCGGCTTCTCCGGGTCCTTCTCGACCTTGGAGCGCAGCCGCTGCACGTGCACATTGACCAGACGCGTGTCCGCCGCGTGCCGGTAGCCCCACACCTGCTCCAGCAGCACCTCGCGCGTGAACACCTGCCACGGCTTGCGCGCGAGCGCGACCAGCAGGTCGAACTCCAGCGGCGTCAGCGCGATCGACTGCCCGTCCCGCTTCACGGAGTGCCCGGCCACGTCGATGACCAGGTCACCGATGGCGAGCTGCTCCGGAGCGGGCTCCTCCGACCTCCGGAGCCGCGCCCGGATCCGGGCCACCAGCTCCTTCGGCTTGAACGGCTTCACGATGTAGTCGTCGGCACCCGACTCCAGGCCCACGACGACATCGACCGTGTCGCTCTTCGCCGTGAGCATCACGATCGGCACCCCGGACTCCGCCCTGATCAGACGGCACACCTCGATGCCGTCCCGCCCGGGCAGCATCAGATCGAGCAGCACCAGATCGGGCTTGGACTCACGGAAGGCGGCCAGCGCCTTGTCGCCGTCGGCCACGAAAGACGGCTCGAAACCCTCACCACGCAGCACAATGCCGAGCATCTCGGCCAGTGCGGTGTCGTCGTCGACGACAAGGACTCGTCCCTTCATAAACGACATCATCCCATTCTCATAACGGTGGCGAAGGCAGTGGTGAGGTAGGTCACCGCCAGTGACCATAGTCGCAGCAAGCGCTACTGTCTGCCTCGTCCGCCCACTGTTGATCTCAACGACAGGCAGCGGCGAGGCTCCCGTCCCCGCGAAGGGACAGGTTGCCGGAGCCCGCGCCACTCCGGGCACACGCACCGGCAGCCGCCCGGATCAGCCCGCCGCCCCCCGGCGCGACCGGGCACAAACCTCGGCGAGCGCCTCGACCGTGACGGGCGAAACCACGCCCTCCTCCGTGACTATCGCCGTCACCAGCTCGGGCGGCGTCACGTCGAACGCAGGGTTGTACGCCTGCGTCCCCAGCGGCGCCACCGGAATGCCACCGCCCGCCTCAGCCCCGGTCACCGGTACCTGCGGCGCCACGAACTCGGTCACCTCATGACCGGCCCGCTGCTCTACCTCGATGGACGCCCCGTCCGGGGTGTCCGGATCCACCGTCGTCACCGGCGCCACCACGATGAACGGCACATGGTGATACCGCGCGAGCACCGCCAGCGGATAGCTCCCGACCTTGTTCGCCACCGAACCGTCCGCCGTGATGCGGTCCGCCCCGATCAGCACCGCGTCCACCTCCCCGGCGGCGAACAACGACCCGGCCGCGTTGTCGGTGAGCAGCGTGTACGCCATCCCACTGCGCGCCGCCTCGTACGCCGTGAGCCGGGCGCCCTGCAACAACGGACGCGTCTCGTCCACCCACAGACGCCGCAGTCGGCCCGCCCGGTGCGCCGCGAGCGCCACCGCGAACGCCGTCCCCTCCCCGCCGGACACCAGCGAACCGGTGTTGCAGTGGGTGAGGATCCGGTGCCCGCCGCCGGGCATCAGCTCGTCCAGCAGCGCCAGCCCGTGCTCAGCCATCCGCGCACTGGCCTCGGCGTCCTCCCGGTGCAACTGCCGCGCCGCCGCCAGCGCCGCCGCGGCCGCCTGCCTGATGTCACCGCCCTTGGCGAGCGCGGCCTCGTGAGCCGCTTGCGCCCGGCGCACCCCCACGGCCAGGTTCACCGCGGTCGGCCGGGCGCTCGCCAGCGCGGCCGCGGCCTCGTCCACGTCGAAGCCCCGCACGGCGGCGAGCGCGACGCCGTACGCCCCCGCGATGCCGAGCAGGGGCGCCCCCCGCACGGCGAGCGAACGGATCGCCTCCACGAGCGCGGGCGCGTCCGTACAGACCAGCTCGACCTCCTCGACCGGCAGCCTCGTCTGGTCGAGAAGGACCAGAACGGGTCCTTCCGGTGGTTCTTCCCAACGGATCGCCGGGATCTCGGTCGGCCGTTTGTCATCGCCGCTGTACGCGTACTGATCAGCCATGCGGTCAGTCTGCCCCCTAACCAGCGGACAATTGAAGGTACGCAGCCCATACCGCGGCCGGTCACTCCAACACCACCCCATGGCACGATGGCTGCCAACCTGCCGCCGCGACCGCGGACGGGCACCGTGAAGGAGCGACGATGAACGACACTCCGGGCTGGGCCTCGCCCGGATCCGCCCCGTCCGACGGGCAGAAGCCTGGCGCGTCCGGCCCTGCCGAGCCCGGCCCCAACCCTGCCGAGCCCTCCGACCGCCCCGGCCCCGCACAGCCCGCGGACCAGCCGGGCCAGCCGGCCCAGGCCCCGCAGGGCCCCGGCCCGCAGTGGTCCAAGGACCAGCCGCCACCCGCCCAGTGGTCCGCCCCCAGCGGCCCCGGGGGCCCTGCCGGCCCCGGCCAGGCTCCCCCACCCCCGCCGCCCGGCCCGGGCTGGGGCACCCAGCCCCCCGGCGGTTACGGCCCGGGCGGTCCAGGAGGGCATGGCGGATACGGAGGTCCCGGCGGCCCCGGCGGCTGGGGCAGCGCCTGGGGCGGCCCCCCGCCCGCGGCCAAGCCCGGCGTCATCCCGCTCCGCCCGCTCGGCGTGGGCGAGATCCTCGACGGCGCCGTCTCCACCATGCGCACCTACTGGCGCACCGTCCTGGGCATCTCCCTGACCGTCGCGATCATCACCGAGATCATCGTCGTGCTGTTCCAGGGCCTCGTCCTGGACGACTCCAGCACCGAGGCCCTCAACGACCCGAGCGCCACCCTCAGCGAACTGAGCCGCGCCATGGGCGACGCCATGCTCAACTCCACCGCCGTCTTCGTCATCTCCCTGGTCGGCACCGTCATCGCGACCGCACTGCTCACCACCGTCACCAGCCGCGCTGTGCTCGGCAAGTCGGTGACCATCGGCGAGGCCTGGCGGGACGCCCGCCCTCAGGTCGTCAAGCTCTTCGGTCTCATCTGCCTGTTGCTGCTCATCACCGCCGGCATCGTCACCGCGGGCACGCTGCCCGGCATCCTCGTCAGCGTCGCCGGGAGCACCGGCGCGGGCGTCGCCCTGACCGTCCTGGGCATCATCGGCGCCGGCATCGTCGCCCTGTGGCTGATGATCCGCTTCTCCCTGGCCTCGCCCGCGCTGATGCTGGAGAAGCAGGGCATCAAGAAGGCGCTGAGCCGCTCCACGAAGCTGGTCCGGGGCACCTGGTGGCGGATCTTCGGCATCCAACTGCTCGCCACGATCATCGCGAACGTCGTCGCCTCGATCATCGTCATCCCGTTCACCTTCCTCGCCGCGGCCCTCAGCGGTGACGGCGTCACCGGCTGGCTCAACAGCGGCGGCTCCAGTTTCGGCTGGACGTTCCTCATCGTCAGCGGCATCGGCGCGGTGATCGGCTCCATGATCACGTTCCCGATCACGGCGGGCGTCACCGTGCTCCTCTACATCGACCAGCGCATCCGCCGCGAGGCCCTCGACCTCGAACTGGCCCGCGCCGCCGGTGTCCAGGGCTACGGCCCCAGCGCCCCCGGCGCCACCCCGGGGAGCTGATGCGGTGAGCTGGGCGGGGGAAGTTCTCACAACGGCGCTGCCACGCGCCGCCATACGCACATTGCTGCGCGCCGGCGACACCTCCGTACTGTCGTCGGCCCGCTCCGCCGACGAACCGCCCCTCACTATCCCGCGCGACCCCGCGCGCGAGGCGGCCCGGCGCGAGCTGTCGAAGCGGATGTACCACGAGGACGACCCCAGCCTGTTCCAGCGCGCCCTCGACGCCTTCTGGGGCTGGCTCGACAAACTGTTCAACGCCGCTTCGAGCGCCACACCCGGCGGAGCACTAGGACTGGTCGTCATCATCCTGGCGGTCGTCGCGGTCCTAGCCGCCCTGTGGTGGCGCCTGGGCACCCCCCGCCGCCAACCCATCTCCTCCGCCGCCCTGTTCGACGACCGCCCCCGCAGCGCCGCAGACCACCGCGCAGCCGCCGAGGCACACGCCGCCCAGGGCCACTGGAACCAGGCCGTCCAGGAACGCATGCGGGCCCTCGTCCGCGCCCTTGAGGAACGCGCCCTCCTCGACGTCCGCCCCGGCCGCACCGCCGACGAGGCCGCCGCCGAAGCCGGCCGGGCCCTGCCCGCCCACACCGACCGACTGCGCGCCGCCGCCCGCGACTTCGACGACGTCACGTACGGCGGCCGGTCGGCGACCGAGCAGTCGTACCACCGCATCGCCGAACTCGACAGCGACCTGGAACGCACCAAGCCCCAGCTCGCAAGCAGTAGCGCCCCCAGCACGGCCCCCAACCCCCACCAGGGAGCCGCCGAATGACCACCGAGGCCACGCTCCCGTCCACCTCGGCCTCGCCCACCGCACGCCAGGTATGGACCCGCGCGCGCGGCATCGCGCTCGCCCTCGTGCTGCTCCTGGTGGGAGCCATCGCCATCGCCTTGATCCGCTCGGACGCCCGGCACGGCGAACTCGACCCGCGCTCCGCCGACCCCAACGGCAGCCGCGCCGTCGCCGAACTCCTCGCCGACCGGGGCGTGGACACACGAGTGGTCACCACCCTGGACGAGGCAGCCGCCGCAGCCGGCCCGGACACGACCCTCCTGGTCGCCGCCCCCGACCTGCTGAGCCGAAGTCAGCAGTCCCGCCTGCACAACGCGTTCGCCGACTCCGGCGGCCGCACCGTCCTGGTCGCCTCCGGCAGCGCGTCCGTCGAACGACTCGCCCCCGGCGTCACCGCCGACCCCGCCACCAGCCTCGACTCGACGCTCTCCCCCGACTGCGACCTGCCCGCCGCCCGGCGCGCGGGCACCGCCGACACGGGCGGCGTCCGCTACACCACCACCCACCTCGACTCCGACAAGTGCTACCCCAGCGAGCGCCTGGCCACCCTGCTTCGCATCCCGGCCCCGACCGGGGACGGCGACACCGTCGTCCTCGGCGCGCCCGACATTCTTCTCAACGATCGCCTCGACAAGCAGGGCAACGCCTCGCTCGCCCTCCAACTCCTCGGCTCCCGCCCCCATTTGGTCTGGTACCTCCCCTCGCTCTCCGACACGTCGGCCACCGGCACCGACGACGAACGCGGCTTCTTCGACCTGCTCCCGTCAGGCTGGCTCTGGGGCACCCTGCAACTCTTCATCGCCGCAGCCCTGGCCGCCCTCTGGCGGGCACGCCGGCTCGGCCCCCTCGTACCCGAAAAGCTCCCCGTCGCGATCCGCGCCTCCGAAACCGCCGAAGGCCGCGCCCGCCTCTACCGCAAGACCGACGCACGCGACCGCGCGGCAAACGCTCTTCGCTCCACCACCCGCACCCGCCTCGCCCCCCTCACAGGCGTCTCCGTCACCCAGGCGCACACGCCCGAGGCCCTGCTCCCCGCCCTGTCGGCCCACCTCCACGGCGACGGACAGGACCTGCGCATCCTCCTCTTCGGACCACCGCCCAGCGACGACGCAGCACTCATCGCACTCGCCGACCAACTCGACGCCCTCGAAAGAGAGGTACGCCGTCCATGATGGACCCGACCACTGACAACGCCGGGCAGACCGGGGACCCGGGCGCCGCCCGAGCCGCCCTGGAAGCCCTGCGCGCCGAGATCGCCAAGGCCGTGGTCGGCCAGGACCCCGCCGTCACCGGCCTCGTCGTCGCCCTGCTCTGCCGCGGCCACGTCCTCCTCGAAGGTGTCCCCGGCGTCGCCAAGACCCTCCTGGTCCGCACCCTCGCCTCCGCCCTCGAACTCGACACCAAACGCGTCCAGTTCACTCCCGACCTGATGCCCAGCGACGTGACCGGCTCCCTGGTCTACGACACCCGCACCGCCGAGTTCTCCTTCCAGCCCGGCCCGGTCTTCACCAACCTCCTCCTCGCCGACGAGATCAACCGCACGCCCCCCAAGACCCAGTCGTCCCTCCTGGAAGCCATGGAAGAACGCCAGGTCACCGTCGACGGCACCCCCCGAGCCCTCCCCGACCCGTTCCTGGTCGCGGCAACGCAGAACCCGGTGGAGTACGAGGGCACCTACCCCCTCCCCGAAGCACAGCTGGACCGCTTCCTCCTCAAACTCACCATCCCCCTCCCCTCCCGCCAGGACGAGATCGACGTCCTCACCCGCCACGCCGAGGGCTTCAACCCACGCGACCTGCACGCCGCCGGCGTACGCCCCGTAGCGGGCCCCGCCGACCTGGAGGCAGCCCGCGCCGCGGTCGCCAAGACGACGATCTCCCCGGAGATCACCGCCTACGTCGTCGACATCTGCCGCGCCACCCGCGAGTCGCCGTCCCTCACCCTCGGCGTCTCCCCCCGAGGCGCCACGGCCCTCCTGGCCACCGCCCGTGCCTGGGCCTGGCTGACAGGCCGCGACTACGTCATCCCCGACGACGTGAAGGCACTCGCCCTCCCCACCCTCCGCCACCGCGTACAACTCCGCCCGGAGGCCGAGATGGAAGGCGTGACGGCCGACTCCGTCATCAACGCGATCCTCGCCCACGTCCCCGTCCCCCGCTGATGGCACTCACCGGACGCGCCGCCCTCCTCGCGGCCCTGGGCTCCCTCCCCGTCGGCATCTGGGAGCCCAGCTGGACGGGCATCCTGGCGGTCAACGCCCCCCTGGCCGTGGCCTGCGCCTGCGACTTCGCCCTGGCTGCCCCCGTACGCCGCCTAGGCCTGACCCGCGCCGGCGACACCTCCGTACGCCTCGGCGACACGGCGGACGTCACCCTCACCATCACCAACACGTCCCGCCGCCCCCTCCGCGCCCGCCTCCGCGATGCCTGGCCCCCGAGCACCTGGCAGCCGGGCACGGAGACGACGGCCTCCCGCCACCGCCTCACGGTCCCCGCAGGCGAACGCCGACGCGTGACGACCCACCTGCGCCCCACCCGCCGGGGCGACCGCCAGGCCGACCGCGTCACCATCCGCTCGTACGGCCCCCTCGGCCTCTTCTCCCGCCAGGGCACCCACAAAGCCCCCTGGACGGTACGCGTCCTGCCCCCGTTCACCAGCCGCAAGCACCTGCCCTCCAAGCTGGCCCGCCTGCGCGAACTGGACGGCCGCACCAGCGTGCTCACCCGCGGCGAGGGCACCGAATTCGACAGCCTGCGCGAGTACGTCCCCGGCGACGACACCCGCTCCATCGACTGGCGCGCCACAGCCCGCCAGTCCGCGGTCGCCGTACGCACCTGGCGCCCGGAACGCGACCGCCACATCCTCCTGGTCCTCGACACCGGCCGCACCTCGGCAGGCCGCGTGGGCGACGCACCCCGCCTCGACGCCTCCATGGACGCGGCTCTCCTCCTCGCAGCCCTCGCCTCCCGCGCCGGCGACCGCGTCGACCTCCTCGCCTACGACCGCAAGGTCCGCGCCCTCGTCCAGGGCCGCACGGCGGGCGATGTCCTTCCGTCCCTGGTCAACGCGATGGCCACGCTCGAACCCGAGCTCGTCGAAACGAACGCCCGGGGCCTCACGGCCACGGCCCTGCGCACGTCCCCTCGCCGGTCTCTGATCGTGCTCCTCACCACCCTGGACGCAGCCCCCATCGAAGAAGGCCTCCTCCCGGTGCTCTCCCAGCTCACCCAGCGCCACACGGTCCTGCTGGCATCAGTAGCGGACCCTCACATCACCGAAATGGCCAAGGCACGCGGAAACGTCGACGCCGTCTACGAGGCAGCCGCAGCCGCCCAGGCCCAGTCCGAACGTCACCGCACGGCAGAACAACTCCGCCGTCATGGCGTGACGGTCGTGGACGCGACACCGGACGACCTGGCGCCGGCACTGACGGACGCGTACTTGACATTGAAGGCGGCTGGACGCCTGTGACGGTGAGGGGCCCTCGAAAGAGGGCCCCTAATACTCCAGCCGTAGATCGTTATGTGCCCTGGTCTTGGGGCTGTCTGCCGCTGGCGGAAACTCAGGTGGCCTCAGCGCACGGTCTGGGTAGAGTCGGGCAATGCCCGAGCTGAAGCGGCTGCATGCCGGCCACGCCCCGGCGGTCCTGGCCTTCGAGCTGGCGAACCGCAGCTACTTCGCTGCCTCGATCTCCGACCGCGGTGACGACTTCTTCGACCAGTTCGCCGACCGGCACAACGCCTCGCTGGCCGAGCAGGAGGCCGGCAGCTGCGCCTTCTACGTGCTCGTCGCCGAGGACGGCTCGGTACTCGGCAGGTTCAACCTGTACGACTTGGAGGACGGCACTGCCAGACTCGGCTACCGGGTCGCGGAGCGGGTCGCCGGCCACGGCGTGGCGACCGCGACCGTCCGGGAGCTGTGCCGGATTGCGACCGCGCGGCACGGGCTGCGCACACTGCGGGCGGCCACCTCCCACGACAACACCGCGTCCCAGAGAGTCTTGACCAAGGCCGGGTTCGTCCCGGTTGGCCCTGCCGCCGCGGCCGATCTCGGCGGCAAGTCAGGCACCTGGTACCAGCGCGACCTCCAGCCATAGACCTTGATCTTGCTCGTGGGTCGGCTGCGGGAAGGCTGCGGCCACCGCTGATCATCGGTGTGTGAAGACTAACGATCTTGCGGTGGCCGCAGGTCACAGCGTAGACCCTGCCCGCTGGCAGGAAGCGTTCGAGGTCCTGATGAGCCGGATGGCCGACCGGTTCGCCCGGGTCGAACCCCGGCGTCGGGTACGGGATCTGGTGCTGGGGCTGCTGTCGGACCTGCCACGCAAAAACTGCTGGACCATCGCCGAGTGGGCCGGAGAGGCCACCGCGGACGGCATGCAGCACCTGCTCGGCCGGGCCCGATGGGATGCCGGCGCCGTGCGCGATGACGTGCGCGAGTACGTCCTGGAGCATCTGCACGACGAGGGTGCGGTGCTGGTGGTCGACGAGACCGGGGACGTGAAGAAGGGCACGCACACCGTCGGTGTCCAGCGCCAGTACACCGGCACCGCCGGGAGGATCGAAAACGCGCAAGTCGCTGTCTACCTCGTTACGCGGGACTGCGCGGGCACGCGGCGGTGGACCGGGAGCTGTACATCCCGCGCTCCTGGACGCGCGACCCAGATCGCTGCCGAGCCGCGGACCTGGACGAGGACACCGTCTTCGCGACCAAGCCGGAGCTGGCCGCCCGCATGATCGGCCGGTTCCTCGATGCCGGGCACCGCGCCGACTGGGTCGCGGCAGACGAGGTCTACGGCGGCAACCCGAAGCTGCGCTCCGCGCTGGAAGAGCGCCAGGTCGGCTACGTGCTCGCCGTCGCCTGCTCACATGAACTCACCATCGGCGCGGGGAAGTTCCGCGCGGATACCCTGGCCGCGAAGGTGCCCAAGCGGGCCTGGCAGAAGCTGTCGGCCGGGGCCGGTGCCAAGGGGCACCGCTTCTACGACTGGGCCGGCATCGACCTGGCCGAGCCCCGCCCCGGCAGCCGCCAGCTGCTGATCCGCCGCAACCGCACCACCGGTGAACTCGCCTACTACCGCTGCTTCTCACCCGCCCCGGTGCCCCTGACCGCCCTGGTCCGCGTCGCTGGATCAAGGTGGCGGGTGGAGGAGACCTTCCAGTCCGGCAAGGGCCTGGCCGGACTGGACGAGCACCAGGTCCGCCGCTACACATCCTGGTCCCGCTGGGTCACCTTGGCCATGCTCGCTCACGCCTTCCTCGCCGTTGTCCGCGCCGACGAACACGCCCGACACCCCGCACCTGACGGGCTCATCCCGCTCACCTGCAACGAGATCCAGCGACTGTTCATCGCCTTGGCCGTCCGGCCCGTACACGAGGTAGCCCACCGGCTCGCCTGGTCCGCCTGGCGACGTCGCCACCAGGCCCGAGCCCAAGCCAGCCATTACCGACGACAAGCCGCGAATCAGACATGAAGATCACGATCTACGGCTGGAGTACTAAACGCAGAAAACCCCCGCATCCGAAGATGCGGGGGTTTTCCCAAGAATTGTTCGGCGGCGTCCTACTCTCCCACAGGGTCCCCCCTGCAGTA